>JBBILT010000009.1:0-148476 GCA_037444745.1 Ignavibacteriales bacterium
TTACCGCCATTGCCCAATATCCAGGTTGCACCGTTATCTGTGCTGTGTTCTATCCAAACGCGATTCATACTTTCATAACAAATATGTTTTACTCCATCCGGGGTTTGAATGAATTTTCGCTGGCTTGTGTTTGAGTACTCGTTAGTTTGGTTGGATAGTTGCGTGCCCTTGTAATAAGCCTCTTTATTTGTTTGTGAGGTAATTAATAAATCCGTTTGAGTTGTAGGATTAAAATCTCCACTCTGCCAATAATAATTTCTGCCATTATAAGTAAATGGGCTAATTGCTTTTATACCGTATTGTTGGTTTGGAATACTACCAACAAGAATACTAAGGCTATCAAACGCATTATCTTTAACAAAGCCGCTGCCAGCTGCTGAATAAGATTGAAATTGATTATCTGTTGTTGGGACTTTAAATAAAACTTCTCCAAAACTATTTGTGCTGCCTGATTCTGGCGATATGTTTTTTATTGTTAGTGGGTAAACAGGGCGGAAGTTGCGGGTTATAGATTTATCATAAACATCTATAAAAGTCGAAAAATTGAATAAACTATTGTAAATATTTTGTCCAGATTGGGGAGTAATATAATTTGAATTACTCCATTTAAAAGAATAATTACGGACATTGGTTATTGTGTCTAAAGTACCGTGTGTAACACTTTGCTGAACATTGTAATTAAATGTTTCTTCATTCCCTGACCTAACTTGACGTCCATTTGCTTCTAAATAACCAAAACTTGTGTTTGTATTTTCGATTTTATTAAAAAGTGTTATAGGAACTTTGAAATTACTTGTGTTTGGACTATCAAATCCCATAAATGTCCAAATATTAATTGTGGAATTTGAATCATAATCGGCGATGTAGCGTGTTAATTCCGTTCCATTTCTGCTAAAGCCGCGAAGAAATATTGAACCATTACCATCATTTGCACTTTGATCTATAATAATCCAAGTGTCTCTTTGATAATCAGAATAAGTAGACCCCTTACTCCAATTTTCATCCTTAAGATTTAAATAAAAACTCTTACCGAATCTCGCAAGTCCAAAGGAATCAAAACTTACTATTTTTATTTTAAACTTTCCCCAGGGAATTGTATCTATGTTAGAACCTTTATCATTGGGAGAATCAAATCTATAATTACCAGAGGTTACTGTTACGGATCTTTCATAATTATTCACAATTACAACTTGCGAATTATTATAATCCCAACAGTAACCATCAGAATTAATGGATAAGTAGAATTTATTTGAAGTTGGATTTTCAACGCAAATTTTTAGCTCACCACCACCCGGACATTGAGCATAGCTTGAACTAATAATGTATAAACAAATTACAAGCGTAATCAGAAAATTTTGGATTTTCATATTATATCCCCTTTTTTTAGATTTAAAACAAGAAAACCACCCTTCTTAAAAGAAGAGAAAAAAGCTGACCAGGCTTTGGGTTTTCTGTTTAAGGGTGGTGCAGCAAACATCACCCTTTTGTTAATTAATTTGTATTTATTCTGTCACTTTATCCTTTTTACTTTTACTAAATACCCTTTGTTGTTTGAAAAACCTGTCATAACCGCTAAATCTTTTATTGCAGAAGCACCACCGTAAATAACGTAATTTCTATCGCTGAAATTTATTGTTGAGAAACGTTTTCCGTTATAATGCAAAAGGTTTTCGCCTGCACCATACTTATCTATAAAAAAGTATACATCAATGGGACTATTCAAAGCTGAAAGTGCTATATAATTTCCAATTGACCCGATTCTATATAAAATTTTCGTTTCTTTTGTGTTGACATTAAATGTCCAGACACTTGTTGTCCCGAGTATTAGCTCCTGATCATTTAATGGTTCTATTGAAAATGAGGTTAAATTCTCCGGATCATTTGCACTGTTATAAATAACAGTTGCTGAATTATTTTTTAGTTCTACTATTATTGTGTTAAACTGTTGGCTGGTTGCACTTGCATAAGCTATTCCTGTTTGTTTAGAGCCTGTTATAGCATCAAATCTCCAACCTTGTTCAAAATCAATTTTACTCCAAGTCGTTCCATCATAATGAACAATTGTACTGTTTGGTCCAACTCCCCAGATATTGTTCTCACTGCTTCCCCAAAGTTTATGTACACCCTGGCCGTTTGGTAAAGGGATATTGCTAAAATTTTCATATTTAAACACACCATTTTTATATTTCAACACAATTCCATCTGCAAAATAAATTGTATTAGAGTCTGCTGCCCAAATTCCGTCAAAACCGCCGCTGTCAAACTGTTGGCCCACTCCAAGCCACTGACTGCCATTCCAGTGAATGAAATTAACTCTCCCAGTGTTGCTGGTTACATTGATATACCCGCAGGCCCATATATTATTCTCATTAAAAATCCAGATATCGTTTAGCCAGCTTGATTCAGATCCGTCACCAAACTCATAAGTTTGAAACGTAAAGTTTTGTGTTGTGCTGTCTGGCTCAACCGGTGGCTTTTCATCGGGTGGCTCTGTGGTGCTGCAGGCATACTGCTGCAGTATAAGTAATGTTAATAGCAGAAAAGAAAATAATCGTTTTATAAATAAATTTTTTAAGAAACGTTCAACACAAAGAAAACTTAAATTTTTCATCCCATATCTCCTCTTATATAATTTTACTGCAACAATTGTTCCCTTAAAATAAAAAGCCAACAAACAAACAGAAAATTAAACACGTCAATCATTGCTAATAAACTTGTCGGCATAAAGGTAATAAGGATTAAGAAAAATTTACATTGAGTAAAAATTATTTTAGAAATTAATATGTTAAATACTATGTTTTGTTGAGTTTGCCTAATTAACAATCTATTTTTCGGGCAATGAAATCTGATAAAGAAAATATTCTTGAGTCATCCGTTCAATACATTAAATCTGTTGGACCTAAACGGGCTGAATCATTTTCTAAAATTGGGATAAATACAATTCGTGATTTAATATTCTACTTCCCTTCCCGCCATCTTGATCGCACAACCGTATTAACTGCGGCTCGTGCTTACGGCTATGCAATGAATGGTTTTGATGGTGAAGTAACTATCATTGCAAAAGTTGTAGATAAAGAAAAAAGAAATCTTGGCAGAAAAGAAATTTTAAAAGTTCAATTCAGAGATTCAACCGGATTTATAGAGTGCATCTGGTTTCAGGGAGTTACGTATTTTCATTCTGTTTTTAATGAGGGAGATTATTTTGCAATTTCGGGCAAGCCAGAAACAAATTTCAACAAGCTGCAAATCATTCACCCCGATTACGATAAGATAACTGAGGAAGAAACACAAAGTTTTTTAAACACTGGCAAGATTATTCCGTTTTACAGAATACCAAAAGAACTTAAACAGCGCAACATTGGCGATTTAAGTTTAAGAAGAATAATTAATTACGCCGTAGAAAATTATGCAGATAAACTTGAAGAAACTCTTCCCGAAGAAATTTTAAGTCAGCACAAATTAATTGATTTAATTACAGCAGTTAAAAATTATCATTACCCGCAAAGCAAAGAATTATTCGAGCAGGCAAAACGCAGATTTAAGTTTGAAGAAATGTTTTACATAGAACTTCTTGTTGCGATAAGAAAAAATAATTATCAAACAAAACTTATCGGCAACAAAATGGAAATCAAAACAAAATTAGTTTCTGATTTTATTAAAACACTTCCGTTTGAGTTAACACATTCGCAGTTAAATGTTCTGGGTGAAATCAAAAAAGATATGCTTTCTGAAAAGCCAATGAACAGACTTTTGCAGGGAGATGTTGGAAGCGGAAAAACTATAGTTGCATTAATTTCAATGCTTATTGCCGTTGATAATGGATTTCAAGCTGCGTTAATGGCTCCAACAGAAATTCTGGCGGATCAGCATGCAAAAAATATTTCTGCAATGATGAACAAACTTGCATCCGCTCATAAAGGACAAGAAATTAGAGTTAGCTTGTTACTTGGCGGACAAAAGAAATCCGAGCGAACTAAAAAATTATCTGAAATTGAATTGCAGGAAGCAGATATTATAATTGGCACTCATGCAATTTTTGAAGAGCAGGTTAAGTTTAACAACCTTGGTTTGATTGTAATTGATGAGCAGCATCGTTTTGGTGTAAAGCAGCGTGCTTTGCTGCAAAGCAAAGGCAAAACTCCCGATGTACTTGTTATGAGCGCAACTCCAATTCCACGAACTTTATCTATGACTGTTTACGCCGATCTGGATTTATCTGTAATTGATGAAATGCCAAAGAATAGAATACCAATTAAAACAGTTTTACGCGGTGAAAAGAAACTCCCTGAGATTTATAATTTTATTATTGATAAAGCAAAACAAGGTTACCAAACATTTTTGGTTTATCCATTAGTAGAAGAATCTGAAAAATTGGATTTAAAAGCTGCAACTACTTTTTATGAAGATTTAAAAGAAAATCATCTTAAAAATCT
Source organism: Ignavibacteriales bacterium (assembly GCA_037444745.1). Taxonomy (GTDB): domain Bacteria; phylum Bacteroidota; class Ignavibacteria; order Ignavibacteriales; family Ignavibacteriaceae; genus IGN3. Next base: position 4,434 of record JBBILT010000009.1, read on the forward strand.
AAAACTTGGATTGATTCATGGCAGAATGAGCTGGCAGGAAAAAGAAGAAGTGATGTTGATGTTCCAGAAAAAGATGTTTGATGTATTAGTTTCAACAACTGTTATCGAAGTTGGGATTGATATTCCAGATGCAAATATAATTTTAATAAATGATGCACATCGTTTTGGTTTATCACAGCTTCATCAGTTACGAGGAAGAGTTGGAAGAAGCAACAAACAAGCTTATTGCATTTTAATAACTAAAGATGAAATTGCTGCAAAGCAAAATGTAAACGAACTTGAGCTTGATTATTTATCTTCAGTTCAGTTAGAAAAGTATAAATCATCTGTAAGATTGCAATCGATGGTAAAATATTTAGATGGATTTAAGATTGCTGAAATAGATTTAAAACTCCGCGGACCTGGAGATATTTTCGGAACAAAGCAAAGCGGATTTCCGGAATTGAAGTACACAAACATTGTTGAAGACCAGGAATTAATTCTTGAAGCGAAGCAAAGAGCGTTCAAATTAATAGAAAATGATCCGAAGTTAGAAAAATATTTTTCCACCGTCATCCGCAAAAATCTTATCAAACAATACTCAAAAAATCTTTCTTACGCAAAGATTGCATAACTCAAAAACCACTCACATCACTTTTAATACTATAAACAGCTTCTCTAATCAATATCGTAAAAGTATTAGAGCTAATAAATAAATTAAAAAATGTTTTAAAAGCTGCTTAGAATTGTCTTTAGCACCATGAAAAAATATTTTTCAACATTTTAAAAACTTGTTGACAAAAATTATATAAACATTATATTTGCTATCGTAAAAATTATTATAGGAGAAAATATTTTATCTTCCTTCTTTAAAAAGAAGTTGAACGTTGCATTAGCATATAATGTGAAACCTGAAAGTGATTCTTTCCCCGCAGCAGTGTCCCCAAATCCGAATAATCAATCACAAAATTTAAATTCAGAAATGGATGAGTTTGCAGAATGGGATACCCGGGAAACAATCAATGCAGTTAAAGATGCAATTGCAAGTTATAATAATGTTACGCTGATAGAAGCAAACGAAGAAGCATATTATAAGTTTCGTGAAATCAAACCAGACATTGTTTTTAATATTGCTGAAGGTGCATTTGGCGTAAGTCGTGAAGCTCAAATTCCCGCTATGCTTGATATGTTACAGATTCCTTACACAGGTTCTGATGCTCTTACTCTTGGAATTTGTTTAGATAAAGCCCGCACAAAAGAAATTTTAAGTTACTACAAAGTTCCTACCGCTAAATTTTTTGTTGCTGATAAAATTGAAGACGCAGAGAATCATGATCTTAGCTTTCCAATGATTGTTAAACCAACTAGCGAAGGTTCGGGAAAAGGAATTTATGCTTCATCCTTTGTTCATAACAATGAAGAACTTAAAAGAGAAATAAAAAGAATAACATCTGAGTATAATCAATCCGCTTTAGTAGAAGAATTTTTATCAGGCAGAGAATTCACGGTTGCGATTCTTGGCAACAACGGTGACTCTCAAGTTCTTCCCGCAATTGAAATGAGATTTGATAAATACCCTGCTGGAACCGCTCCACTTTATTCTTATGAAGCAAAATGGATTCTAGATACCAAAGAAAATGATTTTGATGTGTTCGATTGTCCGGCAAACATTACAAAAGAACTTGAAGCAAAGATTAACAAAGTTTGTATTGACACTTACAGAGTTTTAAAATGTCGTGATTGGAGCAGAATAGATTTACGTCTTGATAAAAATGGCGAACCAAATATTATTGAGATTAATCCTTTGCCGGGAATTATTCCTGATCCAAACGAGAACTCAAGTTTTCCCAAAGCCGCACGTGCAGCAGGCATAGAATACAATGATATGATAAACACAGTTTTAGCATCAGCAGTTAAGAGATATAATCTATTATGAAAACTGAAGCTAAAATCTTAATCTGTTATAACTCGCCCGTAAGCATATTTTCTATCTACAACGGAAAACCTGCAGATGAGAGTTCAGACAGCAAAGATTTATCAGAACATTCATTTGCATCAAATATGATTGAGATTGAAAATCATCTTAAAAAATTTTTTACCGATGTTAATTCTTTACCGATAGACAAAAATGTTAATCGCACCATAAATGAAATTACATCTTACAATCCTGATGCAATATTAAATTTTGTGGAATCGGTTGAAGGAATAACTTATTACGAATATTGTATTGCCGGATTATATGAACTACTTGGTTATCAATACACCGGTAATGTTCCTCAAACACTTGGCAATTGTTTGAATAAAAAAAGAGCAAAAGAAATTTTATACTCAAACGGAATTAAAACTCCAAGAGCAATTACGCTATCGCCAAAAGAAAAATTTACTAAGAAGGATGTTAATCTTAATTATCCGCTTATTCTAAAATTAGTTGATGAAGATGCAAGCATTGGTATTTCTGAAAACTCAGTTGTTCACAATTACAAAGAATTGAAAAAACATTTTACATTTTTAACCGAGACTTATAAAAAAAATCTTATTGTAGAAGAGTACATCGTTGGAAGAGAATTGAATTGTGCTGTACTGGGCGGTAAAATTCTTCCAATATCCGAGATAGATTTTACAGGTTTACCCGAAGGATTACCGAAGATAGTTACATACGACGGTAAATGGATTGAAGGCAGCACATATTATAATTATACAAAACCTATTTGTCCGGCTAAAATTTCTTCAGATATAAAAAGAATAGTTGAAGAGATTGCAATACATGCTTACAACGTTTTGAAATGCAGAGATTATGCAAGAGTTGATGTACGTTTATCGAAAGATGGAACACCTTACGTGATTGAAATTAATCCAAACCCTGATGTATCAAGTGATTCCGGCTTTGCACGAGCAGCCGCAGCAACAGGCAAATCTTATCAAGAACTTTTATTTACTATAACGAATTTTGCATTACAGCGAAAGTACAATGATTCGAAGAATAAAGCAGTCTGACGAAGCTGCTATTGAAAATATGCTGACGAGGATTCCCAACTTTAATGAAGAAGAAATTAAAGTTGCGATGGAGCTTGTAAATATTTCTGTTATGAATCCTGATCAGACAGACTATCATTTATATGTTTACGAAAATGATGGCAAGATTGTTGGATATCATTGTACAGGAAAACGTCCGTTAACAGATGGAGTTTATGATCTCTACTGGATTGCATCCGATCCTGCAACCTCAGGCAAAGGAATCGGTAAGCAGCTTTTAGAACATGCTGAAGAGTTTGTAAGAAGTAATAACGGCAGATGGCTGTTGGCAGAAACTTCTTCAAAAGAAAGTTATGCTTCCACGCAAAACTTTTATCTTAGAAATAAGTATACAATTATTTCGGAGATAAGAGATTTTTACTCGGTAGGTGACGACCTGCTGGTATTTGGAAAATATTTTCAACAATAAGAATCACTGAGGAATCGTTATGGAACTTTGGCAGCAAATGGTACGCGACAGTGTGCACACTGTTGATGAACTTGTCGAAAAATTTGGGATCGACCGCAAAGTGGCGGAAGATCTTGATGAATTTTTTCAGGCACGTATCAATCCATATTATCTAAGCTTAATTCGCCATCCCGGAGATCCTATCTGGCGGCAATGTGTTCCAGATAAAGCTGAACTGGAAGACTTTGATGCAACAGAAGATCCGCTGATGGAAGATGCAATGAGTCCTGTACCAAACATTACTCATCGTTATCCTGATCGCGCACTGTTTCTTGTTACAAGCCAATGCGGAATGTATTGCCGATTCTGTACAAGAAAAAGGAAAGTGGGCGATTACGAAAAAATTTCTATGAAAGGACTTGAAAGCGCTTTCAAATATCTTGAAGAGCATACGGAAATCCGTGATGTAATACTTTCAGGCGGCGATCCTTTGATGTTAACAGATGCAATGCTTGAAAAAATTCTTCAACGAATAAGAGCTATTTCTCATATCGAAATAATTCGTATTGGATCTAAAATGCCCTGCGTACTTCCTCATCGTATTACAAACAAACTTGTTAATATGTTAAAGAAGTATCATCCAATATATGTTAATACTCATTTTAATCATCCGTGGGAGATTACACCTGAAAGTTCTAAAGCCTGTGAGATGTTAGCTGACGCCGGAGTTCCAATTGGAAACCAGATGGTTATTATGAAGGGTGTTAATGATGATCCTGCTGTTGTAAAAGAATTGATGCAGAAACTTCTTAAGATAAGAGTTCGCCCATATTATATTTATATGGCAGATGAAACCAAAGGAGCAAATCATTTTAGAACTTCTATTGAAACAGGATTGAACATTATTGAAAATTTACGCGGTCATACAAGCGGACTTGCAATTCCACACTTTGTAATTGATGCACCTGGCGGAGGAGGAAAAATTCCGTTACTTCCAAATTATGTTTTGCATCAAGATGAAGAAAGAATAATTCTCAGAAACTTTCAGCATAAGATTTACACTTATAAAAATTATGCTGATGCAAATAATCCGGAAGGATTTGGAAGCAAGAACAAAACCAACGGTAAAAATGGTAAGAACGGAAGCAATGGAAACGGTAAAGGAAAGAAAGAAGATTTGAAACCGAAGAAGATAAAACTTCCTGAACTTGCTGAGATAGAGAATTAAAAAGAAGCCTCGATGAAAGTCGAGGCTTTTGTTTTTGTAGAGCAGGACTCCCATCCTGCTTTTGCTTTTTATATCACGACCTAATCGCAGGAAAGGATTCCTGCGTTACAAAAAATTTTATAGTAAGAAGGAATTCACCGCATCGGATTGCGCTACGATAGAATTTTTGCTAAATCTTTTTCCAAACTTTCTGCTGGAGTTTCAACAATTCTTCCAATTTCTTTTCCCTCTTTATAAAAAATAATTGTTGGGACTAATTCTATTTCAAGCCCTTCTGCTTCATTGGATAAGCCTTGCTTTTCCCTGTTAACTCCAATTAGAGTAATTGAGTTTACATTGTAGTTTAGTTCGTTTAGTATCTTAAATAATCTTGGAAGTTGTTCCCTGCTATCGCTGCAGGTCGAACGGAAAATAATTTTAATATTTATGTCTTCAAGTTTTCCTTCTAAGCTATCAAGAGTTACATAATCCGGTTGGTAGTTATTGTATTCTGTTGTCCAGGTATTGAAGAATACTGTATCATTCATTTCGCTTGCAGAACAGTAACCAAGGATTAATGGCTCACCGTTTTTTTCATCTGTGGTGATTTTAAAATCTTGAGAATTTATTTGGATTGTGGTATTTATAATTGCAAGTAGGATGAGATATTTGAGCATTTAATTTCTTTCTTAATTGTATTGTGATGACATTTATTACTAGTCTTCAAGCCTTTGAAAAGTCATTTTGAAGTCCGCCGCGGCGGATTCGACCTGCCTACCGGACAGGCAAGCTGAGAAATTTTATCAATTATATCATTCAGATTTCTCCCTCCCGCCTTGACTGCGTCAGCGGGCAGGTTGGTCGAAATGACAATAACACAAATTATGCAATTGAGTTTTTAGCTAATGGAAATTAGTTAGTTAAAACTTTATTCTTTTCCATTTTTCTGATTAATCCGCAAATCAATTCCCCACATAAGTTTATTGCGAAGAGTTTCGAAATACGTTGTAAGCGAAGTATGAATTAATTTTAAAGGTCGCTCGCTCTTTTTAATTTTTATTTCCATCGGTGGCGGAAAAGTAAAAGAGCGCTGCCCATCGCAGTTCACTTGTAATTCCTTATAAGGGGAATCAGCTTTAATAACAATTTCCTGATTACCTGGAAGGACAAGTGGACGAACAGTTAAACTATGCGGCGAAATTGGTGAAAGAGTAATCACATCCGTTTTGGGAGAAACAATTGGACCGCCTACAGAGATGGAATAACCGGTTGAACCAGTCGGAGTTGCAACGATCAAACCATCAGCGGAAAGTGTAGTAACATATTCACCATCAACCCAAACAGTAAGCTCAATCATTTTAGGCCAGCCGCCTTTATCAATTACAATATCGTTTATCGCAAAAAACTTTTCTGATTTATAGCCTTCAACAATGCCTGTGATAACCATTCGCTCTTCAATTTTATAATTTCCATTTTTTAAATCAGCTATAACTTTATCCATTTGATTTATATCTGCTTCAACAAGAAATCCAAGTTTGCCAAGATTTACACCAAGCACAGGCTTATTATTAAACTGAGCATTAAAGGCAGTTGCAAGCATAGTTCCATCACCGCCGATAGAAATAATTACATCACTTCTTTCATAAATTTCTTTATCATCAGTAACAAAGTCTTCATAGAGTTCTATCTTTAGCTTATTCTTGTCCTCAAAGAGAGATTTAGTAAGAAGGTAATCGATTTTGTTTTTTTTGAGTTTAGCTAGAAAGGATGAAACAACGTCAAAAACATTTTCCTTTGTGATATTAGCTATAATTCCTATTAACATAATTTTCTCAAAACTGTTTTTGTGTAGTTCAAATTACAATTTTTAAAGGAGAAATACGTTTGGAATTTAAGTTAAATTTTCTGTCTGTAATATGAAAATGATAAAAAAAATAACCATCTATTTATTCCAGATTCCTGCAGCTTTATTATTAATAATTTTATGATACTGAATAGGAGCCCAGATAGAAAAAAAGATTAAGCAAATTATTGTTGAGACCATAACTCCGGTTATTCCAAGTCCAACATACTTGGCCAGATAGATTGAAAGAGGAATGTTTAACAGCGCAGTAAAGATTGAATAATAAAGTTGGACTCTGACTTTACCGACACCATAAATAAAGTATCCAAATATATTATTCCAGTTAGCTACAATTACAAACACAGTAGCAGAAAATGAAAGTGCAAATGGTACATCGATTTGGTGCCCCACCCATATTTTGTAAACCCAATTTGAGAGTAGTAACATAATTATAGCAGCAAAAGATAAAATCATCCAAATAAAAATTAATTTTTTCATTGAATTTTTTATCCAACCAAATTCTTTTTTAACATATGCTTCTGTAAAAGCAGACCAGAATGGAGCAAGAACAACATTAAAAACCATTGGCACAATATAAAAATATCTGTAAGCCACACTATAAGTTACAACAGGCTCAGGTCCATAAAGCTGTGTAATTACAATATTCCCGGTAGTAAAAACAATTAGGCTTGAAATCTGAATTACAAAAAATTGCATCCCAAGTTTTACTAAAGCCGAAGAATAATTGAAATTTATATAACTAATCTTTGGTGATATTTTTTTAAAGTGACCATTGAACAAATAAAATGACGCAGAGAGAAATACTATCACTGGTATAGAAGCAGAGATAATGCCAAAGAGTGTTAAAGAAGATTTATAGAAAATAGACAGCAGATATACAGCAACTAAAGTTGAAGTATTTATTGTTAAGCTTAATGCTCCATTTAATGCCGGTCTTTGATCTGCATTAATTATTGACGTTAGAAGCTTAAATAAAAATTGTATTAGAAATAAAACAATAACGTAAAGAACAAGATTATTCAATAATGCTGAATAGTTTTCAGGTGCATTAAGAACATGCGCCCAATTAAATAATCCATGAACAAATAAGTAAATAATAATCGCACCTACTATCCCAATAGTAAAAACAGCATAAGCGGTGCTGACGTAATATCTTGCTAATTCTAAATCATCAAGGGCAATAGCTTCAGCTAGTTTATTTCTTAAGCCGTTACCTAGACCAAAATCCAGATTAATTAACCAGCTAAGAATTGATGCAAGAGTAAGCCAGATACCATATTCAGCCTTACCAAGATAGTTTAGTGCTACTGGAACAATAGCCATAATTGAAAGGAAATTAAAAAAATGAAGAATAAAAAGTATAATAATATTCTTCTTTGCTCTTTCTGAACGGGATGAGTTTTTGAAACTAAAAAGTTCTGAAGGAGAATATTTAATAGTTGTGAATTTCAATATTACTTAGATAAAAATTTTTATTGATAAACGTAATAATATTTAGTCTCAAATAACAAATTAAAATTGCTCTGAACATACTTAACAATGGAATTGGATAGAATAACTGAATAATATTCTTTTGCGATATACTCAGCATCATATTTTTGTAATATAATTAATAAAGAACCTCTATTTCTATTTAGATCGTCTTTAATTCTGTTTTTTAGAAATTCTTTGTTTAATTCTGTCTCAAATACCCAATCGATACTTAATGGATTTTGCTGCTGAGCTTTAACCCAATAACCTGCATTGTCTGGAACAATTGCGTACTTTTTATTTTTTGCACTAATTGATTTGGTAATATTATGTAGATCTGATAGTACATTAAATGTATTTACATTTGTTTTAATCAATGATGCGCCGGATAAAACACCACCCAATTCATAATTGATTTCTGTAAATGGCGCTTCTCTATAAATAAAATTGTACCTGGAGTATATAAATGAACCTAATAATAGTACTGTAACGATAATCATAATCCACTTGCTGTCATTAAACCGAAACCCTTTTTGAGCCACATAACTATAAAATAAAAGTATAAAACCACCCGTTACAAATACTGGATAATTGTACCCAAAGGAAATGGACACACATATAGTAAGAATAGAAAAAATAAAGTAGGTCTTATATGGCTGACTATTGAAGTTTCTGAACTGCTTAAAATTTATAATCATTAGGGATATGAATATCCCAGATAATAGAAGGGATATTTTATTGACAATATCAGTCATTGATCCAAATACAATCAGCGAAAGAATGCTTGAAAAAAAGATGTAGGAAAGGATATCAATCATATTTTTCGCTAAATCTAAGCTTAACCAAATAATTAATCCTAAAATTATTCCAGCAGGGAGCCAAATTGTTTCAAATTGAAAATTAATTATACTAGATAAACCTGTTTGAGAAGTTATTTGCAGTATTGCATTTTCAAACGCATTTGTATCATAAAGGATTAGTACTAAAAAATAGATAAGAGCAGGCGATAAGAATGAAACCCACCTTTCTATCTTTCGCCACTCACCATCAAAAAGAATGACAATAAATCCAAGTGGTAAGAAACTTTGCTTGCATAAATAAGCCAGCCCTAAAATTAAAAACCCTGTATTCTTCTTAAATTTTGAATGGCTAATTAATAAGTTTAATCCGATTACTGATAACATTAAGCCATCAATTGTGTGCCAGGCCATTATTGGAAATGTGTGAGCCGCAATTATAAAAGTGATTAAAGGAAATAACAGTTTTAAATAAATATTGATCGAAATAGAAATACTTTGGACTATAAAATTTGTCAAAAGAAATGCAATCAGCGCAAACTGAATCCAAACAATAAAACGTGATATATAGAATGTATAATCTCCACCAAAAGCAACTACTGGTAAATGAAGAAGTGGAGAAAGAAATGGCCTGATTATAATGAAGTCAAGATGAGGGATTTGTCCATCTAAAATTCTTCTGCTATATGCCAAAGTAAAACCGTCATCAGTGGGGTTGTAACCAAGATGGGAAAATAATAAATGAGATAAGGAAGCAATTATAATTACAAAGAATAAACCTAAAACAGAGGTATTTGAAAAATATGAAATATAATTATTCTTTTTATTCATTATTTTATTTTTTTATCGTGTCATTGTAAATTACAAAATGCATGTGTTTTTAGATATATTTGTCGGAAATAATTAAAGCATCTTTAATAAGTGAATAACGACACAGAAACTAAAAAATCGAGTAATATTATTTCTGAAAAGCTCAAAGAAATTAAAGAGGCTGCATTCAGTAAAGGATTTCTCCACCTTCTTTCTTCTAATGCTTTAACTTTTATACTTGGTTTTCTTGTTCAACTTTTTGTTGCCTATATTTTAATGCCTGAGGATATTGGAAGAATAAAATTTTTACAGGTATTTGTGTTAGCCGGTGGAATTATCTCCGGATTAGGCTTCAATACTTCCATTCAAAAACTGTGCTCCGAAAAACGACCCGAAGGCGAAAAAGTATTTCTACTGAAACAAGCTCTTCTTTATTCAATTATTACTTCAGTTACTATTTATCTAATAACTCTTCTGCTAGCACAGTTTAATATTTTTTCAAACGACCCGGTTATAAACAGAGTTATCCCACTATACTCTATTGTTCTAATTCCACAAACGCTTTACATGATATTCATTGCCTATATGGAAGCAAGAAAAATGATAAAGTCTCTTTCAATTATTCAGTTCATTTCAAAATTTATTTCTCTTGTTCTGATAGTTGGTTTTACTTATTTCTTTTTATTTGAAGGTTATATCTGGGGATTTACAATCGGACTGATATCAACAGCATTGATGTTTTATTTTGCTATCCATAAAACATTTGCGGGAATTAAAACAATAAGAATACAACGCGCCTTTTCTCTTCAATGGGGTTATGCAAAATATTCTCTGCTCATCAACATACTTAATGTTATAAATCTTAATATCGATATTTTATTAATAAACTATCTTATCCACGATAGAGCAGAAGTTGGGTATTATAGTTTTGCCGCAACACTTCTTGTTTCCCTTTATCTTATTACCACAACTATTCAACAAATTACCACCCCTTATTTTTCAGAAAAATCAAATGATGTCTCTGAATGGTTCAGGATTTATTCAAAGTATAATCGTTATCAAAATCTTTTTGCATTAAGCGCATTGATACTTTCCTTAATTGCAGGACCAATTCTTATCCGGTTGATTTTTAGCGGTAAGTATGATGCTTCAATTCCATTTTTTATAATGCTTGCAGCAGGATGGTTTATTAGAAATTTATATACACTAAAAGGGGTTGCAATTTTTGGCAGCGGTAATATTAAAATAAATTTTTATGCTTTACTATTCCCTACTACTATTGCATCGCTGCTAACATATTTTTTAATCTTGTATTTTGGAATATACGGCGCAGGTTACGGAAATATTGTTATCGGTTTTTTAACTTTTCTATTAGTTTCATTTTATTTTTCAAGAGTTAAGAATAAATTACTTAAGTCAACATAGTGATGATATTTTATGCCTGAAGATTACAATCCTTTAGTTACTGTCTTGATACCTACATATAATTCCTCTTTGTATTTAAAAGAAACTCTTGATTCGGTTTTAGATCAGACTTATACATACTTTGAATTAATAGTAGTCGATGATGAATCAACAGACAATACTTTAGATATTCTAACTGAATACACTATCAAGGATAAACGTGTTAAATTTTTTCAGATTAAGCATAGTGGAAGACCCGCCATACCTTTTAACTACGGTCTGCATAGAGCAAATGGAAAATATGTGGCATTTCTTGGAAGTGATGATTTATGGAAAAAAGAAAAACTTGTTGAACAAGTTCGATTTCTTGAAAATAATCCAAAAAAGGTTTTAGTATATTCAATGTCGGTCACGTTTGGGGCAGTTAATATTTTCTCTTCAAAGTATGAGGTTCTTCCGTTGCCATTTAGAGTTGCAAAAACCAGACATGATTTAGTAAAATTTGGTAATACTGTCCCAGCATCGACTGTTCTTGCACGATTAGAGATTATTATTAAAGCTGGATATCACGATGAAGATCCCGAATTAAAACTTGAGGACTACCATTTATGGCTTAAGATGACTGAGTTCGGTGATATGGGTTTTATACCAAGGATTCACCTAAATTATCGCATTCATGATAATCAGTTTTCTGGGAGTTGGAAAATAAGAAGAGAACGTATAAAATATCTTGCACTGAAAACAGGATTACCAATTCCAGATTATAAAGAAATGCGCAATAAAGGATTTATTAGTTTATTAATCCGTAATACAATTCACTTTCTAATTTATCTTATTTATTCTTTTTTAGGTTTAGTAAGTAAAACTTATAGTAAATAGATGAATAATTTTCCGAAGTTAAAAATATTATTGATAACGGTAAGGGCTGATTTTGGCGGTGGACCTGAACATATCTACCAGCTTGCAAATAATCTAATTAATGATTTTGATTTTTACATTGCCGCACCACAAGATTTCCCTTACTTTGATAAATATTCCAAATTAGTCGGCAAAAATAATATAATTGAAATTCCACATAGAAAATTTTCAATTAAAAATTTACTGGCATTAAAAAGTTTTGTTAAAGAAAATAAAATTCATTTGATTCACTCGCAGGGGAAAGGAGCGGGTATTTATTCAAGACTACTCAGAGTGATAACGAAGGTAAAAGTAATTCATACTTTTCATGGATTGCATATTGGTGAATACAATTCGGCTCAAAGATTTTTTTATATATCGATTGAAAAATTCCTGGGATTGTTTACTCATACTTTTATTAATGTCTCTAAAAGTGAAAATGAACTTGTTGCTGATTTCAGAATTACAAATAAGTCCAAACTTAAAGTAATAGAAAATGGAGTTGTAATACCTAAAAATAAAATAGACGCGAAAGCTTTCCACCAGTCACCAAAGACTGTTATATCATTTACAAGATTTGATTATTCAAAAAACACTGAGCTTATTATTCCTATTCTTGTCAAACTTAGAGAAAAGGGAAAGCTAATCGATTTTAAATTTATACTTTTTGGTTCCGGACCCGATGCAGAAAAAATAAAAATGCTTGCTGATAAAAATAAACTTTCTGAAAATTTAATCTTCGCAGGAAGCGTGACTGAAACATCTAAACATTTATTAAATGCTTTTTGTTATATATCAACATCGCGTTGGGAAGGAATGCCTTTAGGAGTTTTGGAAGCTTCTGCTTGTGGTTTGCCTGTGATTGCTACAAATGTTGCGGGAAATAAAGATGTAATAGACAATCAGATAAATGGAATTCTTTATGACATTAATAATCCAAATGAAGCGGCTGAATTATTAATTAATTTATCAGTGAATAATGATATGTGGAATCATATTTCTCAAAACGCAAGAACCAAAGCTGAAAGATTTTATAGTGTACATAGAATGGCTGATGACATAAAACAATTATATTTTAGTGTAGAAGGAAAATAAATTTACTTTGAAAACTGCAATTGTACACGAATGGTTTGTTAATTACGCTGGCTCTGAAAAATGTGTTGAATCATTTACAAACATCTGGCCGGATGCAGATGTTTTTGCTCTTGTTGATTTTTTAAATGATGAGCAAAGAGAAATCATCTTAAAGGGCAAACATGCTCACACATCTTTTATACAGCATTTACCCTATGCAAAGACTCAGCATCGCAAGTATCTTCCTCTATTTCCTAAAGCAATAGAATCATTTAATTTATCTAAATATGATTTGATAATTTCAAGTTCTCATGCTGTTGCTAAGGGTGTAAAAGTTAATCCAAATCAGCTGCATATCTGCTATTGCCACTCACCTATGAGGTATGTTTGGGATGAAGCTGATTATTATTTTCAGGAAGCAAATTTAACATCGGGGATTAAAGGAAAAATAGCTAAGAAAACTTTAAAGTATTTGCGAAGGTGGGATTTAAAATCAGCAAATAATGTTAATTACTTTATAGCCAATTCAAATAACATCGCAAAAAAGATTAAACGTATTTATAATCGCGAAGCAGATGTGATTTATCCACCAGTTGATACTCAAAAATTTTCTTTGGTAACGGAAAAAGAAGATTACTATCTAACTGCCTCAAGGTTAGTACCTTATAAACGTATTGATTTAATTGTTGATGCTTTTGCAGATATGCTGGATAAAAAATTAGTCGTAATTGGCAGTGGACCAGAAAAAGAAAAAATAATGTCTAAGGCAACACCAAATGTTGATGTTCTCGGGTATCAGGATTTTGAAAGTTTAAGAGAATATATGCAGAAGGCAAAAGCTTTTGTTTTTACTGCTGAAGAAGATTTCGGGATAATTGTTGTAGAAGCTATGGCTTGCGGAACACCTGTTATTGCGGGTAATTATGGAGGCACTTCCGAATCTGTTATCAATGGTATAACCGGGTTGTTATTTCCTGAGCAAACTGTACAATCATTAATCGAAGCAGTTAAAAAATTTGATGTTATTTCACATTCAATGAATTATTCAGAAATTAGATCCCATACTGAAAAATTTAGCAGAAAGACTTTTGAAGAGAATATCAAAAACTACGTGAAAGAAAAAACTGAGTTATTTAACAAAAAAAATATCGTGAAGAAAAAGTGATCGTAAACCAAAAATCAATATACTATCAAAGGCTTTTCGCTGATTTAATACTTCTTAATCTTTCCTTTTTTTTAGCTGCAGTTATTGCTCAACCCTTCGGTATCCTGCTTCAACGAAATTATATGTTCATACTGCTTTTGATACTAAATATTCTTTGGTTTTTTAATGCAAGTATAACAGGATTTTATAATGAATTTTACTTAAGATCTGTTGCCACGCAATTTATTAATATTGCTAAAAGTACATTTGTACAAATTGCTGCTGCGGTTTTATTTATCTTCCTTGCAAAAGAAGATCTCTTTACAAGAAACTTTATTGTGATTTATGGAACATTGTTATTTGTCTGCGTTAGTTTAAGAGCAATATTTTTCAAAGAAATCCTTCGCTCTCTAAGAGAAAAAGGTAAAAGCGTACGAAACCTTTTAATAATTGGTGCTGGCGAGGTTGCAAGGAATTTTAAAAACACTATAATAAAAACACCTGAATTCGGTTATAGATTTATAGGATTTTTGGATAATGATTTAAATGCCACAGAAGTTATTGGCGGGATAGATGAGCTTGATGAAAAAATAAAATCAAATCAAGTTGAAGAAGTGGTAATAGCTTTGCAAAATGAATCAACACAGCGACTTGATGAGATAATAAGAATCTGCAATATCAATGCTGTTAAAGTGCATATCATACCGGATTATTTTCGATTCCTTTCAAATCGTTTCCACGTAAGTACAATTGGAAATTTTCCGATAATTACTGCAAGAGATGAACCCCTTGAAGAGGTAAATAGAAGATTTATTAAAAGATCATTTGATATTCTTTTTTCATTTCTGGTTACGCTACTAATACTTACATGGCTGTTCCCGATAATTGTACTTCTTATAAAAATTTCATCTCGCGGTCCGGTGTTATTTTTTCAGGAAAGAGTCGGAGCTAAAGATGAAAAATTTAAATGCTATAAATTCAGAACTATGAAGGTGGAAGAAAGCAGTAAAGAATATTCCTTTAAACCTGTTGTTGCAGATGATGAGAGAGTTACAAAATTTGGTAGAATATTAAGAAGAACGAATATTGATGAATTACCGCAGTTTATAAATGTGCTTAAGGGCGATATGTCTGTTGTTGGTCCAAGACCACATGCGATTCCGTATCAGGATATGTACGGACAAATATTTGAAGAAATAAAATTAAGGCACAATGTTAAGCCCGGCATTACTGGTTGGGCTCAGGTAAATGGTTTAAGAGGCGATGTGGAAGATGAGGATGAAAATCGTAAGCGAACAATTCAAAGAATGAGGTTTGATTTGTGGTATATTGAAAATTGGTCAATGAAACTTGATATGCAGATTATCCTAATGACTGTTTGGCAAATGATTAAAGGCGACACAAAGGGTGTTTAATTAAGGAAAACTATATTCATAAAATTTTCCGGTTTTGTCTGAGACAATAAATAATTTTTTCTGCTTATAATCAATTGCCAATCCTTCCGGCTGATTAACATTAACCTTATATTCTTTAATAACCTTACCAGCAGTATAAACACGAAAAACTTTTTGAAATTCGTCACTTAAAATCCATAGTGAGCTATACTGTGCAACATAACATATATCTGAATAATCTTTTGTGGATGCAATTTCGTTTTGGGAGATTATATCAAAGTGAAGCTTGGAATGGAAAAATAATCCCTGTTCTTTTTCCTTTACAAAATACACTTGGTTTTTAGAGGTATTAAAACAAATTTCTTCAATTCTCAAGTTAAGTTTTCCATTTAAATCTAACTTTGCACAATTTAGCTCTTTTCCGGAAGTATCTAACTTTATAACTTCAAGGGTTCTTTCAAGTATAACAGCAATCTTTAAATCATCGATAACCGTAGTTCCCTCTAAATCTTCGCCATCTACTTTAATTGACTTCACAATTTTCCCATTCATATCAAGAAAATATACGGTTTTATCATTATCAATTACAGACCAAAGATGTTTTTGATCAAAAGCTAAGGCTAAACCGGAAGGTTCTGTGAACTGAAGTTTTGTAATTTTAATCAGTAAAAGTTTATTACTTTGTGGTGAATTTTCCTCTTTAATATTACATTTACTATGTGATATTGTCAAAGAAAAGAATAATATTAAATTAGCACAATATTTGATAACTGTGTTCATTAATGCGGTTTCTTTAATCGTATAAAGAAAAGTAATATAATTTTTATGTGAGAAATAATTTAGAATATTTAAAAACCAATAAAGTAAATTTATAAATGTGTAAAGGAGAGATAAAATTATGATGCTTAGTGAAAAATTTTTTAAAGTATCGGTAATGTTGGGATTTTTTATAGTTTTACTGGTCCTTCTTTTTGGATACTTGTTTTTTGAACCTTTTCTTACAGAAGAAACTATAACGATAAGAGTTATAAACAAAGCAAAGTTTGGTAATGAAATTGGTAAGCATTTTGTGTTTACTGAAGATGAGGTTTTCCTGAATTCCGACAATTACTATCAAAGCAAAGAAAACGCTGATGAGTTAGACAAAATAATTTATACAGGCAGTAATTTTAAGGTTAAAGTTGTAGGAGTTTACATACCATGGCTTCCCAGATTTAGAAATATCACAAAAGTCCTTGAAGTAAACGGAATTCCTTTATCGCGTGAGCCAATAAAATTGGAATAACATTCCGATATTTAAGTCAAATTTATTATTTTACAATCGTCAATTAATTATTTTTAGAAAATTTAAGGGGTTCTTTTATGGCTGTTATTATAACAGATGAATGTATTTCTTGCAATGCCTGCGAAGTTGAATGCCCAAATAATGCAATCTACGGTGCTGGCGACTCTTGGCTATTGGGTGGCGAATCTCATGAAGCTTTAAACTCAGATCATACATATATCGCTCAAGATAAATGTACAGAATGTGTCGGCTTTTATGATGAACCACAATGTATTCCTGCTTGTCCTACTGAAGCTATTACGACGGATTCGAATCGACAGGAAACAAAGGAACAACTGATGGCAAAAAAAGAAAATTTAGATAAAGTTGGAAGATAATTTTTCTGAACTTTTTTAAGGGAGCGTTTAGCTCCCTTTTTTATTTTAAAGATCCTCCAAATTGCAAGTAAAAAGAATTTACTCTCTGAACATTAATCAAAATCTATAAGTAACTAAAATATATTTTATCGTTTTGATTTCTTCTTGTCTTTCTTCAAACAATTTTTTGTGATAAGGTCATAAGCATCATAATAGCCAAGCTCACCGGCTTTCCTTAAATCTGTGCAGGCTTTATCATTTTCATTTATAGCAAACTCCGCTGTACCTTTTAAATAGTAAGCTCTTGCATTTTGAGGATCGAGAGAAATTATTTTATTGATGTTTTCTACAGCACCTTTAAAATCTTTTATCTGCAGCATTGTTTCTGCAAGAAGGAAATAAGAACTAATATTCTTTGAATCAATTGATACACATTTAGAAAGATCTTCAATCGCGCCGGGTTTATTATTAATAATTAATTTTTCTGTCGCTCGATTAAAATATGCTAAAGCATCATCTGGTTTAACCGATATAGCTTTTGAAAAATAATTAATCGCAGATTCACTATCCCCCATTCTGCCTTTTAGATTTCCTATGTTTACATAAGCATTGGAATTTGATGGATCAATTTCTATTACCTTATTATAGATATCTAAAGCTGATTCGTAATCCTCCATCAGTGTTTTAACATAGGCAAGATCAAAAAGAGCATTCACATTTCTGGAATCAAATCTAACTGCTTTTTCTAAATCCGAACCCGCGTTTTCAAATTGATTCATTTCCAAGTATGATCTACCACGATAGTAATATGGGTCAAACCCTTCATCAATAGTTATGGCAAAAGTAAAATCTTTTATTGCTTCAATATAATTATTTAGCTTCAGATTGGATTTCCCTCTTATTAATGCAGCGTTGTAGTTGTTAGGATCTTTTGCTAATACCTCAGTTGTATATGTAATCGCCGTTAAATATCTGCCTTCGTCGTAGGCTTCTTCAGCGTGTTTAATTCCTATTATATCACTTGTTGAACAACTTATGATTATAAATGAAAAGTGTAGGAATAAAATCATTTCTAAAAACTTATAATTTATTTTATTCATACTAGATCTAATTTATATCTAACTTTAATAATATAGAATTCAATTTAATGTTTATAATAACTTAAAAAATAAGTAATGATCAACCTTGCATCTTCAATTGGGTTTTCTTCAAATCTCGTACTAAAATTCTGATTAACCTTTACCGTTAACCTGTCAGCAGCTTCTCTAATATCATCAGGCATTAAAGATTCATCACGCACTCCCTCAAGAAAACTCATTGCATTGTTTCCCCAATCAAATACTTCAAAATCTTCTAACCAGGATGATATAACAAACATACATGCACGTCTTGCACAAACACGAGCTTTTCCCACATTACCTATTTCCAATGCATCCTCACCCGGACGAAGTTCAGTTTCAGAAAGAGAATATAGAAAATCCCTGCGTCGTGACATAATTAATCAAAAAAGGTTTTTCGTTCGGAATCAAATAAATGTAGTTTAATTTCGTTCAGATGTTTTTCGTTCGTACGATTTAAAGATAATGGTGGAAGTTTATTGAAGTCAAAGAATTGAACATCAAGAGTTTCATCGCTTATTTTTGCCTCTCCTCCGATTAGCTGGCAAAGAAAAATAATTTTAAATGCGTGAAAAAATTCTAATCTTTTGCCAATTCTGTTGGCATCAAAAACACCAATTACTTTAATAGGCTTAACATCATATCCGCTTTCTTCTTTCGTCTCTCTTATTGCAACTTCAGATGGCACATTTCCAACATCAGCCCAACCGCCGGGCATTGCCCAGCAATTATCCGTAGTTTCTTGTACAAGCAAAATCCTTCCATCTTTAATTACTGCAGATCGTACATCCACTTTTGGTGTTGCATAACCAGGCTGATCCATTAATACTTTTTTCACAGATTCTAATTCTAAATCTGTATGATGAGAAATTATATCAGCAGTTATTTCAGTTAATCTTCTGTAACGTTGCTTTTCATAATCAGTAACTGCAAATGCTGCTCCAGTTTGTGAAAGCTGCTGAAGTTCTCTTGCAATCTCAAGCCATTTGAATTTTTCTAAATTGTCTATCATTGTGCATTGTTAATTATAAATTGTTAATTAAAAAGGATTTGTTGCCCATACAGTTACTTCAGGGATAAATCCTCTATCGTCCATCTCTAAAGCAGTAACTATTGTATGTGCAATTTCAAATGGACGTAATTTATTTTTTACTTCATCACGCTCAACTCTGTCAAGATCACCAAACGCCGTTGTAACTTCACTTGGGTTAACCATAATAACACGCACATTATATTTTCTTAGTTCTGCCTGCCAGCATTGTGTCATACCGCGCAAAGCAAATTTAGATGAAGCATAAACAGTTCCGTTAGCAAAACCTTTTGTAGCTGCAGTTGATGCTATGTTTACGATGTTACCGGATTTTTGAATTTTAAAAAGTTTTGCTGCTTCACTTGCCATAAAAGCTGCACCAAAAACATTTACATCATAAATTCGATGAAATGCTTTCATATCAAGTTCTGTTAATTCATTCCAGCTATTTCCAATGCCTGCATTGTTAATAAGGCAATCGAGTTTTCCAAATTGTTCAAGAAATAGTTTGTAAGTTTTGTGAACATCAGTTTCCACAGCAACATCTGCGTGAATTGCAAATGCACCAATTTCTTTTGCGACTTTTTCGAGCTTTGATTTATCTCTACCGGTGATTGCAACCTTGCCGCCTTTTTCAATTAGAAGTTTTGCTGTTGCTTTTCCTATTCCCGCACTGCCGCCGGTAACAAGAAATGTTGAGTCTTTGATTATCATTTGTGCTTCTTTTTAGTGTAAAGTTAAGAAGAAATAAAGAAAGAAATAATAGAATAGTTTTACACACCATATCCGAGCGACACTGGAGATTTCTACTGAAAGGTTTTTATCTCTGTGCCTCTGTTGTGGGAAAGGAATTAACCACAGACCTGCCTGCGGTAGGCAGGGGCACGGAGACACAGAGTTTATTTTAATTTGATCTCAGCAATTACCGGATAATGATCTGATGGATATAACCCGTTATAAGTTGTTGTATCAATTGCATGATTTAAGACTTCTACTTTATCATTCACAAAAATAAAATCAATTTTATTATCCTGCTCAATTTCTTTTCCAAATCCGTTGAAGGAAATATTACCGCCAACACCTTTTGTTTTAGAAATTAGCGATGCATCAGATAATGCTTCTGTAATTATTTTATAGCCATTTGATTTAGATGTGTAATTAAAATCACCTGATAAAATAGCAGGTAAACTATTTGAGAACTTACTTATCTCATTTACAATTAGTCTAGAACTTTCTGTTCTTGCTTTTTCTCCAATGTGATCAAAGTGCGTGTTCAGGAAATAAAACTCTTTTAAAGATTTTAAATCTTTTAACTTTAAAATTGTAACGGTTCGATTCAAAGCCGCATCCCAACCTTTTGAAACAAGTTCAGGAGTTTCAGAGAGCCAAAGTGTTTTTTGTTCTTCGGGTATAAAACGATTTTTTTTATAAAGTATTGCTGCTGATTCTCCTTTTTCCTTCCCATCCTCACGTCCGACACCATAAAAGGCATAATCATCCAGCATCTTAACTAAATCTTTGATCTGAAATTGCTCAGCTTCCTGCAAACCAATTAAATCCGGATTGTGGGATTTAATCATATATGCAAGTAAAAATTTTCTTTTGCTCCAATTATTAACATCACTTGAATCTTCACAATAGCCGCAGCGAATGTTGTATGTCATTACCTTAATATTTTCTGCTTGGGCAAAAATAGTTGAGTATAATAACAGTAATAAAAACACAACAATTAATTTTTTCATTTTAAAACGACCTTCCATAAGTTCCTTGTGATTGTTAAAACTTTGCGACTTGGCGTCTCTGCGTGAAATTTGTTTTGTTTCTCTCAAAGACGCAAAGCCGCGAAGATTATTAAATTTTAAAGTGATTCTAATTTTTCTAAAAGCTTAACCATAGCATAAGTATCAAGCTTGCAATACTCAAGTAAGTTATGTCTTATCTCTGCAATACGCATTAAGTCCGTTTCGTAATAGAGACTTTCAAATGCAACAGATGCAAGTCCGCCTTCGTTTATCTCCAGATTTTCATAACTCAGTTCCGGAATTAAAGCAGGCAAAACATATTTGATTGAATATGAACCTTGCATCTTGCTTGTGTAATAATACTTTTTCTGAAAAGGAATCATCAAATCTTTAACACGACTTATTCGTTCTTCTATTTCAGTCCTGTATTTGGGAAACACTTCTGCAATTTCCTTTAATCTAAGTGTTTCAAAAGATTTATTGTAAGTAAGAATATCACCTTCACCTTTAGTATCGCGTAAAAGATTTTCTATAAATTTTATACGAGGATCATTTCCGGTATCAGTCAAAAATTCAAAATGATCAATCTTACTATTTTTATTTTTCTTGTAATGAAGTGAATACTGAAATGGTATCTGCTGATAGGGTTTTGAGTTATCAAACATTGGTACTGCTGGCTGGAATGTTTCAAAATCCATAAAGTAAATCGGGTAATTCAAATCAGATAAAAATTCTTTGATAGCTTTTTTATCAATCAAATCTTTTTTGCTTTTATAAACATCAAGCTGAAGCCGTGCATTTTTCGAAAGGTCAGCATCATCAGGAACATCTTCTAATTTTATAATACCATTTCTATAAAGATTATATTTTTTGTTAAGATGAATTCCAGAAAGATCGAAGATAGAATTTGCAGGAATATGTTTTCTACAATACTCATAGAACCCGCAAGTGTAAGGATCATAACAATGCTCACCAATATCAATAACAGGAATTGATCTCTTTGCCAAAACTTTTTTAAATCTATCAACATTTTCCTCAACCCATTTTTGTAATGGTAAAATCAATTTCAAAACTGATTCAGTAATAAAAAGCTTATCTAACTCAAGCTCACCATTTCTAACATATTGGTTATTAATGTAAGTAATTGAAAAATCTTTAATCTTATAACCGCAGTTTGAAATAACCCAATATTGTAAAGCCGCATCTCGAATATATGTTTCTGAAATTGAAGTTGAGCTTTTTACTTCAAAAACTTTTAACCCGGATTTATCACTAACAACAATATCCGCAACAGAAAGCACATCACTAAAATTAAACGATGCTTCATAAATAACTTTTTGCTTTTTCTCCAAAAGCTCTTTGGTAACTTTAACGGCTTTATCATATTCAAATTGTGTGGCGGGAGAAGCATCAACTCCATTTGGATAAAGCTGCTGTGCAAGTTTTCCTACATCTGTACCTCGTTTAAATATTGCTTTCTGCATTTCAGAAAGCTGATCCATTTCTTTGTAATGAAATTTATAAAGATAGAGATGCTTTTCACATTGCACTCCACGAATGAAAGAAGACTTGCTAAGAAGATGTGAGCCCATTGAATATCCAATCTGCAATAATTTTGTATAGTAATTTAATCTTTTTAGAATTCAATTTAGTAACTTGATCATGCTATTTTATAAAGGGTTTGATAAAATGAAAAGGATTTTAACTATTGCTTTGTCTTTTTTTGCTTTAACCATTCTTGCACAAGATAAGTTTTATACCAAAGGTTTAGCAAACGGATATGCATGGACTGCACCACCATCTGCGAGTATGCTGGCTTATTCAAAAAGTGAATCGCTTTCTGAAATGTTGATAATCAAGCAGTATCAGACCGACATTCAAAGGGAAGTTTCTTTTCCGCTTTACTGCAAAGATGATGTAGATAAATTACTTGACTCAAATTCTTTATCGACAATTGAACTTGAAACAATAGAAAAGATGATAGATGTTTTTTATGAATCAAAGGAAAATCTGATAATTCCTGTTCTAGGAGCTTATTGTTACAATATTAAAAAACTTGCTGGTTATAATTCTGAGGAGTTAAAATCTTATAAAGAAAATTTACTTAAGTTTTGTAATTTAGAGTTAAAAAAGTAGCGGTTCGTCGGATTTCTTCTTCGCCTTCTTTTCTTTCTTCTGCTCTTTAAGAAAATCAGCAAAATCTTCTTTTGTGATAATATAGATTTTACCAACCTGCGTGGATTTTAATGTTCCGTTTTTTACGTGATACAAAACTCCGGAATGACTCATATCCAAAAGTTTTGCAACTTCCTGTACGCTAAAGAAATCTTTCATGGTAGTTTCACTAAAGTTGATACTTCTTACAAGTTTAATTTAAGCAGTTAAAATCATAGTTTCAATAAAAGAGTTTGAAAGAAATGATACGCGTGGGTGAAACAGGTATTTCTGATAGCAAAAAAAATCTTGGGCTAGCTTATCTAAGAACAAGAAACAAAATTTTATCGCACTTTAATTAGTGTTAAGCAAAGTGTCGATAAGTCTTTGCCTATTTCTTTTTTCTTTAATTACTACTCCAATGTAAGCTGCTGCAAAAATTATAACTGCAAAGCCAAGTACAATTAAGCTTATCTGGCTCGCATTACTTATACCAAGAAAAAAATATAATGTTTGTAGTGCAAGAAAAAATATTATTGATTTCATTTTAACCTCCGATCTTTTTGTTTTGTTGAGGTAAAACTATCAATTAGAAATGATTCAAGTTTAAACGAATTGTTACTATAAGGTTAATAAATTGTTAAGAAAGGAGAGTAACTAATTATAGATGTAATTCTAAAAAAATATCACACTGATTATTAGTAAAACGGGTGGGATTACCTTCCATAATCTCAATAGAATCAAGTTGATATTTTCTAAAGTGAGAGATTTAAATTCTAAGAAAACATTTCTAAAATTTATGGGCACCGGATTTTTTATCTGAGTGCCCAAATTATTTTTAAACTATTCTACTAAGCAAACTAACTTATAATTTGCCGCTTTCAGCAGCCTTCTTCATTTCTTCACTAGCATAAATTGCGATCTCAACTCTTCTATTAAGTTGCTTTCCTTCAACAGTATCATTTGATGCTACTGGTTCTGTTTCACCTAATCCCTTAGTTGACAATCTTGAAGAATTAATCCCCTGTGCAATTGTATAATCTGCAACTGCCTTAGCTCTTTTTTCCGATAATGTTTGATTGTACTGTTCTGTACCATCAGAATCCGTATGCCCTGTTACCAGAATATTTGAATCGGGATATTTTTTCAGGATATCTGCAAGCTTACTAATATTTGCTTTAGCTTCAGGTTGAAGTGTTGAGGAGTTGAACCCAAATAATATTCCTGAATCGAAAGAAAGTGTTATGCCTTCGCCAATTCTTTCAACTTTTGCGTTGTCCAACTCTTTTTGCATTTCTTCAGCTTGTTTATCCATATTATTACCGATCAATGCACCGGCTGTTCCACCAATAACAGCTCCTAAAACTGCACCCAAAGTTGTATTACCTAATTGATGACCAATAACTCCACCAACTACTCCGCCGCCAACAGTGCCAATTGCACCGCCTTTAACTGTATTACTTGCACCACAACCGGAAATAAAGATTGATGCAGCTAATGCTGAAATAAATATTATACTTTTGATTTTATTCATTTTGATTCTCCAATAATTATTTAAATATTTTTAATAAACTACATACAAATTTACTTTACATTATTGAAAGAAATATCTTATACCAAGACCAGCATCAATTCCAAATCCAGTAGATGGAGTAAGCTGCAAAACCGGTACTAACTCAACAAATACATCTATCGGAGTTGCATGCGGAAACCAGGCGATTCCAAAAACACCTCTTACACCAAATGAACCATCATAACCTCCACCACTATTTAACCTGCCTCCAATTCCGTAATACAGAGGAAATCTTTCCGTTGAACTTATTGCATTGAATGAGTGCCAGAGATAATCCATGTGAAAATGAAAGCGTCCGTGTCCATCATAGTAGTAGTCTTTGTGTGAGATACGATCACCGCCAACTGACACACCAAGACCAAAATCCAAAGCATTTATCTTTGATGTCCAAAGTTTTGCGCTCACCCCGGTTGGTTCTCCTAAAATTAAACCGATCCCAAATCCGTGATCCTGTGCTGCTATTGGTTTTGCTATAATTATCATTAAAAACAAAACCGTCCCGAACAAAAAATATTTTTTCATAACCATTACTCCTTTTATTATTTTTTTATTAATTCCATACGATAATAAGTTACAAGAAGGGTCAATCCAAAAAAATCTAGCAAAGGGATGAATAAGGAACTACATCTTTTGGGTGACTTAGCTGCAGAGAAAAATTATTGATTCACTTACCTAGTCCAATTTACACTGTTTTGCAAGCTTAAAAAAATCAATGCAACAATTTTAAACTTTTACTAAAGTTGCACTATTGATTGAGGATTCCTTTATTCTGCTTTTCATTTTTCTTCTCACGCTTTGCCGCTTTTTTTTCTTTCATGGTTTTGGCAGGTTCTTTTTTTGTGCTCTTCTTACTAATCAAACCTTTACTCATAAAATTCTCCTTTTAAATTAGATTTAAATTTTCTCTGACAGTACAATAATAAAAAATAAACTTAATAAATACCCTGAAACGAATTCAATAAATCTAATTTCCTAAGTTTTGTCTTATTACTTCATCAAGAGTTTTTCCATCCTTGTATTTCCAGCTTGTCCAACCGTTTGCGGCCCTACCTAATAAAGTTACTGCTGCTGAACTCGGCGAATTAAAAATATAGTCAGAAGAAAACTCCATTATATTTTCCCTTACTTCTAAAACACCTTCTTTTAATAGCTTTTTTCTAAGATTTGAAATCCACTCAGGGGCACCTGCTGATTCTAAAAGATTACATTTTGAACCTGAAAAAACTATCATACCGTTAGAAGAATATTCTCCTTGCCCTAAAGCATCTTTTCCTTTACAATAAAGAATATTTTTTATCGAAGGCTTTTTAATTTTTTCAAAAAGCGGATAGCCAAAAGTTGAAGCCAATATTTTAATTGTCTCGAAGTTATCAAGTAAATCAGCTTCCATTGATTCGGAAGTATATGGTTTATTTGGGATGGTCGAATTATCCAACTTGAATCGGGATGCTTTTAATGCGGAATCGTAACAAAGCCATTCCAAGTACTTAATATGAGTTTTTGTAAAATACTGTGTTTTCGAAATTATAACGATTGCAGTATTCCAAAAATCCTTAGATTTATTTTGTTGCTTTAATCTCGTCAAACATTCCTCAGCTTCACCCACATATAAAATCTCTTTACTTTCATCTTCTGGGTTACCTATGAGAAAATAAATTCCAACACTTTTTAATTCATCTCGTTTATAGGCTAAATCAAGTTTAGATCTGGGAATAAGTAAAGCCTGAACAGTCCGGCTTGTAATTTCAGCTATCTTAATGCTCTGTGGGTCGCCATCTGGCAAATAGATTTGAATTGTCTTTCCACTTGATAATTCCATATTTAAAATCCCTTTTAATTTTTCAACTTTAGAACAGATGTTTGAAGTCAAATTTCAGTAAAACTCTTTGACAAAAATAAATAATAGCTTATTAGAAGCCTATCTGAAAAAATAATGTTCTTCGTCGTTTCACTCCTCAGCTTACAACCAGTTCCTTTTCTATTACTGCAAAAGATAAAACTCCCCAGTTTGGGAAACGTCTTTTCTTTAGTAGTGTGGGGTAGTCCGCCGCGGCGGAGAATTGAACCTACAACCTTCATTTGACTCTTTAAAAACAAGAAACCGGCAAAAGCCGGTTTTTATTCTTTAGTAGCGGGGGCAGGATCCCGATTGTCATCGGGATTTCACTTCACTTCGTTCGTTCAACTTAAAACAATTCCTGTCCGGTTACTATTTAAAACAAAAAATCCAGCCTTATGGTTGGTTTTTTTGTTTTAGTAGCGGGGGCAGGACTTGAACCTACAACCTTCGGGTTATGAGCCCGACGAGCTACCAATTGCTCCACCCCGCGATGTAATTTCTATTTTTTAAGCGATAAACGCTGTTTTCTTTTCAAAATTTCGTGGGCAAATATAGTCAAACAGCCTTGCGATTGCAAATCAACTGTGTGTCAGCCCTCAGTGTTGTTAAAGCTGGATGCAATTCCATCCAATGCCTGCGAACGTGCGTGAATTTCATTCAATTTCTGGATAAGACTAAGAATTACTTTTCTCTTATCTTCAACCAGTCCCGTCATATAAGAACTTACATCCGGCATGTTGCATTCATCAAGAACACTTTCGTAAAATCTTACCATTGCTGTTTCTCTGCGCAGTGCTTCATTTAAAGTTGCACAGGTATTTTTGCAGGCGTGCTGGCATTTTATTTCTAACTCAGCCATGGCTTTTCCTCAGATTAAAATTATTAATTATGCTGATACTTGATCAGCTAGTTTTGCAATTTCTTTACCGCGTGTTAAAGCTTGTTCATTCATTGGAATTAAATTGTGTCTTCTTGGCGGTAAAGCTTTTTTAAGCGCTTCTAAAATTGTTTCAATTTTTAGAATTGGTCTTCTTTCTAAGAATGCACCTGCCATTATCATATTTGCAACTTGCTTGGCATTAAGTTTATCTGCTTCTTCATTGCCGGGAATGCAAAGAATTTCAATATCAGTTCTTGTTGGAGCATGAATGATTGTTGATTGTTCGTATATCAGCAAGCCGCCGGGTTTAACAGTTTTTTCAAATTTATCAAGCGATGGCTGATTAAGTAAAATTGCCGTATCAAATTTTGAAACTAACGGTGAACTTATTTTTGAGTTTGAAACTATAACAATACAGTTTGCAGTACCGCCGCGCATTTCAGGTCCGTAGGAAGGCATCCAGCTTACTTCTTTATCTTCAATCATTCCTGCGTAAGCAATAAGTTTACCCATTGAAAGCACGCCCTGCCCTCCGAAGCCAGCAATAATTATTTCGTGTTCTTTTGTTGTCATTTCAAAAATCCTTTTCTTAAAATTCAATTTAACTTTGTGGAACTTTTAAATCTCCAAGCGGATAAGCCGGAAACATTTGTTCCTCAAGATATTTTATTGTTTCTACCGGTGTCATCTTCCAGCCTGATGGACAATTTGAAACAACTTCAATAAAACAAGTTCCCTTGCCCTGTTTCTGATACTCAAATGATTTTATCAAAGCCTTTTTTAATTTTCTAACAGCGTTAGGATTATGAACAGCTTGTCTTGTTACATAATATGCACCCGGCAGCAAGCATAACATATCAGCAATCTTAATTGGATTACCAACTTGCGCAGCATCTCTTCCGTAAGGTGTGGTTGATGTTACTTGTCCTATTAAACTTGTCGGAGCCATCTGTCCGCCGGTCATTCCGTAAATTCCGTTGTTGATGAAGATCATAAGAATTTTTTCACCTCGGTTAACGGTATGGATTGTTTCCGCTGTACCTATTGCAGCTAGATCCCCATCACCCTGATATGAGAAAACATACTTTTTCGGTAAAACTCTTTTAACTCCGGTTGCTACAGCACTTGCTCTTCCGTGTGCGGCTTCCTGCATATCAACATTCATATAGTGATATGCAAATACGGAACATCCAACAGGAGCAACACCGATTGTTTCTTCCTGTATTCCAAGTTCATCAACAACTTCCATCAAAACTTTGTGAACAACACTATGTCCGCAGCCAGGACAGTAATGAAATGGAACGTCTGTTAAGGTATCGGGTCTGCAATAAACCTGATCATAACTCTCATCAACCTGGGTACCTAAATTTTCTTCATCTTCTAAATATAATTTTTCGTTCATTTTTTTAACTCCTTTATTCCGACACGAAGTGCTTCGTGTCAGCCTTGTAATTTCTAAACATTAACTGCGTTATGTGATTCGTGGACTGATTCCAGCTTATGAAGAATGTCTTCGGGAGATAAAATCATTCCGCCCATTCTTCCAATAAAATGAACGGGAACTTTTCCTTCAACAGCAAGACGAACATCTTCAACCATTTGCCCTGCATTCATTTCAACAGTTAACATAAACTCTACTTGATTTGATAATTCTTTTAATCTTGCATAAGGATATGGATAAAGGGTAATAGGTCTTAGCAATCCAACTTTAATCCCTTTTTCACGTGCAAGATCAACTGTCTTCTGGCAGATGCGCGATGTCAATCCAAACGCAACTAAAAGTATTTCAGCATCTTCAGTTTGTATTTCTTCATATCTAACTTCGCTTTGTATTGCTTTATACTTTTCCTGCAAACGAAGATTTACTTGCTCCATTTCTTCGGGTTGGATAAACAGCGAAGTGATAATATTGTGTTCTCTGTTTTTTGTTTTTCCAGTTGTTGCCCAGGCAGGTGTTGATTTTGGTAACGATCCTTCTTCAGGAAGAATAACTTTTTCCATCATCTGACCAAGTGCGCCGTCTGAAAGTATCATTGCAGGGTTGCGATATTTTTCCGCCAATCTAAAAGCATCAAATACAAAATCTGCCATCTCCTGAACAGAAGCAGGAGCTAAAACAATAAGGTGATAATCGCCATGACCACCTCCCTTTGTGGCCTGAAAATAATCACCTTGAGAAGGTTGGATGGTTCCTAACCCCGGACCACCTCTAACAACGTTTACAATTAAGCAAGGAAGCTGTGCCGATGCGATGTATGAAATTCCTTCCTGCATTAAACTTATTCCCGGTGACGAAGATGAAGTCATCACTCTGGCGCCAGCACCAGCGGCACCGTAAACCATATTGATTGAAGCAACTTCACTTTCTGCCTGAAGAACTAATCCGTGTCTGTTTGGAATTTCTCTTTCAAGATATTCCAAAACTTCTGATTGCGGAGTGATTGGATAACCAAAGTATGCGTCAATTTCAGCACGTATTGCAGCTTCCGCAAGTGCTTCATTGCCTTTCATTAATTTTGCTTCACCGGTACGTTTTATTTTATTTTCCATAAAAATCCTTTTTTAGTTTTATTAAACTTTAGCCTGAGTTTTTTTAACAGGCTTCGGTTCACGGTAAACCGTTATTGCTGCTTCCGGACAAACAAGCGCACAGTTTGTGCAGCCTGTACATTTGTCATTAATCAGTTCAACAAAACGATACCCTTTCTCATTAAAATTTGCGGATAATGCGAGACCATCCTGCGGACAAGCAACGATGCAAAGTTCGCAGCCTTTACAAATTTTGCCGTCGATTATTACTGTTCCTTTTATCATTTCTGCTCTTTCAGATATGAGAATATTTTTAATTATAACCAAAATCTCAATCTTAGTGCCATTGGGTACTATTCATTAAATCGATTTAATGCTGTTTTTTTAGGTTAGATTATCACATTTAGGAAGCTTAAAAGAAGGGCTATTCCTATTTGTGAGAAGGTTTTGATAGTTAGCAATTATTTAAGGATTTGATTAGTAGAAAGTCATTGCGAATCCCAAAGGGATGAAGCAATCTAACAGATCACTTCGCTTCGCTCGTGATGACAATACTAATTACACTTCTCCACGCCAGTTTTGATTATGTGTTTTAAAACTATCTAAAATCAAATTATTAAGTTCATCATCAAGCGAACCTTGTTCAATAATTTTAATGTTGGATTTTAAGTGCTCAATATTAGTTGTTCCAACAATTGCAGTATCAACTCCATTTGCAAAAACAGAAAATCTTAAAAATGTATTCAGCCAGTTTTTCTGTTCAGGTAAATTCATTGCCTTCCAGCGATGCCAATATTCTTCACAGTAATTTCCAACAGGTCTTTCAGAAAATTTCCAAGGTGCATTTGCAATTGGGCGTTTTGCAATTACACCCATTCCCTTTTCTTTAGCTTTCTTGATTGAACCATCAAGATCAATCTGATCACAAATGTTTACAGATGTTTGAATGCTTCCAAATGAATTTGAATCAACGGCAAATTTTAATTCTTCGTTTTCACCTGAGTAAGCTGCAACTCTTACTTTCCCCTGCTCAATTGTTTTGTGGAGTGCTACGATTACTTCTCCGCGTTGTAAAGTATTTAAATCACAGGAATGCAGATGAACAATATCAATGTAATCTGTTTTCATTAATCTTAAAGCGTTATCAACTCCTGCAAGAATAATATCATAGCTCCAATCAGTATAGCCCTCAATACCATATCCAACTTTTGTGGAAAGAATAAATTCTTTTCTTCTGTAGGAAATGTATTTACCAATTCGTTCTTCACTTGCGTAATATCCACGAGCTGTATCAATAAGATTAATTCCTAAATCTAAAACAGCGTTAAGAATTTTTTCAGAATCATTTTCTGAAACTGCATAATCACCAATTTCTCCGGCACCAAATCCTAGTGCCGATATTTTTAATTCTGTATTTCCAAAATTTCTGTAAATCATTTTTCCTGGTTATGGTATTTGTCATTTCGACCAAAGGGAGAAATCTGTTCAATAATAGAGTTTAAGATTTCTCAGTCGAAGACTCCTTCGGAATGACAATTAATTTTTCATAAGTAACACTATTCGTTTGAAGACTATTGTTCAGTTGATTCTTCGATTTCATCAATAATTTTTTCTGCTTGAAGAACTTCTGAACATGGAACCATTAATTTTATTTCATTAATAATATGTCCATTAGGATCGCCACTTGCACGGAAGAGTGAATAATCGGCACCACCCAAATGCAACGGCGTAGCTTTACGTGAGTAAATAAATGGATGAAGATAATTTTCTTCCAAAACGGATTTGTAAAGATTTACTTGCTGTTCATCAGATGAACCAAAAATACGAGCCATACCTTCATAAATTTCATAATCAGAATGTTCGTTGCATAAGAATATACCGTTAACACGCAGACCGCATTTTTTGCAGTATGCCTGATGACAAATAGCACACACACCTTTAGCATCATCATCGGAATGATTGAAACAGCTTACATCATCAATAAAAATTGTTCCGCACTTAGTACAAAATTCTGTTTCATTTGATATTTCTGTTCCGCAGAAATCACACAAAAGTTTTTCGGGCATTGTTCCTCCTGGTTGCTGGATGCTTGATTCTGGATACTGGATACTAGATGCTGGATAGAAACTCTGAATTTATATTTACTAGCATCGAGAATCTAGTATCGAGCATCTCACAAAATTTATTACAAAAATTTTTATAATATTAAAATTTTACTAAACTGAGATTCCGCCTCTGTTATCTCTAACCATCCTTGAGTAAAGAGAAAGTTTGGGATCAAATAAAAACTTAAGCCATAGTTTTGTCCACGATTTATGGTAAACAAGATTATCATAAAACTCCGGGGCTGTTGCTTTTACTTTAGGAAGATTGCTCCATGGAATTGAAGGGAAATCATGATGTTCATTATGATATCCAACATTAAGCGCGATAATATTTATTGGTCCATAGTAACTATAAGTTTCCTGCGGCGGCGCAATAAGAAAATGTTCTTGTATCCATCTTGCACCAAGCGGATGAAATCCGATTGAGAAAAAGAAAGAGAAAACAAGATAGAGAAATGAATTCCAGCCAAAGAAAATTATTACAAGTGCATCAACTCCAAAAACAACCAGCCAATTTATAATCGTCCACATATTCATAAACTGGATTTCTTTTAAGCGCGGCGTTCTTACTGCCTGAAACACAGGGAACAATATTTCCCAAAGTGCTTTACCAAAAAATGAATTGCCAATTATTTTTGCTTCCCATTTACTTGCAAGATCAGCATCAAGATAATAATCACCTTGAAACGAATGATGTTTTAAATGATAACTTCTGAACGAAACGGAACTTGGAAGAACGTTTGGAATATCTGCAAGTATTCCTGATATATAATTCATCGGTCTGTTTTTAAAAATAAGATTGTGCGCTGCTTCGTGAATTAAAACATAACAAGCATGATTTGCAAAAGCACCGACAAGAAAAGCAACAATAAGCGCAAGCCACCAGGGTTGTGATGAAAGGAAGTAAGCAATTGTTATTTGCAATCCAATTGCAAAAAGTATAATTAAAAAGCTAACTGGATTTCTTCCAATATGTTCTCGCACTTCCGGATGAGCTTTTAGAATTGCACGCGTTCTTTCTTTGTGCGGTTCAGGTGTTTTTGAAAACTGAAATTCTTTTTTAATGGAAGTCATTTTGAGTTACCTTTATTTTTTTGACACTTCAATTAATGAAAATTACAATAATATTTTTTAAAAAGAGAGGGCTGTGACGATATGGGGAAAAATGCATTTTGTGGTATTATGAATAAAGTAAAAATAATATCGTTAGTTCTTAATGAAATGGGTGGTTTCTTTATTTTTCTGAAATTTTAAATTTATTTTTTTTTGCACAAAAAAATTACTGAACGGAAAGTAACTAAGTTCATAATTGCTCTCCGCCCAAATATCCAAAAACAGAAAGATTGCATCATATTATAATTTATCAATTACTTTAAAGTTGAACTATCTAAATATTTTGTTAGATTAGTTTTAAATGCTGACAAATGATTTAATGAAGCTGCCTTAAGGTTTGCATATACATTTCTAATATCAGGATTATCAACGAATGATACTTGATTCTCCAGATCTTTGATATCAAGTTCTTCAATTGCAACACCAACAAGCAAAGCATTATAAACCGATTCATTTCCCTGCAAAATCAGTTTATCAAAAAGAGTTTGGAAAACTGCATCAGGAAATACTCCAACTTCATCTGTGTTTAATGGATCAGGTATGCTGTATTTATCTAACAATTTTTTTACTGCATCCATATGTGATTGCTCACTAATCTTGATATTCAGAAATACCTGTCTGTTCCATTTGTTGCCTAGCACTGTATAAACATCTCTGGCTATTTTTTCCTCCATTCTCATATGGATTAAGCCACCTATTTCTTCTTGCGTTACAGTATAAGTTCCGCCGTCCGGTGATGAAATATTGGAATTCCCAGATTTTGATAATTCACTTTCTGGAGAAACAACATCTGTGTTTGTGTTGCAGCCAATAACAAAAAAATAAATAGAATTAATCCGCAAATTTTTGCTGTTAACTTTTTCATTTTATTTACTCTTTTCTTTTTAAACAAAAAAGCGATGCTCGCTTTGAGCATCGCCGTTAATAATTATCTAATTATTTTCTTCCACCGCGGTTACCTTTTGGACCTGTCCCGTCACAAGTTCCTGTTCCAGTTCCACTTGTTGATCCGTAACCTGTGCCATCTTTTGGTTCAACGCCTGTCCCAGTTCCATTACCAGGACCGTATTTGTTTCCACCAAATTTAGATTGGATGTTTTTTCCATTCATTTTCTTCTGACCAGTACCATCTTGTGGTTTTACAAAATCAGCATCTTTCCCATTTGGAATACCATCGCCATCAGAATCGATAGCATTATCATTTATTCCATCGCCGTTAAGATCAACAAAACCTTTTGTGCCATTATTTCCGTTTTTAACTTTTGCACCGGTATAATCAGCATCTTTCCCATTTGGAATTCCATCACCGTCAGCATCTGGTGCTTTATCATTAATACCATCACCGTTAGCATCAACAAATCCCTTAGTTAAAGTTTTTGTTTGTGTTTTTAATTCACTCTTAACTTGGGCTTTGGTTTGGGTTTGAGTTTTAACCGGTTCCGTTTGTGCAAAACCGATTGCGGCAAAGAATACTACTGCAAGCGCTAATGTTGATATTGCGCTTAGAAGATTTTTTGTTTCCATTGTATTGTTCCTTTTGTTTTGTTTGAGAAATATTTTTTTCGTAGTTGATTACCCAAAGGGCGTGCCGAAATTAATATTGCGTTTCTGGGCATTGTAAATAATCGTATAAACGAAATTCGACTTTGTCGGCGAACTTAAACGACTTCATCGTCGAATAGATTTAAGCTTGTGATGTTTCTTACAAGATTATATTTTAAGTTTAAATATGAAATTTCAGATTAAACTTTCACCAAAAGCTATTTTATCAATCACCGCGATTATTGCAATCGTAATGCTTGCTTCATCATTTATTGAATTAAACCAGAGTAAGAAAGAAATTTTTAATCTTTTATATAACCACTCATCAACCCTGCTTCAATCAATAATTAAAAGTAGTGAAAATACTCTTAATTCAAGTTTTGAAATCGAAGACCTTATAACTGATCGGCTTTTAGATAATGCAAGGATGATAAGAAAACTTGACAGTATTAAATCATTGAATAAAAACGAACTGATTAGTCTTGCAAATGAGAATAATCTTTACAGAATCAATATCTTTGATAAAAAAGGCAACAGAGTTTTATCGAATCGTATCCCGGAACCCGATCACATTCACGGCGAAGAAAACAAAAACAGATTCGATGAGCTTGCACCAATATTAGATGGTGAAACAAATGAATTTATTATCGGTTTAAAAAAAGCTGAATTTTCAGATGAGGAAAGATATGCCGTTGCTGTTGCACGGGCAAATAACCGTGGAGCAATCGTTGTTAATATTAATGCAAAAGATTTTCTCGAGTTCAGAAAAAAAATTGGTCTCGGTGTAATTCTTAACGGAATGTCATCTCATCATGGAATAGAATACATAATTTTACAAGATTCACTTGGAATACTTGCGGCGAGTGAAAAGATAGATTCCGTTGATGCAATTAGTGAATCTAAGTTTTTAACCAAAGCGTTGTCAAATGATTCTGTTTATAGCAGAATAATTAATGAAGGCGGGGCAGAGATTTATGAGGTTGTTCAAAGGTTTATGCTAAATGGTGATTTTGTTGGTTTATACAGATTGGGAGTTTCACTTGAAGATATAAGACTTGTTGAAGAAAGAATGCTTCGCAGGTTAATAATTATTTCACTTATACTTGCGGCAATATCAATTATTGTACTAAGTATTATTTTCACTAATCAAAATTTAAGATCAATCTCAAAAGAGTATCAGAATTTCAAAACACTCACTTCTACAGTGCTGGAAAATATGAGTGAAGCCGTGATTGTTTTGAATCAGGATAACATTATCACTTTATTCAATAAATCTGCTGAAGAATTATTTGGTATTGATGCCGGGTTTGCTTTAGGAAAAGATATAATTTCTTTTCAAAATGGTGTATTAAGTTTTATCCCGGATAAGATAAATGATTTTGATTATCTGAATCCAGATTTTGAAAAACAAATCAAAATTAATGACGAAGCAAAATATTTATCATTTGGTATTTCACAACTTACGGATCCCGACACAAAAAAAATCAGCTATACAATTGTTATAAAAGATTTGACAGAAACCAAGCGGCTTGAAGAAGATGCTAAAAGAAATGAAAAGTTATCTGCTATGGGTGAACTTGCTTCGGGAGTTGCACATGAAATCAGAAACCCTATTAATGCAATCGGAATGATTGCTCAAA
Source organism: Ignavibacteriales bacterium (assembly GCA_037444745.1). Lineage (GTDB taxonomy): Bacteria > Bacteroidota > Ignavibacteria > Ignavibacteriales > Ignavibacteriaceae > IGN3. Next base: position 40,802 of record JBBILT010000009.1, read on the forward strand.
GATTAAACAAGGAATTTACTCCGACCTCAAATCCAAATGAGTATGGGGATATAACAAGATTATTAAGAAATGAAGTTGACAGAATCAATAAAATTATTACGCAGTTCTTAAATTATGCTAAGCCAATAGAATTAAGTTTAAAACCTATAAATGTTAAATTATATTTTGAAGAGATATTTAGGTTGTTTGAGTCACAGGCAAGGCAAAAAAATATTATTTTTGTTTTACAGGCTAGTGATTCGTTCATAATAAATATTGATCCAGACCTTATAAAACAAGCTTTAATGAACATCATACGGAATGCTTTTGATGCTGCTAATGAAAGCGGCAAAGTGCAATTAAATTACTATAAACAGAAAAATTCATTTGTTATCGAGGTTTCGGATAATGGCAAAGGAATTCCGCCCGAACGACAAAAGAAAATTTTTGATTTATATTTCACAACAAAAAAAGATGGCAACGGATTGGGATTAAGTATTTCACAAAAAATAATCGCACAGCACAAAGGAAATATTTCAGTTTCAAGTGAAATAAATAAAGGGACTACATTTAAAATTATATTACCAACACTATGAAAAATTACTCAATACTAATTATTGATGATGAAGAAACCCAGAGAAATATTCTTAAGGGTTATCTCGAAAAAAAAGGATACAAAATTTATTCGGCTTCTTCCGGCACAGAAGGAATTGAATTAATCCGGAGAAATATGATAGATATTGTTTTATCTGATTACAAAATGCCGGATAAAACAGGACTAGAAGTTTTGGAAACAGTTAAAGAAATAAATCCTGAAATTAGTTTTGTTATTTTAACTGCTTATGGCACAATTGAAAACGCCGTAAAAGCTATGCGGCTTGGTGCATTTGATTACATTTCAAAGCCGGTTGATCTTGATGAACTGGATATGCTTTTGGAAAGAATAATCGAGAATAAAAATCTAAGATCAGAAATCCTTCTTCTAAAAAATCAATTAAAAGAAAAATTCAAGATTGATTCCTTTATTTCCCAATCACCAAAGATGGAAGAGGTTTTAAGCATTACTGCGCGCTCAGCAGATAGCAAAGCTACAGTATTAATTACTGGTGAAAGTGGAACAGGAAAAGAAGTTCTGGCAAAAGCAATTCATTATGCAAGTTCAAGAAAAGATAAACCATTTGTTGCTGTTAACGTTCCGGCTTTACCCGAAACATTACTGGAAAGCGAATTGTTTGGTCATGAAAAAGGAGCGTTTACAGGCGCAGATAAAGCGAAGAAAGGCAGATTCGAGCTTGCCGATGGCGGAACAATTTTTCTTGATGAGATTGGCGATATTCCTTTAAACCTGCAGGTTAAACTTTTACGGGTTTTGCAGGAACATCAGATTGAAAGAGTAGGGTCGGTTGAAAACATAAACATTGATGTAAGAATAATCGCAGCTACACATCAAAAACTTGAACAGAAAATTAAAGACGGTTCTTTTCGTGAGGATTTATATTATAGATTAAATATCGTTTCATTGCATCTGCCTCCTTTGCGTGAAAGGAAAGAAGATATACTTCCTTTGATAGACCATTTTGTGGAAAAATATTCTAAGGAGAACAATAAGCAAAAACTCAGCTTATCAAAAGAAGCGATTGATTTATTAATTAAATATAATTTTCCCGGCAACGTACGTGAGCTGGAAAATGCAATTGAGCGAGCTGTTGTTTTATGTAGAAGCGATGTAATTACAGTAAACGATTTGCCAAATGTTATAAAAGGATTTAAAGCTGAAAAAGAAATCGTTACGAATGAAAACACATCATTAATTGAGCAAGTAGAAGCACTCGAGAAAAAATTAATTTTTGATGCACTTAGTAAAACAAATGGGAACCAATCTCAGGCAGGTAGAATGTTAGGATTAACCGAACGAAATCTGCGCTACAAGATGCAAAAGTATGAGATTAAAAAATTCGGATGATATCAATAAGTTATTGCGAATCCCGATAAAATCGGAATGAATCAATCTGGTATATTATAAGGTGCTTCGTTCCTATCAATGACAGGATTGAATTTAAAAACCATAATCCAAAGAAAAAGAAATCATCTGGTTGGTGTATTTATAGTAATAATCGTTTGAATCGTTGTTGATATAATTCCAGGTTGCTGAAAAAGATAAGCCCTTTGTAATAGTTTCAAGATCAATAGAAAGACCCGCAGCAAATCCAATTAAATTGTCTTTTCTGAAATCATTAAGCTCAAATCCATTTTTATCAACGGCTTTAATATTGGAATAATTTCTCTGAATGTATTTTGCCTCAGCACTAAATTCTACATTATCACTAAAGTAATGTTTAAATCCCAACCCAGTTTCAATTCCATCATAAGAATAAATATCATTAAATATTTCTTCTTCATAATAAATCAACGAATCACTTAATAAATATCTACTGCCATCGGAAAGATTTTTTCTGTAAACAACATAAGCATTAATTCCTGTTTTTTCTGCTAATGATTGGCTGACATTTGTCATGAATTTAATTTGCGAAGCTTCGTTTAAATAGCCGATATAATCATAAGTCTCAAAATATTTCTTAAGATCATATTCGGCATTAAACATTAATGAAGTTCCGGTTTGAAAGCTTGAACTCCATGTTAAAAAGAATTTATGTTCGTTATGTGAAAAGAGAGAAAAATTTTTATAATTATTCCTGTTGTAAACATAACCGGGAATTATAAAATCAGAGCTGCTGATCGATTGACGATAGTTTATATAAACAGACAACTGATTAAAATCATAAATTTTAAAATCATCACGATTATTTCTGAATGAAAAATTAATTCCTGCATTTAAGGGATTATCATCTATTGAAAAAATATGTGTTTCAACTAGTCCAATCCGATGGGCATCAAAATTTTTAAATGTGTTCTTTTGGAAAGCACTTAAACTGCCCTCATAATACAGTTGAACGTTATTAAATTCAGATTCAATATTAAAAGCTGCGCCAAATGAGAAACTGTTTATATAGTCTGATATTTGAAGATAATTATTGTAAATATTGTCGTCATAAATCCCCTGATAACCAGTATAAAAATCAAATTGTGCGTAGGATTTTATATTTACAAGAAGTAATAATGAAAAGAGAATTGAGAGATTCAGTTTCATAAATTTATTAGATTATTTTCCACCACCGTTTTGAGGACCGCCATTTCCACTACCACCCATCATCCCACCGCTGCCGGGACCCTTCTGACCCGAGCCCATTCTTCTTCTCATTTTATTAAAGCTCATTCCACCTTGTCTTGTATCGCAAATACCATCGCCATCTTTATCAATAAAAACATCTTTCTTTTTTCTTTCAACCTTAGTATTTCCTTGTGGATTATCCTTGGGTCCGATCTGGTTTTGGATATTGTTCCTTTCCTGTTCCTGAGTTTTAATTTGATTCTGCTCCTGTAAATTTTGTTTAACCTTAGATGAATCAAAGCTCTGGGCAAATAATAACCCGCCGGCTAAAAAAATTGATATAATTATTAATGTTTTCATACTAACCTCTGCAAGTTAATTTCAAGAAAGATGCCATATAAAAAATTAAATATACTTTATAAAAATAAAACAATTTTATTATTTAATTCGACGGATTGTGTAAAGCACGACCAAATGGGCGAAAAATTAATATGAAAAGATTATCTATCTCTTAGAGCGGTAAGTAAATCGTAATACAAGTTCCGGGATACTTTGGGGTTTCAAGTTTCGAAGGGCTTTCAACTTTAATTTTACCTCCATGTTTTTCAACTATTTGTTTAACAACAGACATTCCTAAACCTGCTCCTTCAAGTCCCATTTGTTTAATATTGCTCGCTCTGTAAAAATCATTAAAGATTTTATCAAACTCTTCTTTAGGAATTCCTATTCCGCTATCACAAACTCTGATAAAAAGATTATTTTTATCCTCATCAACATCAATTTCAACCACTCCATCTATATGATTATACTTAATAGAATTGTTTATTACATTAGAAAGAGCGATCTGAATAAGGAGCGGATCACCTTTAATAAACTTTTTCCCCCGGTTATGACTAACAGAAATCTTTACCCCTTTTGCTTCAGCGTTCACTTTTGCAATTCTGATTACACTTGCAAGTATGGATGGTATATTAACATCTTCCACGGTGAACGAATCTTCAAGCCTAAGCTTAGAAATTCTTAATACATTATTGATTAAATCAATCGCTTCTTCCGATCTTCTTTTAGCCCGAACAAGTTTTTCTTCAACAACCTCATCTAACGGACCGAGAAATTTTTGGAGAACTAAATCAAGATAAGATTGAACTGCGGCAAGTGGAGTTTTAATTTCGTGCACAATTCCGGAAATATATTTTTGTTTTTCTTTTTCCGCAGCGTTTATTTTTTCAATTGATTCCAACAACTGCTGTTCACGCCTATAAAGCTGATTAGCTATTCTGTTAGCAATTAAAACAACCATAAAAATCATAAAGCCAAAACTTGTATTGATAGCTAATACATAATTAAAATTCTGATGTAATGGAGATGGAAGAAATCCAACAATATGATTATGTTGGATTAAAGAATAGTACTCGCCGGTTGTTATTACCCAAACCGTGGCAACAACAAGAAAAGCAAATAAGTATATTACGAAACCGGGAAGGATAAGGCTTCCAATAATCATCTGAAAAACAAAAAACAAAAGTAAGGGCGACTCAATACTGCCTGTAAAATAAACAATAATCATTAATGCAATAAGATCAAAGATCATCTGTAAAACGGATAAATGAAGCGGATTAAATTTATCTGTATCATGTTTAAGGAATTGTCGGATATAATGAAATAATAGATTGTAAATGAGGATTGATATTGTGACTATGATGATTGTCTTGTGCTGTAACACCGAAAAGGAAATGCCCAGAAAGTATTCTGACAAAAACATAATGAGGAAAAGCATTATAACCGCAGCGTAACGTAGTTTAATAAACCAGAGATTTCTTCTTCGAATTGTAAGCCAGAATTCTTCGTAGTGTTTTGCCCACGCAGGAACTAAATTAAACATTACAATCCCTTTTTAATCACTATTAAAATAAAAAAGGCAAATACTAATTGCGAACATCTGCCGAAAAGGTCCGATACTTAACTTGAACAAGTCATTTCGAAGAAGCTTGCCTTGCTGGTAGGCTGAGAAATCTTTATGAACATTAAAATCAGATTTCTCGCTTCGGTCGAAATGACATTTATTATTTATTGCCATGTATAAAGACATATTTAAGTAATAATGAAACTAAGCAATATACTTCCCTCTCTTCACATAATGTGTATGAAGAAGTTTATGTGAAATATGTCCGCAAGGTCCATCGGTTAAAAACTCATTATATATTTCAACAACGTGTCTGTTCTCATGAGATTTTCTTATCGGTAAAGATTTATCTTCATCATAAATAGCTTTTGCTCTAAGCCTTCTGATTTCTTCAGTAGTAGGAATTGGCTGACCGCCGCCGCCAAGACAACCACCCGGGCAAGCCATAAATTCAATAAAATGACATTCGCTGAATTTACCTCCTGCTTTTATATCATCCATAATTTTTTTGGCGTTTGTTGTTCCATGTGCAACTGCAACTTTTAGTGTTGCACCTTTTAACCAGTCCCAATTGGGAATAAGATGTTTGATAAGATCCGGAACCGGTCCAACTGCAGTTAAAGGTAGTTCGGCATATTTAATTCCTTCAAATCCTCTTAAAGGAATTATATCTGCATTAGCAAAAATATCTTCAACGCGTTTGCCTGTTACAAATTCAACAACAGTTCTAAGCGCAGCTTCCATAACACCTCCGGTAGCACCAAAAATTAATCCCGCACCTGATGCATCACCAAACGGATTATCAAAATGTGATCGAGGCATTTCAGGAAGATATATCCCTGCTTCTTTAATCATCTGCGCAAGCTCACGGGTTGTTAAACCGTAATCAACATCTTTAAATCCAGAGTCCGTCATTTCGGGTCTGTTGCATTCAAACTTTTTAGCAGAGCAGGGCATTACTGCAACTGAAATGATGTCTTTTGGATCAATACCCTTTTTCTGTGCATAATATGTTTTTATAAGTGCACCAAACATTTGCTGCGGCGATTTTGCTGAGCTTAGATTATCGATATACTCTGGATAAAAATGTTCGAGATATTTTACCCATCCAGGAGAGCAGGATGTAAATTGAGGTAAAGCCACTTGTTCTTTTTTAACGAGTGCATTATACATCCTGGTAATTAGTTCTGTGCCTTCTTCAAAGATTGTAAGATCTGCTGTAAAGTTTGTATCGAACACAACATCAAATCCTATTCTGCGTAACGCTGTATTCATTTCTCCGGTAAGAGAATGACCGGGCTCCATTCCAAATTCTTCACAGATTGCGGCACGCGGAGATGGCGCTGTTTGAATTACAACATGTTTCTTTGGATCATCGATAGCCGCCCATATTTCATCTCTTGGATCATTTGCTCGCAGCGCACCGGTTGGACATCTGTTAATACACTGACCGCAATTAATACATATAACTTCTGCAAGAGGTTTATCCCAGAACGTTCCTATATGTGTATTATGTCCGCGATCGATTGCTTCAAGTACGCCAACTTCCTGAAGATCAATACAGGTTCTTACGCAGCGTTTACAAAGAATACATTTATCTCTATCTCTTACTACCGAGTAAGATGAATTATCAATTTCATACCTTGGTTTTTCAATGTGTCCAAAGTTGTAGTGATCAACACCATATTCTTTTGCAAGGGATTGAAGTTCGCAATTATTGTTTCTAAAACATGAATAACATTCGCCGCAATGTTCACTCAACAGTAAATCGATTACATGTTTTCTCGCCTTTCTAACAGCACTTGATGTGGTTTTTATTTTAATCGGAGCTGTGATCGGAAAAGCACAAGATGCCTGGAGTGTTCTCATTCCTTCAACTTCAACAACACAAACACGGCAAACTCCTGCAACACATAAATCTTCGTGATGACAAAGTGTTGGTATGTGAATTTGATTCTGACGGCATGCTTCAAGAATAGTTGTACCGAACGGAACTGTAACTTTTTTTTCATTAAGTTGAATAGATATTGATCCACCAATATATTCCGGATGTTCCGGTATTGGAATTACATGAGCCTTTTGACTAATGGGTGCTCTTAATTTCATCTTATCTTCCATTTTTTCCTCCGTCAGCACTGTTGAAAATTTCATCGTTAAAGTTTTCGAGAATAGAGATAAACGAATTTGGACTTGATTGTCCTAATCCGCATTTAGAAGCAACCTGCATTGTTTTACCAAGTTCTTTTAGTTTATTTATGTGAGCAAAAGTGTAATTTCCGCTTTCGATCATCTCAACACCTTCAAGTAGTTTTACATTTCCGATTCTGCAAGGAGTACATTGCCCGCAAGATTCATCAACAAAAAACTCCATAAAATTTTTAAGAACGTGCAGCATATTTCTGCTTTCATTAAAAATTATAACAGAACCGCCTGTTGCAGCATCTTCGTACGCAAGTGTTCTAGTAAACTGTGATTTTGGTATGCACACTCCAGAAGCTCCACCAATTTGCACAGCTTTGGTATTCTTTGCACCAACAAGTTCAAGAAGTTCGGATACTTTTGTGCCCCAGGGTAATTCATATACTCCGGGTATTTCGCAATCACCGGAAACTGAAAATAATTTTGATCCTGATGATTTATCAGTTCCAACTTTGCTGAACCACTCTCCGCCTTTTAAAACAATTTGAGCAACAGCGCAAAGTGTTTCAACATTATTTACAGATGTTGGTTTGCCAAGATAACCTGTGCTTATTGGATATGGAGGTCTATTCCTCGGTTCACCGCGATTTCCTTCAAGCGATTCTATCAAAGCTGTTTCTTCGCCGCATACATAAGCACCTGATCCAAGAAAAATTGATATATCAAAATTAAATCCTTCTTTACCAAGAATATTTTTACCGAGCAGATTATCTTTTCTCATTTGCTCAAGATAATCCTGCAGCGATTTTAGAAGATATTCATACTCCCCACGAAGATATAATATTCCGTGCCCTGCGCCAATAGTATATCCACCAACTACCATTCCATCAAAAACAAGTTCAGGATATTCTATCAATAGAACTCTGTCTTTAAATGTTCCCGGTTCACCTTCATCTGCATTGCATACTAAAAATTTCTCATCGGATTTTGAAGCAGCAGTTAACATCCATTTGGTTGATGTAGGAAATCCTGCGCCGCCTCTTCCTTTAAGTTTTGATTCCTTCAATTCAAATAAAATGTCTTCACGAGTCATTGTGATTATTTTTTTAATTGCATTTCCTCTTTTGTATTCAGAGAAGATTACAGGTCCGGTTCTTTTTTGTTTTGTTAATTCCATTATTGCCTCTACTTCACTTTACTTAAAAGTTCAACTGCTTTTTCAGGAGTCAGTTTGGTATAAACCTGGTCATTAATAGCCATTACCGGTCCCATATCACATAAGCCGAGACAGTTAGCATACTCCAAAGTAAATTTATTATCCTTTGATGTTTCACCGATCTTTATTCCCAACTCACGTTCTATTGCCTGAACAACATCGGCTTTGCCATGCATATCGCAGGAAATAGTTTGACAAATTCTTACAATGTTTCTTCCCTTTGGATTTGAATTTAGAAAAGCAAAGAATGATATAACACTATAAACTTCAACTGGATGAATGTTTAAAAGTCTTGCAACTTCCTGCTGAGCAAACTCGGAAATGTGCCGGTGTTTATCCTGAATTTCATGAAGAATCATTAATAAAGCCGAACGGTCATCGCCGTATTTTTTTATATAGCTCTCTATTTCTTCGGAGAGAGCATTTTTTTCAATAACTAACATGCTCTACTCCTTTAAATGTATTGCTAATAATTTTTCAACTTTATCAATAAGAGTTTCCGGTGAAATTGGTTTTTCCACAAACTCATCCACAGGCACTAATTCACCGGCTTCAAAATCCATCCCAAGAGTTTTAGAAACGGATGTGTACATAATTATTGGTGAATCAACATTCATTTTGCGGAATTTTTGTGCGAGGAAAAATCCGTCATCCGGTTCATTCATCATCACATCTAGAATAATTAAATCCGGATTTTGATCCATTACAATTTTGTAACCGTCATCGGGATTGTAAGCAGTGATAATATCATATCCTTTTGATTGTAAAACCAAACTGCTTGCGTCAACAATATCAGGATCGTCGTCTATGATTGCAATTTTAGCCATTGTTTATCCTCTAAAGATAAATGGATGGAATAAGTAGTTAATTAAGATTTTTCCAAGTTATCATCAATCAACATGTTAAATGCCACGATGTTCCAGAGTGAATAATTATTTTAATTCAACTAGTGTGGGTGTGAAGTGTTTTTATATTTGATTTTTCTTAAACCTAAGAACATTTGCTTCTCAAATAAGGTATGCTATTTATTAGCTTTTGCTAAATGTTAAATAATGACAAATGAGAAGAGAAAAGAAATCAGGAGAATATTTAGATGATAATGAAATAATGTGAGCAGCTAATCTACAACCACGGGTAAAAATACTTTAAATGTTGTTCCTTCACCATAGTCAGATTCAACTTCAATTTTTCCTGAATATGAATCAACAATACGTTTGACGATTGACAGCCCTAAACCTGTGCCGCTTATGTTCTTCGTCTTTTCATTTTTTGCACGGAAAAATTCCGTAAACAATTTTTGTTTTTCTCCAGGTTTTAAACCAATGCCGCTGTCTTTAATTGTGGTGAGTAAATAATCATCGGACAGAGAAAGCTTAATTGTAATTGTTCCATGCTCGCGATTATACTTAATTGCATTGCTTATAAGATTTGTAAACAATCTTGTAATATCATCACTATCAGCCTTTATACATTTTTTGTATTCATCCTGATCAAAGATTACATGAATTCCTTTTTTATTGATATCAATCTGGAAGAGTTCAAGAATAGACGCGATAACTTCGTGAATACAAACACGTTTTATTTCACGATGAACTGTTTGCATTTCCATTCGCGATATATCCAATAGATCATTAACCATTTTTAATAAACCATCAAGTCTAACCATCGAGCGGTTTTCATAATCTTTTTTTTGCTCGGGAGTAAGTTTTATCGAATCATCATTAAACAGTTTTAAAAATCCATATACTGCAGCAATTGGGGCTTTTAGTTCGTGCGACACCATTGAAACAAATTGTGATTTTATCAATTCAATTCTTTTAAGTTCAGTGATATCTTTAAATACAATTACAACTCCTGCTAAATTATCGCAGGGATGACGCACTTCAGAAGCAGTTGCTTCAATAAAAAATTCTCTATTTGGTTTTAGTTCTATTTGTATTGTGTATGACTTATGTTCAATGTTTTCTTCATTAACAAACTTGTTAAAAAGTTCAACAATTTCCGGACGAAGTTTATCAAGAATAAATTCTTCAACTCCTATTCCAGGAAGTTCAAGAAATTTATGTGCGGCAGGATTGTGTAATACTGCAAGTCCATCTTTGTTTACAACAAGTACACCATCTGTAATTGAATTAACAATAATATTCATTCTTGTTTTTTCAAATGCTACTTCAAGTAAACTTTCTTCCCTTTCTTTCTTCCATTTTTCTGCTTCAAGATTTACCAATCTACTTTGATAACCATCTTTAAGATTTGATAAAAGTTCTTCGGGTGTAAACGGTTTTGGGATGTAACTGTATGCACCGAGTCGCGTTGCTTCAATTGCGGTATCATAACTTGCATAGGCTGTTGCGATAAAACAAATTGTATAAGGATATTTTTTTTTGATTTGCTGCAGAACTTCCAGACCATCCACATCAGGCATTTTTAAATCAATAATAGCTAGATCAAATTCAGTTTCTGTTCCTAATTTAATTCCTTCTGTTCCGTTTTCAGCAACAGTTACTTCATAACCTTCTCCAGCAAGTAATCTTTGCGCACCAATGCGAAGACCTTTTTCATCGTCAACAATCAGAACTTTTGGTTTGTATGTGTTCATACTTTCTTTAATGTCATTGCGAACGATTCGCCGCGGCGAATTCGAGTGAAGCAATCTGTAATATTTGGCAGATTGCTTCACCCACTAAAGTGGGACTTGCAATGACATCCTTAAATTATTTCTCCAATTCAAAAAATGCTTCCAGCTTCTGAACAAATTCTTCAATGATTACCGGCTTGTTTAGAAGTGCATCAGCTTTTATCCATTCTTTTTCTTCTTTAGTTTCAGCACCGAATTTGAATCCTGTATCATATGTGGCTGAAGTTAAAATAAAAACAGGAATATTTTTTCCGTACTCATCTTTTTTAATTCTGTAACAAAGTATAAAACCGGAATCGTGTTCTTCCATAATTAAATCAACAACACAGGCATCGGGTTTAACCTTTTTAAAAGTTTCAAATCCTTCTTTACCGCTGTTTGCAGTTATTACTTCGTAACCTTTAGATTCTATTAATATTTTATTTTGTTCAAGAAGATCTAAATCGTCACCAACTAAAAGTATTTTCTTCTTCTCCATCACAATGCTTTAACTCCTTCTAATTTTATATCCGCTTGGTAAGATTGGTATTTTGGTAATGATATTTTAAATGTTGTTCCTTTTCCAACTTCGCTTGTAAAGGTAATGTTTGCTTTGTGCATCTTTATTATGCCATAAGATATTGCGAGCCCGAGTCCCGTCCCTTTACCAATATTTTTTGTTGTAAAAAAAGGTGTAAATATTTTGTTTTGATTTTCTTTCGATATTCCATTGCCTGTATCAGATATTTCAATTAGCGTATTTGTTTCATTTGTGTAAACTAATATTTTTAGTTTCTTAACTTCAGAATCAACCATCGCATCGCAGGCATTTTTAATGATATTAATGAAAACCTGTTTAAGCTGATCTTCATCACCGGTTACTCTATAATTATTTTCAATCACATCCACCATAAAATCAATAAGTTTATAAGCAGGATTAAACGTAAAGGGCTTTAGAGTCTCTCTGATTGTTTCTATCAAATCAAATTCTTTTAAATTTAACTTACTCTGTCTAGCAAAGTTTAAAAGATTAGCAACAATGTTTTTGCATCGGTTTGCTTCCTCAACAATTAATTCTAAATCTTCCGTTCTTTGATCATCCTTATAAATTTTTTCTAAGTTACGTTTAAGCATTGAGGCATAAAGTAAAATTGTTCCTAGCGGATTATTAATTTCGTGTGCAACTCCTGCGGCAAGTTGTCCGATAGATGCAAGCTTTTCAGCAACTTTAAGTTGTTCTTCAGTATCACTAAGATTATCGTATGCAAGTTTTAATTCATCTAAAAGGTACGGTAAGCACATTTCTTTTTCTGCAAGATCTTTTGCGATTGCAACTGCATATTCTCTGCAAGTTGGATATCCGCAAGATCCACAATTCAATTCGTCTTTCGAAGAAAACTTTTTGGTCTGTGAAAGAATTTCTTTAATCTTTTCTTCGGTTGGATAAGGTCTTCGCTGGTTATCAATTCTAAAACCTCTTTGCAGATTTAATTTTCTTGCATTGTAAAGATTACTTTTCCAAACACGTTTATCAACATTATTAATTTTTTCATCAATGTAGTTAATAACCTTTTCACGTCGCGCGTAATAATTTAGAGCTGTATCAATTGCTGGTCCGCTGATGCAGCCTTCACAAAAAAGAATATCTGTAAACTTTGCATTGATATGATTGTTTGCAATCTCCTCAATGATTTCTAATACTTTTTTCTTCCCTTCAACAACAATTATATCCTTTTCAAGAATATCGCCGCTTACATCAATCGTTTTAATTAATCCGCCTGCAAGCGGATATGCTTTTCCCATCATTGCGTGCGGCTGATCAAAATCACTGTTTTCAAGTTCATTAATATTATTATTCTGCTCATTAAACATTTGCTTTAGTTCTGTGAATGTCAAAACAGAATCAATTACTCCGGCGACATTATCATCTTCTGCTTCGTGTTTTTTTGCTACACAAGGTCCAATAAAAACAATTTTTACATCATTGCCATCAGTTTCTTTTAAATATCTTCCAAGTGCTATCATCGGGGATACAACTTGAGCAAGGTTTGGAATAAGATCCACATAATATTTTTGGATAAAACTTACAACAGCAGGACAAGCAGAACTGATAACAGTTTTATTATTATCAGCTTTAATTACATTCATATATTCATTTGCAATAAGATCAGCGCCAAAAGCTGTCTCAATAACCTTTGTAAATCCAAGTTTTCTTAATGCTGTTGCAACTTTTCTAGACTCGCCCGGAAATGATGCAGCAAAAGATGGGGCGATTATTGCAACAGCATTTCCTGATTGAAGAAGTTGATATGTTTCATCAATCTCAGAAAAAATTTGTTTTGCATCTTGCGAACATACTTTAACACAATGTCCGCATGCAATACATCTTTCTTCAATCACTTTCGCTTGCCCATCAATAACTCGTATTGCCGCAGCAGGACATTCTCTGATACAAGAGTAACATCTCTTACATCTATCGGTTATTGTTGAAACTATTGCGTGATTCATTATGCTTTGTGTCATTCCGGGCTTGACCCGGAATCTTTTAATCTAAAAAGAGATTCCCGCCTTCGCGAGAATGACAAATAAATAATTTAATTCTTAAACATCTTCTTCTTATCAAAGTATTCTGTATGAAGAATCTCGTGAGCTTTGTGTGAATTTGGTTCACCAAAAAATTCTTTATACAAAGTTTTTACAGCTTCATTTTCATGTGATCTTCTATGCTTTGCATTTTCATCAATCTTGTAAAGCACTTTAATACGTTTTGCAACTTTTTCAGGTTTCTGATGAATTGGCTGACCGCCGCCGTTTATACATCCGCCGGGGCATGCCATTACTTCTATAAAATGATGTTTAGATGTTCCATTTTGTACTTGATCAAGAATCGGATCAACATTTCCAATACCGTTTACAACTGCGATGTTAACATCAAGATCACCAATTTTTATGGTTGCCTCTTTAACTCCAGCCATTCCACGGATCTCATCAAACTCAACATTCTCAAGCTCTGTTCCTGTCATTTTAAAGTAGGCCGTACGTAAAGCAGCTTCCATAACACCGCCGCTTGTTCCAAATATTGCGGCAGCACCCGTTGATTCACCAAGTGGATTATCAAATTCACTTTCAGGCAAATCGTTAAAATCAATTCCTGCAATTTTAAAAAATCTAACGAGTTCTCTTGTCGTCAGCACTGCATCGACATCAGCCATTGCGTGTTCGGAAAGTTCTGCACGATTTGATTCATACTTTTTAACTGTGCAAGGCATAATCGAAACAACATAAATATCGTTTGGATCAATTCCCATTTTCTTTGCGTAGTAAGTTTTTAAAACTGCGCCTTCCATTTCGTGTGGAGATTTACAGCTTGAAACGTGTTCTAAAACTTCAGGTCTATTCATCTCAACATATTTTACCCAACCAGGACAGCAGCTTGTAAACATTGGCAAGCTTCCACCATTTTGTATTCTGTTAATTAACTCTGTCGCTTCTTCTATAATTGTAAGATCAGCAGCAAAATTTGTATCAAATACTTTCTTAAATCCCAATCTTCTCAATCCTGTAACTAATAATCCTGTTACATCGGTACCAAGAGGCATATTATATTCTTCACCTAAGGATGCACGAACTGCAGGTGCAACCTGAGCGATACAATATTTTTTCTTACCATAAATTGCATTAGCAACTTCTTTAACTGCACTTTTTTCTCTTAGTGCAGCAGTTGGACAAACTAGAATACACTGCCCGCATAAAATACAATCACTTACATTTAATCCTTTGTTATAGGGAGTTGTAACGATTGAAGTGAATCCGCGTTTTGTAAAATCTATTGCGCCAACTTTTTGTACTTCGTGGCAAACACGAACACATCTTCCGCAAAGAATACATTTTGCAGGATCTCGCTCCATTGATGCACTTGAAATATCTATTGCGTGAGATTTTGTTTCACCAACATAACGATGTTCACGGATTCCATATTGTTCTGATAAATCCTGAAGTTCACAATTTTTATTCCGCACACAAATTAAACAATCCTGTGGATGATTTTCCACAAGAAGTTCTACAATTGTTTTTCTTGCTTTGCGTACTCTTGGTGAATCTGTCTCAACAACCATTCCTTCAGCAACAGGATATGCACACGATGGTGCTAATCCTCTGAATCCTTTAACCTCGACAGCGCAAATTCTGCAAGCTCCTGTTGGATCTAAATTTTTTAGATGACAAAGTGTCGGTATTGATATTCCTACTGATTTAGCAGCATCAAGAATTGTCATCCCTGCTTCTGCGTTTACTTTTATTCCATTTATTGTTAACTGAACCATTTCTTTCTCCAAAATTCCTTTTTTCTTTTGTGTCACCCTGGGCCTGTCGAAGGGCGATTATAATAGTCAGACTTCGACAGGCTCAGTCTGACAAAAGTCCTCTAACATTAATTAATATTTATCGCTTCAAAGCGACAGGTTTCATAACACATTCCGCACTTAACACATTTGTTATCCAAAATGTAGTGTGCTTGTCCTTTTTCACCAACGATTGCATCAACAGCGCATTTCTTTACGCACAATCCACAACCGGTACAAATTTCATTATCAATTGTGAATGTTAGTAACTCTTTACAAACACCAGAAGAACATTTTCTATCATATAAATGTTCTTCATATTCGTGGCGGAAATATCTTAATCCTGATAAAACAGGATTTGGTGCTGATTGACCTAATCCGCAAAGCGAAGTATCTTTTATTACATCAGCTAATCTTTGCAAGTGAATCATTCCTTTAAATCTTTGTAACTGATCAAGTTTGTTTCCATCGTTGCCGTAACGTTTTGGAATGCGTTCAATTATTTCCAGCATTCTCTTTGTGCCTTCACGACAAGGAACGCATTTGCCACAGCTCTCCTGCTGAATAAATGTTAAAAAATATTTTGCAACATCAACCATACAAGTTTCTTCATCCATCACAACAAATCCGCCCGATCCCATCATCGCACCAACTTCTTTTAACGATTCATAATCAACAGGAGTATCAATCACGCTTTCCGGCAAGCATCCGCCTGATGGTCCGCCGATTTGTACAGCTTTAAATTCTTTTTTATCAGGAATTCCACCACCGATTTTAAAAACGATATCACGTAAAGTTGTTCCCATCGGAACCTCAACTAATCCTGTGTTCTTAACATTACCGCTTAGTGCAAAAACTTTTGTGCCTTTTGATTTTGCTGTTCCGATTGATGCAAACTTTTGTGAGCCTATCATTATTAACGGTGGAACATTTCCAAAAGTTTCTACATTATTAATAACAGTTGGTTTGCCAAATAATCCTGCAATTGCCGGATATGGTGGACGAGGTTTCGGCATTCCGCGTTTACCTTCGATCGAACCGATGAGCGCAGTTTCTTCACCGCAGACAAATGCGCCAGCGCCTTTTTTAATTTTTATGTGAAGTGAAAATGCGCTGTTAAGAATGTTATCACCAAGAATTCCGTACTCTTCACATTTTGCAATCGAGTTTAGAAGTCTTTCTATCGCAAGAGGATATTCTGCACGGCAATAAATGTATGCAGCACTTGCGCCAATAGCATAAGCAGCAATCATCATTCCTTCAATTACTCTGAAAGGGTCGCTTTCTAAAAGCGATCTATCCATAAATGCACCGGGATCACCTTCATCAGCATTACAAATAAGATATTTCTGATCTGATTTTTGTTTTAGTGCAAGCTCCCACTTCTTTCCTGTAGGAAATCCGCCGCCGCCGCGACCTCTTAATCCGGCATCTAAAACTTCTTTTACAACTTCTTCGGGTTTCATCAAACGTAGAACTTTATCAAAAGCTTTAAATCCGCCATTAGCGAGATATGCATCAATCGATTCCGGATTTACAACACCGCAATTTGCAAGAACAATTTTTTGCTGATGTTCAAAGAAGGGAACTTGTTTTAAACTCATAACACCATTTGATTTTCCGTGACTGCCAAGAAGTTTTTCTTCAAATATTTTTTTCTCTACAATGGTTGTTTGTATAAGTCTTGGAACATCTTTGTATGTTATCTCCTGGTAAGATATTCTATCTTTACCCGGAAGTTTAATATCAACGATTGGTTCAACAGCACAGTACCCAATGCATCCTGTACCTTCAATAGTTGCTTCGATGTTTAATTTTTTTAATTCAGCTTCAATGGCTTCTTTAACTTTTGCCGCACCAGATGCAAGTCCGCATGTTCCCATTCCAATGATAATAATCGGCTTATCGTGCTCTTCATATTTTAAGCGCTTGCGGAGTGATGTGATATCGTGTTCGCATTTATCATCATAATGACAAAGCGGGCCTTCTGTACAACATTGAATAAATTGCTCGCAAGGCTTGCTTGCAGTATGCCAGCATTTTTCGCAGCACAGTTGATTAAAATCTATCATTTTGCAGCCTCAACAGTCTCAGTTTTTTTTGCTGTCTGATATTTTTTCAAAATCTTTGGAATATCTTTTACAGAAACTCTTCCGTGATAATCGTCATTTACCAAAACTACAGGAGCGATAGAACAAGCTCCGATACAGTTAACAACTTCAAGTGTAAATTTTTTATCGCGTGTTGTTTGTCCTGCTGAAACACCAAGTTCCGATTCTAAAGCAAAAAGAATATTTGCAGAATTCTTTACGTGGCAAGCTGTTCCGCGGCAAACATGGATTATGTTTTCACCAAGAGGCATTAAACGAAATTGATTATAAAAAGTTGCCACTCCGTAAACACGACTAAGCGGAACTTTAACGAAATCTGAAATATCGCGTAACGCATTTTCGGGTAGATATCCATAAATGGTCTGTACTTCCTGAAGAAGTGGAATTAAGCAGCTTCTGTCATTCGGTTTGTAGTTTTCAAATATTTTAGTGTGCATTTTTTCCTCAAGTATTTCGATATAGTCATCCCATTTGTGCATGTAAAATGCCAGCATAATTAAATGTAAAACTTAATTTTAAGTGGAAATTTCACATCAATAAATAATAATTGGCAATTAACTTTTCTTGCTTTTGAGAAGTAATTTATTCAAAGATGGAAAGGGTTTGTGAGATAGGACAAAGTCAAAAATCAAATTCATGGAAGAAAGGTTTTATTCTGATGTTGCGTTACTAAATGCTTACACCAAACAAAATATTGAAATTTAAAAGCTTAAAATTTCCTGCCTCGTAGATATGTGTCTTAAACAATGCAACGTCCATTCCTAACTCAATTAACAGAACTTCGTAAACAAAACTTGCACCAGTACTTAACAAAAATCCAGAATTATTACCTGAAGGCTCTTCTAAATAAATAATTGTCATATCAGGAGGTGTAATTGCAATTTCTTCTTGTGTGCCCTGTCTATCAAAACTCATATTCTCTGAATATCCAATTCCTGCAAAAGGTGAAATCTTAATTCCCAATTGCGTATCAATTCTGTATTTTATTTTAACCAAGCCATCTAAGTTTGTAAATGCAAAGTCCCAACTCTTAAATACATCAGAACTATCAAATGGAGAGTAGCCGACATAAATTCCATTTGCTTTACCATTTAGATTTCTTAATCGGAGATCTATTCCAAAACTAAAATTCTGTGATAAATCAAATGCTACTCCTGAGCTGATCATTAGACCTGCATTTATATCATAATCAGCATCGTAATAATATGGTTCTTTATGTACATTGTTAATCTCATACTGGTGATATAATACAGTACCAACCTTAACCTCAAATGTCTGTGAGGCAGATTGATTTGATGAAATCAAAAAAATAAATAAAAGCAGAAAAAGAATTTTATTATTCATAGTGGCACCAAGATGATAATTATTTGTTTTTTATTTTATCTTAATCTTTTCCCACTCAGCAATTGCTTCTTCAAATGGAAGCAATGCACGGGGAATTGCGCCATGCATATAAGAAATCAAAACTCCATAATTAACAATCGGAACATCCATAAGTTTTGCTTCGTTAATTCTTGTCTGCATTGCACGATGTGTTAACATGCATCCGCCGCAATGAACAATAAGTTTGTAATCAGATAAATTATCAGGAAAATCATAACCGTGTATTACATCAATCTGCAATTCTTTTTTTGTGTAATTACAAAGCCAATGTGGAATCTTGACTGTGCCAAGATCTTCATCCTGTTCGTGATGTGAACACGCTTCCGCAATTAAAACTTTATCACCGTTTTTAAGTTCTTCAATTCTACGCAATCCATTTACAAAAACGGAAAGATCACCTTTATGTCTTGCCCTTAAGATTGAATAAGTTGTAAGCTTAGTTTCTTCCGTAAGTTCTTCGGCAACGCGCAAAATTGCCAGGCTATTGGTTATAACAAGATCAGGATGTTTTTTAAGTTTATCCAAAGTTGAATGAAGTTCTTTTTCCTTACAGACAATTACGACTGTGTTTTCATCAAGTGCTTCACGAATTATCTGAATCTGGGAAAGAATTAATTTTCCTTTTGGTGCATTAATATCATTTGGAACAATCATAACAACAACAGCACCCGTAGATAGGATATCACTAATAAGCGGAGTTCCGTTATCCTCCGGCAGCAAGCGGATCATCTTTCGCTTAAGTTCTTCAATCCCTGCTTTCTCTTTACACGAAACTTCAAAATGCGTTATTCGAAGTTCTTTAAGTTCTTCAAGCAATTCGGGATTAACACCAAACTCAATTTTATTTACTGCTACGATATAATTGATTTGAAGCTTATCCAGATAAGCAAAAAGTTCAAGCTCTTTACTTTTTAATGTTTCGCGTGCATCAACAACAATCAAAGCAAAATCTGACGCAGATAAAATTTTTATTGTTTCTGTTATGCGTTGTTTCCCAAGTTCATCTTTATCATCAATTCCGGCAGTGTCTACAATTACCACTGGCCCGTAAGGTAAAAGTTCAAATGCTTTTTTTATTGGATTAGTTGTTGTTCCTGCGGTGGCAGAAACGGGAGAAATATTTTGCCCGAGCAAAGAATTTACTAGCAGAGATTTGCCAACATTTCTTCTGCCAACTACAGCTATATGCGGACGACTTGAGTCGGATACTTTGTTCAATTTGGGTTCCTGTTTATCTATTGTTCAGCACTAAAGAAGATATCCCTCCCTGCTTATACTGCTTCCCTGAAAAAGATAAAGCACAAAAAATGTTCCACCTTTAAAAACCGCTTAGGTAGATGATACGATTGATTTTATGGATGAATATTATTTCACAATTGTGTAGTAATACCAAGTTCAAAAAATCATTTCTCTGATTTAGGAATTAGGAGAGAAGATGCGGGGAAAAAACATTTACATAGTCTTTGCGACTTTGCGTGGGATGCACTTAATTTTTCTCTCACGCGAAAATAATGCAGTTTATCGGAACA
Source organism: Ignavibacteriales bacterium (assembly GCA_037444745.1). GTDB lineage: Bacteria > Bacteroidota > Ignavibacteria > Ignavibacteriales > Ignavibacteriaceae > IGN3. The sequence goes on from JBBILT010000009.1 coordinate 61,188, forward strand.
TAAGATCAAATAAGATATTATTTAGTAAGGTTTTTAAGAGATTCTTCGATGTGTTTCTTAAAAATTGGTAGATCAGTCTTTAAAATATCCCAAACAATTTTCAAATCGATCCCAAAGTATTCGTGAATAAGAACATTTCTTAAGTCGATGATCTCTTTCCATTCAACATTAGAAACAGTTGTCTTTAGTTCATTAGAAAGATGATTTGCTGTTTCTCCAATTGTTGTAAGCTGATTCAAACAAGCATTGAACACCATGGAGTTAGATTCAAATTCTTTAAAACCTAAATCTTTAACATAAGATTGTATATCAGCAATTGCATCAAGAATGTGATTCAGTCTTGCTTTATCGCCAATTCTACTTTTCATAAATCGAAACTTTTTCCTGATCTATAAAAGGCTTAATATATTTTGAAATGCTTCTCGTTGTTAAAAGATCAACTTCTCTCATTAAAATATCTTAAAGTTGAAGTTTCATCTTAATAAACTCTAGCCCTATAGGTTTTGAATAATCCAACTCGACTAAAATATCCACATCGCTATCAACAGTTTCATCAGCTCTGGCTGCTGATCCAAACAAATAAGCATTTTGAACAGGTTTGTTTTTTAAAACACCTTTTATTTTTTCAATTAATTCTTTACTCATATTTAACTCAAACAATTTGTTGATTAACATTAACTTCGTTTAATTACAATATAAAGAGACAATAGAAAATATATTGAATAATATTATTGCACTTTGCGATTTTTGTTTTTCCCAAAGGGATGGATATACCAGCGAGCTTTGTGTGAAATGCGGCTAAATTTCTTTCACACAAAGGACGCGAAGCTTTTTCGTGAAGAGCACAAAGTACTTACTTCACATCCTCAACTTTTATATTCACAACATCACTAAAACCATTTAACTCTGGATAGTACATTAAATAACCTTGTGCAGGCATAATTTTGTACTCGCCGGGAATTTGTGCTTTAATGATGTATGAAAACTCCATTTTGCTTTGGCAGCTAGTTACAAAGAATGCAACTTTTTCATCACGGTATTCACGATCAGCATACTGCCAGCGCCACGGCATATAATCATAATAGTAATCGTAGTAGGAGTTGTAATTATTTTCGCCATCAATAAAATATTTATCCATATCTTTTACAACTTCAAATCCAGATGGAAGCATATCTTCAAGAATAAAATAATCAAGATCAGCAGTTTTTGATTCAACAAATGTTTTTACAAAAAGATCCTGTCCGCTTGTTACTGTTCCATCAAACTTTTTCTTAAAATAAATGATGTGCCCATCTTTCTCACCGGTTTCAAGAACATAATATTCTCTTCTAATCTTAAACCCATTATCGTGTTTTATATCAGAAAGTTTTTCTGTAAAGAATTCGTTGATACCGGAGAAGTACAATTTGCCTTTACCTGATTTTTCAATTCTTAAAACATTTTTTCCTTTTTTCAAATCAGAGTTTTGAAACTTAAATGTTTTTGTTTCCTTATAAATATCATTCTTATCAAAATCTTTTTGTGCAACTTCTTTTCCGTTAATAAATACTTTTACGGAATAATCCGGATCAAGTTCTTTCGTGATTTTCAAGTAATCCGTAAGTGCAAATAAAACAATAGAAGTTTCCTGTGTTGATCTCCAGGAATAACCCTGTTTCTTTTTCATCAGCCAGTTTATTGCTTTTGAAATCAAGTCTGAATTTCCATCAACATACAACAAAGCTTTTACAGCAAAGGCTGTTCCCTGAACATTATCATTTTGCCATCTGTAATGCCATTCTTCTCCGCCCCAGAAAGCAAATGATTTTTCTTCATTGACCTGTTTCTTCAGTTTTGTAACTACATCTTTTACTTTCGCAGTTTCATTCATATTCTTCAAAGTAATTGCAATCAAAGAAAGCGGAGAAGATTTTAAATCTTTGCGAAGCAGAATATTAATTATCTCCATGTAATTATCTTTATCATAACTTTGATTTTTCATCGCTGTACTTAACGAGAAAAGCATATAAGTTAAAGTTGTTTCATCCAAATCAGGTTTTGCATTTTCAATCTGGCTTTTCAGATTATTGATACCATTATAAAAAACACTTTCATTAATATCGTATCCCGCCTCACGCGCTAAACTCATTCCATAAATAACATAAGCTGTCATATAAGGATGAGTTTGATCATTCGTCCACCAGCCCCAACCGCCATCGGAATGTTGAAAATCGTAAAGACGTTTTAATCCAGCATCAACATATTTCGGAAGTTCTTCAATCGTTTGAGATTTAAGCGGAGCCTTAATTTCCTTAAACGTATTTGCAACAATTATTGTAGGAAGAAATCTGCTCATCGTTTGCTCAACGCATCCATAAGGATAACCTGCAAGATCATCAAGTGATTTTAAAATTGTTCCAGCCAAAGATGGATTTAGCGTAAATGAAAAACTTGCACTTCGCGAATCAACATCAGTTGGGATTTCAAATTCGAGATATTCATTAACATTGGTTTCAGAATAATCAGCAACCAAAGGCTCAATAACCTTAACTCCATTTGGAATGATCTGAACTTTAACTTCCATAGCATCAGATTCTTCATTTGTTAATGCCGATGCTTTTAAAGTTGCTTCACCGGTTGGATAATCAACTTTACATTTCCAATCTACTCTTAACTCTGAGTTTGCAGAAATTTCAACTTCATAAATTTTCTTTGAAGTGAATTTAGCATTCTCAAATCCCTTTGTGTTAACCTTTGATCCTATAAGCTCTAACTTGTCAGAGGTAAACTCAATTTTAGTTGTTTTTGCAGATGAAAGATAATTGTGCACAATTGTTGAAATAACAACTTCATCATCCTGTCTAAAGAAACGCGGAGTTTCCATTCGTACAAGCAAATCTTTTCTGCTGATAAACTTATTTACTTTTTGTCCGACGTCAGTATTTTTTGTAATCCCGCGAACAGTTGTTCTCCAGGTTGTTAAGTTGTCGGGAATCTTAAACTCAACTTTTGCTTTACCATTTTCATCAGTAACAACGTGGGCTTTCCATATCAATGCATCAACAAAGTTTGTGCGCACATCAGCCTGAACATAGGCAGATTTATCCTTGGATTCTTTCATCATCTTACCATCTGCCAATGACATTTCACTAACCATTGGAGCAGCATCTTGCCTTCTACCTCTTACAAAAATACCAGATGCGTTAGTTTCCCCTTGTCCCATTCCACCAACACCTTGTGCAATCATATCCTCTATTTGTTGTTTCTGATCTTCTTTAATTATGAAATTATATTTCTTTTCACCAGAAATTTTTATGTCATCAATCAAAATCATACCACCCATTCCGGCAGAAATAAATAATTGATAGTTTCCTTTTGCAACATTTTCAATTTTGTAATTACCAAGAGAATCCACTTTTGCAGTGTAGTAATATCTTTCTCCCGTTAAGATTACAAACAAACCTTCTGGAATTGATTCCTCTTTCTCGATTGTAATCTTACCATAAAGTTTTCCTTTATGTTTCCTATCGTCTTCTTTGTAAGAAAAATAGTTTTTGTCAATGTAAGTTGCAGGTCTGCTGTAAGAACTAAAATAACCTGATTGTAACGAATTGTAAGTCGGCATATAAGAATACTGCGGTGAATAGAAAAATGTTTCTATCGGCTGAGTTTCATCTTCCTTAATTGCATAAATGCTTTCATCAATAATTCCAAAAGATACTTCAGTGTTCTTAACTGGATTTCCGAGATAATCTTTTACAACTATTTCATATTCCGCCTGCTCGCCAGGTTTATAAGTTTCTTTAGAAGGATTGAGTGTGATATTTAAAAACTTATCCTTTGCTAAAACTCCAACAAGCTTTGTTGTTTGATAAAGCATTCTATCTTTTATAAAACTGATTGAAATATTAAAACTTGGTGAAAACTTGTCAGTTAACTTTTCACGGATTTCAAAACTGTTATTTTCAGGTTTAAGCTTTTTGTAGGATAATATTTTATCCGTTTCATAAGTAAGAAGCAATTCCTGGTTTGGGTCTGGAAGAAAAACATAAGCGATAAGTGAATCACCTTTTTCATACGAATCTTTATCTGTAATTATTTCAAGTCCTGCACTTGTTCGCTGATAATAATAATCGTTGTAATCTCCGATATAGAACGAACTAGATGCTTCTATTTCTCTTTCCTTTTCATCAAATGCGATTACACTGTAATTAAAATATCCAGTTATATCATGCTTTGGATTAAAAGTTACAACTGCTGATCCAGCTTCATTAGTTTTTGCAAACAGAGTATCGCTCAAAGATTTCATTCGCATACTTTTAGGATCATCTGGATAATTAATAATAACTCTAAAATCTGTTTGAACAGGTTTATCAGAAAAATCTGAAGCGTTTACTTTTATTTTTACATCTTTACCTTGCTGAAAAAACCATTTATCCGGCGAAGTTGAAATAGTAAAAGAACCTCGCGTAACAAATGTTTGAGTTGAACCAGTAATCGCTCTTCGTGATGCATCTGTAACTTGAGCAGAAATAATGTATTGATAATCGTAGTTCTTGTCAGATTCAACTTTATAACTAAATTCTAATTTCCCATTTTCATTTAACACGCCCGATTCCTGATGAATCAATTCCTGCTGCACGCCAAAGTAACGATCGTTTCTGAATCCTTTGTAGAACCATGACCACTCACTCCAATACCACCAGGGGCGCCAATAATTTTGTCTGTAAATACTGATTTGAACTGATGCCTCTTTAACCGGAGAACCAAAATAATAATCTGCAGAAACTGTGGCAGCAATCTTATCTCCATTTGCATACTGATTTCTATCCGTTGCAACATTTACCTTGTAATCCGGTTTCTTGTATTCTTCAACCGTAAATGAACCATTGTAACTTATTCCATCTTTTGTAAGTATGATTGAGTAGTAACCAAGATCTGCTTCTCCATCTAACAAAAAATTTGCAGAAAGAGAACCGAACTCATTTGTTTCTGCCTGCCCGGAATAAACTTCTTTATTTTTCGGTGATTTTACAGAAACATTAAACTTCAAATTCGGTGCGTTCAGGATTTCATTACCTTTTTTATTTCGGAAGATTGCCTTGAAGTTTACCGATTGTCCCGGTCTGTAAACCGGCTGCTGAGTGTATATGTATGCGGTTAAATATTCATTTTGGCTGCGGTTAAAATAAAAGTAAGGATCGCTTAAAATAATTTCATCACCTGCATAACCAAAAAGCTGAATATTGGAATTCTGAATTCCTTTTAACCCGGACAGATTAGCAAATAGCAGCCCATCTTTGTCAGTAATCTTACTGCCAACCTGTATTCCCGCTTGATAAAAATCAAACCTAGCATTCCGGACAAAATCTCCTGTTTTTGCATCGGCAATAAAAGCAAGAATCTCTTTTTGATTATTCTTATAAACCATTGCATAGTCTGTAACCACTATTGCACAGTAACCAACTTTTTCATTTCGAATTGCCTGAACAATATAGATTCCCGGCTCATCAATTTTGCCAATACTTATTTCACCAGAGTTATAGTTGTTTTTGGCGGAAGGTTTGTAATCCCATTCTTTAACCAAACTGGTGTACTTTAATAGCAGAGCCTTATCTTTTCCCCAAATATCAAAAGCATATCTGTTGTTGTTCTGATCCAAAAGAGAGAAAAACATAACCGGGTCATCAATCTTCAATAACTTAAAGCTAAAATGTCTGGTATTTTGAGAATATGAATATAGATTAAGCTTGGCAATGTCTCCCGGTGCAAAGGTTGAATAGTTTGATAGATAAAAGTTATCATTCTCATCGCTCAATTGTTTTTGAGTCGATCCACCAATTAAAAAAGATGTAATGAAAACTGCGGTTAGGAAAATTATTCCTCTTTTCTGAATCGATTTCATATTTTTCTCCGATTTTAGAGCCTTATACAAACATAATTAATAAAAGTGCCAATATCTTTAATAGTAATTTTTCTTGTTTAGGATATAACGTGTTAAGGTGGGAGTTCTAAAATTATATTTTTCAACTTAAATACCATTATAGTCGAATGATTGGATATCCTGATCCGAGACCTTAGAACCAAATAAACTGTTGTGAGGTCTAAGGCCTTGGGTTAAATTTGTATCAGCGATCCGATATGTTTAATTAAAATAGAGGTTTTATTGAAATCAATAGCAAAGATATTTTTTGTTCTTGTTTTGGTTGGACTGGTTGGTTTTACTTTAGTTGTAAATGAAGATAAAATAGCTGAGCCAGTAACAACTGAAGAAGTAGTTTCGGTAGAGAAAGAAGCAGTTACGGCTGATCGTTCTTTGGTTGAGTTTGTTGATAAAGGGACAATGAGAGCATCTTGGTATGGTCCTGGATTTCATGGACAGAAAACAGCTAACGGCGAAGTTTATGATCAAATGTCCTTTACAGCGGCTCATAAATCCCTAAAATTTGGTACATTATTAAAGATTACTAATCTTAGAAACAACAAATCAGTTGTTGTAAGGATAAACGACAGAGGTCCTTATATTGGCGGAAGGGATCTTGATCTTTCTAAAGCAGCAGCTTTGGAACTTGGTTTTGTAAGAAAAGGAGTTGCAAAAATAAAGGTTGAAGAAATCAAGATAGCTGGATTAGATAATCAAACGATGAACTAAATAGAATCTATTTTCTCTCACAATTTAAGCCCGGATTAACCGGGTTTTTCTTTTTTAAACAATTATTTTTTTACTCATCCAAAATTTAAATTGAATTACTTTACCGCTTAGCTTATTTTAGCAGAGCAAATATTAACGACTTAAACAAATTCATTAAAAATCGGAGAAATAATGTTAAGTAAAATTAAAGAATTGTTAGGCAGCGAGGCTGATTCCTTGTTATCCTACAAAGCAAAATTTCCAAAAGAAAAACTAAATCTACCCGGACCAGATTTTGTTGATAGAATTTTTGCACAGACAGATAGAAACATCAATGTTCTTAGAAACCTGCAATCTATTTTTGATCATGGCAGATTATCAGGAACAGGATACCTTTCCATTCTTCCTGTTGATCAGGGAATAGAACACAGTGCGGGTGCATCTTTCGCACCAAACCCGGAATATTTTGATCCGGAAAATATTGTAAAACTTGCAATAGAAGCTGGATGTAATGCTGTTGCCTCAACGCTTGGTGTACTCGGAATGACGGCAAGAAAGTATGCACATAAAGTTCCATTCATAGTAAAAATTAACCATAACGAACTGCTTACATATCCAAACAAATTTGATCAGATTATGTTTGCCGGTGTTGATCAAGCTTATGATATGGGCGCCGCTGCAGTTGGTGCTACAATTTACTTTGGCTCGGATGAAAGCGGAAGACAGATAGTTGACGTTAGCGAAGCTTTCCAGTATGCACATGAACTTGGAATGGCAACAGTACTATGGTGCTACTTAAGAAATCCTGCTTTCAAATCCGATAAAGATTACCATGTTTCTGCTGATTTAACAGGACAGGCAAATCATCTTGGTGTTACAATTGAAGCCGACATTATCAAACAAAAGCTCCCTGAAAATAACGGTGGTTACAATTCGTTAAAGAGTTTTGGTAAAACCAGCAAAAAAGTTTATACAGATTTAACAACAGATCATCCAATTGATCTTACACGATATCAGGTAATGAATAACTACATGGGTCGTGCAGGATTGATAAACAGCGGCGGAGCTTCTGGTGAAAATGATTTTGCAGATGCTATTAAAACTGCAGTAATAAATAAACGCGCAGGTGGAATGGGATTAATAGTAGGTCGTAAAGGCTTCCAGCGCCCGATGACTGAAGGTGTTAAATTGTTAAATCTTATTCAGGATGTTTATCTTGAAAAAGAAATAACTGTTGCGTAAAGTGTAGTTAATAATTACCCCGATTCAATAAGTGAGTCGGGGGTTTCTTAAGTAATAACTCATCAAACAGTAATTAATTAAACTCATTCCTTAAGGAAAATGAATTGTAAAATTCTTGAGCTGTTTTCCCAAAATTATTCATCTTAGCATCTATATGAGGATTCCTTGCCTTATTGTTGCTATCAAATATACCAAGTGAATATATCGTTGCAATTATTCCAACTTTATTTTTTCCTGAATTAATTAATTCAAGTACTGGTTCCCATAATTTATTTATCATTGCTATATAACACGAGGCATAAAAAATATTTGTCTTTGGATTATCCAGTTTATCAATAAGCTCTTCCCAATTTCTACTTTGTGGCACTTTATTTCTAATTTCTTCTCCAAGATAAAACTGACTTTGTGGATTATGTATTTGTTCTTCTATCCAGAAAGCGGTGTTGATTTTGACCTGAGCAATTCCCATTGAAGAATTATATCCGCTTTTTGCGAACACATAATCAAGGATATTCTCGCCTAACTTTACATTTAACTTATGTTCCGCATAAATAATGCTTGCTATAATTCTTGGAGATATATTTAATTGTTCCGCGGCTTCTAGTATTTCATTTTTATATTTAAGTAAAAGTTCTTCTTCCGATGTTAATTCAGCTATGTTTTTACTAAATACATATTGATGAGATATGAGTACAGATAAAAATATTGTTACAAATAATTTTGTATTCATTACTTTTTGACTTTTTAACTTACATTATTCATTTTTATAAAATTCCTTTATGAAACCCTGAAGGTTTGCGTAAAGATTTCTGTTAGATTTTAGCATAGAACAAATTTATCCAGAGAAACCTTCAGGGTTTTTCTTTACCTGTACAATATTATTTAAGCAGCAATAACTTCTTTGTCTCTCTGAAGTTGCCGGCAGACAAACTGTACAGATACACACCTGAGGGTTCATTGCTCATATTAACATCCACCGAATGATATCCTTCTGCTAAATTTTTATTAACTACTGTCATTATCTCTTTTCCTAAAACATTATAAATTTTTAATGTTGTATGCTGTGCTTCGGGTAAAAAGAAAGTAATTGTTGTATTGGGATTAAAAGGATTAGGGAAGTTCTGCATCAAAGTGTATTCTGTTGGCAGTGAATAATCAGTATAATTCTTTTTAGCCAGATTCTCAGCTATTGAAGTTGAGTCATTTAGAATTAAATAATCATCAACAATCAAGGGTTTGATGTTTTTTGACTTGCCAATCATTTCAACTTGTACATAAACGGTTTTTCCTAAATATTTATTTAAATCAACAGATACATTCCTGAATTCTCCAAACGTTTTATTTTCTACCTGGTTTAACACTGAAGGATTGTTTACCCAAAGATTCTGAAGTGTTTCATTTGTTTTACTGTCTTTTAATATCACCTTTGCAAGAGGTTCATTTATTGAACTGATAAAATTATTCTGTAACTCTAAACCGGCACCATATATCGCTCCTGAAAAACTCAGTTGGATATTTTCTGCAGCAACTCTAAATGGCTCCGAGGAGAGGAGATTATTTTCATTAAAAGAGTAATTTATTTTTGTCTCAGAATTATTATATAAAGTACTGATTCCTGCAATCTCAAAACAAACACTTCCTTTTGAAGTGCTGTCAATATCTTTTGGCAGTTCAATTATTGCGTGCCTGTTTAATCTGAATGGCAACTTAATCGGTTCATTCTCAGAGCCTGCGACAATTTTTGAAAGTGGGGCATTTCCTACGTTATAAAATGCCAATGTGTTATCTGTTTTTTTCCACAATGCTTTAGTTTGATATGTATTCCAGGCAGAGTTTTTATTTATATTTATGCCATTACCTCCTGATGTCGAAATTATATATGAATAGGACCAAGTTGAACCATTATATGATGCTTTAAACACATAATTTGCAAAAGTCCAAAGAATTTCCATTTTGGTACTTTCAGAATAGTTACCAATGACTGGGCTTAAACTTTCTGAAGTATTTGGCGAAAAAGAAGTGATATTTCCCCATATATCATTCGCAGTTAAACCACTTCTTTGTCTAATATGTACAGACGATCTGCCTTCAACAATATTATTGCTGCTTGTCCATACGATGGTTGGTTTGTAGCTATTAATAACGGTTATCTGCGGATTTATATTGCTTTCCCAATCGCTTGGGAAAATAACCGCTGAATTTGAAAACGTCCATTCTTGATTATAGTTCCTAGCAGCAGTAGTATAATTAATTTTATAACCATCGGAATATTGTCCCCAACACAAGGCATAATCATATCCACTAGCATAAGCTATTGAAGGATTAGAACTATATGAATTAGAATTGGGGACAGTAAATGTGCTTCCCCAGGTTAAATTATCATCACCAAACATACCACTTCCGTGTATAATTTTTATTGCATCTGGTTCTCGCCAAGCCAAAGTTATTTCATTTGATTTGCCGCCAGGATACGCTATAACAGGGGTAGATATAAATGATTCAGTAGGTGGTTCAAATGAGGCCGCAGTAATTGATGGTCCTAAAGTATTGTTAGTCAAATCAAATCTTCTGACATTTATAAAGCAGGTATTCCATCCACCGATTCCATACCAATCAATATTTTGCCAAACAACGTAAGCCAAATCATTATAAATGTCTATTGAAGGATAACCGTTAATACCGGTAGCCCAATCGCTTATTTTTATTTCTCTTCCCCAGTTAACTCCATCTGTTGAGCGACTTAACCAAACTTGATTCATACTGACATAAATCATTGCCCAGTAACCGTTGCTGCCCTGCACAATTTTTCTTTGGTTGTTGGAGGCGGTTGCTGTTGATGAGTTTGTGAAAAGATGTCCTTTAAGATTTGCCCGCACAGTTGCGTTTTCACTCTTAAAAACAACAGCAGTTTCCAAAGCATCTGCATTTTGAAATGATGCGCTTTCAGGTGGAAATGCACTCCAGTTTAGAAAATAAAAATCTCGTGCGCCGATTGTGCCGCCCAAATCAATAGATTGCACTGCATCTACTTTTACCGAGTAATAGGGCGGTTGCCAATCAGCTCCTTGATTTAAGAAGACGCCACCATAAGATATTGATGATTTGTTTTCAATAATAAGAGGAGACGAATAAGTTTTAAATTCATTTGATTGATACCAATTATTATCCTGATCTTTATAATAAAACCACGGATCTTTTAAGTTAATAGTCCCGGTTAGAGAAGAACCAGTTTCGACAGTATAATTTTTTATGTTAGCCTTAGCAGTTGATAAAAACGTAGCTTTTAATTCTGAAGGTGATGAAGAGATGGCTTGAAAACTATGATTCAGATAATAATCAAAATCTGAAATTTGTAAGTCCCAATAATTGTGTTTCTGAGTTGTATTAGTTCCGTTCCAATTTGTTACAAATGGCAATACGTTTGTTCTGACTGAATTTTGTGAACCCCAGGACAAAAAGAGAGAATCACCACCCGATGGAACAAGATATTGTAAGCCATCATTATTGATTACTAGCGAATCATAGTTTTCTGTTGATTGAATTTTATTTTTAAATGTGTAGTAGTTGTTTGGGGTTGTATAGTTAATTAATAATTCTATTGAGGGCTGAGAAGATGGAGTTTGACCGTCGTAACCCGAAATTATCCAATAAGGAATTAATTGACTAGTTCTTTCTCTAACACCAAGTGTTAAAAAATATTTCCCTGACTGAACTGCTAAATTGACTGCATTCCAAATTTCCCATCCATTACCTTGTGGTGATTGGGCAGTAAAAGATTGGTCAAAATAAACATAATGATCCGCCGCAGGAGTAAGGGCAGAAGAAAGATATATTTGGCTAGAATTGCATTCGCTAAAAAAATCCACATTCTGTGTGTCAAGTGGATAAGGTATTCCGTGTAAAGAAAATGTAAAAGTATGATTGTAGTTACCTTTCGTTAATCTGAATCGAAGAGTGACACTTGTTACAATCGCTTCAGTTGGTATATCATTATATGTCCATTGCCAGGTATTAAAGTTTCTTATTTCATACCAATATGTTTGATATAGAGCTCCAACTCTATGGTAATCATTTCCCCATGAATAAGCAGATTCACTTTCACGCTTTATCCAATTTTGAGAGATGCTCTCTCTTGATGAATAAGTATGTTCTTCCTGAGCATTTACAATTGGAAAGAAGAATAAGACGATTAGAAAAAGATAAATTAAGGTTTTATTAAAACCTCCGCATTTTATTAGTGATTATTTCGGCGGATGTTTATATATTTGGATGCAAGCAATAATAAAGGCAGTGTTGTCTTTACTTCTCGTGAACTGAGAATTATTTGTTTGCAACCAACCCCCGATGCCGCCAGCGTCGGGGAATTTTTAATCTTACTCTTTAATCATCATTATTATTGCGCTTCGATCGTGTGTACCGACAATAACAATATTATTGTTTTTACAAGAAATCCCCCGCCAAACTAAATCAACCTGTGGGTCGTACGGCATACCAACTTGCTGCCAGCTAGTTCCATTAAAATGTCTTGCTGTATTTCTATCCCCGACTATCCACATATCGTTCGAAGCATTACCTCTGATTTTAGTAATGTAACCTCTATAAAAAGCTCCCTGATTTCCACCAATGAAATTTTCTGATAAAGACTTTACATAACTCCATTTATTAAATTTGTATTGGAATAAAATGTTACCTGCGGAATAAAGCGTATTATTCTGGTCAAGCCATATAGAGGAAATTGAGCCATACAAATTTGGATTAAATAATTGCGTTTCAGTTATATTTGCGCCTTCAGCAAATATTGTAAAATTATTATCATTTACAGATTTAAGTATAATGCCTTGTGCGAAGGATGGATTACCACCGCCAATAAATATCTCACCTAATTTATTAACTGAAATATCTGACAACGAAAGATTAGTTCCACTTTCAATCTTTATCCAGCTTCCATTTTGGTAATGAGCAATATTGCCATTACTCCCAACCGCATATAAATCATTACTGCTGCTGCCCCAGAGTTTGTTAATTGAACCAGTCAAAATTGATCTTATGCCGCAATCCGCTCTGTTTGTATTTCCATCAAACCACCCAATACTTCCACCACTAGTAACAGTAATATTGTTCGCTGAAAAAGCCCAAATTGCTTTTAAAGGTGGGTATGTTACCGGGTTGCAACTACTTTGCATATTTATTCGCTTTAATTCCCAATCGCTTCCATTCCAATGCACGGCATTATAGGCATTTGGGTCGGGTTTGCCAAGTGAATCAAGTATATAAATCTCACCAACAGCCCAAATGTTGTTTTCATCTATTATTGCAACATCAAATAAATGGCTTTGGTATGTGTTTACACCAAACTCGAAAGTTTGCCAGATAAAGTTGTGGCTGGTGGTGTCAAGTGTAGTGGCTGTTACTTTGTTGCTTGAGATGCTGGATACTTGATTCTGGATACTGGATGCTTGGAAAGTATAATTTTGGTTAGGTAAGAGTGAATCTATGTTGAGTAATGTATCTTCTGTTGAGACGTAAAATTTTACGTCTTTACTATTGCCGCTTGCATCTGTTTTTATAAGGTTTATTACTGCTGGTAGTTGTATTTTATTTGTTGTTAGTTGTACCCACGCCTCTGTACAGCTTACATCTTCAAGTTTAAGTGATAGTGATTGATTGTTAGGCGGTTCGGTTGTGTTACAGGAAGTTAATAGTGAGATTAAGATTAGCAGTGTAAGCGAGATTATGCGTAAGAATCTGCTCCTGTTTACTTTATGTATTACAGGCGCAGATAAATTTAGTTTTAACTTATAATTATTACTGTTAAACCCGATACTTCTTAAAAATTTCTTAAAAATAAAAAAGTACAATTTCTTCATCCCACATCTCCTTTATTAAATTATTTTAGCAATAATCGTTCCTATAAAATAAAAAAATAAAAAGCCAATAAATAAACAGAAAATAAAAGATGTTAAATATTGTTGGTAAGCTAACGAGTATAATTTTACCAGAAGAGGAATAAAAATTACAGCTTAGAAAAAAATTAGTTGTGAAAAATTTTATAAAGCTTTTATTTTTAATTGTTAAAAAAACTGAGGGCTGATGAGAAATGAAAAGCGATTCTTTCGAATCGCCCTAATTGTGAATTGTGTATTGTACATTGCTTATTGTGTTAGCAAATAATCTGCAATCTTTCCTAAGTCTTTTACATTTTTATTTCCAAACGATGGCATAATTTGGTTTGGATATTTTGCTCTGTATTCCTTAAATCTGTCTTTATCCATAAATGAATTTGGATTACGTAAATAGTTTATAAGATTATCTCTACTACTCCAGAATTCTTTAATACCTTTTAAAGCTGGAGCCATATTTGTACCTGCTAAATCAGCACCGTGACAATTAACGCATCCAAAAGTTTGAAAAAGTTTATCGCCCGTTAGTTCTGATGTTGTTTGTTCGCTCATTGGTGCATTATTCATACCCGAAAAATCTTTCATAGGTTCTTCTTTTTTAGTCATTCTACCCAGCAAAAAAAGAACTATAAATAAAAATAAAAATGCGGCTACCCAAATCTGTGGTTTTGTCATAATCCTTTAATCAATTGTTAACGAAAAACTATTATACTATTCTATTTCAAATGAAGCGTTTACAACTCCGATAATTTCTTTCTCAATGGAGCTAAGATCATTTATTCCATAATCAGAAATTGCATTAGAAAATTTTGGAGTAATTTGTAAAACACCCATTCTTGCACTGCGCATTGGTCCTAAATCTCTATCTGTTGCTTCAGCAATTTTTTGTGCTCTTATCATAGCATCTTTTGCTGCTGCTGCCTGAATTTCAATTTTTAAATCAGCCATTTTTGAGTAATGATATTCCGGCGGCTCTACATTAAAGCTAATTCCTTTTTGAATGAGCGAAGTAATATCAAGTGATATGTCTTTTATCTTATAAACATCTTTGGATTGTATCTCAATTCTTTGACTGTAGACATATCCAATTACTCTTCCTGTTTGAAAACCCTGTTCGTTCATTTCTAACGTTGGATTACTATTAATCGTAAAAAATTCTATTTTATCTTTTGGAAAACCTTTGCTTGCAAGATAAGAAATTAGAATAGGTTTTTGTCTATTTAGTTCAGCAAAAGCATTTTCAGAAGTTAGAGCTTGAACGGAAATTGTTCCGCGCAAAAAACCAAGATCGGAAACAATTTCTTTTTTAGCTGATCCCGTTACATTGATAGTTTGATTAGCTTTTTGATTCGACTTCCAGGCATTAGTAAAAAACACTACGCCAATAATAAAGCTAACACCTATAATTACTGCGGGTAGAAATAATCCGTTTTTCTTTTCCATACTATTTATGAATTTTTTAGTTATTAATTGTGTTAAAAACGTGAGGCAACATATCAAAAAAGAGTAATTTTAACAACTGAAATATTTCTGTTGGATTGAATCTGTGTCGATCCGCGCTATCTGTGTAATCCGTGTTCTATTGCGTTTAAATAATATTTAATTTAAAACAATAATTTTAGAAAAATCAATGAACAAAAAAGCAAATAAACTTATAAACCAAAAAAGTCCTTACTTACTTCAGCACGCTCATAACCCCGTAAATTGGTATCCGTGGTGTGATGAAGCATTTGAAAATGCGAAGCGAGAAGACAGACCAATTTTCCTTTCAATCGGATATTCAACCTGTCACTGGTGCCACGTAATGGAAAAGGAATCTTTTGAAGATGAAGAAGTTGCAAAGTTGATGAACGATGCTTTCATATCAATTAAAGTTGATCGCGAAGAACGACCGGATATAGATGGAGTTTATATGTCCGTTTGCCAGATGATGACTGGCAGTGGCGGCTGGCCCTTAACGATTGTAATGACTCCGGATAAAAAACCTTTTTTTGCAGGAACATATTTCCCAAAGCACAATCGATTCAACAGAATTGGAACAATGGAATTAGTTCCAAGGTTAATGGAAGTTTGGAAATCCAAAAAAGATGAGGTTCTAAAATCTGCAGAAGATATTGCTTTATCATTAAGTAAACAGAATTTTACTTTAGACTCTACTGAAATTGATGAAACAATTTTAGATAAAGCCTACAATGAATTAAGAGGTAGATATGATGAAACTGATGGCGGATTTGGCAGCGCACCAAAATTTCCATCACCGCTTAATCTTATGTTTCTTTTGCGATATTGGAAAAGAAAGAGTGATCCTAAAGCTCTCGAGATGGTTGAAAAAACATTAACAGAAATGCGGCGCGGTGGAATTTATGATCACATTGGATTTGGATTTGCACGCTACTCAACTGATCAACATTGGTTAGTGCCGCACTTTGAAAAAATGTTGTATGATCAGGCAATGCTGGTGATGGCTTACACCGAAACTTATCTTGTTACAAAAAATACATTCTTTAAAGAAACTGCTGAAGAAATTTTAGAATATGTTTTAAGAGATATGACTCATCCCGAAGGAGGATTTTATTCCGCTGAAGATGCTGACAGCGAAGGCGAAGAAGGCAAATTTTATTTGTGGGATGCAACTGAATTAAAAAATGTGTTGGATAAAGAAGAATTCGATTTTGCAATTAGAGTTTTTAACATCACTGAAGATGGAAACCTGCCTGACGGCAAGGCAGGCTGGATTGATGAATCAAAAGGAATGATGATGGGAACAAACATTCTTCATTTAACAAAATCGAACAATGAACTTGCAGAAAGTTTTAATTTAAATAAGGATACTTTTACACAGAAGTTAGAATCAATCCGCAAAAAACTTTTTAATTATAGAGAGAAAAGAATTCATCCATATAAAGATGATAAGGTTTTAACCGACTGGAATGGTTTGATGATTTCTGCTTTTACAAAAGCAGCACAAGCTTTTGGTGAAGATCGTTATTCAGAAGCTGCAATTAAAGCTTATTCATTTATCGAAAAATATTTAACAGATAAAAAAGGCAGATTAATCCATCGCTTCCGTGATGGCCAATCCGGTTTGCCGGCTCATCTTGATGATTATGCATTTATGATTAACGCTTTAATCGATTTGTATGAAACAACTTTTAAAGTTAAATATATTAAACGAGCTGTTGAGCTAAATGATATTTTGATAAAAGAATTTTGGGATGAACAAAACGGTGGATTCTATTTTACATCATCTAAAAGTGAGGAATTGATCACAAGGCAAAAAGATGTTTATGATGGAGCCATTCCATCCGGAAACTCTATTGCATTATTAAATCTTATAAGGCTATCACGATTTACGTCTGATATTAGTTTTGAAAACAGAGCATTTAATCTTACCAAATATTTTTCTGGATATATTTCCAAATCACCTTCGGCATTTTCTATGTTTATGTGTGCATTAGATTTCCAACTTCATTCATCAACAGAAATCGTAATTGTAGGAAATCAAATAGATGTGAAAGTGAGAGAGGGATTAAATCTTGTTAGAAAAATCTTTTATCCAAATAAAATAGTAATTCTTAAATCTAATGAAGAAGGAAAAAATCCAGCAGATTTATTATCCTTTACAAAAGACATGAATGTAAAAGGAAATAAACCAACATTTTATGTGTGCAAAAATTTTATTTGTAATAGACCGGTAAACCGATTGGAAGAGTTTCAAATGCTCATAAACAAATAACGATATTTATACTTCAATTAGTAGATATTTACAAAATGTTAGATTAATTTTGATTTGCAGTATTAAAATATAGCTAAAGGAGTAACCGTGAGTGTTGATAATAAATTCGTCAGATCGCTAATCCAAAACGCAAAGCAAGGCAACAATGCTGCCATCGAGCAGCTATTCCAGATGAATCTTGGAAAAATTTATTCTTTTGCTTTACGACTAACTGCAAATAAGCCTCTTGCTGAATCAATTACCAAAGAGACTTTTATTGAAGCGTGGAAAAAAATTAATCTAGTTAGACCTGATGCCTCATTTCTTAAATGGTTAAATGCTATTACTGTTTACAAAACTATTGATGCACTTCGCTCCCAAAAGCTGGATTCCCCAAAAATAAAATCAGACATCAAGGAAATACATGCAAAAGATGAATTAGACAACTATATACTTAATCTTCCTGAGCAGGAAAGGATGATTTTTGTTCTGAATCAATTGGAGGGATATTCTGTTGATGAGATTTCAGATTTAATGGGTATTAAAAAAGATCAGGTTGATATACATCTGAATATCGCGAACAGTAAAATAATTGATAGCGATCCAGCACTTAAAACTCCCGAAATGATGAGGGCAAGAGTAATAAAACTTCCCCCAGAGATTGAACCGCCAGTTTCCGTAAGAGATGGGATTTTTTCTTTCATAATGGAACAAAAATTAAAGGAACAAAAAGAGATTGAAAAAATTGCTGCACAGGTTGAGAAGGATGAGAAAGGATCTGACACAGACGAATTAAAAGAAGCAAAAGAAGAGCTTATTAAAGAAGAAGTAATTGTACCAAAGATAAAGAGAAAAATAAAAATAAATTTTCAACTTATTAAGAAAGTTGTTTTTGCAGTTCTTGCGATTGTGATAATTTTTATTGCTGTCAAACTTATTTTTTCAAAAAGTGGCTGGGAGATTATACAATTTTCCGGTCAGCCGAAGATAGATAATACGATTATAAACAAAGGCGATACTTTTCCTCCGCAAGCCATAGCCGCAACAGATCAGAATTCAAGCTTTACATTTGTAATTCCCGAAATTGGAAGAATTATGATTGATAAATCATCAACTGTCCAAAGATTGGAATCAGGTTTCTCATTAAAAATTGAAGAAGGGCAGATTAAAAAATTTGAGGGTGATGCATCTGACGTAATAAAAGTTCTAACTCCCTTAGCTAATTTTACGGAGTTATATAAAGGTGGTGCATTCAGATTGAAAGTAGAGAACGGCGGAACATGCAAGCTTGAAGTAGAAAGCGGCTGGGTTATTGTAAACGTAAAAGAATTTGATTCCTATGTTCCAAAGAATTTTGATTGTCTTATTACTCGAGGTAAATATGCTGTCCCTTATCCATCAGATTCATCACCACAATTAATAAGTTTGATAGAAGGCTTCAGCGGAGTTAACGATCCCTCTGTGGGAACTATTTTGTCCCTTATGGCAAAGAAACAGTCACTCTCTTTATGGCATATCATTCAACTCATAAGTACAGAAAACAGGAGTTTAGCTTTTGATCGACTTAACGAGCTTATCCCGGCACCTTCCGGAGTTACAAAAGAAGGTATTCTTGCACTCAATAAAACTATGCTTTTAGATTGGCGGCAAGAGATTGAATTGAAGATGGATTAAATTTTAAGAAATGATAAAAACGAAAACCCAATCTATAGAGAATTGGGTTTTTAGTTTTAAATAAAGCAATAAAGAATTATCTCTTTGGTTTATAAAAATGCGAGCTCTGTCCAAAGAAAACTTCTGCTGCATCCATAATTGTTTCAGATAAAGTTGGATGAGGATGGATTGTTAATTTCAAATCTGTAACGTTAGCTCCCATTTCAATTGCAAGCACACCTTCTGCAATTAACTCACCTGTACCGGGACCACAGATTCCAATTCCAAGTAATCTTTGTGTACCGGGATCAACAATTAATTTTGTTACACCGTCATTTCTATCAAGTGTAACTGCCCTGCCGCTTGCTGCCCACGGGAATTTTGCAACTTCGTATTTAATTCCATCTTTCTTTGCTTGTTCTTCGGTTATTCCTGCCCATGCAATTTCGGGATCAGTAAACACAACAGCGGGAATTGCAAGTGGTTCGAATGTAACTTTGTGTCCGGCGATAACCGCAACTGCAACCCTTCCTTCGTGGGATGCTTTATGTGCGAGCATTGGCTCACCGGCAATATCACCAATTGCAAAAATATTTGGATCAGTTGTGCGAAGCTGTTTATCAACTTTTATCCAGCCGCGATCAGTAAGCGTAACCTTTGTGTTCTCTAATCCAAGCCCGCGTGTTTCTGGTTTTCTACCGATAGACATTAAAACATAATCATATACTTTGTCTGAAACATTTCCCTTATCGTCTTGAATCTTAACACTGATACCATCTTTCACTTCTCGCATTTCAAGCACTTTGCTATTAAGCATAACTTCAGCAAAAGATTTTTTGATTCGCATTGAAAGATAATTGACAAGATCACGATCAGCGCCGGGTAAAAGTCCGGGCATCATTTCAACAACAGAAACTTTTGTACCAAGTGCCTGATAAACAGAGCCAAGTTCAAGTCCGATGTAGCCGCCGCCGATAACTAAAAGTGATTTGGGAATCTCTGGTAAATCAAGTGCGGAGGTTGAATTAAGTAATCTTTTGGATTTAATATCAAGAAATGGAATAGTTGCAATTACAGAGCCAGTTGCAATTATAGCTTTTCCAAAAGAATGTTCAACTGATTGTCCATCAACTTTTTCAATCTTTAATGTTGATGAATTAATAAAACTTGCTCTGCCTTGAATGAAATTAATTTTTCTTTGCTTGGAAATCTGCCCAAGTCCGCTTGTAAGTTTATCTACAACTCTATTTTTAAAATCACGAAGTTTGTTTATATCAATCTTAGGCGCACCAAATTCTATTCCCCAATTTTTTGCTTCTTCAGCTTCATGGATAAGTTTTGCAACATGCAACAAAGCTTTTGATGGAATACATCCGCGGTAAAGACAAACGCCGCCGGGATTTTTATCAAGATCAACAAGCGTAACATCCATTCCAAGATCAGCGGCAAGAAATGCAGCAGCGTAACCACCGGGACCGCCGCCGATAACTGTTAGTTTTATTTTATCATTCATATAATTTCCTTAAAAAAGAATAGCACGCAGATGACGCAGATTTTGCTGATCAGCGCAGATCAGTTTAATCAGTGTGATCAGTGTGCCATTGTGTTATAGTAATCTTAAAGGTTGTTCTAAAGCTTCAACAAGAAATCTTAAAAATCTAATTGCATCAGCACCATCAATAATTCTATGATCATAAGACAATGATAATGGAAGCATTAATCTTGGTTCAAAAACTCCGTAACCATTCCATACTGGTTCTAATGAACCGCGAGAAACACCAAGTATTGCAACCTCCGGTGAGTTTACAATTGGAGTAAAATATGTTCCACCGATTCCACCAAGATTTGAGATTGTAAAACATCCGCCTTGCAGATCATCCAATCCGATTTTTTTGTTTCGAGCTTTTTCCGCAAGAGCATTCATATCTACAGAAATTTCTGCTAATGATTTTTTATCAGAGTTTTTAATTACGGGAACAATCAAACCAAACTCAGTATCAACAGCAACGCCAATGTTAAAATAATTTTTATAAATAATTTCTTTCTTTTCCATATCAATACTTGAATTGAACTGAGGAAACTTCTTTAATGCTTCAACTATTATCTTAACGAGAAAAGCGGTTACCGTTAATTTCATTTGAGAATTTTTATTTAGTTCTTTTCGTGTCTTCTCAAGTAATGTTATATCTGCTTTATCAAATTGAGTAACGTGAGGAATGGTTGCCCACGCATAGCTAAGATGATCAGCTGTTTTTTTTCGGATATTTGTCATCTCAACTTTATTGATCGAACCAAACTTTGTAAAATCAGGAAGTGATTCTGACTTAATATTTAATCCAGTCCCACCACCTTGCGCATAGGATTCATTCAATTTCTTTGAATAAGCTTTAACATCATCCATAGAAATTCTACCGTTTGGTCCTGTGCCGGGAACCTTATTTATATCAACACCAATTTCTCTTGCAATTCTTCTTACAGATGGAGCGGCGGGTGCTGCGCCTTTTAATATTGGCGGTTGATTATCAAGCTCTGCGGCTTGCATAGAAGTACGTTCACCAGTTGGAGTTGTTTCTTTTTTTGATTCAACTTTTGGTGATTCGGTAATTTCTTCTTTTTTAACTTCAACTTGCTTTGATTCCTCAGCAATCGCAATACTGGATTCGACTTTAATAACAACATCACCGACTTTGGCTTTGCTGCCAGCTTTTACAAAAACTTGAACAACTTTTCCCGCAACTGATGATGGGACTTCTATTGTTGCTTTGTCTGTTTCAATTTCAAGAATTGCCTGATCAGCTTCGATCATATCACCAACTTTTACCAACACGTTTAGAACATCTGCGGCTTCTATATTTTCTCCAAGATCAGGCAAATGAAAATCTAAAATTTCTTTTTTGCCGGATGATTTAGTTGATGGTGCTGCTTTGTATTCTACTTCAAGTTCTGTTTTTACCGCTAAAGTTTGCGAGACCTTTTTCTTATCAGTCTTTGTCTCACTTTTGATCTCGGTAACGCTGCCGCCTTCATCAACAACCATTACTATTGAACCAACTTTAACTTTGTCGCCAGACTTAACTAACAATTTTGTAATTGTTCCTTCAACAGTCGAAGGAACTTCAATTGTAGCTTTGTCAGTTTCAATTTCAATAATTGCTTGATCTACTTTTACCTGATCGCCTTCCTTAACAAGAACATTTGCTACATCTGCAGCTTCTATGTTCTCGCCAAGTTCCGGTAATTTAAATTCTGTTGCCATTATAAAATCCTGATTTTCTTTCCGGGTTTCTTTACTCAAGAGGTTCTTACACTGAGAACCACAGAGATTCCACAGAGAAACACGGAGTTATAAAATGTATCTTTTTATTCCGTCTTTTAATTTTAAAACATTAAAGTTAATTAGTAATCCGAGTTTTTTATCAGCAAATTTCAAATAAGTAAGTATCTGAGCTTCGTGTACTGGATTAAATTCATCAACTGTTTTTAACTCAATTACAATTTTGTCTTCAACTATTAAATCAGCACGATAACCACAATCAAGTTTTATTTCTTTATAAATAACAGGAATAGCTTTTTGTTTCTCAACTTTTAATCCAGCTTTCTGTAATTCATAATACAAACATTCTTCATAAGCCGATTCTAATAAACCCGGGCCCAATTCTTTATGAACATCTATTGCACAGCCAATTATTATTTTAGTAATATCTTCAAATAACATCTCAGTATCTCTCCGTGCCTACTCTGTGTTTCTCCGTGTAACTGGTTTTTCTGTTTTAACTATTCATCGGATTACGTTTGTTTGGATTTATGCCGAGTTCTTTTGCGGCTTTATCCAAAGCTTTATCCTGAATTTTTCCTTCTTTAAACAATGCTGTTAATGTTGCAAACACAATATGTTTTGAATCCACTTCAAAAAAATCACGTAACGCTTCACGAGTTTCACTTCTTCCAAATCCATCAGTCCCAAGCGAGTATAATCTTCTTGGGAACCATTTAGAGACAGAATCCGGTAAAGCTTTAACATAATCTGAAGAAGCAACAAATACTCCATCTTCTTTTGCAAGTATCTTTTCTATGTACGATTCTTTTTGTTTTGCTGTTGGATTCAACAAATTAAATCTCTCAGCTTCAAGAGCATCACGACGAAGTTCTTTATAACTTGTTACACTCCAGACATCGCAAGCAACACGATAATCATCTTCAAGAATTTTTGCTGCTTTAATAACTTCATTAAGTATTGTTCCGCTGCCAAATAATTGGGCTTTAAGTTTTAAACTCTTTTTATCTGATGCATGAAACTTATACATACCTTTTAGAATCCCTTTTTCAGCCCCCTTAGGCATTTCTGGCATTGCGTAGTTTTCATTCATCAATGTGATGTAGTAGAAAATATGTTCCTGGTCTTCATACATTCTTTTTATACCATCACGAATGATAACAGCCAACTCGTATGCAAAAGCAGGATCGTAAGTAACAAGATTAGGAACAGGAAACGCAAGCAAATGGCTATGTCCATCCTGATGCTGCAAACCTTCACCGTTGAGAGTTGTTCTACCTGCAGTGCCACCTAGCATAAATCCTTTTGCGCCAATATCACCGGCAGCCCAAACAAGATCACCAACTCTTTGCATTCCAAACATTGAGTAATAGATGAAGAACGGAATCATATTTATTCCGTGTGTATTGTAAGCCGTACCTGCAGCTATAAATGAGGACATGGATCCGGCTTCATTAATTCCTTCTTCAAGAATTTGTCCGTCCTTCGCTTCTTTGTAATAAAGCAAAGAATCTTTATCAACGGGATCATAAAGTTGTCCCGCATGAGAATAAATTCCAACCTGTCTGAACAATGCTTCCATACCGAATGTGCGTGCTTCATCCGGGACAATTGGAACAACTAATTTTCCAATCTCTTTATCCTTTAAAAGCTTTGAAAGAATTCTAACAAACACCATTGTTGTAGAAACTTCTCTGCCTTCAGTACCCTTGTAAAATTCTTCAAACAAAGATTCAGGTGGAGTTTTAATTGGGCGTACATCTGTTTTGCGAGATGGTACAAATCCGCCGAGTTGCTTTCTTCTTTCTTTAAGATATTTTATTTCCTGGCTGTCTTCATCTGGTTTGTAGAAAGGATTTGTAAGAATATCTTCATCAGCAATTGGAATTCCAAATCTGCTTCTGAATTCTCTCATCTCATCCTCATTCAATTTTTTCTGCTGATGAGTAACGTTTTTACCTTCACCAGATTCACCGAGTCCATATCCCTTAATTGTTTTTGCGAGAATTACTATCGGCTTTCCAACATAATCAACAGCAGATTTAAAGGCTGCGTAAACTTTTTCAGGATCATGACCGCCGCGCTTCATTTTAAACAATTGTTCATCGGTCATCTTCTCAACCATCTTTAAAAGATCAGGGTCTTTACCAAAGAAATTTTTTCTAATGTAAGCGCCGCCTTCAACAGAATACTTTTGATATTCACCGTCAACAACTTCGCCCATACGTTTAACAAGTTTGCCATCAACATCTTTATCTAATAATGATTCCCAATCTTCTCCCCAAATAACTTTTATAACATGCCAGCCTGCACCGCGAAAAGCAGCTTCAAGTTCCTGAATAATTTTTCCGTTGCCGCGCACAGGTCCATCTAATCTTTGCAGATTACAGTTGATAACAAAAATCAGGTTATCGAGTTTCTCTCTTGATGCGAGTGTAATTGCTCCAAGAGTTTCCGGTTCATCTGTTTCACCATCACCAAGAAATGCCCAAACTTTGCCGCCCGGTTTTTTCATTCCGCGATCTTCCAAGTAGCGATTAAATCTTGCCTGATAAATTGCCATTAAAGGACCAAGCCCCATTGACACTGTTGGAAACTCCCAGAAGTTCGGCATTAGAAAAGGATGAGGATAAGAGGTAAGTCCCCCTTCGGGTTTTAAATCTCTTCTAAAGTTTAGTAATTGTTCCTTTGTAATTCTTCCTTCAAGATAAGCACGGGCATAAATACCGGGAGAAGCATGTCCCTGAAAATAAATCTGATCGCCATCATAGCCATCACCTTTACCACGGAAGAAATGATTGAAACCAATTTCATATAAAGTTGCAGCAGAAGCGTAAGTAGATATGTGTCCGCCAACGCTTCCTTCCTGCTTGTTAGCTTTTACGACCATCGCCATTGCAATCCAGCGGATAAGACTTTTTATGCGTCTTTCAATTTCTCTATCACCCGGAAACGGCGGCTGTTTTTCTTTTGAGATTGTATTTATGTAAGGTGTGTTTGCACTGAATGGAACGTGAACTCCGGATTTGTGTGCGCGAATTTGTAACTGATGCAAGAGCTCAACCACACGTTCTGGGCCGCTATTCTGAAGAACATAATCCAACGAATATAGCCACTCGCTGGTTTCAAGTTCTTCAGTCTTTTTATCTTTTTTAATATCATCACTCATAAAAATTTCCTTTATTATAAATCGTCATTCCGAACGAAGAGAGGAATCTGTTTCTTAGTTTTGGATTCGCTTCACTCATTTATGACAGAAAGTTTATTTTTTTGCTACAAAACAACAATTTTGCAAATAACATCCCTTTGGAATAAATAAGAAAATTAGAAATGCTATGCTCAAAATCGGTGTGAAAAAATAAAGCAAATGGGCTTTAATAACAACAATGTGTGATAACGAATAAATGATTTAGAAAAACACAATACTGACCTTTGCGTGCTTTGCGTTTTTTACTTTGTGCACTTTGCGTGAAATGCAGCTAAAAGGCTTCACGCAAAGAACGCCAAGATTTTTCGCAAAGCGCGCAAAGCAAGAAATATGCTTGAACTACTTCAAATATTTTTCAAACCAATTTCTCCTCATTTCATCAACTTCCTTACGATGTGATTTTAGGAAGTGATCTCCGCCTTCAAGCATTACTAATCGATGGGGAATTTTTAAATCTAAAAGTTTGTAGGAAAGATCTAGTGAATCGTGAGGCAAAACTCTATTATCGGCGTTTCCGTGGATAATTAATATTAGCGTTGTCTTAGAAAGTTTTTCAGGGAAGTTTACGATTGATCTTGTTTCACATATATCTTTAAATTCAGGTTCCACGTATCTGCCAAGTGTGTGTTCATAAAGTCTTCGCATAAATTTACTTTCATCAGAATTGCATCTAAGATTTGCAATTCCACCCAATACAACTGCAGCTTTAAATATATTTGTTTTTGTTAAGGTTAGATAAGTCATCATTCCACCACGACTCCAGCCTTCTATTCCCCACACTTCTTTATTTGCCTGCGGAATTTCTTCAGCAAGAGGAATAAGATTTAGAACATCATTTAAATCATCGCCACCAAAATCATCGTGCCCTTCGCCGCCATCATTCCCGCGATACTGAGATGCAAAAACACAATACCCCCAGCTTGCAAGCTGTCCAAAAATTCCACGTGCAGTAAATTTATCAATCGCACCGGCATTTCCGATTCCACCTCTGCACCAAATAATGCAAGGATATTTTTTTGAGTTATCCTTTGGATAAGCAATGTAACCTTTAACATTTAAGTTATTGGATCGGTAAGTGATTTTTTTAACAATAGTCTTTTCAAGAACATCTTTTCCCCAGCCGCTTTCAATCATTTTTTGTTGTTGAACAGTTAATATAATTTCTTCTCTATCTGAAATTTTGCTGCTCAAACTAATCCTGACTTAAGCGAATTCGTAATACTATCAGGTATTTCTCTGTGATAAATGTAAGTTGGAAAATCTATTTTTTTAATTTGATAATTTTCCAATACTCTTTCAAGAAATTCGGAATCTTCACTGTAAGGAATATCTTTAAAACCATTCAGATCTATAAAGACTTTTCGCCTTCCAAAAAATGTTGCACCTATAATACACTTAGATAAGTGAATTAACTTTTGGGGATTTTCTTTATCGGGGACAAATTCATTTCCGATTATTTTAACACCGCCATGCAATAAATCAATTTCTGGATTTTGATCTAGATATTTAACGCGAAGTTCAAGATGATCTTTGGTAAACTCGTCATCACTATCTAAAAAAGTTATCAAGCTGCCTGTAGAATTTCTAATCCCATTGTTTCTTGCTGCAGGTAAACGCTCATGATTTTGGTAAACTACTTTTATTTTGGGTGAGTGCGCTTTATAAATTTCAAGAAGATACGGTGAGTAATCATGGCTTCCATCATCAACGGTAACTAACTCCCAGTTATCGTAATTTTGGGTTAACACCGAGTCAATTGCTCTTTGAAGATAACTCTGCCTGTTATATACAGGCATTATTATGGATACTAAAGGACTTAATTTTTCTATCAAAACTTTGCTCTGTTTATTTTTGTTTTAAAAATTCGTTATGTCTAAATCAAATAAGAGTCTTTAGACAAAGGTAAATAACAGAATTATTTCAGATAAAGTTTAATAAATTTTAATAGTACTGTTTTATTATATTTGCCCTGCACAAATATCGGAAAAATGATAATGGCTAAAAAGCAGATGAAAAAGACAGAACAAAAAACAGCACAAGGGAAAAACAAATTATCAATACAAAAAATTACTATCGGAGTGATTGCTATCGCAGTAATTGGATTTTTTATTTACAATAATTTTTTAAAAACCCACGAGTCGGAATTGGAGTATTATACATTTACAAAGGAAGGCGAGCTTACTTTCACGGATTCGCTTGGAACATTAAAAGCGAAGATCGATCTTGAAATTGCGGATAATGATTATGAAAGACAGCTCGGTTTAATGAACCGCAAAGAGATGAAAGAGAACGAAGGAATGATTTTTATTTTCCCAAAGCAGGATTATCAATCTTTCTGGATGCGTAATACTTTAATTTCACTTGATATGATTTTCGTTAACGATAAGAAAAAAGTTGTAACAATTCATAAAAACACAAAAACACTTTCTGATCAAAGCTATCCCTCATCTGCTCCATCTATGTTTGTTGTTGAGGTATTGGCAGGATTTACGGATAAGCATAATATTCAGGTCGGTGATAAAATTGATTGGATGGGGACAAACTTGGGCTTGTAACGTTTTATAAATTTTTAAACTCTTCTACTGTTAAGCCAACTTCACAAATGATAGAACGCAAAGTGCCTTTTGCAATTGTTTTATGATTTGGGACTGTCAATCTTCGATAAGGAAAATTTTTATTTCTTAAAATAATATGGCTGCCTGTTTGATGGTCAACCTCGTATCCAATTCTTTTAAGGATTTTACAGACTTATTCACCAGATAAAATTGGCAGAAAACTCATAAAATAACTTCAACAGTTTCTTCAAAGATAGATGGAGGAATTGGTTCGTTGTGCTTTTTTAGACTATCCAAATAGCCTTTGATTGCATCATTAATATTATCTAAAGATTCTTTACGTGTACTACCTTGAGATATGCAACCTGGAAGTGTCGGGCATTCTGCAACAAAAACTCCATCCTCATCTTGCTCAATTAAAACTCTAAATTTCATTTACCATTTCCTTTCAACTATCCTGACTAAAATATTATACTTTTTATTATCCGTACAGCTTATCTTCAACTAGCTCACAAACAATATGAGCAATTGTAATGTGTCCTTCCTGTATTCTTTGTGTGTTTGATGAAGGAACAATAATTGGAAGATCAACAAGTGATTTTAATTTGCCGCCAGTTCCTCCGAGTAAACCAATTACTTTCATTCCTTTGGCTTGAGCAGCTTCAACTGCTTTTATAATATTTGGTGAGTTGCCGCTTGTGGAAATTGCAAGTAAAACATCACCAAGAATACCAAGTCCTTCAACATTTCTTGCGAACACGTTATCAAAACCAATGTCATTTCCGCCTGCAGTAAGATTTGATGAATCTGTTGTGAGTGCAATTGCGGGTAAAGCAGGGCGCTGAATGTTATGACTTAATCTTACCATAAACTCAGTTGCAATGTGCTGGCAATCAGCAGCGCTGCCGCCATTACCGCAAAGCAAAAGCTTGTTTCCATCTTTGTATGATACTACAAGAATCTCAACAGCTTTAATTATTTCTTCAGCCAACTGATCTTTTATCTTAAGCTTAGTTTCAGAGCTTTCAATCAGTGAATCGTTTATAAATTTTTGTACGTCCAATTTTTATATCCTTATCGAGTGATTGTCATTGCGAGGAAGGTTTTATTGATGAAGCAATCTGTAGATTCCTTCGTCCCCTTGAGATTCGCAATAATATATAATGTTAAACTAAAATACTTTGATTAATATGTACAGCAGAAGCAAAATCTTTAATCAAATCCCAATTATTTTCATCTTCAAAATAATTACCTGTTACAATAATCGAGGCACCGTTTTTAACTTTTTCCTGTGCGGCTTTGGGAGTTCTAATCCCACCACCAACAATTATTGGAACAGAACATTGATTACTTACAGCTTTTACCATTTCATTTGGAACGGAATTATCTGCTCCGCTTCCTGCTTCAAGATAAATTAATTTCATTCCAAGATATTCTGAGGCAAGCGCAGTTGCAGCAGCAATTTCCGGTTTGTTTCTTGGTATCGGTAAACTTCCGCTCATATAAACTGCCGTAGATGTTGAACCTGATTCAACTAAAATGTACGCCGTTGATATCGGTTCAATACCACTTTTCTTAATTGATGGTGCGGCAAGAACGTGTTTGCCAATTAAGTGTTCGGGATTTCTGCCGCTTACAACGGAAAGAAATAAAATCGCATCAGCAAAATGAGAAATTTGTGTAATGCTTCCGGGAAAAATTATCGATGGTAGCTCTGTATTTTCTTTAACTTTTTTTATGAACAAATCAAAATCACCATTAACCATTAAGCTGCCGCCGACTAAAAATCCATCTACACCTGATATTTCACAATGCTTTAAAAATCCGGCAATTTTATTTTCGGGAAGTTTATCAGGATCGAGCAGAACTAGATAAGCAGCTCCCTTTTCCTTTATCGTATTTATTAGATGATTATATATCTTCATAATTATTGATTTATAGCTGATTTAATATAGGAATTTCGGTTTAGAGAAAAAAGATTTGATTTTCAATGATTATTAAGATTCTTCAAATAATGGATTCCAACTATTGTTTTTGCATCAGTTATTTCGCCACTTGAAATCATCTTTTCAATTTCATTTAGGGATAACTCAAGGATTTCCATTCCATGTTCACCTTCTTCGCGGTTATGTTTTCCAGGAGTCAACCCTTTAGCTGAATAGATGTGAAGAACTTCTGTACAATATCCAGGAGCGGTATAAATCTCACCAAGTTTTTTAATTTCTTTTGATGTATAGCCAGTCTCTTCTTCAAGTTCTCGAGTTGCACAAACTAATGGGTCTTCTCCCTTCTCAAGTTTACCTGCAGGAAGTTCAATTAAAGTTTTTTGTAAAGGATAACGAAATTGTTTTACTAAAATTATTTTACCATCATCTTTAATGGGAACAATAACTGCTCCGCCGGGATGAATTGCAATTTCTCGTATCCCTTTATTGCCGCTATCGTATTCAATTTCATCAACCTGATGATCAAATACTTTTCCTTTATAAAGAATATTTGATTTGATTAGTTTGAAGTTCATTTGATATTTCTAAGTGTATCTCTGTGCTCTTAGTGTCTTAGTGGTAAAAATTCTTTCGCCACTAAGACACTTAGGACACTAAGCAGCACTAAGACCTGTATTTAGCATCATAATACGGAATAAGTTCGCTGCCTAAAAATTTTATTACAGCAGTTATTACACCAAGATCATCAAGATATCCAATGAACGGAGCGATATCAGGAATGGCATCAATAGGTGAGATAAAATAAACCAATCCCATTACAACAATGGCTTTGCGATGCCAGCTAACAAATGGATCTTTCATATAACTGAAAAGCGCCATAATATCTTTTGCAAATGAAATTTTCTTACCAACTCGCTGGACTTTACTCCATAAATTTTCTTCTACGAAGCCGGCTCTTTCTTTATAATCTTCTTCTATCTCCCGTTCAGTTTTACCGCCAGTTCTGAATGCTCCAAGATCATTAAGGTTTTCAAAAATTTCCTCGTCGGGAGTTACAATTTCCATATCTCTTTCTTTCATCACTTCTCCTATTTTTGATGCGATTTAAACCAATCAAATACGGTGTTCCACCACAACTTTGCATTTTGCGGTTTAGAAACAAAATGAGTTTCATCTGGAAAATACAGGAACTTACTTTCAACTCCCAATCTTTGCAGAGTTGTAAAAAGTTGAAAAGCCTGTTCTTCAGATAATCTAAAATCAAATGCACTGTGTACTATTAACATTGGCGTTTTAAAATTCTTTACATAACGATGCGGCGACCACTTTTCATACGCTTCATGGTTTTCCCACGGAGTACCGCCTATATCCCATTCTGGAAACCACAACTCTTCCGTTGTTCCCCACATACTTTCAAGATTGAAAGTTCCATCATGACAAAACAAAGCTTTAAATCTATCGGTGTGTCCTGCAATCCAATTGATCATATACCCGCCGTAAGATGCACCGGAGGCAAAAGTATTTTTTGCATCGATGAATGGAAAAGTTTTAACAGCATAATCATACGAGTTCATCAAATCAGTATAAACTTTGCCACCCCAATCACCGGAAATTTCATCTGTAAATTTTTGTCCATAACCTGTTGAGCCGCGTGGATTAGTTGCAACAACTACATATCCGGCGCCAGCAAACATTTGAAGATTCCAGCGATAATGAAAATCATCTTCCCATGCTCCCTGCGGTCCGCCATGAATCAGAAACATCATTGGATATTTTTTATTTGGATCAAAGAACGGCGGCTTAACTAAAATTGATTGAACTTTATCTCCATTTGCACCTTCACACCAAAATGTTTCAACGGAATTCATTTCAAGCTGCGATAAAACTTCTTCATTTGTAAAAGTAATTCTCTTTAAATTGTTTTCACCATCAGTACTTAAAGAAAATATTTCGCTTGGAAGATCGGATCTTTGCTTTAAAAAGAAAAGTGTCTTGCCATTTTTAGAAAGTTGAATATTTGTATTGAAATTTTCTTTATGAAATAATTCAACATTACCAGTCTTAACATCAAGTTTATAAATTGAATTATAAATTTCATTTGCTGCAGGAAAATAAATTGTTTTAGAATCAGAAGTCCAGCTAAACTCATCAATAGATTTATTAAAATCATCAGTAAGATTTTTCATCTCGCCAGTTTTACGATTATATAATATCAAATCTTTTTTATCAGCTTCAAAACCTGCGCGCTTCATTGATGTCCATGCGAGCCAATTCATATCCGGCGAATAAACAGGTTGGCAATCAACACCTTTACTTATAGAAATAAGTTTTGGAGTTTTTGGTGATGTTAAGCTAAGAAGATAAACTTCAATATTAGTGCTTGTGGCTTTAGTAAATTCAGGATTTTGGGAATACGCAACTTCCCTTCCATCGGGAGAAAAATTGTAATCGTTTGATGAACCGAGTGCGAGCGGAGGAACATCTTCTTTATTGCCTTCTGTTAAATCCTTAAACTCACCAGATGCAACATTAAGTAAAAATAAATGGCTGCGTTTAAGTCCGCGCCATTCATTCCAGTGGCGGTACATTAACTCAGTGAAAATTTCTGCCTTTACTTTACTTTCTTCGTAAGCTTTGTCTTCTTGTTCGTTGCATTCTTGTGTAGTGCATTCCGGATAAACTGATGAAACGAACAACATTTTCTTTCCATCAGAAGACCATTCAAAATCCGAAGCGCCAGTGTAAATATTTACTAACTGCTTTTCATTCGAGCCATCAAGATTACATTGCCAGATTTGTCCACCTCGAGTAAATGCAATTGATTTTCCATCTGGAGAAAACTTTGGTTCGCCTTCATTCTTTTCTGAATTTTTTAACGCTCTTAAATTTTTTCCGTCAGCATCAATTAAATAAATATCTGTATTGCCTTTGTTAGCTTCAAAAGTATAACTTGTTAAAGTATAAGCAATCGTTTTTCCATCGGGCGAAACATCGTAACTGCCAATTCGTTTCATTGCCCATAGATCATCAACTGTAATTGCTCTTTTGGTCTGAGGAATGATAAAGATTGAGATTAAGAGTGAGAGTAAGATTGAAATTAAAAAATTTGTCCTGGTCATTTTTTCTCCGAAGTGTTCAAATTGTTAGATCAAAAATACGGCTGCAGAAAGTTAAAGGCAAAGTAAAGAATGATCCATAAAAGTAAATTCAATATTAAAATCATTATAAGTAACTTTGTTACAAAAATTTTACAAAATGAAAAACGAAACACAACAAATATTTTTACCCGGAGGATTTAAGCAATTCAGAATTCTCAAAACAAAATACATTCTTAATGATAAAAAAGTTTTAGTTATAGGTTCAGGAAGTGAAAAGATTGCTGAAAAAATGATTGAGTCCGGTGCAAGTTCTGTAACTATGATTGTAGATGATTACGATTCTTTGATGAACGCTCGTATAAATTTGATAAAAGACAGTAAAGTTTTAGTTAAGATGATGGATTTTGACAATACTGATTTTGATGCTGAAGAGTTTGATCTTGTTTATGCACAAGCTTCTATCTCATTGCTGAACAGAAATAAAATTGTTAAAGAGATTAAACGCATCTTAAAACAAGAAGGCTCTTTGTGTGTTGGAGAAATTACAGCTCTTATAAGTGATTTCCCTCCATTTGTACGAAATATTTTTGATACGTCCGATATTTTAGCTTTAGTTCATGATGATTGCGGGGCTTACTACACAGAAAGAAATTTTTCTGTTTTATACGAAGAAGATTTGTCCTCATCATTGCAAAATTTTTATGAACACACTGCTCAAGAGTTAGACGATAAAATTGATAAACTTACCGACAAAGAAAAAAGTTTTTACAAAAAATTATTGAATAAGATTAGCCACGAATCCAATGCGTACTTAAAACTCGGTGCGGATAGGTACATTGGATTTAAGATGTTGATATTAAAAACTTTGCCACGAATTAACACTAATTAACACTAAATATTTCGTGGAAATTCGTGTTAATTAGTGGCAAAAAATTAAATCATTATTCTACCGTTTCCTTATCAAACAATGCAGGGATCCGGATTAACTATCACAAAAAGCAATTATGAATATCATAAAAGGCGACATAGTAGAACTTCAAATAGAGAAATATGCATTTGAAGGAAAAGGAATTGCAAAAGTTTCTAAGAATGAATTGCTTGGCTTATCCCAAGAAAACGGCAACGAAAAGAATTACGTTGTGTTTGTTCAAGGCTCATATCCCGGCGATAAAGTTAGAGCAAGATTATTAAAGATAAAAAACTCTTATGCGGAAGCTTTAGCCGTTAACATTTTAACTCCATCAAACGAGCGAGTAAATGCAAAGTGTAAATTCTTTGATACTTGCGGCGGATGCAAACAACAGGATTTGGATTATGATGCACAGGCAAAATATAAGCAACAGCAGATTGAAGAAATTTTTAACAAGCTTGGTGGATTTTCTGGATTTGAAATTGAACCAATCATCCCATCTCAAAATGTTTTTTATTACAGAAATAAAATGGAGTTTTCTTTTAGTGAGAAAAGATGGTTAACTAAAGCGGAGATTTCAAAAGAAGGAATACTTGATAAAGATTTTTCACTCGGACTTCACATTCCCAAAATTTACGATAAAGTTCTTGATGTTGATGAATGTTTTCTTCAATCGGAAGTAAGCAATAAGATTTTAAATTTTACTCGTGATTTTTTTAAGACGAGAAACACTTCAGTTTATTCAACTAAAACTCATATTGGGTTTTTACGCAATTTAGTAATCAGGCAATCTTTTAATACAAATGATTTAATGGTTAATCTTGTTACTTCAGAAGAGAACGATGAATTGATTAATGAATATTGCAATGCGTTAAGAAAAGAAATTCCGCAAGTAACAACTTTAATTAATAACATCAATAAAAAATTTGCCGCTGTTGCCGTTGGTGATTATGAAAAAGTTATTTACGGTTCTGGTTTTATTTATGATGAAATTGGAAGGCATAAATTCCGGATAAGCGCTAACTCGTTTTTCCAAACAAATACAGTTCAGGCAGAAAAACTTTATCAAACAGCTCTGGATTTTGCAGAGCTAAAAGGAAATGAAATCGTTTACGATTTGTATTCGGGAGCCGGAACGATTGCAATTTTTATTTCGGATAAAGCAAAAAAAGTTTATGCTTTTGAAGCAGTAGAATCGGCAATTGCGGATGCAAAAGTAAATGCTGATCTAAATAATATTCTAAACGTTAAATTTTTTAATGCAGATCTTTACAAATCTTTCCTTCCAATTGTTGATAAATACAATATTCCAAAACCTGAGGTAATGATAATTGATCCGCCAAGAAGTGGAATGCACCCAACTACGGTTGATGATGTGATAAAACTTTCTCCAGACAAAATTGTTTATGTTAGTTGTAATCCTGCAACTCAAGTGCGGGATATTAGGTTGATGGTTGAAGCGGGTTATAAGTTAATAAAGATAAAACCTGTTGATATGTTTCCACATACTTTTCATATTGAAAATGTGGGGTTAATAATTAAAAGTTCTTTATAAATAGTTCAATTTTGTCAAAAAAAGGATCTAGTCTTTACCTATCTAAAAGACATTAATATTGTAATAATTTCAAGTTGGTTTTAGTAAGAATAAAAACTCTTGCTAAGTGATGCAATTTTACTTATTAAGATTATCAGCCCAATTAAATTTAATATTGTTACTATCCCTAAGAATGTAATCCAACCATTATTAATCTTTATTCCACTAGTTTGAACTTCATTATAAAGGTCTAGTTCAAGTTCACTTGGCTCAACTACTTTTCCACTAGTATCTTTAAAGACATATTTGTTTGGCTCAAAACTGACTGGTATTAAATATCTTGTCTTTTCATAGTGAACTTTACCATTTTCTTCTTTTACTTTGAAAAATTTTTGTTTCATAATAATATTCCTTATTTATTTATTAATTTAAGATAGTCCTTTATCGTCTGAACAAAACTTTTTCCACTTATTACAAACTCCTCAGCTTCTGATTTATCAATTATAAATTCATGATTATAGTCGCTTATCTGTCTTCTATCAAAAGCTTTGTTTAAATCTTTCCCCATTTCTTTTGAAAATATTCCCGTCTTAACAAAGTGTTCTCCAAAAGCAGAGATTGTCATTTTATGTGAAGAAAAATGTAATCCTTTAGAAAGCAGCAGAGCCTGAGCAGAAAAAAACATTGCATAGTAAGATCTGGAAACAGATGACTCAAAATCTCCTTCTCTTACTAAAACTTCTGCTGTTACTAAGTATCTGTCGGCTCTCTTTAGCAAAGACGCTATTTCACTCAACTAAAACTCCTTCTTGTCTAACATTAAGCAGCAAAGGGCTATTAATGTTTTTATAATCTTTGTAAGAAACAGGAACAACAGAAATCAAAGTATTATATTTTAAGTTGATATCGTAAATAGCACCTACAATTTTATCAATTTCACTTCCAATTGATTTTATGTTTTTTAGAACCACCAATAAATCAATATCTGAGTTTTGATTATAATCGCCACGAGCATAGGAGCCATATAATATTATATCAACCAAATTATCATTATATAATTCTTTTAACTCCTTCTTCACTTCGCTTAAAATAATTTTCAATTCCCAAAGCAATGTTGCTCTTATTTCATCTTCACTTAAAATAGGATATGATTTTTTTATTTGAGATATAGATTCCCCTGTCTTTAATCTTTTTAAAATTAACTCCGCCGTCATATGCGAACCATCAATATGAGTTTCATATTTTAACAAAGTTGGTTCCGCTATTATATTTTTCTTTTTCATATCTGATTTATTTTATGAACAAAATTAACATAAAATTCTTACCCACGCACTATTTATTATCTATAATCAGCACAAACTCACCCTTAAGATTTTCTCTTTCAACAGCACTCAAAATATTTTGTGCATTACCACGATAAAATTTTTCTTTTTCTTTTGTTAACTCAAATGCAAGAACGCAGGGAATGTTTGGACCAAGAAGTTTTACAATATCTTCCAGTAAAGTTTTTAGTCTGTATGGAGTATCCATTAAAACAATTGTTTCTTTTCGTTTTCTTAAATCAAGCAACTGTTTTCGCCTGATGTCTTTCTTTGGTGATAGCCAGCCGTAGTAATAAAATTTTTCAAAGTCTAAAGCACTTCCAACTAAAGCGGTAAGCAGAGAACTTGCACCGGGAACGGGAATAACATCTATTCTATTCTGCAATGCAAGATCAACAAGTAAATGTCCGGGATCAGAAAAAAGCGGCGTACCGCAATCTGAAATAAGTGCAGCGGTTTTACCTTCAAGTAATTTTGAGATTAACTCATTTGCACTTTCATTTTCGTTGTGTTCATTAAGCGGGAAAAGTTCTTTCTCTATTTTATAGTGAGATAAAAATCTTCGCGCTTCTTTTAATTCTTCACAAATAATAAAATCACACTCTTTAAGAATCCTCAAAGCACGTAAAGTTATATCTTCATAATTACCAATTGGAGTTGATACGATGTATAGTTTTGATTTCATAGATAACTTTGATAATAAAATTGTCTAAGTCATTTCGACTGAGTCTTCGAGGGAGAAATCTTGACCCTTTTATTGTATCAGATTTCTCACCGACTAAAGTCGGATTCGAAATGACAATCACATAAAAACACTTAATAATTTATTTGAAAACTCTGGTTATTTGTGCTTAAATTTAAGCATAAATTTTATAATTAAATTCAGGCTTATGAAGCAACTTAAATACTATTTCATTTCAAATTTTCTCACCTCGAAAAAATTAAATTACCCAACACAAATTAACAGGCTATAATTCTATGAAGACACGATTTCTTTCACTCATTTTGTTCTTGCTTACAATTTCAATTGTTGCGCAAGAAAAAGAGCAGACTTTTCTTTCACTTAAAGACACAGGTGTTGAAGAGTTTATTAAACTTCATCCCGAGTATGATGGAAGAGGTACTATCATTTTAGTGCTTGATACCGGCGTTGATATGGGAATTGATGGATTGACTAAAACTTTCACCGGAGAAGTAAAAGTTATTGATGCGCAGGATTTTACGGGCGAAGGTGATATGCCTCTTGTTGAAGCTAATTTAACATCCAAAGACGGCAAAGATGTTTTTGAGAATGAAGGAAAAGGATTTTCTGTTTTTGCCGATAAAAATAAAATGTTAAAAAGCGCAAATGATATTTATTTGATGAGTGTCTTAAAAGAAACTGATTTGATAAATTCAGGTTCAGGTGCTCAGGATTTAAATAGCAACGGCGTTAAAGACGACAATTATTTTATGGTAACCTACAAAACAACCGAAGGTTACTGGGTTGTTTACTTTGATACAAACGGCAATGGCGATCTTTCTGATGAAAAACCTTTCCGTAATTACAAGGAAAACTTTGATTCATTCACAATTCAAAGTCAAAAAGGATTAACGCCGCTTACTTTTGCATTAAATATTTTTCCAGATGAGAAACTCATTTCACTTTACTTTGATGATGGCGGACATGGAACACATTGCGCCGGTATTGCTTCGGGATTTAATATCGGTAATTCAGGGTTAAACGGTGTAGCACCAGGAGCAAAAGTTATCGGGCTAAAACTTGGCAACAATAATTATCCCGGCGGTGCTACTGTAACAGAAAGCATGAAGAAAGCTTATTTGTATGCCGATAAAATTTCTAAAGAGATGAAAGTTCCCTGCATAGTAAGTATGAGCTTTGGAGTTGGAAGTGAAATTGAAGGTAAATCTGAGATAGAAAAATTTCTTGCTGACCTATTAAGCAAAAACCCATATTTGTATGTAAGCACGAGTAACGGAAATGAAGGTCCGGGAATTTCTTCTGCTGGATTACCTTCATCAAGCAGTTATGTTTTTTCATCCGGTGCAGTTTTAACGCAGGAAATTGCACGTGATAATTACGGCAATCTTCTTCCATATGATATGCTGTTACATTTCAGTTCACGCGGCGGAGAAGTAAGTAAACCCGACGTAATTTCTCCCGGTGCTGCAACTTCGACTGTTCCAAATTTTTCCGGTGGAGATAAATTGTGGGGAACAAGCATGGCTTGTCCATATACTTCTGGCGTGATGGCTTTATTATTAAGTGCTGCTGAAAAAGAATTTCCTGGTGTTAAAATTCCATCGCAGCTTCTATTCAAAATCATAAGAGAAGGCGCAGTTAAAAGAGATGAATACACTGTTCTTGATCAAGGTGCTGGATATATAAATGTTTTAAATTCTTTTGAGATTCTAAAAAAATATTTAAAGAATAATGAGATTTCAAAATTTGAAACTTATACAGTAAGTTCATTCGCACCAAATCAACCGGATAACAAATCGAGAAATCTTTACATACGCGATGGATCTTTCCTAACTGGTGATGAGGTTTTCTCTTTTAATGTTAAAAGAGATAATTCAATTAAATCAGATAAGTTTTACAGAGTTTATAATTTAAAGTGTGATTCTGATTGGCTCACTCTCATTCAGAAAAAAACTTACATAAGAAATGATCAGTTTGCAACGGTTAATGTTAAGATTGATAAATCTAAAATGAAAGAACCTGGACTTTATACAGCAAAGATTTCAGCAATCAGAGACGATGTAAACAAAACTCCCGAGTTTGATATGCTTGCGACAGTTGTAATTCCTTATGAGTTTAACTCATCAAACAATTATAAAATGAATTGGAAAGATCAAGTTGTTCAGCAAGGAATGATTAAAAGGTATTTTGTAAAAGTTCCTGCCGGACAAAACAGTATGAAAATTATTCTAAGCAGAGATGCTTCATCGAACAAGTATGCGAGATGCAGATATTTTCTTCACAACAACAACGGCATTCAGGTTGATATTTCCAGAGTTCTTTATTCTGTTAATCAGGATGAGAAAGTAGAAAATTATTATTACGATTTAGAACCCGGAATTTATGAAGTTGATGTTGATGGATTTTTCTTAGCAACTGATCCTTCAACTTATAATCTTGCAGTTGAATTCTTATCATTACAAACAATTGATGCAAAAGAAATTTCATCAAACAATAAACGAATTGAATTCGTTAACTACTTTAATGAAACAAAAACATATAACATCAACGCAGATATGCTTGGCTACCAGCGTAATTATAATTTAATGGTTGATGGTAAGGATACTTACAAAATGCCTTTCACCATGGTTAAAGGTGAGGGTTTAAAAGAATTTAATTTTACTTTAAGTAAAGAGGATTTTGGTAAGATTACTGATTTCGCTTATCAAATTATAGATGAAAAAGGCAAAGCAATAAGTAAAGAGGGTTTAACATATCGAACTGGAAGTATCAGTATTGATAAAACTAGTGATAAGGATACTGCAAATTATATTTTAGAAATCATACCTGCATTTGCAAGCAAAGAACTAACAGCAAATCTTCAAGTTAAGGAAATAACATTCTTCCCTTCTCCTATTTCTGTCGATGCCGAACATAATGGAAGAACTTCTTTAACAATTTATCCAAATAATATTAAGTACATTGATTTTAATTTTTCCAAATCCGAAATAAATATTCCAGCTGATGCAAATAGATATGGAAAATTATTTTTCAAATCGCCATCAACAGGTAAAACTGAGTATGAACTTCCAATTAATTTTAAATTCTAATAAAGGAAAGTAATATGAGCGAACATCAAGGCGGACAAATTAAAGGACTTCCCGAGAATGCTTATAATGAATTAAAGCCAGGCGAAGAATACAAACCAATAATGCCTGCAAACTCCAACCCGCAGGAAATTACGCTTTATTCTGTTATCGTTGGTTTGCTTATGGCAATGTTGTTTTCTGCAGCCGCAGCCTATCTTGGTTTAAAAATTGGGCAGGTGTTTGAAGCTGCTATTCCAATCGCAATTATAGCAGTTGGTTTGTCATCAGTTCTAAAAATTAAAGGCTCACTTGGGCAGAATGTGATTATTCAATCCATCGGACAAAACTCAGGATTGATCGTTGCCGGAGCTATCTTCACAATACCTGCGCTTTACATTTTACATCTTAACGCAGGTTTCTGGCAGGTTTTTCTTGCTTCAACTTTTGGGGGCATACTTGGAATACTTTTTTTGATTCCCTTCAGAAAATATTTTGTTTCTGAAATGCATGGAAAATTTCCTTTTCCTGAAGCAACCGCGACAACAGAAATATTAGTTGCCGGAGAAAAAGGCGGTAAGCAGGCACTTGTACTTGTTGTCAGCGGATTGATTGGAGGCATTTATGATTTTGTAATTGCAACTTTTGGATGGTGGAGTGAAACATTTACAACGCGTGTTTTTGGATTTGGTGAGATGCTTGCAGACAAATTTAAACTTGTTTTTAGATTAAACGTAGGTGCCGCAGTTATGGGCTTAGGCTACATTGTTGGATTAAAATATTCTGCAATCATCGCTGCTGGATCTTTTGTTTCATGGTATTTACTGGTTCCGGTAATTTCATACATCGGTGGTGGATTAACAGAAACATTTGGAACCGGTGCAACCAAATTAATTTCCGCAATGACTGCTGAAGAAATTTTCAGACAATATGTTCGTCACATTGGCATTGGCGGAATTGCAATGGCGGGAATAATTGGAATTATTCGCTCATCAAAAATAATACGTGATGCAATTACCCTTGGCTTTAAAGAAATCTTTGAAAAGAAAGATGCCTCAAATCAAACAGCAAGAACACAACGAGATTTATCGATGAAAATAATTATTGGTGGATTGGTCGTTACTACTATTTTGCTTTTTATTTTTTTCCAGATGGGAGTTGTTCATAATATCGGCTGGGCTATCGCAGGATTGCTAATCGTTTTAGTTGTAGCGTTTCTTTTTACAACTGTTGCCGCAAATGCAACTGCAATCGTTGGAACAAATCCTGTAAGCGGAATGACATTGATGACTCTCATTCTTTCATCAATCATTTTAACTTCTATTGGATTGAAAGGCGAATCAGGAATGATTGCCGCATTGATTATTGGCGGAGTGGTTTGTACTGCTCTTTCAATGGCTGGTGGGTTTATAACTGATTTAAAAATTGGTTACTGGCTCGGTACAACGCCGCAAAAACAAGAGCAATGGAAATTCTTGGGAGTTCTTGTTTCTGCCTTAACAGTTGGATTTGTTATAATGATTTTGAATCAAACGTTTGGATTTACAGGACCAAATGCTCTTGCCGCACCGCAGGCAAATGCAATGGCTGCAGTTATTCAACCATTAATGGACCAACAACCAGCGCCGTGGACACTTTATATTGTTGGAGCAATTTTAGCTTTAGTTTTAACTATGATAAAAGTTCCAGCACTTGCCTTTGCACTTGGAATGTATATTCCTCTTGAGCTTAACACTCCGCTTTTAGTTGGCGGATTGATTGCACATTTTGTTTCAACAAGAAGCAAAGATGAAAAAGTTAACAATGCAAGAAGAGAGCGCGGAACACTAATTGCGTCCGGATTTATCGCAGGCGGCGCTTTAATGGGTGTGTTCAGTGCATTCCTAAGGTTTTTAAACTTCAACTGGATAAACACAGAATGGTTTGAATCTCATTCAGCAGAATTATTAGCGCTAATAATGTTTGCATTACTTTGTGCATATATGATTTGGGATTCACTCAGAGGGAAACCGGAAGAAGAATAAAAAGCCCATTCCCAACCCTTCCCTAAGGGATGGGAATTAGAATTATAAAGACGCTCCACTTGGAGCGTCTTTTTATTTTAAACATTCCAATTTTTGTTCAATTAAATCTTTATCTGTGTATTTATACCTGAATGGGTATAAATATAAGCGGATTTTAAGAAATTATACCCGAACGGGGTTAAAGATTTGAAAGAGAAGTATTTGAAGTCAATGAAGAGTAAAAAAGATTGTAGGTTTTTAATTTATAAAATAATTTGATACAGCCATTGTAAGCTTTAAATTTATCCGATTATATTTTTAAGATGGAGATTTATTATGAAACTAAGTTGGTAATTATTTTAATCATTTTATCTTTTTCTTTCGGGTCGCTGATGGCAATTAGCAAAGCGAGAGTTGTTAGCGCATTATCATTTATTTTCTTTTCTCCGGAATTCTTGTATAAAAAATTATTTCGATTCGGATAATTGATAAACATAATAGAGCCAACCCTTTTATTACCATCAATAAAGGGATGATCTTTTATGATAAAATAAAGCAAGTGCGCTGCTTTCTCTTCCAAGGAAGGGTATAAATCCGCACCGCCGAATGTTTGATAAATGTTTCCGATAATTGCTTTGAATTTTTCACCATTCTCCAGTCCAAATAACCCGGTTGCCTCTTTTTTGATAATTAATTTTTTTTTCATTTTAAGAATAACTGTTTCCGCATCATCATATTTGATTTTGTACTTTTCTTTTGCTTCTTTTAGAAGTTTTAATTTTCCCTTATCATAATGTTCAAGGATAGACAATGTTTTTGAATAATTTGAAAGCAGGCTCAATAATTCCTGCTGCTGATTTGCTAACAATTCATGTGAAGATTTATCTGTTAGAAAATCTATAGCCGTTCTTAATTCATTTAACTGATTTTGAGCCAATAGCAGTAGTTTTTCATTTATCGTGTAGCCTTTAACAAGATGATCCCTTAATGTTTTGGTAGCCCAAATTCTAAATTGCGTTGCTCGCTGTGAGTTCACTCTATATCCAACTGAGATTATCATATCAAGGTTGTACAAATTCATTTTCCTAACTTTGCCATCAGCGGCAACCTGTGCAATTTTTGCACAGGTTGAATTTTCAAATAGTTCATCGGTGTTATAAATATTTCTAATATGTTTTACAACTACGGTTCTATCCACTTTAAATAATTTTGCCATTAAATGCGCATCTAACCAAACTGTATCTTCTTGCAGCCTAACTTCTAATTTAGGTCCCTCCTTGGAT
This sequence comes from Ignavibacteriales bacterium, assembly GCA_037444745.1. Lineage (GTDB taxonomy): Bacteria > Bacteroidota > Ignavibacteria > Ignavibacteriales > Ignavibacteriaceae > IGN3. The sequence continues at coordinate 105,209 of JBBILT010000009.1, forward strand.
TTAAAGATAATAATTTCCCCTTTGGAAATTTCATCTTTTACCTTTTTAGACATAAATCTTACCAAATAAAAAGTTTAAATATGTTTTTTGTATATCTAAAATAAAGTCTGCTACGGCCGATTAAAAATAGAAAGTTGATAACCGATAGCTTTTTTTAATGAGATGGAAGAAAAGTATTCATACCTGCTGAACAGAAGAAGATTAACATTTATGTAGACGTAAAGATGCATTGCTTATGCGTCTCTGTTTCGATGCGCTTTAAGTTGTTCTAATTTATCTATAAAATTTGAATGCCCAGCCTACATTTTGCGCCACTCACACCATAACCAGCCAAACCTTACACCATTTACATCTTAAGGCTTTTATATGATTGGCTTTCCGCAGTGCGGACAGGGTTTTGTTTTTGGTTTTTTTGTTATCGCGCCAATAATTTCATTTAATACTCTCCGGTCCCCCAGAGCCGGAGAAAAAGAATACTGAGGGACGACTCATTATCCTAATTATTTTAATTACGACGGCAAATAAAAAGATGCCGGGTAAACAGATTGGTTACTAATTGGGTTAATTTTGGATTAATTCTACAAAAAAAATTTAAGAAGAGATAATTTCTTGAAATGTTAACGGATAGTTTTCATCATACAATCGTTTATACTCGGCAATAAATAAGTTGAATGTACTTTTCGCTATATGAAGCTTTCCTGTATTTGAAAGAGTTTTAATTTTTAATTTTATCGCATCTTGATCAACAGAATCAAATGTTAATATCACATCACAAAGCTGGATTAGTTTTTCAGCGTTGTTTTGTATTTCGTGATCGTCAAAATATAACTTTAAAGATTTAATAATCTCATTATTGATTGCAAACTTTAGCGAATCTAACCATTCGTAGCTAATGCCTTTTAAAAACTCTCCGTCTTTAACAATATTTAATAATGATGATATTGAATTATTTTGAACTGCATTTCCATTTTTTGCGGCATCACAAAATCTTAAGTACCCCAAATAATCACATCTTGAACTGTTATTCATTTTTATAAACCAAAGCTTATCAGAAAATTCCAGATCAACACCTTCTACATCAGAAAGAAGTTTCCTGATTTTGTTGATTGCAACACCTCTGTTAGATTTAACACTTTCGGGAGAAGCATCCGGCCATATGATTGATGAAAGTTCTTCTGAGGTAATTCCTTTATGCTGATAATGATTAAAACTTCTCAAAAGAATTAAAAGAAAAATCTCTTTTAGCTTGGGACTAAAATCTGAAATCATATCTTTGCCTTCATTATCGTAAATATCAAATCCACCAAACAACTGAATTGAATTTCTTGTACTCCGGTTTTCTAATTGGATGGTTTCTCCTTTTATATTTTGAGATGCAACTTGTTCAATGGAATTTTGTTTTTTCCTCCAAATAAAAAAGTAACCCAAAACAATAATCGCGATTAAGGCGGATATAGATAAAATAATGATTAACCGACTGTTATCTGAACTTTCTGTCTCCACAAATGTTTTAATTGATTCTGATATTGGCGGATAATTAATTGCATAAATCTCTAGTTTGGTGGTATCGAAAATAACTGAGATAAGTTCATTTGTAGATTTGTTGTAATGCAGATGTGAATAAATCCATTTGTCATCATTTTTTATCCAAAATTTATTTCCAACCGGAAAAACATTTCCTGTTTTTAAATCCAATTTATTCAGTGAGACAGGAAACGATTTACCTTCATCATTTTGTGACAAAAAGTAGATTGATGAATCTTTTCTATCCAGATAAAGATCATTAAACAGGAAAGCATATTTAAATTTTTGTTCTTTTGGTAGCTTTAATTTTGTAATCGTTGAATCATTCAGACTCAAAATAAATAAATCATAGTAAGTATTTAGACCGTATTCCTGATCGCCAGTCTCATTACCAATGCCGCCATAGATAAGAAACTCACCGTCTTTAAAACCTTTGCCGAATGTAAACCAGGCACGCGGTGTCATCTCATTCTTTTTTAATTTTATTTTCTCCCATTCCTTATTTACAAAATTATATTTGAATAAATCATTCTTAACTGCATACAAACCATAACCTCCAAGTAAATAAAGGTCATTACTTTTAGGATAACTAAACTTAGCACTGCCGAAATAATGTCCTTCGTCATCTTTTGATGTGTCTATAATAGCCCATTCATTTTTTTTCAAATCAAAAACTGAGACTTTCCCCATTGCTGTAAAATATGAATAAAGATTTTGTTTATCGGGATTATAAAATAAATCATTCCAGAAAGCTGGACTTGTCGTTTTATATTTTATAACCGAATTTATTCCAGTGATTAAATCATATATTAGCAAATCTTCCCTTCGATCTGTAAAAAATCTTGAGTTAATTGAGTCGTATGCTACACCAAGGTGAGACATGGAATGATCTGAAATTTTTATATCAGCAAGCTTTCTCCATATTTTACTATCTTCATAAACCCAAATGGGATTTATTAACTTTAGTTTTGATCCATTTATTTTATCTTTATAACCATTATCGTTTAAGGGATTTAAACTCCAGAAATATTTTCTTTTATCAATCTCCGTTATCAAAATATTTTTTATACTAATTCCCGGAACATCAAAATCTTGCGGGTTGTTCCAATCCTTAATTCCAAAAACAAAATCAAAAAATTTTTGATTCTTAAACGGGTATAATGTTTCACTCTTGAATATATTATCAACATAAACCTTTAAGATGTTTTCATTTCTGTCGAAGATTAATTTAATGAAATACCACTTATTGCGAATAAGTTCTTTGTGAGGGAAAGGAATATAGATTTGTTTATTATTTGAAGATTCAATTATTTCGAGATATGAAATATCCTTATCAAAATGTTGATTATAAACCACTCTTATTTCATTTTTACTTTCATCTTCAACTCTAAGTATCGTTCCAAAATATTTGTAAGTCCAAAACGAAACATCAAATGAAATGGAAAATGAATTTTCTAACTTAATCGGTTTTCCATCATTCAAAAAGATTGACGTTTTTTTTGATCTCTCGACATTCTTTGAATTGAATTTAATGCCATTAAAATCTCTATTCTGGGGATAGATAAATTGGACAAAGATTAATACCAACAATGTTAACAGTATAATTCGCATAGTCTAAATTTTATAACAGTAAATTAATATGTCACAATAAACAGATTTTTACTGAGCATATTTTATTTCTTAGATTTTGCTAATCCTTTATTTTCCAGCTCTTTTAGAAAATTCTCTTTTGAAACAACTGAACGTCCTAATCTTTTCTCTAATTGTTTTCTAGCGTCGCCGGCAATTTTACCTCCGGCATTTGCATCAGATTTTAATTTTGGAACTCCTTTTGAATCTTCTGTGCGATGTATTTCTGTAGTTGATTTCTCACCAAGCATTGTAAAGATAAGCTCAAAGTCATTCATGTGATCACGAAGATTTTCTCTTTGCAGCTTTTTTAATTTTTTATATTGTGCAGGAGTAACTCCAAAAGTTGCTTTGGAAATTTCTGCGGTTAAAATTTCATAATCTTTATTTTCTTTAGCTCCGCGTTTTTGCCACTCATCAGTTAGTTCTTCGCGAATTGCGATGCCGCGCATTCTTTTTTCGATCCAATCTTCAGAGTAACCTTTAAGCTTATATAACATCCTTGTTCTTCTGGAAGCCAATTCGGGATTTTCAATTTCCTGAACGTGTTCATATCCAACTTTTGCAAGCCATCTTTTAAAGGGCTCCGCTTTTGGGGATGGAATTGATTGGATTAATCTGAATATACCCTCTGTATTCCAGCAATACATCTTTTGCGGACCACCTGCAGTTTCAAACTTAAGCTTAAGGGGTGGTACAAATTGTACCGCACCTTTGTTTAGCAACTTAGCAAGCTCTGTATCCCGTTGTTTAAGCCGTTTAAAGTATTGCGCAGAATCAGTTGAATCTGTCAATGATTCAATTACATCATTAATAACAAACCACCATTCATTCTCATGAAAAGTTTTTCTGATTTGTCTACTTTTAAATATTACAATCTTTGTTTCGTCCATAATTTCTCCCAAGAATAAATTTTTAATCCAACAACTCCTTAACCTTATTCATCAAGTCATTCAACTGAACATCAAATCGCTCACCAGTTTTTCTAATTTTGACTTCGCATTTATTCACTTTTAATTTCTTCTGGCCTATTACAATCTGAATCGGCATACCAAGTAAATCAGCATCGTTGAATTTAAATCCAGCAGTAACATCACGATCATCAAATAAAACTTCAATGCCTTGATTGTTCAAATCATTGTAGATTTTTTCACAGGTATCTACAATCTCTTGCTTCTTTAAATTTAAGCCAAGCAAGTGAACTTGAAATGGTGCAAGTAGTTTATTCCAAATGATTCCATTTGCATCGTGATTCTGTTCAATATAGCAAGCCATAACGCGTTCAACACCAATGCCGTAACTTCCCATAATTATTGGATGTTCTTTCCCGTTTTCATCAAGAAAATTTGCGCCCATTGCTTCGGAATATTTTGTGCCGAGTTTAAAAATATGTCCAAGTTCTATTGCAGGAAAAACTTCAAGATGTCTTTCGCATCGCGGGCAGCCTTCACCTGATTTTACAGTTCTAAAATCTGCGTACTCAATTGTTGGAATGCCTGCCTGTCCGGTAGGCAGGTCACGTTTAAAATCAATTCCGCCAATGTGATAATCGTTCTTGTTTGCACCGCTGAACATATTGTTAGCATCCTTCAAACGATTATCTGCAATTATTCTTCCAGCAAATCCAACAGGACCAATAGAGCCTGCATCTGCACCGGAAATATCTTTTAATTCTTCCGGATGAGCAGGACGAACAGCTCCGCCCAAAACTTTTTCTAACTTAGTTTCATTTACTTCATCGTTGCCAAGCATTAAAATCAAAACAGGTTTCTCGTTATGAATATAAATTCGTGACTTGGCACATTGTGTTTCTTCTATCTTTAAAAACTCACAAAGCTCATCAATCGAATGAACATTTGGTGTAGAGATTTCATAAATAGTTTTACTCTCAGCATCTCTTTCAACAGAATCAATTCTTGATGCGGCAACTTCTACGTTAGCCGCATAACCACAGGATTCGCAGTAAGCAACAGTATCTTCGCCCGCAATAGATTTAACCATAAACTCTTCGGAACCTGTGCCGCCCATTGCACCGCTTGATGCACCGACTACAAAATATTTTAATCCGCATCGATCAAATATTTTTCTATATGCTTTATCGTGAAGTCGATATGATTTATCCAAACCTTCCCAGCTTGTATCAAAACTATATGCGTCTTTCATTAAAAATTGTCTGCCGCGTATAACTCCGCTTCTTGGTCTCGGTTCATTTCTGAATTTTGTCTGTATCTGATACCAGATTTGTGGCATATCTTTATATGATTTAACAACATTGCGGGCGTGGAAAGTCATAATCTCTTCGTGAGTTGGTGCAAGAACATACTCGCGATTTTTCAGATGAAACATTGTATCTCCAAATGCTTCAACTCTTCCGGTCTCTTCCCATATCTCTTTTGGATTTAAAGCGGGAAGATGAAATTCCTGCCCGCCAATTGCATCCATTTCTTCACGAATAATTTCACTTACTTTTTTTACAACTCGATACCCTAGCGGCAGAAAAGAATAAATTCCTGCAGAAAGCATTCTAACCATGCCTGAACGAAGCATTAAAATATGGCTTACAACTACAGCATCGTTTGGAACTTCTTTAAGAGTTGGAACGAAATATTTGGATAATCTCATAAAAACTTCTTATAATAATTATTGTATGATGGAAAATTTAGTTAGAAAAATACTGATTTGAAGAGGCTTATCAAAGTTGGTTAAAGTTGTAAATATAAATTCAAACATCAATTATAAAATTGATTTTAATTTTCTTAAGTTCACTTTTAAAATTTTAACATTTGTACTAAAATCGAAATTTAATTATGGAACACGCTCATCCCTACATCTCGCTTTTTAGTTTATTGCCATTTGTACTAATGCTTTTATCAATCGCTATTTTCCCTTTGTTCTGGAATCATTTTTGGGAGAAGAATAAAAACAAACTTATCGTTGCAATTATTTTAAGTATTCCCGTTATTATTTATTTATTGATAAGCGGCTTTACAGAAAAACTTATTGAAACAATGGTGTTTGATTATATACCATTTATAATTTTGCTCGGTGCGCTGTTTACAATAACAGGGGGAATATTTTTAAGTGGTGACATTGAGGCTAAGCCTAAAATTAATACTTTATTTTTGGGTATTGGAGCAGTGCTTGCTTCGTTCATGGGAACAACCGGTGCTGCCATGTTATTAATTCGTCCTGTAATACAAACAAATAAGGAAAGAACATTTAAGGTTCACACAATACTTTTTTTTATTGGAATAATAGCAAACTGCGGGGGCGTTCTCACTCCGCTTGGAGATCCGCCTTTGTTTATGATGTATTTACGCGGCGCACCATTTGAATGGTTCTTTAAATTGGGAGTTGAATGGTTTTTTACGAATGCACTTTTATTGATAATCTACTTTTTTGTTGATACATATTACTATAAAAAAGAACCTGCAGAGGCAATAATTAGAGATGAGACAAATATCAGACCTATAAAGATTGAGGGAAAAAGAAATCTTATATTTTTAATTGGTGTTGTGCTTGCTGTTGCTTTTATCAACGAACAATATTTCACATTTATTAATATCAGCCCGTACTTCAAATTTATTAGAGAAGCTGTAATAGTTTTGATGGCATTTTTATCATTGCAATTCACACCAAAACTTTTGAGAACATCAAACAATTTTACCTGGCAGCCGATTGAAGAAGTTGCTTATTTGTTCTTCGGAATATTTATTACAATGGTTCCTGCATTACTATATCTGGAAGCAAACGCAAAACTTCTTGGGGTTCAAACTACAAGTCAGTTTTATTATTACACAGGATTACTGAGCAGCTTTTTAGATAATACCCCAACTGCTGTTACATTTCATTCACTTGCAATGGGACTTGGGATAACAAGCGGAACACTTATGGCGGGGATTCCGGAAGAATTGCTCAAGGCTATTTCAGTCGGCGCTGTATTTTTTGGCTCAATGACTTACATTGGTAACGGACCAAATTTTATGGTTAAAGCGGTTGCAGAAGAAAACAATATTAAGATGCCTGATTTTTTTAGTTATATGTTTAAGTTTTCTATCATTATTCTTTTACCGATATTTATTTTAGTTCAATTACTTTTTATTTAAAACAGAAACAAAAAAATGTATTCAAAACCATTTCATCCCTGGCATAATGTTAGTCCTGGTAAAGATATACCAAAAACTGTAAACGGAATTATAGAAATTCCCAAAGGCTGCAAAGGAAAATATGAACTTGATAAAGCAAGTGGTTTACTAAGATTAGATCGCGTACTTTATTCATCAGTTCACTATCCCGCTAACTATGGATTTATTCCACAAACATATTGTGATGACAAAGATCCATTGGATATTCTCATAATCTGTTCAATTGATGTTGATCCACTTTGTATTATCGAAGCAAAAGTTATTGGGGTTATGCATATGCTGGATGATGATGAACAGGACGATAAAATTGTTGCTGTTGCAAATAATGATATGGCGGTTAATTACATAAATGATATATCAGAACTTCCTCCTCATACGGTTGTGGAGCTAAGGAGATTTTTTGAGGATTATAAAAAGTTGGAACATAAACAGGTAATTGTTGAACAGTTTCTTGGACGAGAAGAAGCTTACAGAATAATAAATGAAGCAGTTGACCTCTATTCAAAAGAACGAGATAAATTAATAAAGTAAATTTATTTAGGAATTAAGTAATAGACATATCCTGCATATCCCGCAAGCAGAAAGGCGCCTTCCAATCTAGAGATTGAAAATTCAGTTCTGCTAAGTGGAAATAAAATAATTGCCGTAAACAACATCACCCCTAAATCAACATAACTTATTCCAACAATACTGATTGGAATTATAAGAGCAGTAATTCCAAGTATCCCGAGAATATTAAAAATATTTGAGCCAACCACATTTCCAATCGCGATATCAGCTTCCTTTTTATATGCTGCAACAATAGAGGTTATTAATTCAGGGAGGCTAGTTCCGATTGCAACAATAGTAAGACCAATTATTGCATCGCTAACATTAAACATCTTTGCAATTGCAACAGCACTTTTTACAAATAGATTTGCACCAAATATCAACAACCCCAATCCTGCAATCATTAAAACAATAGAAACTGGAATTCCAAGTTTGCTTTTTAATCCCTCATTAAACTCAGAATCTATGTCGGGATTCTTTTCTTTTCGAGCTATCAAAACATTAACAACCAGGTAAACGACTAATCCAATTACAAAAACCAATCCATCAAAAAATCCTAACTCACCATCAATTAATAACAAAAGGAGTAATAGACTTATTCCAATCATAATCGGGATTTCTCTCATTATTACTTTTGTATTAACATCCAGCGGTCTAATTAAGGCAGCTACTCCAAGAATTAATGCAATGTTTGCAATGTTTGATCCGATAATGTTTCCAAGTGAGATTGAACTGCTACCCAATAAAGCAGCTTTTAAACTTACAACTAATTCTGGAGTACTTGTTCCAAATGCAACTACGGTCAATCCAACAACAAGCGGTGTAATACCAATTTTTATTGCGAGATTTGAACTGCCTCTAATTAAACCTTCTGCACCAATAAAAAGCAAAACTAATCCGCCGATCAGATATAATACTATTTCTATAGGAGTCATTTTAAAATTTAGATATTAATTTATTTAGTATAAACATAGATTTGAATAAAAGGGTTCAATAGAATTTACTTGACGCTCTCAATCAAATAAACTTTATCATTTCGTCTTACAAGAGATGGAATTATAAAAGTTATTTCGTCCCCCCTTTTTGCAGATTGATTTTCCTTATCGTTTACGCTTATCTTTTTCAATTTAATTTCAAGAACTCCGGTAGTTTCACCCATAATTAATATTTCATCACCAATTTTTATTTCACCAGATTCTATTAAAATATGTGCTACTTCAATTTCTTTGTAATAATTTAAAACTTTACCAACATAAGTCTTTCTTGTTGTTGCTTTACTTCCTTCAACTCCAGAATACTCTTCAGAGCTTGGAACATCAAAATAAAATCCCGATGAAAAGCCACGGTTATAAACTTTTTCAAGTTCAGTTAATAATTCCTTTTTCTTTTCTTTTGTCAATTTGGATTCAAAATAAAGATCAATTGCCTGGCGATAAACTGAAACTGCCTTTGCAACATATTCCGGTGCGCGTTTTCTTCCTTCGATCTTAAACGAGTCTATTCCCGATTCAATTAATTGATCAATAAATTCAATCGTGCATAAGTCTTGCGGCGACATAACATAATCCTCGCCAATAACTAATGATTTATCAATCGCCGGATCATAAACTTCATATTCTCTTCTGCAAGGCTGAATGCATTCACCGCGATTAGCACTTTTGCCAAATAAATGATGACTCATAAAACATCTACCACTAACAGCAATACACATTGCCCCGTGGACAAATGCTTCAATTTCCATATCAGTTTTAGCTCTTATCTTTTTAATCTCTGCTAAAGAACATTCGCGCGCTAAAACAATTCTTACTGCACCCATTCTTTTATAAACATCGGCAGCAAGTGAATTTGAGATAGAACTTTGTGTAGAAATGCAAAATGGGAATTCGTGTTTGTGACATAAATCTGCAACTGCTAAATCAGCGCAAATAATTCTATCAACTCCATTTTTCTTAGCTGCAATTATTATTTCTTCAAGCTCAGATAATTCTTCTTCAAAAACAATTGTGTTAAGTGTAAGATAAGTTTTTACTTTGTGCTCTTTACAAAATAAAACTACTTCGGGAAGTTCATTAAGAGTAAAGTTTGCTGCTTTAGCACGCATATTAAGTTTATCCAAGCCAAAATAAATCGCATCTGCACCATTGCTAACAGCGGCTCGCAGCATAGTCCAATCCCCTGCAGGAGCCATAAGTTCTGGTTTTTGCTTTTGTGTTATCATGGATTTAAAGAATAGAACGCGGATAACACAGATAACGCAGGTTTGCACTGATTTAATCTGTGGAAATCCGTTTAATCCGCGTCATCCGTGTGCTATTGCGTTACGCTTTTTCTTCCCAAACTTTTGCAACTTCAACAATTGTCTTAACAGCCATTTCCATATCCTGAATAGCAACCCACTCAAGTTGAGAATGAAAACTGTGCTCGCCTGCAAAAATGTTTGGTGTTGGTAATCCCATAAAAGATAAACGTGAACCGTCCGTGCCGCCGCGTATTGGATGCATAATTGGTTTTATTCCTAATCTTTCCATTGCAATAATTGCGTAATCATTAACGTGCGGATGTTTATCTAAAATCTCTTTCATATTTCTGTACTGCTCAATTACCTGGAACTCCATTCTTGCACCAGGATATTTTGCAACAGTTTCTTCAGCAAGTTTTTTAAGAAACTCTTCATAGTCTTTTAGTTTACGTGAATCAAAATCTCTAATGATAAACTTTAAAACTGTAAGTTCTTCATTGCCATTAAATGATCCACAATGAACATAACCTTCACGCTCATCAGTTGATTCGGGTGATAAACTATTTTTTGGTAAACTATCAATAAAGTGTGATGCAACTTTTATCGAGTTGATCATTATATTTTTTGCGTAGCCGGGATGAATATTTTTGCCAAAGAATTTTATTACAACAGCATCTGCAGAAAAAGTTTCTGTTTCAAGTTCACCTTTGCTTGAGCCATCAATTGTGTAAGCGAACTTTGCACCAAGTTCTTTTAAATCAATTTTTTCTGTGCCTCTTCCAACTTCTTCATCTGGAGTAAAGCAAACTTTTATATCACCATGCTTAACTTCAGGATGTGTTAAAAAGTAATTTACTGCATCCACAATTTCTGAAACACCGGCTTTGTTATCTGCGCCAAGTAAGGTTGAGCCATCAGTTGTTATAATATCAAATCCAATCATATTCTTTAAATCTGGATTATCATCAACAGAAATAACCCAGCCGCCGTTTTCAAGTTTTATATCGCCGCCCCGATAATTCTTTCTGATCATAGGTTTAACGTCTTTTCCACTTACAGCGGGAGAAGTATCAACGTGTGCAATAAAAGCGATTGGATCAACTTTTTTATTTGTATTTGATGGAAGTGTCGCCATTACATAACCCCAATCATCCATTTGAGCATCTTTCAACCCCAACGCTTTCAATTCTTCAGCAAGATCTTTAGAAAGAATTTTTTGCTTTTCAGTACTTGGAAATGAAGTTGATTCTTCATCTGATTGAGTATCGTATTTAACGTACTTTAAAAATCTATCCACACAAGTGAATTTATAATTTGCATCAAACATATTAACCTCTAACGTTTAGTGAATAAAAACTTTTTAATATCCTCTTCTTAAAACTTTATCCATATCAGATTTTATCATAATCTGAACGAGATCCTTAAATTTTGTTTTTGCTTTCCAGCCTAAAAGTTTTTTTGCTTTTGTTGGATCGCCAATAAGCAACTCAACCTCTGTCGGTCTGTAATAATTTGGATCAATTATTACAACAGTATTTCCTTTTTTCAACTTGGTGGTAAAATCATATTTATAATATTTAGAATTCTTACTAAAGTTTATAAGTGATTTTGCTTTTTCAAAATCTATGTTACTGATAACTCCCTTTTCATTTACTCCTTTACCTTTCCATTCCAAATCAATTCCAAGATGCTTAAATGTTAATTCAATAAATTGCTTTACGGTATTTGTTTGTCCAGTTGCTAAAACAAAATCTTCAGCTTTTTTGTATTGAAGTATTCGCCACATTCCTTCGCAGTATTCAGGAGCAAATCCCCAGTCTCTTTTTGCATCCAAATTTCCGAGAGAAAGATTGGATTGCAATCCTGCTGCAATTCTGGAAGCAGCACGAGTTATTTTTCTTGTTACAAACGTTTCGCCTCGTTTGGGTGATTCGTGATTAAATAAAATTCCGTTGCAAGCAAAGAGATCATAAGCTTCGCGGTAGTTTACAATTATCCAGTAACCATAAAGTTTTGCAACTCCATAAGGTGAGCGCGGATAGAACGGGGTTTTTTCACTCTGCGGAACTTCCTGCACCTTCCCAAAAAGTTCTGATGTTGAAGCCTGATAAAATTTTACTTTTCTTAATCCAACTTCTCTTATCGCATCTAGAAATCTTAGCGTACCAAGTGCATCAACTTGTGCTGTGTAATCTGGGATTTCAAATGAAACTTTTACGTGACTTTGAGCTGCAAGATTGTAAATTTCATCCGGTTGAATTTTTTCAAGCAAACGATTTAAGTTACTTGTATCAACAAGATCGCCGTAATGAAGAAATAATTTTTTATTAAGTATCTCTGGATTATTATAAAGATGATCAATTCTTCCTGTGTTAAAAGAACTGCTTCTTCTAATTATTCCGTGAACTTCATATCCTTTTTCAAGAAGTAAGTCTGTTAAATAACTTCCGTCTTGTCCTGTTATGCCAGTTATTAAAGCTTTTTTCATATTCTACTTTAGTTTTATGGTTAATGGTACACTGATTAAACTGATGAGACTGATTTCAAATGATTTAATCCGCTTCAATCCGTTAAATCAGTTCAATCCGCGTGCTATTGCTTTAATTATATTTTTCTAAAAACCATTTATAAGTTTTTTCAATTCCGTTTTGAAGTTCTGTTCTATATTTCCAGCCAAGCGAGTTTATTCTAGTAACATCCATAAGTTTTCTGGGTGTACCATCGGGTTTAGTGGAATCATAAACTATCTTGCCATTAAAGCCTGTAATCTCTGCAACCAAGTTTGCCAGATCGGAAATTGAAATATCTTTTCCTGATCCAACATTTAAATGAGTAATTCCATTTTCATAAAGATCTTTTGCTTCAATGTTTTCCATCATAAAAACAATAGCGTTAGCAAGATCCTCTACATACATAAACTCACGCAAAGGTTTTCCTGTTCCCCAAATTGTAACTGAGTTTTTGTTTTGAACTTTCGCTTCGTGAAACTTTCTGATCAATGCAGGAAGAACATGTGAAGTTTCTAAATTAAAATTATCATTCGGTCCATATAGATTAGTAGGCATTGCAGAAATATAATTACAACCATACTGACGATAATAATTTTCACAAAGTTTTATTCCTGTAATCTTAGCAATTGCATAAGGCTCATTCGTAAACTCAAGATAATCTGAAAGCAGATATTCTTCTTTAAGGGGTTGAGGCGCAAGCTTTGGATAAATGCAGGAGCTTCCCAGAAAAACAACTTTCTCAACTTTATTAAGAAATGAAGCGTGAATAAGATTTGCTTCAATCATCAAATTGTCATACAGAAATTCTGCACGATAAGTATTGTTGGCAAGTATTCCACCCACCTTTGCGGCTGCAATAATTACTATTTCTGGTTTTGACTCAATAAAGAATTTTTCAACTGCAGATTGATTTCTCAAATCAAGTTCTGCAAGTTCTTTGTGGATAAGATTTTTATATCCATGATTTTGCAATTCTCTAAATATTGCGGAACCAACCATTCCGTTATGACCGGCGAGATATATTTTTTTATTATTTAAATCATTCATTAAAAATTATAATCCATAATAAATGGAAAAATAAAATTCATTCAATCTTTTATCAACAAAACTCAAATCATCTTGCTGTATGGATGAATTAGTAGTTTGAAAACTTAATTTAGCAAAAAGTTCATGAGTGTATTCATATTTAACTTCTGCACCTACGTACCCAAAATTTTTTCTTAATCCAAAAAGAAACGGCGGCTGTGGTTGTATGTTATACTGCTGATCGTAATTCCCATCGCCTCCTTTGCGAATATACTGACCCCAAAGTGTTGCCTGCAATCCACGAATAAATCTATAATTTAATGAAGCATAAAACTGATCAGCATTGTGTCCCATCCAATGCCCAAGGGGGTAAGAAGCACTTTGATAATCTTCAGTCTGAACATAATGTCTGTAAACAAAAGGATAGATTTTTGTGTACTCAATTTTTGCGGTAAGATTTTCGATTGGCAAATCCGTAATTGCTCCACCCAGCGTATAGCCAAGTTGATTTCTTTGTTTGTAAGAATCGAATAATCCGCTAAGTGTAATTTCATCTATAAACAAAGTTCCATAAAAATGTGTGTTTTTAATTTGACCTTTAGAACTTACCCCTAAAAAGAACTGTGCATTACCTCCAGCCGCATTTACTTGTCGGCTTAAATGATGATCAGCAGCACGGAAAAACATTATTGGAATCAGATAAAGAAATTCTAACTGATCATCATAAATAATTGACTCTCCAAAGGAAAGATCAAGTCCTTTAGTTGGAGTAATTATTAAAGAATGATTTGCAATAAATTTATTTCGGAATGAAAAACTTATTGTTCCGTTTCTATTATAGAAAAAAGAACTTGAATCAGCAGCATCAGAAGAAAGCCATCCGTGTATGTAATTAAAACGAAGCCAATCAACAGGTTTAATATCTAACCTAATAAAACCATAAGATGGTGGTTTTTGCGAAAGGACAAGCAGACCGCTTTCGCCGTATCCCCATTCTAAAAAATCTTTACCAATGGTAAAAGAACCCCAGCTCCAATCAGTTGCTAATACAGCTTTAACTTCACTGTACTCCATTTTATTGGAAGAATAAGCTACAATGTTTCTATCTGTTCGCGCATCAACCCCAGTTATTGGAGTGAAGTTTTTATATTTATCAATGGTAGTGCCATTTTCTGTATTATCTCTAAATTCAAAACTAAAGCCAAGATAATTATTGATGTACCCGTAAGTGTAAATTCCATTCCAAAAGTGTGTTAATTTTTCATCATCACGTGAACCAATTTTAAATCCGAATATTGGATTTAAATTCACTGTAAATAAATTATTTCTAAAACCAAAAAGTCTCAATCGGTTTCCTTCATCATATCCAAGTAATGTCATTCGTGATGAATCAGATTCAATATTATTAAGGAAATCAAATTCTCGTTTGAAATCTTTATTAAAAAATTCCAGCTCCTCTTTTTCTAAAGATGTTAGCAGGATTGATTTTTCAGATGCTTCAATAAGTTTTTGGGCGATATATTTTCTACTTACCGGTCTTATTTGATCATCAAATACAATAACAGATTTTTGACTGAGTCTTGACAAGAACGAATAAACATCTCTGTGTAACGGCTCATAAACAACCTGGGCAAAAGCAATAGAACCTAAAGCCAAAAACAGAAATATTTTTTTAAACATTAATATCTTTTATTTCTTAAAGAATTTTTTAAACGTATCAACAACAAAAATTAATTGTTCATCACTCAATTCCGGATATATTGGTAAAGCAATGGATGTATTTGCTGAAAATTCTGAGATTGGAAAATCACCTTTTTTGTGTCCAAGTTCTTTAAAGCATTCCTGCAAATGGAATGGAACAGGATAATATATTTCTGTCCCGATTTCATTTTTGGATAAAAATTCTCTCATTGCATCTCTATGCTCAACCCGAACAATGTACTGATTGTAGATGTGATAATTCTTTGCTCCTGATTTTTCATAAACTGCCTTTGGAAGAAGAACATTATTCTTAGCATCAAAATTGGTTTTACCTGTTTTTTCTGCTAAACCAGCATCAACAAAAAGTTTTGTATAGCGATTTGCATTATGCCTTCTCTTTTCAGACCAGTTATCAAGATGCGGAAGTTTAACTCGTAAAACTGCAGCTTGCAAAGCATCAATTCTAAAATTGCCGCCGATTACTTTATGATAATATTTAGGATCAGCGCCGTGTACTCTTTTAATTGTAAGAATCTTTGCAAGGTCATCATTGTTTGTTGTAACCAAACCGCCATCGCCGTAGCATCCAAGATTTTTACTCGGGAAAAATGAGAAACAGCCAATATCACCCACTGTTCCAACAAATTTTCCATCTTTGTACTGTGTTCCGATTGCTTGCGCTGCATCTTCAACAACAAGAATATTGTGTTCTTTTGCAATTCTAACAATCTCACCAATTTCTGCACTTTGCCCATAAAGGTGAACCGGAATTACAGCTTTTGTTTTTGGTGTAATTTTCTTTTCAAAATCTTTTGAATCCATGTTGAAAGTAACAGGATCATTTTCAATCAGTACGGGAGTAGCATTTAATCTTGAAACAACTCCTGCTGTTGCAAAGAATGAATACGTTGGAACGATAACTTCATCGCCGGGTTTTACATCAATAGCCATCAAAGCTAAAAGTAATGCATCTGTTCCGGATGAAACTCCAAGTGCATGCTTGCAGCCAAGATAACTGCAAAACTCTTTTTCCATTTCGCTAACTTCAGGACCAAGAATAAAGTGCTGGGATTCTGCAACTTTAATAATTGCTTCATCAAGTTCTTTTTTTAAAGATTGATATTGAGGTTTAAGATCTAAAAGTGGTACGCGCATATAATGTCCTTAATGATTAAATAATTAATAAATAAAATCTTTTTGAATGTCTCTAAATAATGGAGCTTTTAAATCTTTTTCCGAAACAATTGGATTTTCAACTTTCCAATCTATCTTTAAATCAGGGTCGTTAAATACTATTGTCCGTTCGTGTACTTTACTATAGAGAGCGGTGCATTTGTATGAAAATATTGCTTCATCAGAAAGAACAGAAAAACCATGTGCAAATCCTGGCGGTATCCATAGTTGCACGTGATTATCTTCAGATAACTCAAATGAGAAATACTTACCAAAAGTTGGTGAACCAAATCTAACATCAACAGCAACATCAATAACTTTTCCATAAATAACTCTGCAAAGTTTTCCTTGGGCTTTGTTACCAACCTGATAGTGAATGCCTCTTACAGTTCCTCTTTTGGATTTTGAAATATTATCCTGAACAAACTCATAATTGATTCCAGCTTCATCAAATAATACTTTGTTGTAGCTTTCGAAAAAATAACCTCTGCCGTCAGAAAAAACTTTAGGTTTCAAAACAAGCAGTCCATCTATTTCTGTTTTAATTATTTCCAAAAGCATCATCCTTCTTTTAGAATTTTTTCAAGATAAGAGCGATATAATGATTTAGGTATTGAGTTTATTAATTTTGCAAATTGATTTTTATTTATAAACCCTTTGTGATATGCAATCTCCTCAATACAAGCCACTTTCAATCCTTGCCTGTCTTCAATTACTCCAAAAAAGTTTGATGCCTGCAATAATGCTTCGGGAGTTCCGGTATCAAGCCAAGCAATTCCTCTGCCAATTTTTTCAACATGTAAATCACCTTTTTGCAGATAAACTTTATTAACATCTGTAATTTCCAATTCGCCGCGAGCAGAGGGTTTTAAATTTTTTGAGATGTTAACTACTTTATTATTAAAAATATAAAGTCCTGGTACAGCGTATTGTGATTTTGGGTTTTTAGGTTTCTCTTCAATTGAAATTGCCTTGCCATCTTTATCAAACTCTACAATTCCATATCTTTCAGGATCATTAACCTGATAACCAAAAATTGTAGCACCGGCATTTATCTTAATCCCTTCATAAAAGAAAGATAGATCACCATAAAAAATATTGTCTCCCAAAACCAAACAAACATTATCATCACCAATAAATTTTTCGCCGATTATAAATGCTTCTGCGATTCCATTTGGAGCCGGCTGAACGGCATAATTGATATCCATACCAATTTGGCTGCCATCGTTAAAAAGTTGTTTGTAAAGTGGAATTGTTTCTTTGTTGGAAATGATAAGCACATCTTTTATTCCGCCAAGCATTAAAATAGACAGCGGGTAATAAATTAATGGCTTATCATAAATAAGTGCTAATTGTTTGCTGTAAACTTTTGTGATAGGATAAAGCCTTGAGCCTGAACCGCCCGCTAATATAATTCCTTTTACATTTTTTTTTGTATTCACGGAATAAACTTCTGATTATTAAATAATAATGTAAATATAAAAATAATACTGTTATTAAACTGAATTGATTTAATGAGATTCAATGCAGATTTGATCAGGAAATACCTTGATTAAAGCAATGTGCCTTTCAAAAGAAAAAGAGCTATGCTGAAATAAATTATTAAACCGCTAACATCTACCATCGTAGCAACTAAAGGAGCTGATGAAGTAGCTGGATCTAATTTTAATTTCTTTAATAAAAAAGGAAGCATAGAGCCTGATAATGTTCCCCAAAGAACGACACCAATTAATGAAAAGCTTACAGTTATTCCAATTAAGAACCAATGTTCACCATAAACATGCGATGTTGCCTGCCAAATTGTGATTCTTAAAAATCCAATTATTGCAAGCAAACCACCAAGTGCGGCTCCTGTAATTAGTTCTCTTTTGAATATTTTGAACCAATCTTTAATTGTAATCTCACCAAGAGATATGGCACGAATAACAAGGGTGGCTGCTTGTGAACCGGAATTTCCTCCACTGGAAATAATCAGCGGAACGAATAATGCAAGCACAACAGCTTTGCTTATTTCATTTTCAAACATCGCCATTGCAGATGCAGTAAGCATCTCACCAACAAAAAGTAAAGCAAGCCAGCTTCCTCTTTTCTTCATCATTTCAAAAAGCGATATAGTGGAATATGATTCTTCTAAAGCCTGGATAGCGGCAAGTTTATGAATGTCTTCAGTAGCCTCTTCTTCTGCAATATCAAAAACGTCATCCACGGTTACGATGCCTATTAAAATACCGGCTCGATCAATAACGGGTAATGCTACTCTGTCATATTTTTTAAATGCCTCAACTGCCGTTTCCTGATCATCAGAAACATGAAGAGCAACAAAATTTTCATCCATTAAATCAGAAACGGTATGATTAAGCGGGGCAATTAGGAACTCTTTTATTTTAACATCATCTATTAATTTCCCTCTATCATCTAAAACGTAAACAATGTTTAATGTTTCTTTATTCTTTCCATGTTCACGGATGTAATCAAGTGTCTGTTGAATTGTGTACGTAGGTTTTATTGCTATGTAATCCGGAGTCATCAATCTTCCGACAGAATTTTCCGGGTACCCAAGTAAACTAACCGCAACTTTTCTTTCTTCAGGCGAGAGTAATTGTATCAATTGTTTTGCCGCTGCAGAAGGCAGTTCTTCAAACAATGCTGTACGATCATCAGGATCCATCTCATTAAGAATTACGGCGCTTTCTTCCTTGCCCATTGCTTTTAGTAATTCCATCTGAGTATCAAAATCCATATACTCAAAAGTATCAGCAGCTAATTCTTTAGATAGAAGACGAAAGATAATTACTCTTTCTTTTTCAGAAAGATCACTAAGTAGTTCCGCGATATCAGCGGGAGTCCAATCGGCAAGGATCTCCTTTAAGATACCAAGTTTTCTCTCTTCAATAAGAGACTGGATTTCTGGTTGTAATAATCTGCTTAGCATCTGAAAATCCTTATTTTTGAGAAAACAATTTGTTGTTACATTTTATAGATTTGTATTGTTTTATTGGCTTGCAAAAAATAATTGTATTATGTTCAAATCTCAATTGGAAATTTAGGAATTACATCGTAGAATAAAAATTATGTTACAACTTATTGTTGATGAAAATATTGCTTTAGCTCGCAACGCTTTTAATCAGTTTGGTAAGGTACGGCTGCTTACTGGACGCGAGATAAATAATTTTTCATTAAAAGATGCTGAAATTCTTATTGTACGTTCAATCACAAATGTAAATGAAGAACTCCTAAAAAAAACTCCCGTAAAATTTGTGGGAACAGCTACAATTGGAACTGATCATATTGATTTAAAATATCTTAATAAAAATAATATCGTTTTTGCTGATGCTAAAGGATGCAACGCTTATTCTGTTGCAGAATATGTAATTGCTGCTTTGCTTAATCTTGCAGTCAAGTTTAAGTTTTCATTAAAAGATAAATCAATAGGAATTGTTGGAGTTGGAAACGTGGGCAGTAAAGTTGCAAATTTTGCAGAAGCATTAGGAATGAAAGTTTTTATAAATGATCCGCCTTTGCAAAGAAATGGAGATAAAAGAAATTTTGTCGATTTAAATGAAATTCTAAGTGCAGATATTATTTCATTACACGTTCCATTAAATTTTACTGGTACAGATAAGACATATCATCTTTTCAACAAAGAGAAACTAAAACTAATTAAAGATAAAACTATACTAATAAATACTTCCCGCGGAGCAGTTATAAATAACAAAGATTTGCTTGATGTAATTACAAAAAGGAAGTTGAAAGTAGTTTTAGATGTTTGGGAAAATGAACCGGATATTAATGTTGATTTGTTAAAAGAGGTACTAATTGGAACGCCGCATATTGCCGGATATTCTTACGAGGGAAAAGTAAACGGCACACAGATTATTTATAATTCACTTTGCAATTTTTTAAGAACAGATAGAATTTTTTCCTTCGAAACAGAACCTCCAGCAAATTCTTTAAAGTATTTTAAAGCTGCTGACAAGATTGAAACTAGTTTGGAGAAGTTGATTTCCAGCATCTATTCAATTCAAAGCGATGATGAACGAATGCGGAAAACACTAACGATGCAGGAAGATGAACGAATAAAATATTTTGATTTGCAAAGAAAAAATTATCCGATGAGAAGAGAGTTAAATAACTATAATGTTGAGTTTAAAAGTATTGATAACGAAATAAAAAACATTTTAACAAATCTTAGGTTTAATGTTTCTTAGCGTTTTTTGTCTAAGTTTTTCTTTGCGCATTTTGCGTGAAAGCGAATCCCTTTTCTCGCAAAGGATGCAAAGTTAAAAACAAATTAGTTAGTTGTTTTATTCAGCTTAAATTCAATTGGAATTATCATTTGAACTTTAATTCTTTTCCCTTTTTGTAATCCCGGTTTAAAGCGTGTGTAGTAAACAGATAGCCGTGCATTTTCATCACAGCCGTAGCCAATACCCTGCACCACTTCGGCAGATGAAACTTCTCCATCCTTTTCAATTAACGCAAGTATTTTTACGGTGCCCTCTATTTCTTTTTCTTTTGCCTCTAGTGGATAAGTAAGTTTTTTATATATGGTATTCATTCCGCCTATTGGTTCAGGCATAACCTCGGCATCAGCAAAATATATACTATCTTCATTTAGTTTAATCGTAGTTTCTTCTGCCGGCGGCAGTAATATTTCATCATTATCATTTTTCTTTTTGTTTTGCTGTTCTTTCCATTTAGCTACTAACTTATCATAATCTTCTTTTCTAAATTTTCCCGCTAAAACGTACTCCTGACCTTCTCTCATTCCATCTTCAAAATATGCCTGATCAATTACCGCTCCCGCCGTGTCATAATACACAGTTGGACCGATTCTTTTTCCACCTTCAATAAAATAATTTTCTTGCACTTTTCCGTTTTGATAAAAATCCGAAACGATCCCTTCGACTTTATCATTACTGTAATTTCTTTTCTCTTTTATACTTCCATTTTCCCAATAAAAAATTGATTCACCTTGCCGAACCTTGTTTTCATAAACTATGGCAGATTCCAAATTTCCATTTGGATAATAATTTTTTATAGTATCCTTTTGCGCAAAAGATTCAGTACTCAAGCAAATTAGGAATAATGCAATAATAAATTTCAACAAAATAAAACCTGGTAAATTTTTGTGGCAAAAGATAATATTTAATCCTGAGTAATTAGAGGCATAATTAGAGTGATGATAAAAATAATGATGGCAGTACCAAAAATTACATAACCAACTTCTGCATCATACTGAAGCAAACCAATTTCTCTTAATAAATAATTCCAATCGTGATATACTTTGTTACCCCCAAGTAAAGGTAAAATTCTTGCTTGCGCATCAGCGGCATAAACAGAAATATTTATTAGGTTTTGCCCAAGCCATAGAAGTGAAAATTGCATTCCCGTTCTATAATTATTTCTAAAAAAGTAATAAAAAATTATTGATGGAAGGATTATCTGCATTAAAGTTCCGCCGAGTGTATAGATATACTTACCAAAGAATTTAAAGAATAAATGCCCGGCTTCGTGAATTACAAGATCAGCATTATCAATCATACCATAATCACCACGATTCAAAACCCAGTAAAGTGCAATTGGCAAAATAATGATCGAGGGTAACCATATTTTAATTCCGTCCCATTTTGTATGAGGTTTTGCTTTTTTTAAACTTTGTTCAATATCTTTTTTTAATTCTTCATCCATAAAATTGCTTAAATAAAAAATGATGTTTAATTTGGTATCGAAATTAACTAATCCAATCCAGTCGTTCAATCGTTTATAAATAAAAAGGAAGGATACTATATGAGAAAAACTGCATTAATGGTTTTTAGCATAATAATTTTAAGTGTTATTTCATTTGCTCAGGATTTCAGGGCACCTCGCCCAAGTCCTGATGCAACTGTTTCTCAATTTATTGGTGTAACAAAAATTACTATTGATTATAGCAGCCCCGCAGTTAAAGATAGAAAGATATGGGGTGAGCTTGTTCCATTCGGTCAGGTTTGGAGAACAGGCGCCAATGAAGCAACAACCATTACATTTAGTGACGCTGTTAGTATAAATGGAAATGAATTGGCGGCGGGTACTTACGGAATTCATTCTATCCCTAACGAAAATGAATGGGAAATAATTTTCAGCAAAGATACTCCTGTTGATGGAGGATCAACATTTGATCCTAAAAAAGAAATTTTAAGAATAAAAGTGAAGCCGGAAGAGCATTACTTTATGGAAAGAATGACTTTTCTGTTTACTGATGTAACAAATAATTCCGGAATCGTTGAATTGGTTTGGAACAAGTTAAAAGTTTCATTTAAAGTTGAAGTTAAAACTCAGGATTTAACTGTTCAAAAAGCACGCGATAGTTTTAAGGAAAATCAACTGATGGCGGGCGCAACTTATTGTTTGGATAATAATATTAATCTTGATGAAGGATTTAAATGGATTCAAGCTTCCTCTTTAATTAACGAGAATTATTTTAATACCAGAATTCTTGCACAATATTATAGTAAGATGAATAAAAAATCAGAGGCAATATCTACAATGGAAAAAGCAATTGAATTTGGCAGCAAAATGCCAACTGCTCCTTTTGATTTTGATAGGATGAAACAAATGTTAGCTGATTGGAAGAAATAACATCTCGCGTTCTCAGCGTCTCTGCGGTAAAAACAATAAACGCAGAGGCGCAAAGACGCAACTTTAACTGTAATAGTATATCCCTTCGTTTGTACTTATCCTGCATTCTAAGTTGCAGCAAAATTCATTTTCAACTTTAACATATTTATAAAATGAGATGACTTTAGACAAATGCACTATCCTAAATATTAATGTCTTAACACAAGATAAAAATAATTTGTAATTGTTTTATTATCTTAATCAATAATATAAATAGGGATGAAAATGATGGAAGTTAAGATGTAAAGAATAAAATGGTTTAAATTTTATAGCTACTAATATCTTTTTTTTGTTCGTTAGTTCGCAATCCCGAAGCTAATTCTTTTTCAAGGATTACAGAAAAAACAGAGCCTGTGTTTTTAATGCTTTCGACACTGATCTCAGCATAGTTAAGTTCAACATATTTTTTTACGAGCGCCAATCCTAATCCATTGCCTTCAAATTGTCTTTTGTGTCCAACGTCTTCCTGGAAAAATGGAGTAAAAATATTTTGTAAATAATCCCCACTTATACCAATACCAGTATCTCTAATATCTACTTTAACTTTATTATTTTTTAGATTTTCAACTACAATTTCAATGTATCCTTTAAGAGTGTACTTTATAGCATTGTTGATCAAGTTTTGAAAAATCTGAGTAACCGTGTATCTATCTGCCATTACTAAGGCTTCATCACAATTACCCTTAAATCTTAATTCCAATCCTTTATCCTCGCTTAACGATTTAAATTCATTAATTAGTTTTTGAAGATCTGGAATTAAATCAAACCTTTCATAAGTAGCTTTGTAATTTCCGCTTTGCACAGAAGACATGCTAAGTATCATGTCAATCGTGCGCTGCAATCTTTTTCCAGCACTTTTTACAGAATCAAAAATTATCTTAACATCCTCGTCATCACTAGTAACTTCATCAGCAAGCAATGGAATAGATGCAAGAATAACATTAAGAGGTGTTCTTATTTCGTGAGACATTTGGGCGAGAAAAGCGGATTTAAGTCTGTCAGACTCTTCAGCTTTACCAAGAGCAGTAATTAATTCTTTCTGAACTTTTTTAATTTCAGAAATATCAAGTATTTGCATCACATAATGTTTTACTTTTCCGGATTCATCTAAAACAGCAACCGATTTAACTAGAACATCTATTTCTGTACCTTCTCTAGTAAATAATAATTTTTGAGAATCTATATCAGCAACAGGCGCGCCATTAAAATCAAATCCCTCATCACTAAACCCATCAAGATCGTTGTTATCAAATAAATCATTTATAGGAATGCCTATAATTTCCTCACGCAGATAACCCAAAGTATCACAAAAAGATTTATTCACACTAATAATTTTACCTTCTCTTGAGATGATAACAATACCTATTGGTGCATTTTGAAAAACAAGTCTGAATTGCTCTTCACTTTTTTGTAAAGAATACTCGGCTTTTTTACGCTGGTTAATTTCAAAATTAAGTTCAGCAATTTTATCTTTAAAAACACTGTGAAGTTTTTTGTTAAGTGATTCTACTTCTGAAGAAGATTTTTCAAGCTCGTTTACCACTACATCTACACGATCTGCTAAAATTCCTAATTGATCTTTCTTTGAAGAGTTAGATGTTTTATCTAATGAGTAAGCAGCAGGAGTAGCAACAGTATCAAGTTTTTTAATGATCCTAGACAAAGGACGAAAAGATAATGAATTTAGAAAATAAGTAAACACCATTCCTGCCATAAGAATAGAAAGACTAAATAATGCTGTTAATAACCTATTCTTAAATAACTTTTGTCCATCTTTGTTCGATTCAAATCCAACATAAATTTTCCCGGACTGAGTATTACCTATGATAACAGGCAATACGATATTAAAAACTCTTTCATCTTTAGAGATTCCTTCATAATCCTTCTTTGCTAACACATAATAATTATTTTCAGCAGACTCAAGATTTATAGCATCAAAAACTTCTCCCGCATTATTTTCAACAACAAGATAAAGTGCATCATTAATATCTAATAATTGTTTTGCACTTTCCACATCAAAAAATTTTTTCTGCCAAAATATTTGTGGATTTTGTTCAAGGTAATTAACAAATACAGAAGCTTTATATCTATACTTTTCCATTAGCTGGTCTTCAAATCTAAATGTTGTATAGAAATAGATTATTGCGGATATCACAATAAAGAAGAGAGAGAACTCTAATGTTAGCTTTAGTTGAAGTTTCTGCGAATGGCTTTTCATTGATGACTAAGTTTTTTTGTTAATTCTGATGTCGTTCTCTGTTGAATATTCATTTTTAGTAACTATTTAACTCAAGTTAAGTGCCGTTAAATCTGTATGAAAAAAATAGGATTTTTTGCAAATTTTTAACTTTATGATGTTGCAGAATGAGAAGATGTTACTAATGCCTAAGACATTTGCGGTAAGAAGCTCGGGTAAGGTTTAATTATTATATTTCTTTATGAAAGTCTTAATATCGAACTTTTTAGCAGCACCGTTGCGATTCATATATCGAATTTTTCCATAAACTGCTCTCTCAAACCAGGGCCGATCATGAATTCCACCTATTGACCAAGCGATTCCAGTGTAACCGTTTGGATCGCGCCCATCAAGTTCGTATTTGTCATTTAAATAAATTGCAATCTTTAATGCTTCTTCTGGAGATTTGCTCCACTCAAGAATTTTCTTTGCCCAATACATTCTCATATAACCATGCATTTTCCCCGTAGTAATCATTTCCGTCTGAGCTGCATTCCATAAATCTTCGTGAGTCTTTGCTTCCTCAAATTGTTTTGAGGTATAAACAAATTCTCTTTCATCTTTTCGATGGTCATTCAATGAAGTTTTTGCCCAATCATGAAATCCTTCGAATGAATCATAATTCTTATTGAAGTAACAGAAATTATCAGATAATTCTCTGCGTACAATTAATTCTTCAAGGAAACTTTTTTTTGATTCTGAATTTCCATCAAACATTTCTGTATCAAGCGCAATTCTTTGTGCTGATATTTGTCCGAAGTGTAAATTGGGGGAAAGATTTGATTGTCCATCTTTTGTCGGATCGTTTCTAAATTCATTGTACTGATCAAGTTTATTATTAAGAAAATTCTTAAATGATTTTAGTGCAGCAGTTTCTCCTGGTTTTATCCAAGTAACTTCTTTTACATCAAAATTTATCTTTAAGGATTTTTGAATTTTATCCCAATCAGTTTTATCAGATGAGATTTCGCTTTTGCTCATTTTTTTTAGGGATGGAAATTCATCCATAAACTCAATTAAAGCTTTATGGATTTTAGGACGAATTGTGTAAGCTGCAAATTCTATCTTATCAGAAATGTGTAAACACGGAACAATATTATGTGCATCAACCTCATAAAATGGAATTGATATTTGTTTTGCAACATCACGCTTCCAAATTCTTTTTATTTTTAGTGAATCAAAATCTGAAACAAGTATTGAAGCATTAATGTTTTTTATAAACTTAGGAATTTCTTCTTCTGGTTTTCCTGATGTAATAAAAAAAGGAATGTTATACTTGGATAATTCTGATTCAACTTCTCGCAATCCCTTAAGCATAAAACCATACTGCCGGATTGTAGCTTCAAGAAAAGCAGGAACAAGATTAAACATTACAACAAGAGTTTTTTCCTTTTCCAAAGCAACCTGCTGAGCAAACAACAAAGCCCAATTATCGTGCACGCGTTGGTCTCGACTCATCCAATAAACTATTGGTCCGTTTGTTTCACTTCCTTTTTGAAGTAATCTTATTCTTTTTTCGTTAATCATTAAATCAAACTTCTATCTCAATTCCAACTGGACAATGATCAGAGCCCATAACATCGGGAAGGATGAAAGCATTTTTAACATTTTTCTTAAAATTATCTGATACAAAAAAGTAATCTATTCTCCAACCAACATTTCGATCACGTGCACGTGTTACTTGATCCCACCATGAATAATTTTCTGGTTCATTATTAAACATTCTAAAAGTATCGTGATAATTGTTCGAGAAAAATTTATCCATCCATTCTCTTTCGATGGGAAGGAATCCGGAAGTCTTTTCATTTTCTTTTGGTCTTGCAAGATCAATTTCTTTGTGTGCCGTGTTTACATCTCCGCAGATTAAAAGCTTCTTTCCTTTTTTAACAAGCTTGTTTGTATAATCAAGAAACGCATCATAAAAATCCATTTTGTATTGCAAGCGTTCTTCATTCTTCTTTCCATTTGGATAATAAATATTTAGCAAAACAAAATCTTTGTAATCAGCAGCTATGATCCTTCCTTCATCATCAAACTTTGTAATTCCAAAACCGTGTTCAACTTTTATCGGCTCTTGCTTTGTATAGATTGCAACTCCGCTGTAACCTTTTTTAACTATTGATGAAGAGAAATAAGATTTATATCCATTGATGTTTAAAAGCTCTTCAGATAATTGTTCCGGAGATGCTTTTGTTTCCTGTAAGCAAAGAGTATCTGGATTTTCTTTTAACACCCAATCAACAAATCCTTTTTTCTGAATTGCACGGATGCCATTAACATTCCAGGAAAGCAATCTAAGTTTTTCCATTTAACTAATTTTCCTAATCTTTTTTTATAAAATAAAGTTAATAAGCCATCTTACGCAAATCTGTGAAATCTTCGAGGTTTAGCTAAAAAAGCAGTTAAAATAAAAGAATAATTCTTAATTATTTCAGTAAACCTCGATGGTTTCAAATGTGCATAACGAAGTTAATGATTATCCCCCAACATATTGCACAAGCTAATGTTAATACTAAAATATTTAATGAGGTTTTTATTTCTCCATCTTTAAACAAAACTATTGGACCAAAGCCCGCCCCTGAACTTAATCCGGCAATCGTAGCTCCGAGTGATAATCCTGTGTGCAGAAAAGCTTCTGCAATTGCAATTGATGCGGCACAATTAGGAATTAATCCGAATAACGCAGCTATAAAAATTTGAATTATTGGGCTGACATTAAGCGAGCCCATTAAATCTTCTGAGTGAAAGAGTGTAAACAATGATGCGATAGCAATGGTAATTGAAAAAACCCAAAAATAAATTCTTAAGGTTCTCTTTAAACTATGAATGGTAATTTCCATATATCTTGTTTTATGAAGCTCAACATCTATTTCTACAGCGTGGGATGATTTTATTTCCGGAGCTTTGCCTTCGTAAAACTTTTTCGAGATTAGAAGATCAATCAGATAGCCCGAAGAAATACCAATTAATAATTTTAATCCGAGTATATAAAAAATGTAACTCGCCTGTTCACGATTTGCAATCAACACAGGCAAGGCTTCATCAGAAGTTGCAAGATAAGTTGCAATCAAAGTACCGATTGAAACTCTGCGCGTTAAAAAAAGTGAGGTTACAAAAACCGACATTCCGCATTCAGGAATTAATCCAAGCAAAGTACCAGCTAATGGTCCCATCGGACCGGAAATTTTAAGGAATGAAATTACATCAAGCTGCTTTGTATGTGAAAAATATTCTAATGCAAAGTAAAGAGTAAACAAGATTGGAATCATTAAATAAGTATCAGTAAATGAACCTAAAATGATTTCCCAGATATTTGTATATGAATGTGCGTGCATCAAAACTTAAATTGTAAATGAATATTCAAAGATAGGAAATTCACTAAACAATCTAATAAAATATCTCGATCGATTTAGTTAAACATCAGTCTCCAAATCTGAGTTACAAAAAATGTAATTGTAAAACCCATTGCAATTGGTAGAAGCGTTGAGATGACTGTCCATTTTATACTTTTTGTTTCCTTATAAATCGTATAAATCGTTGTTGAGCAAGGATTATGAAGTAAACTAAATAACATTAAATTAATACCAGTTAACAAAGTCCATCCGCCAGCATGAAGGATTGCGGCTGTGCCGGTAACGGAATCCAATTGGAACATGACTCCATTTCCCGAACCAACACTCATCATACCAATGTTTGCAACGGTTAACATTAGAACGGTTGGAATTACAATTTCATTTGCGGGAATTGCAATTATGTAAGCAAGTAAAATTATTCCGTTTAATCCAAAAATAAATGCAACCGGATTAACCCAGTTGATAAAATAATTTGCAATGGAAACTCCACCAATTGTAATGTTAGCAACAAGCCAAATAATCATTCCTGCAGGCAAAGCAAAAACAATTGCACGCCACAAAACAAATATTGTTCTATCAACTAAGGAAGTGTAAAGTGTTTGTAAAATTTTTGGAGGACGGTATGGCGGCAGTTCTAAACTAAATGCTGATGCTTCACCCTTTAACAAACTTTTTGATAATCCCCATGAGACAATTAGACTAAATAATATACCAAGTACGGCAATAAATACTACTGCCCCGGCAGAAGCAATTCCAGCAAGATAAGCTGGTGCTGCACCACCAACAAATATTGTTGCGATTAAAATCTGTGTAGGCCATCTTCCATTACATAGCGAAAAATTATTTGTTATGATTGCAATTAATCTTTCGCGCGGGGAATCAATTACTCTTGTGGCTACAACTCCAGCCGCATTACAGCCAAATCCCATTGTCATTGTTAATGCCTGTTTGCCGTGTGCGCCAACTTTTTTGTAAAGCGGATCCATATTAAAAGCAACACGCGGCAAATAACCAAAATCTTCAAGCAGAGTATAGATCGGAAAAAATATTGCCATTGGCGGAAGCATTACACTTACTACCCAAGCCATTGCGAGATAGGCGCCATCAATCAAAACTCCGCTTAACCACCAGGGAAAACCGATGGAGTTTGCAAGATTTTTTAATGCAGGTTGGAGAGTATCAACAAGTAATGAGGCAATCATTCCGGATGGAATATTTGCACCTTGAATCGTTATCCAAAATACAACGGCAAGAATTAAAAACATTATAGGAAAACCAAGATACCTGCTTGTAAGAATTTTATCTAAAGTTCTGTCTAAACTAAACGCAGGTTTTTTATCCGGATAGATTACAACCTTGCCTGCAATAGCAGTTGCATTTTCATAGATGGATTCCATTAAAGTATCGTGCAGATTTTCTTCAACTTCCCAACGCAAGCTGTTAGCTGTTGCTAAAATTGATTCTCGATTTATGTTATTGTCCATATTATTTTTTCATTCACCCTTCGACTTCGCTCAGGGTGACATCTTTTTTAAGATTCCCTAAATCACCGCTTCGTATTGCATCAATTATACTTTGATCACCTTCAAGTAATCGCAAGGCAACCCAACGCAGATTTGATATATCAGGAAATTCTAATTCTATTTCTTTGCTCAATTTTTCTATTGCTGTATTTAACTCAGCTGAATTAGTTTTTAATCTATAAGGTTTACAAATATATTTTCCCGAAGCAACATCGTGAATCATATTCAACAACTCATTCATTCCCTCACCTTGTCTTGCTGAAGTGGGAATAACAGGAATACCTAACTCCTTTGCTAATGTTCTATCATCAACAGTAATTCCATTTCGCTTTGCTTCATCCATAAGATTTAAACACAACACGGCACGATCCGTAATTTCTAAAATCTGCAAAACAAGATTTAAGTTTCTTTCTATTCTTGTTGCATCAACAACTATTACCGTTACATCCGGTTGACCGAATAAAATAAAATCACGAGCAACTTCTTCATCCGTACTTGTAGAGAGAAGTGAATACGTACCCGGCAAATCAACAAGCTTAAATTTTTTCTCACCGTATTCAAATCCACCTTCAGCACGCGTTACAGTTTTACCGGGCCAGTTGCCGGTGTGCTGTCTTAATCCTGTTAGATAATTAAACACGGTGCTCTTGCCTGTATTTGGATTACCTGCAAGAGCCACAACAAAATCAAAACTGCTCATATCAATGCCAAGCTTTTTTAAATTGCCCATATTGTGAACAGGGCAATTGGCACAATTATTTAAATCAGCACTTGCCATTTTTACTTTCCTAAAATCAAATGATTATTTATTTCCACAATATTTAAAGTTAATTCTCTAAACAATGTAAAGTGTCATTCCGACTGAAAGGAG
The DNA here is from genome assembly GCA_037444745.1 of Ignavibacteriales bacterium. Lineage (GTDB taxonomy): Bacteria > Bacteroidota > Ignavibacteria > Ignavibacteriales > Ignavibacteriaceae > IGN3. The sequence continues at coordinate 136,348 of JBBILT010000009.1, forward strand.
AAATCTTACATACCATAAAGTTCCAGATTTCTCGGTCGAGGACTTCCTCGAAATGACATTTCTTAATTTGACAACCTATCCGAATATCGGTCGAATAAAAATATCACACAAAGCTTAAGTCATTCATTATTTAAATAAATTTTATCGGTTTGCTGTTTACGCAACGCAACTGATGTACCCCGCACTCTATATGCAACTGGATCGCCGGTTAAACTTACAAGCTCAGCTTCAATTTTTGTACCCGGCACAATACCTAAATCCATTAATCTTCTTCGCTGCTGCCCGCGTAAAGCTTTTGCAATGCCGAGTATAGTTCCTTCTTCACCAATTTTTAATGATGAAAGAGTTTTAAATTTACCTTCAACTTGTTTTTCAAACTTTATAACTCCAACCGTAATATTTTTTGCAATCAATGGAGAGAGAACACACTCTTCACCATTCGCAATAAACTTTATTCGTTTATCAGAAACTTCCATCATCCTTATCTGCATGCCGAGATATAATCCTTGTGCAAGTATTTGACTGTAAATTGCATTCGGTTCATCCTCTATGTGAATAATATTTGCAAACTCGCCGACATTCATTTCGTTTAATAACTTTCCTTTTTTCGATGGAAGGTCACCTGAAGCCGATGGAATAGGGTCGCCGTGAGGATCAAAAACAGGATTGCCAATTTGTGCCGCAAGCCGATCAGCTTGTTCTGGTGTTAATTTGTGCTCTAACTCTTCTGCTTTTTGATGCCATTCATTTTCTTTTATGCCCGTTTCATCGGCAAGATATTTTTCCCACAAACGATGAACACGAATAACACGAAGAGCATAAGATCTTCCATCAGATGTTAAACTAAGCTCATCTTTCTTTACAGAAACCAACCCCATCGATTCAAGTCTGGCTGTTATTTCGGTGGCATCGTCTGCAGAGATTGAAAGATTTCCGGCAATGCCGTTTAATGAACATGTTGTATTATTATACTCACAGTTGTAAAGATATTTTAGCGCATCTTCTATCAAAACTTTTTTATTTGCATATCGGGATTTTTTCCAAACAGAAATTATTCCTTTGTTCGGATAAAATATTAACACAAAAATTAGTATTACTAAAATACCGGTTATCAAAAACACTAAGTGTTCATTCATCTCATCACCTGCTTTATCTTTTCAACAAAAATGTTTGAAGCAATTTTGTTGCTAAGATTTATTTCTTTGTTTTCAATTTTAATTAAGACTGAGCCGTCGTATTCAAGTTTATCTTTTATTAGAATTACTTTGCCTAAAGCAATTCCAATCTTTGTTACATAAGAAAGAAGATTTTTTACATCATCATTAACACGGATTACTTTTGCCGAATCATTTTCATTTAGTTCCGTTATAGCTATAACTGTTTTGCTCTTTTTCATTTTTCCATTTTTATCTGGTATCGGGTAACCATGCGGATCAACTTCAGGATAATCTAAAAATTCTTCCAATAGATTAATTATCTCATCCGAAGAAGAATGTTCTAGTTTTTCAGCTTCATCATGAACTTTATCCCACGGCATTCCCAAAGTCTGATGAAGAAACACTTCCCAAATTCTATGACGGCGAAGCATATTTTTAGCATACCCCTCACCTTCACTTGTAAGTTTTATGCTTTTATATTTTTGATAATCAACAAAACCATCGCGCGAAAGTTTACGAAGCATATCTGTAACAGCAGCATTTGAGATTTCAAGTTTTGATGCAAGCAGGTTGGGCTTTATTTCACCGGCATCATCAAGGTTTCTAAAAATTGCGGTTAAGTAATCTTCTTGTGAAATGTTAATCATTTAAGTATTGCTAATTATGTATTTAAGTATGCTTAAATATATTAAATGATAAAACAAAAGGCAAAGACTAAGTCTTTGCCTGTAAATTAAATCACATTAAGAAGTCATTTCGATCAACCTGCCCTCTGACGCAGTCAAGGCAGGATGAAGAAATCTGTTTCTATATACATAGAAGATTTCTCAGCCGAAGACCTGTCTGCAGTCAGACAGGCTTCTTCGAAATGACCAAGTAAAAAAATTATTCACCTTCAAACTCTTTCTTCTTTTAGATAAGATTCTAAAGAGTTCAGCGAATCAATATACTCTACATTCTTATACTTTTTTAAAATGTTTGAGTCTTGACTTAGTGCTTGCCCACCAATAAGTATTTTCTTTGTCGGAAAAAATCTTGTAAGATGATTTACAACTTCTAAAAATCTTCCGAGGTTTAAATATAAACTCCAGGAAAGTGCAATTACTTTCGGATCAATTTGTTTTACAAATTTAATCGTTTCTTTTGTAGGAACTGATGCACCAAGAAAATAGGCTTTCCATCCTGCAAGCTCAAAAATGTTTGCAACCATTTTAGCTCCAATTTCATGATACTCTTTATCAATACAGGTTACTACAACTTTTTTATCTGATTCGGATTTTCCAATAGGGGCAAAACGACTTATAAGTGATTCAATAATTTGAGTCGCCATATGTTCTTCAGGAATGGACATCTTGTTATGATCCCATTGTTTTCCAATTCTGTATAATGATGTTTGAAATAATTCCACATAAATATTTTTAAGATCAACACCATCTTCAATTAGAGTTTGAACGAGATGTATACATTTATCCTTATCTCCATCAACAAGAGCGTTGTAAAACCCTAGAAACTGAGATTGTTTTATTTCATTCATAGCAAGTTATTCCAATAATCTTAATCTAAACTAACAATTCGTTTTTACAGAAAAAAGTTCCAAAACAAAAAACCATGTCCGTAAAAATTAAGAGTACATTGCAATTATGATTCAATCCCCTTTCTTGCCAAAACACCTTCCTGATAATAATGCTTAATAACTTTCATCTCTGTAACAAGATCAGCGGCTTCAAGGATTTTATCCGGACAATTTCTGCCAGTTAAAATCAATTCAACATTTTCAGGTTTCATTTTCATAAATGTCATCACTTCTTCATCGTTAAACAGACCAAAATGGATTGATACCAATATCTCATCAAGAATTATCAAATCAAATTTGCCGCTAAGCATTTTTGCTTTTGCTGTTTCAAGTCCGCGTCTTGCTTTATCCATCTCAACTTTGTTTGGCATTTCTTTTCTATAAACAAAATCATCTCCGGCAAATTGTTCTATTGTAATCCATTCATGCAAAAGTTCTAAACTTTTTAATTCGTTGTATGGATATTCTTTCATAAACTGTGCAATGTAAGTTTTAAGTCCATATCCAGCGGCTCGCACAGCTTGCCCAATTGCCGCAGTTGATTTTCCTTTACCATTACCTGTGTAAATCTGGATAAAACCTTTTTCTAATCTGTTCATAAAGTATTTTGCATAATAATTTTTTTAATGAATAATTCAATAAAATACTATGTAAAGATATTAAATAGATTTGAGAGTAAACGTTTTTCCAATATCATCTAAGCCAAGTTTAATAATAAAATTTATTACCGAATTACTTAACCAGTTTAATGGTTCATCAATCGGTTCTGTGCCTTGCTTAAATGTTTTTGTGTGGATTGGAATAAAATATTTTGCACCAATATGATCATTTGCCATTATCAAGGCTTCCTCAGGATTGCAATGATTTTTTTTCCATGGTTGGTAAGCCCCAATTGGCATAATTGCAATTTCAATGTTTTCATCTTTTAATGGCTTAAATAAATCATGAAATGCTGTGTCTCCTCCAAACAGTATTTTTTTCCCATTCTTTTCAAGTATAACGGCATTATAACTTCTTCCCTCTTTCCTATAACCTTTAGAGCGACCCCATTCCCATGGATAGCGCCAGCCGAAATGTTTTACTTCCAGAGCTTTAAATTTTATTCCTTGCAAATTGGTTTCTTCATTCCAGTCAATTTCCTGCAACGATTTCCATTCAAGTTCAGCAATAATATCAGCAGTGTTGTAAGCTGTTATACAATCTATTTGATTAGGATAATTATCCACAATTGTTGAAAGAGTTTCAAAATCCATATGATCCATATGTGCGTGAGAAAGAAGAATAATATCGGGTTGGGGAATTTCATCCACAGTTAAAGCGGGATGAGTAAACCTGCTTGGACCGAACGTCATCCCAAATATGCTAACACCAATTCTTTCAAATAAAACAGGATCTGTTAAAATTATTATACCATAAAAATTTATTATAACTGTTGAGTGCCCAATCCAGGCAATATTAATTTCATCATCTTTCCATTTTGCTGGATCGGGTTTAAAGTTGGGTAAAACAGGCTGCTGCTTTGCTTGTATCTTTTCGCTAACGAATAAAAACCCTGCGGATGCGAATGAAATATTTCTTAAAAATTTTCTGCGATTCAAATCCTGTCCTTTATTTTAGTCAAATAATAACCAAATATTCCTATAATAGTTCTAATTTAAATATTACAAGAATTTAATCGGAATAAAACCTATTTTGTAATTGGATAAAAAAAACAACGAGGACAAAATGTTTGAAATTATACTTTTACTCCTTATCGCAGGTATCACAGGCGGGATTGGCAGATCTCTTGTGGGATTTAAGCGCGGCGGATGTATTATTTCAATTGTTGTTGGATTTATTGGCGCTTACATTGGAACTATACTTGCCCGTGAATTTCATTTCCCGGATTTCTGGTCGTTTGAAATACGCGGAATAAATTACCCAATCATTTGGTCAATCATTGGAGCAGCTGTCTTTACCGCAGTATTAAGTTTAATTGTGCCGAAGAAAAATCAGTAAAATTATTTCTTTCTGATTCTTTTAACTTCTTTAACAATTTCAGGAAGTATTATCCCTGCTTCACCAAAAAAAGATTCATCACAAATAGATGAGATTTCTGTTTCTACTACATTCATTTCAACAATGTACGAGCCTGCACGCTTTGCAGAATGAACTAATCCCGCAGCAGGATAAACAACCGCAGAAGTACCCACGACAAAAAATATATCACTTGAAACCGCAGCTTTTTCTCCACCCTCAAATTGGTCTTCAGGAAGAAATTCGCCAAACCAAACTACATCGGGACGAATCAATCCGCCGCATTTACATTTAGGAACTCCATTTGAAAAATCTAGTTCTTCATTATAAAATGTTTTGCAATTAATGCAAAAATTTCTTTCGATGTTTCCATGTAGTTCAAAAATGTTTTTACTTCCGGCACGGCGATGAAGGTTATCAATATTTTGAGTTACAACTGTAACTTCTTCAAACAAATCCTGCATCTCTGCAATTGCATAATGTCCGGAGTTAGGTTTTGCCTCGTGTACAATTTTTTTGCGATGGTTGTACCATTCCCACACCATTTTCGGATTTTGCATAAATGCATTAAAGTTCGCAAGTTCTTCAGGTTTTAGTTTGTTCCAGATACCATCTTTACCTCGAAAAGTTGGAATACCTGATTCAGCAGATATTCCAGCACCAGTAAAGAAAACAATTTTTTTTGATTCGGTAAGTTTGACAAGAAATGTTTGATTGAAAGTCATAGCAGTATATTAAAAAACCGTTCACCTAATTCCCTCCCCTTGATAAGGAGAGGGATTGGGTAAGGTTAATTACTCGTTTTTAATTTCTTCGTAAAGTTTTTTTGCTTCCGATAAAACTTCATCATCATTTTCATCTCTTTTAGGACTTGAAATTACATTATTCAAATTTTCTTTAGCTTTTGAATATTCATCTTGCCTGATATATGCTTTGGCTAAATCAAGGTAAAACATTCTGAAATTTGGATAGAGTTTTATGGCAATATTATATTCATTAATTGCTACATCTATGTCTGCCCAGCCGAGACCAAGCACTGCTCTTGCAGGCGCCCATTTTTCGCTGACTTTAGCATTTGTTCTGGCTAATATATAATGTGCTAAAGCTTGCACATAGCTGCCTCCGTTTCCCAAACCAATTGCTTTCTCGCAATCAGACTTTACAGAATTTACAACACCTGCAACAGAAAAAACTCCTTTAAATAAAGCAATTTTTCCATTGGCGATTGCTCTTCTTACAAAAGTTACAGATTTATCAGGCGCAAGTTTAACGGCTTTATCTGCATAGTCATATGCTTTTTGATAGACTGCTAATTGTTCATCCTCTTGGTTACCATTAGTATTGGGCATTTTTTCAGCTTTATAAACATATACCCGACTTAACCTCCAGTAAACTTCCCAATTGTTTGGAGATAACTTATCGGCTTTAAGATATGTATCCAAAGCATTCTGATTTTGAAATTCAGCAGAATATTTATCTCCCTGTTTTAATAAGTCATCCACCGTTTGAGCGAATGAAATATTAACTCCCCCAAATGCAAGCAACAGAATGAATGTAAGTTCTATAATCTTTTTCATTTGTACTCCTTCTGATTATTAAAATTAATCGAACAATGTTTTTTTATTTTCATCTGATTTGTTTTCTAAGCCATGTGAATGTATGTCAGTACCGGCAAGAGAAATAAACTTTGTCCAATTCGATCCCGGTTTGATTTCATTTGTAATAACATTTTTATATGCGTTCACTTTTGCACTTAATTCATCTGCCTGATATAGAGTAATTGCTTCTAAAGTTTTTGGAACAACCGGGGATGCATACTCTAATTTTCCCTGATGACTAAGAATTAAATGTAAGAGATTATTTTTTAAGTTTTCAGGAAAATCAGGTGTTTTATTTATCTCATCATTAACGATCATTGCTGCAATTACAATATGCCCGAGTAATTTGCCTTTATCCGTGTATTCAAAAACCGGATTAAAAGATAACTCTTCAATCTTACCAAAATCGTGAAGCATTGCACCGCAAACTAAAAGATCACGATTTATTTGTGGATGAATATCGCACATCAAATCACATATTCTAATAATTTCTAAAGTATGTTCTATTAATCCGCTGATGTAACCGTGATGCCACATTTTACCAGCAGGAACTGAAGTGTATTTTTCAAACCTTTCTTCAGAAAAAATATTTTTCATCAGAGTTTTTAAATCAGTGTCGGCAATCTTTTCCAATCTAGATATAAATTCTTTTTTCATCAGATTTAGATCACGTAAAGACTTTGGCAAAAAATCCTTTGGTGCTACATCATCACTTTGTTTTGTTAATCTGATTGATTCAATTTTGACTTGAGGATTTCCCTGATAATCATCCATCGAACCTGTAATTTTGACAACATCACCAACAGCTAAAGAATTTTTTATTGATTTAAATCCTGAAACATCATCCCAAAGATTTGCCGCCAATGAAATTGATTTATCGCCAAGTTCTAATGAAAGATATTCTTTACCGGCTTTAGTTAATCTTAATTCACTTTTTTTTACAAGCAGGAAATGATCGATTGGATCGCCTTTTGAGAGAGAGGAGATTTCAGATTGATTTAACATTTTATAAAAATATTTAAGTTTTTTAGTTTAAACTGGAAGAGGAATGAATCATGAATGTTTCACTTCTCTTAAAATATTAATTAATGATATCTGTTCTGCCCACTGAATAATAAGTAAACTTTAGATTATTCATTTTATCCAGGTCATAAAGATTTCTTCCATCAAATATAACAGGAGCTTTTAAAGATTTCTTTATTATATCAAAATCCGGATTACGGAATTCCTTCCACTCAGTAACCACAATTAACGCATCCGCATCTTTTAATGTTTCATCTGATCTTTCTGAATACTCGATAATATCGCCAAGTACAGCTTTTGTACTTTTATTTGCTTCAGGATCATAAGCTTTAACTGTTGCGCCGGCATTTAATAAAAGTTTTATAAGATAGTGCGCAGGTGCTTCGCGAACATCATCCGTGTTTGGTTTGAAGGCTAATCCCCACATTGCAAAATGTTTTCCTTTAAGCTCTTCTTTAAAATGTTTCGATATTTTTTTAAAGAAATGATTTACCTGATCTTTGTTAACATCTATTACTGATTTTAAAATCTTAAAATCATATTTATTTTCATTTGCAGTATTAACCAAAGCATGTACATCTTTGGGAAAACAAGAGCCGCCGTAACCAATTCCAGGAAACAAATATCTTTTACCAATTCTGGAATCAGAACCAATGCCTAATCTTACTGCATCAACCTGTGCACCGGTTAGTTCACATAACCTTGCGATCTCATTCATAAAAGATATTTTTGCAGCGATAAAAGAATTTGCAGCGTACTTTGTCATCTCAGCAGATTTTTCATCCATAAAGTAAACCGGATTTCCAGTCCGAACAAATGGTTCGTAAAGCTGCTCCATTACTTTTTTTGTCTTTTCATTGCTTGTTCCAACTATAACTCTTTCTGGTTTCATAAAATCTTCAACAGCAATTCCTTCACGTAAAAATTCAGGATTGGAACAAACATCAAAATCAAAATTTGGCGCATGCTTTCTTATTGCTGAACGAACTCTGTCACTTGTTCCAACTGGAACAGTGCTTTTATCAACTATAACTTTAAAATCAAGATCAGGTTCATCCCGAAACATAAGACCAAGATCATCCGCAACTTTTAAAACATATTTAAGATCAGCGGCTCCATCGCCGCCTTGTGGAGTAGGCAAACACAAAAATATCACATCTGATTTACGAACAGCTTCACGTAAATCTGTTGTGAATGATAATCTTTTTTTTACAATGTTTCTTAAAAATAAAACCTCTAGCCCGGGCTCATAAATTGGTATTTGCCCGGTTTGCATTTGCTCAACTTTATTTTTATCGATGTCCGCGCAGATAACATTACTTCCTGTTTCTGCAAGGCATGTGCCAGAGACGAGACCGACATAACCGGTTCCAACGACAGCAAGATTCACTATTTCCTCCGAGAATTTTTATTAAACAAATGAAAAATAGTTAAAGTCAACTTCAAATTGAATTAATAAGACTTTTGAATAATTTAATTAAGTGCTAATGTTATTTCTCTGTTAAACAATCTTAGATCAACTGGTTTATAAAGAATAGATCTAATACCTATTTCATGATACGATTTTATTAATGAGTCATCAGGTGATTCAACTAATGCAATTATTGGAGCATAAAATCGTTTATCGCCTCGAAGAATTGATTTTACAAATTGCACACCATTCATTAATGGAAGATTGTGCGAAGAGATAATAAGAGATGGATGCTGTTTTAATACTATATTTATTGCTTCAAATCCGTTGTTTGTCCCCAGGAATTTAAACTCGGGATAATTTTCCAAAATTAATTTTTCAAATCTGGAATAATCTTCTTTGTTGTTCTCAACCAGTAATATAGTGTTCTCTGAACTTGAAACAGTAAAATGGAATTCACTGCCGGATCTTTCTTTTGAGTAAAACCAAATCTGTCCTTTATGCCTCTCGATAATTTCTTTAACTAGAGACAGGCCTAACCCGGTACCTCTTTCACCTCTTGTTCCTCTGGTAGAAAACATTTTATCGAAATTAAATATTCTGGGATGATAATTTTCTGGAATTCCGATACCTTCATCACGAATTACAAACTCAACAAGTTCGCTGTTAAATCGATCGGCAGAAATGTGAATTGTTTTTCCATCATTAGAAAATTTTATCGCATTGCTTACAAGGTTTGTTATAACCTGAATCATTAATCTTTCATCAGCTTCAATAAAAATTGATTCGGGCACATTAACCTTGATATCAATATTCTTCCTCATTGCATTGCCGGTAAGTGCCGAGATACAATTAAAAACTAAACTTTGTGCCTGCACCCTGTGCTGTTCAATATGCATTCTTCCAGTTTGAAGATTAGACCAGTCCAACAAATAATTAACTAAACGAAGTTGGTTGTTCGAGGAGTCATTTATATAATTAAGATATTCTGTTTTTTCGTTATCTGTAAGAACAGCATCACTTAAAAGTATTTCTGTAAATCCGAGTATGCTGGAAAATGGTGCCCGAAGATCGTGAGAAAGAATAGAGAGAAAATTATCTCTGGCAGCAATTTTATTTTTTAATTCTTCAATATCTTTAAAAAGATGTTCTTCTTTAGTTAAAAATTCTGTTACATCAATCACTAAACCCTTAATGATTCTTGCTCCATCTTTGTCAGTATCTGATTTAATTTGTTCTTTAAGCCAAATTACATGCCCGTCTTTATGAGTAATTCTGTATACCAATTCTACACTATTTGCATTCCCATCCTCAATACGACTCATTTCTTTTTTTACGTAAGGAAAATCTTCTGTCAAAATAAGTTCTCTGCCAAACATATTCATTTGGACAATTTCTTCCGGTTTATATCCAGTAACTTTTTCAATACAGGGAGAATAAAAAGATTCGATTTTATTATCAGAAAATTTTTGAGACCAGTGAAATTGATCATCAAATGCCGAAGCAACATCGCAGAGGATAGAATTTTGCGGTGTGGTAATCAATATTTTTTCAACTGATCCACTGTATAATAAATCTTTTGCGTTCTTATCTGTAACTTTTGAGGAGGTATTAATCTTTTTTTTTGTCATTGAATCTAAAATAAAATCATTTCATTAAAAATATAACGAAATAGATTTTGGTATAAAACATTTTATGTTAATGATAAAATGAACTTTCTTATATTTTTCGTGTTTTAACTTACTCATACAAACAATTTTTAAATAAATTCTTTAATAAAATGACAAAATTATTCTTTACTCTGTTAATACTTTTATCTAATTCATTATTTGCACAAACACCATCCGGCGATGTTTATGGTAGGGTTTATGATTTTACCACTAAACAGCCAATCCCATTTGCAAATATCATTGTTATTGGAACTAATTATGGAGCAGCAACAAACGAAGAAGGTTATTATAAAATAAACAGTCTTCCAGTCAGTACATATCAAGTTCGAGCCTCTGTTATAGGATACAACCCACAAACTAAAACTGATGTTGTAATTCAAACGGGTAAACCTGCAGAAATAAATTTTGAACTCGCTGCTGAAGCAATCATACTTGAAGGCGTTACAGTTACAAGCGATTACTTTAGAAAAGATCCGCTTGAAGTTAATAGCATTAGAAATTTTAGTTATGAAGAAATAAGAAGAAGTCCCGGCGGATTTGAAGATGTTGTTCGTGCATTATCAATCTTACCCGGAGTTGCTCAAGCCGATGCCGGCAGAAATGATTTAATTGTTCGTGGTGGTGCCCCATCGGAAAATTTATATCTTATAAACGGAATTGAAGTACCAAACATAAATCATTTTGGAACTCAAGGCGCAACAGGCGGTCCGTTAAGTTATGTTAACTTGGATTTTGTTCGAGAAACATCTTTTTCAACTGGTGGATTTTCAGCACTTTATGGTGATAAACTTTCATCTGTTCTTGATATTAATCTTAGAGATGGAAGAGAAGATAGATTTGGCGGAAAGGCAACAATCTCTGCTTCACAATTTGGATTAAACTTAGAGGGACCAATTACAGAAAAATCAAATTTTATTTTTTCTGCAAGCAGAAGTTATCTTGATTTTATTTTTAAAGCTGCAAATTTTTCCTTTGTACCGGAGTATTATGATGTTTTACTAAAAGCAGATTTCAATCCTCACGCACAAGATGCGTTCAGTTTTTTATTTATAAGTGCGTTTGATAATGTTAAATTTTTTAATGATGATGAAGATCAGCGATTTGATAACTCAAGAATTCTTGGAACAGATCAGGTTCAATATGTTGCAGGATTTACTTACAGACATTTATTTACCGATGGATTTTTTAATCTTGCGTTAAGCAGAAACTATGTTGATTACGACAGCAGGCAAAGTGATTTACTTTTAAATCCAATCTTCACAAACAAATCCAAAGAAGAAGAAAACTCTTTGCGCGCTGATTTGGTTTTCAAACTATCTAAAACTTCTGAGATTAACTTTGGCGGAACTGCAAAACTAATTGAAGCAGATTATGATGTTTTGTTTCCAACATTTGTTACAAGTTTTGGCGATTCGCTTCCTCTAACTTCTTTAAAGACTGAGAATAATTATACCAAGTTTGGTGTCTATACAAATTACAATTCCTTGTTCTTTAACAGTTTAACCGCAAACATTGGAGTGCGTTCAGATATTTTTACAGCGCTTAACAAAAAAATTTATTTCAGTCCAAGGTTCTCTCTTTCTTATGCGCTTACAGATTTAACAAATATAAATTTTAGTACTGGAATTTATTACCAATCCCCATCTTACATTTGGTTAGAAGCATTTGAAAGTAACAGAGA
>JBBILT010000010.1:0-138336 GCA_037444745.1 Ignavibacteriales bacterium
GCCCAAATATTATTTTCATCTATAATTGCAACATCGTAAAGTGTACTGCTGCCTGCACCTGCATCACCAAAAGTAAAAGTTTGCCAGGTAAAGTTGTGGCTTGTGGTGTCCATTGTCCTTACGCTTAGCTCATTGCTGGATGCTGGTCCGCCTGCGGCGGACTGGATACTCGATACTTGAAAAGAATAATTTTGGTCTGGAAGTAGTGAGTCTATGTAGAGTAATGAGTCTTGAGTATTGAGATTGATGACTTGAGATACGGTATTGTTTTTTAAGAGATTTATTGTTGCTGGTAGTTGTATGTTATTTGTTGTTAGTTGTATCCACGCTTCTGTACAGCTTACATCTTCAAGTTTAAGTGCAAGTGTTTGGTTACTTGGCGGCTCGGTTGTGCTGCAGGAGGTTAAGTTCAAGATCAAGATTAATCCGCCTGCGGCGGACAAGAAAAGGAAAAGGACAGATAAAATATTTTTTTTCATTTTAGCTCCCCGGCTATGCCATAATTTAGTTTTTGTAATTGTTGGGTAGGGGAAAATAATTTTTAATTGGGTAAGAAGCCATAAGAGATGAAACTCTAATTTCTCCCGGAATTGCAGATAGATAGATAGATAGATAGATAGATAGATAGATAGATAACAATCGTGCCACAATTTTTTATGCTCGGCGTTCAATGTTATCCCTTATAATTTTGAAACAGAAACTTTCTAAAGCAAACGTAAACAATAAAACTTTTTTATTCAACTCACATAAAATTTATTTTATTGTTGTATTAACAACCGCAAGTATTATACCTTTATTAAACTTTTGTTTTCATTAGGATTTTATTTCCGTCAAGTAAAAAAGAAATGTAATATCAGATAAAAATTATAAGATGTAAAAATTTAGGTAAAAGAAATGATGGCAGATTCAATTTTAAAAATAGATTCCCGCTTTCGCGGGAATTACAGCAATCAAAATTTATATTCACAAAACAAACCCAGTTCCTTTGAGGGTCTGTTGCATAAGTTGAAATTGTCATGCTGAATTTATTTCAGCATCTAAATTTTTAAATTATTGAGACCCTGAAACAAGTTTAGGGTGACACTTAATAGTTATGCAACAAGCTCTTTGAAGAACTGGGTTTGTGATTTTAAACTTTAAGACTTATCAGTCTTTTTTACTTCGTCGTCAGTTTTTTTGATTTCGTCTTCAACATCTTTTAAGGATTTTTTAAATTCTTTCATACCTTTGCCCAAACCCTGAGCAAGTTCAGGAATTTTCTTTGCTCCGAATAACAAAAGTATTACAAGTACAATAATTATTATTTCGCCTGCGCCTAAATTTCCAAACATAATCTCACCTTTAGTTTAATATATAATTAGCTATCGATTTAAAAATTTGCTGCCCATCAATTCTCCCAAGAGTTGGATCACAAGCTCTTTCAGGATGCGGCATCATTCCCATTACATTACCGTTCTTGTTAACGATACCTGCAATGTTTAATTGTGAACCATTAGGATTATTCTCATCATTAACATTTCCATTTTCATCAGAATATCTAAAAAGAATTTGCCTGTTCACTTCAAGTTCTTTCAACAAATCTGCATCAGCAAAATAATTTCCTTCACCGTGTGCGATAGGAATTTTTAATGCTTTAGCAGCTTCACTAATCTCAGCAGAAAAAATTGTTTCTCTATTCTCAACAGAAAGATAAACATCTTTACAAGCAAACTTAAGGGAATTATTGCGTATCATAACTCCGGGCAATAAACTCGCCTCTAATAAGATTTGAAATCCGTTACAGATACCGATTACAATTCCACCTTTATTTGCAAAGTTAATTACAGAATTCATAATTGGTGAAAATCTTGCAATTGCACCTGTACGAAGATAATCGCCGTAAGAAAATCCGCCCGGTAAAAGTATAACACTGCTTTGTTTTAAGTCTGTATCTTTATGCCAGAGAAATTCGACATCATAGTTAAGAAGTTTGCGTAAAGAGTAATATGCATCGTGATCGCAATTTGAACCGGGGAAAACTACTACACCAAACTTTAAACTCATTTTACTTCTTCTCCCGAAGGGACCCATTCGGACAACTTGAACTCAAAATCTTCCATAATAGGATTTGAGAGAAGTTTTGAGCAGTAAATATTCACTTCTTTTTCTGCGTCAGAACGATCTTTAACATCAACATCAAATTCAATAAGTTTTCCGATACGAGTGTTTTTGATATTTGAGATGCCAAGATGCTTTGCGCCTTTTTCAACGGCAACACCTTGAGGATCTAAAATCGATGGTCTGCGTTTTATTAGAACTGTAGCTTTAAACACTTTTTACTCAGGTTTTTTATTTTAGAAATACTTAAAAATCTGTCGAAAAATACCAAATGCAATCATGAAAACAAAAATGAAAAACAATCCTTTAACTGTAAAGAAAATTAAAACTATTAACGCAATTAAATATGCAAGATAAAGTAAAGGATTCCTTTTCATTTCACTTAACGAAAACTTTGGAAGTGTATCATACTTAACTTTACTAACCATTAGAAATGATACAAGCAAAATCATTGGAATAATAAAAATCTTTAGTTCTTCCGGATATCCATTTTTATAAAAAGATAAGTTGAAGCAAACTATAACAAGTGCGGCAGATGGAATTGGGAGTCCAGTAAAGTAAGATTTATCAAATCCAACAAGCTGCACGTTAAATCTCGCAAGACGAAATCCTCCGGCAATTAATGGAAGGGAACTTATTATCACGCCAAAAGTTTCAAATTGGTTAAAGTAAGTTGCGTAAAGTAAAAAGGACGGGGCTGCGCCAAAACTTATAACATCGGAAAGTGAATCCAGTTCAACTCCAAGTTCGCTGCTGGATTTTGTAAGGCGAGCCATAACACCATCAAGGGTATCAAAAATTGCAGCGATAATTATCAGCCAACCAGCGTAAGTAAAATTTCCCTGGCTTGCGTTGATGATCGAAAAAAAACCGCTGAACATGTTCATTGCGGTAAATAAATTCGGTATTACAGAAGGTGTTACTCTAAAACGATTCATTAATCAATATTCAAAAAGTATTGTTTCCCCGGCAGTAACTTTGTCGTCTTTATTTACCTTGACCTGCCACTGAACGGGAACAATTATATCAACACGACTTCCAAATTTAATCATACCGAACCGATTTCCAATGTTTACTTGATTGCCAACTTTCAAATCGCAAATAATTCTTCTTGCAACAAATCCTGCAATTTGTATAAACAATACTTTTCCTGCAGAAGATGTAATACCAATTTCATTTCTTTCATTTCGTTCAGAAGCTTTATCTTCAAAAGCGGCGATGTAATCACCTTTAATATATTTTAAGTAATCAACTTTGCCGGAAATTGGGATTCTGTTTACATGAACATTTAATGGTGACATAAATATTGAAACTAATTTTGCTTTACCGTTTAAAAATTTATCATCCAAAACTTCTTTTACAAATAAAACCCTTCCATCGGCTGGAGATATAACAATATTATTTTTATCTGGTGTCTTTCTTTCAGGATCACGAAAAAAGTTGAGAGTAAATATGATTAGGAAAACCGAGAGAAGTATTAAAGGAATTCTGACAAAGTTGTTATTAATTAAGATGCTTATAACGATTAGAATAAAAACTACAACAAGTACAATCCCAATAGTATTGTAGCCATATTTAGTGAACATTATTTACGCTCGCAATATTGAAAAGATGTTCAGTATACTTTTTTATTTCTACCGTTGATGAAAGTTTGTAAGGGTTTGTCCATTTAACCGATTCATCCTTTGGAAAAATCTTTAAGCTTGCCGGAGTAAAATCACCGATGAGTAAAATTTTATCTTCCTGTTTTCCAAAGTGGCAGGAAACTTCACCTAAAATTTCATTTCTTCTCTCAAAAAATGATTTCAGAACAGCATTAATTTTTGAACAAATACGAATAATCAATTTCATTTCTTCTGAGTTACATAAATCAAAAGCGATTAAATGACTTTCGCTGATTGCACTTTCTTTTGCTGATCCATAATGAAACTCAAAAATAGGAAGACTTAATTCTGATCCTTCCTTCAGATTAAAAATCTTTGCATTTCTTTTATCAGCTGCGTTCAAAATTTTTACTCTAAAAGGATATTCTTTGTTTGATATAAATTTTAGCGAGTTTTCAGAATCTTTTCTGTGGAAAGCGATTGGGATATGATATTCTTTTAAGTAATCAAAGAAAAATGCATTGGTTAGGGCAACCTTTTTTCCCATATCCTTTACTTTTACTTTATTATCCTCGCTGATAATGAAACTATCTTGATATTCGATTACTTGATAATTTCCTTCATCAAAAGGGATGTCATTTTTTTTTATAGTTTCTATCATTTCACCTCGACTTTATAAATTTTAGTTACTAAAATTCAGGGCAGAAATTAGGCATATTAAATATATAAAGTCAATCGTTTATATTATATTTAGCTTCCAAATTAAGAAAAAATCAATTAGAAGGAGAGTTTTATGAAAGGCGGAATGCAAGGAATGCTTAAACAAGTGCAAAAAATGCAGGCCGAGATGCAACGTGTTCAAGGTGAATTAGCAAATAAAACAGTAAGTGAAGAGGCTGGCGGCGGAATGATCAAAGCTACAGCCAATGGAATGAAAGAACTTGTTTCGATTGAAATTGCCGCACAAGTTATAAATTCCGAAGAAAAAGAAATATTAGAGGATCTGGTTGTTGCTGCTGTTAACAAAGCTTTGCAATCAGCTAACAAAATGGCTGAAGATGAAATGGCTAAAGTCACTAAAGGAATGATTCCTCCAGGCTTAAACATTCCGGGGTTTTAATATTGCAAATAGCTGAACCACTTTTAATTGCTATCGAAGAGTTAAGCAAACTTCCTGGAATAGGGAGGAAAACCGCACAGCGCCTTGCTTTACAAATTATAAAAAATCCACAAGATTCTGTTGACACGCTTGTTAAGGCTATTGCGGATTTAAAAACAAAGTTACATTTCTGTACACGATGTTTTAATCTTACGGAAGAAGATCTTTGCGAAATTTGTAAAAGTGTAAAACGTGATTTAACAAAAATTTGTGTTGTTGAAGAAGCCAGCGATGTTATTGCAATTGAAAAAACAAATGAATACAACGGACTTTATCACGTCCTCGGTGGTGTGCTTTCTCCGCTTTCTGGAATTAGTGGAAATGATTTAAAAATAAAAGAACTTCTTAAAAGATTTGAAAAAGAAAATATTCAGGAAATAATTTTGGCTTTGAATCCTGATACAGAAGGTGAAACTACTTCACTTTATCTTGCCAGATTAATCAAACCATTAAATATTAAAGTTACGCGAATTGCAAGAGGAATTCCTATTGGCGGTGATTTAGAATTTGCAGACGAAGCAACCGTCGGAAGAGCAATGTTAAACAGAATTGATTTATGAAATCAGAATGGTTTAAAGACTGGTTTAACACGGAAGAATATTTAAATGTTTATAAGCATCATAATGAAGCCGATGCCGAAGACCACATAAAACTAATTCTTGATAATGTCTCGATTCCCGGCGACGCTAAAATTCTTGATATGGCTTGTGGCTCAGGCAGGCATGCTATTTTACTTGCTAGAAAAAAATATAATGTAACCGCTGTTGATCTTAGTGAAAATCTTTTATCAATTGCAAAACAAACTTCTGAAGAAGAAAATCTTATAATTAATTTCGTTCATTCGGATATTCGAAATTTTAACTCAATTAAAAACTATGATCTTATCTTAAACCTATTTACCAGTTTTGGATATTTTCAAACTGATGCAGAAAATTTCTCCATCCTCAAAAAAGCCTACGATCTTATAAAAGTTAATGGTTATTTTGTCTTAGATTATTTTAATTCTGAATTTTTAATTAACAATCTTGTTGAGATTTCAACAGAAGTGATTGACAGCGGAATAATTTCCCAGCAAAGAAGTATAAAAGATTCGCGCATTGTTAAAAAAATTTTAATTGATAAAAAAGATGAACACAGCGAATATGAAGAATCCGTTAGAATGTTTTCAAAAGATGAATTGACAAACGAGTTAATAAATATTGGGTTTGATATTTACAGAACATTTGGTGATTTTTTTGGTAACGAATTTAATCCTCATAGCTCGCCAAGGTTAATATTGATTTGCAAAAAATGAAGAAAATAATTTCCATATTTATTATTTCAATCTCTATGGTTTCGTGTGATCTTTTTTCAACACGTGATAGTGAAAAGCCAAATGAATCAAAATCAAATTTTCAGCCGCCTGTAGAAAAAGAAATCGTGATTGAAAATCTTAAGAACTCGTTGATTGATAAAAATTCTGAGAATTATATTGCCTGTTTTGTGGATACACTTTTGGCTCAAAAAAGATTTTCATTTTCAGCCTCAAGTGAAGCTACTATAAATTATCAAATTTTTCTCCAAGGCTGGGGGATAAATGAAGAGCAGAGATATATTATAAGTGTTTTTAATAAAGTCCCTAAAGAATTTCCAATTTCTCTAACTTTGAGTGACGAAAGTTACACTAATTTAGGCGGTGATAGTCTGATTTATTCAGCTACATATTTCTTAAGCATACCTGCTTTATTTGGGGATAGCGGTACATCAAACTATAGCGGTATTTTACAATTTAATATGCTTCGGAATAGCAGAGCATTGTGGGCAATATATTATTGGAAAGACACTAAAAGTCAATCTTTGCCAAGCTGGAGCGAATTAAAAGGCAGCTTCTATTAATAAAAAGTTAATCATATCGTCAATTATTATTTTTACTTTTATAGGATGTACAAATCCTTTTGCTCCAAGATATGATGAAAATTTTCAGGATATTAAACCGCCTGTTTCAGATCAAAAAGATATAGAAGGTGTTTTTCAGAATTTTCAGTATGCTTATACATTTAAAGACACTACAATTTACGGCGGGCTTCTCTCGAATGATTTCACTTTCACCTATCGAGATTACGATCAGGGATTTGATGTAACCTGGGGAAGAGATGAAGAGATGCGAACTACTTTTGGTTTATTTGAGAATTCACAAAGACTGGATCTCATTTGGAATAATATTGTATTGATAACTATCGATTCTCTTTCGGCTAACATCGTTAGAAGTTTTAATCTTAGTATTACTTTTAATCCAACTGATGTTGTTAGAGTTGATGGAAGAGTTAATCTTTCTTTGGAAAAAGATATTAAAACACAGGCATGGAAAATTAATCGTTGGATTGATGAATCCAATTTTTAATAATTAATTTAAGGCACTAATGATTTTATTCTGGTTAAAAGAAGCATTTAAACTTATCGGAAGGTCTAAGTTTTCTTTTCTTCTTGCATTAATCTCAATTACACTTTCAGTAATTCTTATAACTGTATCTGTTTTTATTATTCGTTCATCAAATTATTTTGAACAGCAGATAAAGCGCAGTATTGTAATTAGTGTTTTCTTAAAAGATAATCTAACTAACCAAAATGTTGACACCACCAAACAAGAAATCAGTCAGCAAAAATTTATTGCATCTTTTGATTATATAACTAAGGATAAAGCAGCAGAAATATTTATTAAAGAAACCGGTGAGGATTTTAGAAGGATTCTAGATTACAATCCTCTGCCCGCTTCATTCAATATAAAATTAAAAGATGAATATTCCAGCAGTGATTCTATAAAAAAAATTATCAAACAACTATCGGGATATAATTGGTGCAGTGAAGTCGTATTCAGGCAGGATTTCTATCACAAGGTTTTATCCTATATAGATCAAGCTAAGATTTATGTTTTTACAATTACAGGATTAATACTTTTAGTTTCACTTTACCTTGTTTATAGTACTGTAAGATTAATTCTCAATTCTAAATATTCAGAATTAGAAACAATGAAGTTTGTTGGCGCAAAACTATCAACCATAAAAATGCCAATAATTCTTAACAGTGCAATTACAGGATTGTTTGCGGGAATAATTTCATTGGGTATCGTATTAGGTGTCTATTATTATTTGAGAGAATATTTTACTTCGATTGATCAGATAATAATTAATAGATACGAATTTATAATTTTGCTGTTAGTTCTAGGACCGGTCATAGGGATAATAGTTACCATTATATCATTAAGAAAAATTTCTCTAAAAATTTAAATTGATATTTATATTACTTCTAAAATTAAAATTGAATTATTAACTTTGCATTCAGAAAAACAACTACGGTTAAATATTGTATAAGATAAAATTATTTTCGAGTGTACTTGGCCTATTTTTATCATCCCATATTTTTGCCCAAATCCTTCCATCATATCCAGAAAGATCAGTTACAGATAGTTCTTATATCCAGACATCTTCAACACAAGTTTCAGAAGGTGCCATAGAACCTGATTTTTATATCGTTGGACCAGGTGATAAAATTTTTATTTCAGTTAGCGGGATTGAAGAAGCTGTTTATAATCTTATGATAAATCAGGAAGGATATTTGTACATCCCAAAAGTAGGGGGAGTAGATTTGAGAAATAAAACTTTAGCAGAAGCTAAATCGATAATCTTAACTCGTTTACAAAAAAGTTATAAGAACGTTGAATATTTTATAAGCTTAAGTGATTTTCGGAAAATAAGAGTTTCATTGGTTGGAGATGTAAAAAAGCCTTCAACTTATGTTGTTACTTCAAACTCTCGCCTAATTGATTTGTTTAAAATTTCATACGGGTTAACAATCACATCAGATTTCAGAAATATAAAAATAAATTCTAAAGATGGCAGTAAAAATGATTATGATTATTTAAGCTTTTTAAGGTTAGGTGATTTTTCTCAGAATCCATTTTTGAAAGATGGTGATGTAATAATTATAGATCGTATTAATAAAATGATAACGATCACTGGTCTTGTTAAATATCCTGCTCATTATGAGTTTAAAGAAAATGAAACGCTGGCATCATTAATAAATTTAGCAGGAGGATTATTATTTAATGCCAGAAAAGATTCAGTTGAGTTAATCCGATTTGCCGAGGATGGTAAAACTCAGTTCAGTAAATACTACTCTTATGATTACATACAGAATAATAATATACCTCTAACAAATGGAGATCAGGTTTTAGTAAGAGAGCTTCCGGAATTTTTCATTCCGCAATATGTTACTGTAAACGGTAAAGTTCGTTATCCAGGTTTTTATAAAATTATTAAAGATAAAACAAAGTTAACGGAGATAATAAAAGAAGCTGGCGGTTTTCTTGAGGATGCTTCATTAGTAGATGCTAATTTTAACAGGACAGATGGGGTAAATGACATTGATCCTGAGTTTGAAAGAATCAAATTAATTCCCCGTGCTGATATGACTGATGATGAGTATGATTATCTAAAATCTAAATCAAGGCAGCGCACAGGCAAAGTTGTAGTAGATTTTGAAAATTTATTTTTAAAGAATATTTCCTCAGAGGATATCATACTAAAAAGAGGAGATGAAATAATTATCCCTGAGAAAAAAAATTACATCACTTTAATTGGTCAAGTTGTAAACCCGGGTAAAATAATTTATCAGCCGGGTTTGGTAGTTGATGATTATATAAAAATAGCTGGTGGATTTAGCTGGCGTGCTGTTGAAGGTGATGTGCGTGTTATAAAAGTAAATACCGGTGAATGGGTGGATGCCGACGATGTTGATTCATTAGATCCAGGTGATACTATCTGGGTTTTAGAGGATCCCCCGGGACCAAAATTCTGGAGTGTGTTTACAACTTCACTATCAGTTTTAGGGCAAGTTGCGGCGGTTATTGCTGCAACTGTTGCCGTTATAATTGCAACAAGGTAAAAAATGAATTATCATGAAATCTTACATACAATACTCATTAATATTAAAAGTATAATTAAAATAACTTTAATATCTACAGTTATACTTTTTTTGATTTTACTTTTTATATATCCACATTCTTATAAAGCAACCGTGGTTGTTTTACCTCCAGAAAAAGGTTCATCAATGGATGGACTTGGCAGTCTTTTAGCCGGTAAGGATGTTACTGATTTATTTACTGCTAGTATATCAAACGCAAGCTCACAGCTTTATATTGAAATTTTAAAGAGTCGCTCAGCAGCTTTGTATGTTTTAAAAAAACTGAACTTGCAAAAAGACTACGATGAGAAAGACATTATTAATGCTGCAAAAAAATTAAGCGATGACTTAGAAATTGATATTAATAAAGAAGGAATGATAAAATTAGATGTTCAAGTAAAAACTAATTTGATACCTTTTATTTTTGATAACATAAATTATAAGAAAAAACTTTCCGCCGATTTATCCAATACTTTTATAGAAGCATTGGATAAAATAAATCGAGAAAAATTAGTTTCAAGATCCAGAAAAGCTAGAATTTTTATTGAGGATCAGCTAACACAAACCAAAGTTAAGCTTGATTCGGTTGAAAATGCCTTGATGTATTTCCAAAAAAAGAATAAAACATTATCACTTCCTGATCAGATTAAAACCGCCATTGAAACAGCGGCGCAAATAAAAACAGAAATCGCTAAAACAGAAGTCGAGCTGGGCTTGATGCTGTATAATGTTAATGAAAATGACAGGACCTATTTATCTTTAAAGAAAAAATTAGAGCAGTTGCGGGCACAGTACTCAAAGATAGAATTAGGAAACCAGGATTACTTTGTTGCATTTAAAGATGTGCCTGATCTTGGCAGGGAATTATCCGTGCTGATGCGCGATGTAAAAATTCAAAATGAAGTTTATATGCTTCTGCAGCAGCAATACTATAAAGAAAAGATTCAGGAGAACAGAGATCTGCCAACAGTAGAAATTCTTGATGAAGCCGTTCCTCCGTCAAGAAAAGCTGCACCACAAACAATCTTTGCTTCAATTACAGGTGGATTATTTATTTTTATTTCTATCTCACTTTTTTTTGTAATTGCAGAGAAGAAAAAGAATAAAGCCTAATATTTTATATTCTGTAACTTATAGCATTACACTAATTAAATGAATCTTATCTTTTCATTCCCAATTAATTTATCCTTAAATGAATAATCATCTAAATATTTTTTTAAAAAAAATTGGTGTTTTTAATTCTTTAAAGATTTTTAAAGATAAATATCTTGAAAATCCATTGCAGAAAAAATACAGGGAAGAATTACTTCTGTTTTATTCTCAATTTATTAAGAAAGGTGATCTTTGTTTTGATATTGGGGCTAGCTATGGGAATAGGACGGAAACTTTTTTAGTGTTGGGTGCTAAAGTTATCACTATTGAGCCGCAATCTGGAGTTGCAAATTTTCTGAAGAAAAAATTTGATGATAAAATCATTTTGATTGAGAAAGCTGTTGGTTCAGATAAGGAATTTCGTACAATGTTTTTAAATAATGATACAGCAATTTCATCATTATCCGAAGATTGGATCACCGAAGTTTCTAAAAGTAAGCGATTTGGTAATCAGAAATGGGGAAGAAAAGTTGAAGTAGAAACAACTACTTTGGATTATCTTATTAATCAGTTCGGCACACCCGATTTTTGTAAAATTGATGTTGAAGGATTTGAATTGGAGGTTTTAAAAGGATTAACTAAACCGATTAAACAATTATCATTCGAATTTACGATTCCAGAATTTACACAACGTGCTATTGAAGGTATTAATTACTTGAATACATTAGGAAAAATTGAATGCAATTACTCATCGGCAGAAACTCTTCAACTTGCACTTAGTGAATGGATTAAACCCGATGAATTTATAAAAATGTTTAAAACTTTACCCTTGCAAAATATAATTGATGGAGATATTTATGTGAGATTTTTGAATGATAATTAATTATTATTCCCTAACAATTATCAAATAGAATTGCTATGTCAATATCTAAAGTATCATTTGCTTCCTCAATAGCTGGAGCATCAATAATTCTGGCTTTAATTAGTGTACTAAGTAAGGGCTTTGGTTTTTTTCGTGAGATTCTGTATGCAAGTACATTTGGATTAAGTAAAGAATTCGATCTTTATTTAGTTAGTGCTGCGATTCCAATAACAATTAATACGGCGGTTATATATATCGGCCAACATTATTTTGTTCCCGCATATCACAAATTAAAAATTAATTCCAATGAGGAAGCATTAAGATTTTTTAATTCGTCATTCTATTTATTCATTTTAGGAGGGATATTTATTGCTGCTTTCCTTGCTTTATTTTCTAATCTAATAACAGTTTTTTTTATTTCTGATCAAACATTATCTATTATACATTTAAGCACGAATTTATTCCTTCTCTTTTTAATTACTATCCCGCTTAATGCAGGTATTGCAATCCTATCATCCTACATGCAAAGTGAATTTAAATTTATTTTACCTGCAATTGCACAGTTGTTATTAAATCTTATAATTATTGTGATGGTAATTACTTTAAGTAGCAGCCTGAATATTTATGTATTGCCGGGTGCTTTTGTTGTTGGAAATCTTGTTGCATTTAGCTTGCTGACTGTTATGCTTGTTGGGGTCATTAAATTTCCAGACATCAAATACTTTAAAGAATTGAAAATTGATCGCTATAATTTTTTATTTTTTTTAATAATAATTGAATTGGTATCACTATCATATCCAATAATAGATCGATACTTTTATGCTCAAATTCCTCAAGGTGGAATTGCAGCATTAAATTATGCCTTAACTATTTATTCAATGCCTGTTTCTATAATTACACTTGCACTCATTACAGCTATCTTCCCTAAATTTTCTAAAGAATCAGCGGAAAATAAAGATGAACTTATCACTGCCCTTAAAAAAGGTATAAATATTAATATTTTTATAATGGTGCCTATAGCGTTGATTTTATTTTTTAATGGATATGAAATTATTAAATTATTTTTTGAACGTGGTGAGTTCACTGCTTCCAATACATTTATTACTAATAAGGTCTTGCTGTTTTATTCATATAGTTTAGTTTTTTATTCTACTTATCTTGTAGTAATTAAACTATTATACAGTTTATCAATGCATCTATCGATTTTAATTATATCAGTATTAGGATTTATTATTAAAATTGCACTCAATTATTCGTTGGTGAATAGCTATCAACAAAATGGATTGGCAATTTCAACTTCTTTAGTATTCTTATTTCTTTTTATTGCCGGATTTTTTATTGCAGGTAATAAACTCAATTTAAATCTTAATATTTTTTGTTTAAAAGGAATTATATATAATTCAATCAATGCACTTATAGCCTATTTCATAGCTTCTTCTATTATTAAGATTTTAGGATTAAATGAACTAACTAATTTTATTTTTGAAATTATGTTTTTTGCTTTATTGTATTTTATTAATTCAGCCTTAATAAAAAGTGATGATTATAAAATTGCCCTTAACTTGTTAAAAAATTATTCACCAGCTAGATTAAAAATGTTTTTGGATTAAGATTCTAAAAAATTTATTCGTAAATATATTTCCAAAAAATTAATCAGACTAAAATGGAATTGTCAGAAGTCATTAAAAAAAACAGTATTGCGGATAATTTATTAAATAAATTATTAGATACATTTTTTTATTTAGTAAGAATATTCACAAAACATAATTCACAATCCAATAACAAGATACTTCTGTTCTCTTTGCACAAAATAGGTGATTCTATTTTTACAATTCCTGCGATTAAGGCAATAAAAGAAAGTTACGATCCAGATCAAATTTGTTTGATGGTTTATTCAGACTCAAAAATTATCTTTAAAGATGTAATAAATGATCAGAATATTTATGCTATAGATAAGAAAGAATTTAAATTCGGGAATAGAATTGCAACACAAAAAGCCCGGAAATTAATTAAAGAAATCAATCCAGGAATAGTAATTGACTTAACAGGTTCAATCACATCTGCGTTCTTGATTTTTAATTCAAAAGCCAAAAGAATTATCGGAATTAATGAAAAGTATTTTAAAGGCATCTATTCTAATTTTACCGGAATAAGAAGCAAACCTCATTTGATTGAAAGATATTGTGATGCTGCTGAATTATTTCTAAATAAAAAAATTGATAGAAATTCTTTTGAATATCCAATCAGTTATCAGAAAGATGGAACGATTCTCGTTCATCCGTTTGCCGGCTGGGCTGCTAAGGAATGGGGACTAAGAAAATATATTTCTTTAACGGAAAGTTTGAATCTAAAATATAGAACCACATTAATATTCCCTAAAAATGAAGTTGCGTCAGATGTAATTGATTATTTTAAGTTAAATAAAATTCAGTTTATTGAAACCAATTCACTTGAAGAACTTATTAACGAAATTCAAAAATGTTCATTATTTATAGGCAATGACTCTGGTCCGCTCTATCTTGCAAATTATTTTGGTAAACCTTCGTTTACTATTTACGGACCTACAAATCCAGATTATTCAAAACCATTTGGTAATTTTCATCAAGAGATTAAAAAGAATTTAAAGTGTTCTCCAATTGAAACGCAGTATTGTTTTTTATCGGCAGGCAGAAGATGTCCATCTAATGAATGTATGAAAATGTTAGATGAAGAATCAGTTGCAGAGCAAGTATCAGATTTCATTATAACATTAAATATTGAAACCAAAAATTATCAAAAGAAAGAACCATCAATAAATTGAGAGAACTAATAAAAAAAATTACTCCAGCACCAATGTGGACAATGCTATCAAAACTAAAAACTAAGTATTTAGCATTTATTTATTTGCGTGGTATGAGACCTATTAAACCTGCTGAGACAACAAAGGCTAATGCAAGACGTATTCGTGAAGGATTTTTTAAAAAGTATTGCAATGGCAAAGGAATCGATATAGGATTTGGCGGTGATTTAATTATGCCCGATGCTCAAGGTTGGGATTTTGAGCATGGTGATGCTACATTTTTAAATGGAATAAAAGATGAATCATTCGATTATGTCTATTCATCTCACACACTAGAACACGTTTTTGATGTTGAGACAACTTTAAAAAATTGGTATCGAGTTTTAAAACCAAATGGTTATATGATTTTATATTTACCCCACAGGGATTTATATGAGAAGAAAAAAGAACTGCCTTCAATATTTAATCCTACTCATCAAAGATTTTTTTTGATTGATAAAGATGACCCACCGAATACTGTAGGAATTGTGCTGCTGCTTAAAAGAACATTAAATAATTATGATCTGATTTATGCAAAAGAGTGCAGTGAAGGTCATACAATCACGGATCCTTTACTGCATAGCAATGGGGAGTATTCAATTGAAGTGGTTCTTAAAAAAAACAAGTAAACATTAAAAAATAAAATTGCATACACTATCAAATAAAAACTACTATTTGCTGATTATCGTTTCAGTTTTGCTTCCATTACTTCTTTTGGATCAAATCTATCTGCTTTTACCTATTGTAGTTATTTTATTTTTTTTAATTAGTAATTCCAAACAAACAATAATTGTAGTATCATTTGTTGCTCTCATTGCCCTGACAAGTGGATTAGGTCAAAGCCAAAGACTTGTTATTCAAATAATTGCAATTGCAGGAATGTTATTTATCTTTTTGAAAAAATATGGACTCAATACTCAAATATATCCCAAAATTCCAGTTCAAATTGTTTTTTTAGTATCATTTATTCTCTTTGCCATGATTTTTTCATTGATCTTTTCGAATTATTTATTACTTGGCGTTGAGCAGTTAATAAGAAGTGTTTTATTTTTCATTATCCTGTACCTTTTCTATTCTCTACTTAATAATTATCAAGACGTTAAATATTTTTTATTTGCTCTATTCGCAGGAGCATTAATTTATTTTATTACGCTCTCATTTGAAATTATTAAAGCAGATTTTGATATAATTAATTTAAATCAAAATTTTCTTTTACAAGAGGGAGCTTCATTCATTCATCGTAACGCTATTGGTGGATTCTTTTCAATTTGTATTTCGATCATTACTGCTTTTTTAGTTGTGCCTTATTTTAATAGAAAGTACAAAAATTATCTTTATATATTCATCTTTTTTTTGATTTCAGGATTAGCTTTAACTAATTCCAGAGCAGCAATATTTTCATTGATAATAAGCACATCATATATTTTCTTTTTGGAGAATAGAAAAGCACTCAAATATTTTTTTCTAATTATTATTTTAACCTTGCCATTTCTGCTGATTAACTCAGTTTCAGATACAATAAATCTTTATTTCCGATTGGAGCGAATCGCAACAGGGCGTGATTATATTTTAGAAA
The DNA here is from genome assembly GCA_037444745.1 of Ignavibacteriales bacterium. GTDB lineage: Bacteria > Bacteroidota > Ignavibacteria > Ignavibacteriales > Ignavibacteriaceae > IGN3. Next base: position 16,147 of record JBBILT010000010.1, read on the forward strand.
CCGTATATAATATTATTTCAGCTCATCCATTGATTGGTTTTGGACCGGCTGCGACAAAGTTTGAGATGTATAACTATTTACCTTACATGTTTGGTACCAACCAGGAGTACTTTCTTTCAAGGTTCATTGAACAAATTGAATTTGGTCATGCCCATAATTTTTATTTATTTTTATATACTGATCTGGGAATCATAGGTCTGATTGCTTCATTATTAATTCCTTTCACTTTTTTGAAATTAGGAAATCATTTGATGAAAGCATTAAGGAGAAATAACGACGTTTTGTACCCTTTAGTTTTAGGAATTCAAGCATCTGGCATTGCATTATTTACTAGAGGACTTTTTGAATGGGCTGGGATTTTTAGTTATGGTACAATCACTTATGATCTTCCTTTTTGGTGGATATTTTCTCTCCTAATATTTATTTATCAAAAAATTATTATAGAGAAGCAAAATATTTTTCCCAAATTCTCTGATAATTAATAATCATTTGAGACACGTTCTCTTCCCAATTATAATACTTTTTAACTCTTTCTCTTCCTGCTTTGCCAAGTGAAGTTCCTAATTCCTTATTAAGGATAAGCTTTTCAAGCTCCTTTGCTAATTGCAAGTGATTATTTGCAGAAACAACAATTCCTGTCACATCATTCTGAACAACTTCTTTTAATCCGCCTTTATCTGAAACTATAACTGGTTTTTCGCACGCTGAAGCTTCAATTACTGACACACCAAATGATTCACTATCCTCTGTTGAAACCGCAACCATAATATCCAACTCGTTATGGTACTTCACTACCTCATTGTATGGAACAAATCCTGTAATAGTAGTACTATCTATTATATCTAAATCATTGGTTAGCTGCTTAACTTTATTTTCAAGTGAACCGCGCCCGACGAGCAATAATTTTAACGGTAACTCAGGGAGCTTTTCCTTCACCACTTTAAAAGCTTTAACTAAATCGATGATACCATACTTAGGCTCCAACGATTTTATAGTTCCGATTACTATATCATTTTCACTAAACAATTTTCGTTGATGGTTAGGTTTAAAGACTTCCAAATCAATTCCAAACGGAATTACTTCAATTTCTTTATTAGTATATTTTTTTGTTTCCTCGCACATCATAAAACTTGTTGAAAATATTTTATCTGCTTTGGATAAATTATATTTAATTAAATTTTTATGAAGAGAAGATTTTTTAGGGAAATTAAAAACATCATTACCCCAAACGGAAATCAAATATGGATTGTAACCTGATAAAGCACCTAAGAAGCCATAGCTGGATGCTGAATGTGCATGAAGAATTACCGGAGCTGATTGTTTTATTATTTTTTTGAGATTGGGAAGAGCAAAAAGGTAAAAAGATTTTAAAAAATTTCCATCGTCTTTATATTTGATATAATCAGGAAACCGAGAAGCAATTATCTTTATTCCAGAGGCATATTGATTTTCCGAATAATTTGATAAACCAAAAACAGTAACATCGATATCTTTTTTAAATAAACCATTTGCCCATTTAATTGCATGAGATGAAAATGGATCAGCTAATAAAAGTATTTTCAATTTTGAATTCATGAATGTAATTTCTTATAAAGATTTTATGTAGATATTATTTAATTCTGATGTTTCCATTTATACTTTTATAAAAACATTTATTTTCAAAAGATTGCTAGTGTATATTTCGTATAATAAAATTATAAATAAATAATAATTTGAAATAATAGTTTGAATCAAGTTAACAATACTGCAAAAAATGTAATACCAAAAATTTCTTTTATCATTCCCTGCAGAAATGAAAAAGAATATATCAAAGAAACTATTTCTTCAGTTCTTAAACAGAAAGATATAAATAAAAATTTTGAAATTATTATTATTGATGGTTTAAGTGAAGATGGAACCAGAGAAATTCTTTCTGATTTGGAAAAACGAGATTCCAGAATAATTGTAGTTGATAATGAAAAAAAAATTACGCCCGTTGCACTAAACCTTGGAGTAAAAAATGCAAGTGGTGACTATATTTTTATTCTTGGGGCACATGCAAAAATATCGGATGACTATGTAGCAAATTGTTTACAAATCTTTGAAAGACATAATGATGTTTCCTGTGCTGGTGGTCCGATCCTTAGTGAAAGTAATTCAGGGTTGGGAAAAGCAATTGCTATTGCTATGTCAAGTCCAATAGGTGTTGGAAATGCAAAACACAGATTCCCTGATTATGAAGGATACGCAGAAATGGCCTGTTTTCCGGTATTTAAAAAAGAAGTTTTTGATCAGATTGGATATTTTGATGAGGAGCTTGTAAGAAATCAGGATGATGATTTCTGTTTTAGACTAAGATTAAATGGAGCGAAAGTTTACATATCGCCAAAAGCAAAAAGCTTTTATTATGTGCGTGATAGCCTTAGAAAGTTGTTCGGTCAATACTTTCAATATGGATCATGGCGTATAGCTTTACTAAAAAAACATAAATTACCTATCGCATTAAGACAACAAATACCATTTCTATTTTTTAGTTTTGTTTTGATTTTTTTTCTTGTCGGAATTTATTTTAATAACATATTTTTTTCTCTAGCACTTCCAGCAATCTATTTATTCACTTTAGTTTTGTACACATTAAAAGTTCTTTTCTCTAAAAAACAACTTTATGCACTTTGGTTACCAATAGTTATTTTCACTTTACATTTTTCATACGGCTTAGGTTTTGCTGTTGGGATTATTAAACATCTTTCCTTAAAAAAAACAAATAAAAATTAATGAACCAGGAAGAAGACGAAATAAAAATACGCTATGAGAAGAGAAAAAATCTTTCTCCCGATAGATATTCCATTCTAAATCCAGCTACAATTCTGATAGAGCAGGAAAAAGAAAGAGGTATGATAAAATGGATAAAAAAAAATCATATTGAGCCGCTTGAAAATAAAAAATTACTTGAGATAGGATGCGGGAATGGAACTAATATTCAAAAATTGATAAGATTTGGTTTTAATCCAGCAAATATTTTTGCAAATGATTTGATTGAGGAAAGATTACATTCAGCTGAACTTAATTTACCTTCTCAAATAAATTTTTATGTAGGCAGTGCTCTGGATTTAAACTTTAAAGAAAATGAATTTGATATCGTATTTCAATCAATGGTATTCAGTTCTATTCTGGATTCAGATTATAAACTTAAGCTTGCTGAAAAAATGTGGCAATGGGTAAAGCCTGGTGGTGGAATTCTTTGGTATGATTTTATTTATAATAATCCCTCGAACCCAGATGTTAAAGGAATAGGTCTAAAAGAAGTAGAGAGATTATTTAGGACAAATAAAATTCAATACCAAAAAATTACTTTAGCTCCGCCATTAGCCAGAATTGTCGCTAAGATTAATCCCATGTTCTATCATATATTAAATGCAACATATATTTTAAGAACACATTTGATGATCTGGATAACAAAATGATATACTATCATTTGCAAAAGTGCCCTTATTATAGTTATTTTTTGTAATAAAATTGAAATTATGAATAAGGATTTTCTTCTATTTCACAAACCATTCATCGCCGATGATGAAATCAACGAGATGGTTGATACTTTGCGCTCGGGCTGGCTAAGTATGGGGCCCAAAACTATTAAGTTTGAGCAGGGGTTTAATGAATACATCGGCGCCAAAAGATCTGTCGCAGTTAGTTCGTGGACTGCGGCGGGACATCTAACTCTTGAAGCATTCGGAATTAAAAGAGGTGATGAAGTTATTGTTCCTACCATGACTTTTCCTGCCACCGCTGAAATAGTTTGTTATTTTGGTGCAAAACCCGTTATTGTGGATGTTGAAGAGGACACATTAAATATTTCATTAAAAGAAATCGAAAAAGCTATCACTCCAATGACCAAAGCTATAATACCAGTTCATTATGGCGGACAGCCCTGTGATATGGATGAGATAAATGAAATTGCCCTTGCTCACAATCTAAAAGTTTTGGAAGATGCTGCACATGCTTTACCCGCATTTTATAAAGGTAAAAAGATAGGAACCATCTCGGATGTTACATGTTTCAGTTTTTATGCAACTAAAACTCTTTCCACCGGCGAAGGTGGAATGATTTGTACGAATGATGAAGAGATTGCTGAAAGATGCGCAATCATGAGATTGCACGGAATTAATAGAGACGCCTGGAAACGATACAGCGAATCAGGTTCCTGGTATTATGAAGTTGTTGCTCCCGGTTACAAATATAATTTTACTGATTTGCAGGCATCCTTAGGAATTCCACAACTAAAAAAAGTTGATGCAATGTGGGATGCGAGAAAAAGAATTGCAGCTAAGTATCTTGAAGCATTGAAAGATGTTGATATGATTACATTGCCAACTGTAAAACAGGATCGGGAATCATCCTGGCATTTATTTCCAATTCGTTTAAATCTTGAAATGTTATCAAAAAACCGAGCACAGATTATTGAAGAAATGAAAAAACAAAACGTTGGTGTAGGCGTTCATTTTATGCCGGTGCATCAACATCTTTTTTATAATGAAACTTTTAAACTTGATGATAAAAATTTTCCAGTTGCTTCCGCTGCTTTCCCAAGATTAATGTCACTCCCAATTTATCCGGGTATGAGTGAAAAGAATGTGGATAAAGTTTTATCTGTGTTAAAAGATATTCTGAATAAATTTAGAAAATGATTTTCATTCCATGGGAGAACCAGGCAGTTTTACCAAACGCATCACAGATATAATCATCAGTTTAATCACACTAATCATAACCTCTCCAATACTTCTTATATCTATTATTGCTATTAAACTTGAATCTAAAGGTCCGATTTTTTTCTTACACGAACGTGCTGGGCTGAATGGAGAATCATTTAGAATGATAAAGTTCAGAGGGATGGTTAATAACGCTTTAGAAATTGGTCCGGAACTAACACAAATAAATGATCCCAGAATTACTCGTGTTGGGAAAATTTTAAGAAGAACAAGTATTGATGAAATTCCACAAGTTCTAAATGTACTAAAAGGTGAAATGAGTATAATTGGTCCGAGACCTGAGATTACGAGTATTACATCAAAATACTCTGATACGCAAAAAAAAGTATTTGAATTTAAACCAGGTATAACAGGAATTTCTCAAATAGGTGGAAGACAAATGCTTTCACCTGAACAGCGCACAAAAATGGAAATTGAATATTATAGTAATGAAAATTTTTGGAGTGATTTGAAAATACTCTACAAAACTATTTTTGTCGTAATAAGTAACGAAGGGAATATCTAATCTGTTATATATTAGGCTTTAATTATAAACTTTGATGCCGTTAATTTTTGCCCTTGCATAGCTTGTACCTTAAATTTAACTTCATAACTAATTATTGAAATTATACTGCTTTAAACGATTTATGAAAAAATATTTTTCCATTATTCAAAAAATCATTCTTATCGTACCATTTCTTTTAAACTTTTCTTATTCACAGAATTATAAGGTATTAGAATCTGATGACAATCATCTAACATTAGAATTTTATTTTAAAGATAATTTTTTAATTGAAGATACTTTAATTGATGGTGTTAAATTTACTCTTGTAAAGAACAAGCAAACTCCTTTACAGGAAGCAGGCAAACCTTTTCTTCCAACAAGTAATTTCCAAATTGGGATCCCATTTAATTCTAATGCTATTATTACGGTTTTGGATTTTGATCGGGATGTTTTTGCTGATAAGTTTATCATTGCTGCACCTGATTCCGCTAATCAGCCATTAGATAAACTTACGTACGATCAAAATATTTATGGTGCAAACTTGTTTTATCCCTCTGAGCTCGCACAAATTAATTCACAAAGTATTTTTAGATACATTAAAACTGCCTCGTTACTCGTTGCCCCTTTTCAGTTTAATCCTGTTGAAAGAACACTGATTCATAATAAAAGAATTAAAATTAGAATCGACTTCAAAAAGGATCTATTCTTTAAAGGAAATATATTACCTGTAACAGATAAAATAACAGATGAGTTTATCAAAGATGAATTGATCAATTCAAAAGAAGCACTATCTTTTATAGGGAATTTTCAAAAGCCATTAAATAAAACGGAAGCTGGTTATTGGTACAATCCTAATAAAACTTATTTTAAAATCTATCTGCAAAAGGAAGGTGTTTATAGATTAACTTATGATTATTTAAATTCGGCAGGAGTCCCGATTCAAAATCTTCCTATAAATAAAATTGAATTGTATAATGAGGGAATTGAGATTCCTCTTTATATAAAAGATCAGAATAGTAACAATATTTTTGATGTTGATGATTATTGTGAATTTGTCGGAGTTCCGCCAAAACCTTCTCCATATAGTTACCTGAATATTTACAATACTAAAAACGTTTACTGGCTTTCGGTTGAGTCTGATGTTTCGGGAAAGCGATATAATATAATTGATGGATTTCCTAATAGCTGGAGCAGTTCTTTTAGTGCCACACCTTTTACTTTACACTTCGAAGAAGATAAATTGTATGAAAGATTAGGACATGCCGATGATGATAAGAGAGACTACTGGTATTGGGGTAAAGTAACAGGTTTAAATGGCGTGTTAACAAATACATTCGCTTCGGAATTTGATGTGCCTAAGAATCTTTCAAGTTCATCCAATAGCTTAAAAGTCCGAGTAAATATGCATGGTATGACAACGGAAACATGTTTAAATCCGGATCATAGAGTAAAGTTTTATTTAACTTCTCAACCAATTGGTGAAATGACTTTTGACGGGCCTAATCTGGCAACTTTTGAAACAACAGTTGATTTAAGTCAGATAGGAATTTTCAGTACAAATAACATGCAGGTTTCAGCTTATGGAGATATACCGGTAAATCCCTGCACACCAAGTGCGTCTCGATATGATGAGATTAGAGTTAATTGGTATGAGATCGAATATCTTCGCGATTTAAAAGCTGATTCCAATTATATTGCATTTGAAGGACCACCTGATGCTTTAGGAAAAGTTCGTTTTGGAGTTTTTAATTGGCAAAGAAATAATATGAGAATCCTAATTCCCGGGAAATCTTCTATCATCCTTAATCCACAAATAACTAATGATGCTTACAAAATGGTTCTATTTGTTGATGATGTTACTGAAAAACAAAAATATTTTTGTACGGCGGAAGATTATTTTGTACTGCCTGATTCAATGCAAAAAAATGTTAATTCTAATTTAAGAAATACGGCGATTGGGGCTGATTACATAATTATCACTCATCCAAATTTTTTAAGTGCAGCGGAACGATTAAAGAATTTCAGATTAAATAATTTTCCTGATTCATCTGTCACACATCCGCGTGTAGAAATTGTAGATATCTTTCAAATCTATGATGAGTTTTCTTATGGTTTGGTTAATCCATATGCTGTTAAAGATTATATTAGTTACGCATTTACAAATTGGCAGACACCGGCACCATCATACGTAGTGCTGTTGGGTGATATGAGTTATGATTACAGATCTTTATTACCAACAAGCCGCCCTAATTTTATTCCTTCTATTCCATATCATACCCGAACTTATGGACAAGCGGCTAGTGATAATTCTTTTGTAACAGTTTCGGGTGATGATTTTAAACCTGATCTCTCAATAGGAAGATTATCCTGTGAGACAATATCGGAAGCAAATATTCTTGTCGATAAAATTATAAGTTATCCTAATGATAATGGGAAAAAATGGAAGCAAAATGTTTTACTTATATCTTCCGGAGCGGATCAAGCGGATGAAAATTTATTAGCATTTAATGAATCTAATCTAAGCCTGGATAGAAATTATTTATTACCAAATGGGATTGCTTCAACCAAAATATTCAGATATCCCAATCCACTTTATCCGGAACAATTTCAGTATAAAGGAGAAGGACCAGAAATTAGAAGTGGTTTCAATGAAGGAGCAGTATTCGCAAGCTACTACGGGCACGGCGGCGGCTATCAGTGGGATTTGGTTTTTAATAATGATGATATCTACCAGCTAAACAACGGGGGACGCTTACCTTTTATCAGCAGTGTTACTTGTTACACTGCACACTTTGATAATCAGGATGTTTTTGGTGAACAGTTTAATAAAGTTGCCGGCAAGGGAAGTATTGGATTTTTTGGAAGCTCCGGTTTAACGTATTGGAATATAGGAAAATATTTTAATGAACTTTTGTTCGGTCAGATTTTTAATGGTAAGAAAATGATTATTGGTAAAGCTGTTCAGAACGCAATAAATATTCTTCCTGAAGGTGGTTTTTATTCAGATCAGGTTTCACTTCTTACATTATTAGGAGATCCTTTACTTGAACTTGCTATTCCGGATAAACCTGATTTTAATATTACATCCAGTGATATAATTATTACCCCTTTAACTCCTGTTATTAATGATACTGTTGCGATCTCTGTTAAAATAAATAATTATGGAGTAGTTTTTCCAAATGATTCTTTGACTGTTCAGGTTTTTATAAGTTCAGGCGATACTTCATATTATTTAAAGAATCAAAAACTGAGCAGCTTTGGAGAAACTAATACAACTTCATTCAAGTGGATTCCAAATAAAGGCGGGCTTTATAGTATAACAGTTAAGTTGAATACTGTAAATGTTATTGCTGAAATGGACTTATCTGATAATGAAGTTACGGTTTACAATTCAGTTTTTGATCTAAAAACACCAAACATCGTTAAACCATTAAATGGAACTGTCTCTTCAAAATCCACTATCGATTTTTTATTTGCTGATAATGGATACTATTTAAATAAAGATTTAAAATATTTAATAGAGATAGATACAAGTTTATCATTTATAAATCCGATTGTTAAATCAAGCAACTTATTTCCAAACAAAGGAATATTAAATTGGACATCTCCACAAATTAACGCTGGAACATATTTTTGGCGAACAAGAATTTTAACAGAATCTGATTCGAGTGGATGGAGTGAAATTTACGCTGTTAGAATTGATGATAGCAATCCTAAGAGTGGTTATTTTATTTCAGAGAACCATTTGAAGTTGTTTCAGACCTCAAATATGTTATACTCAACTGCTGATAAAAGTTTATTTTTAAATACAAATCTTTTGCCGCCCAGACCAACTAATAATAAATTTGTCGAGAATTTAGAATTTTCATTACCAACAGATATAAGTAGTCTTTCTGCTATTACCAATGATGGCACTTACATTTACTTTGGTCAAATGGCTTATTATGGGGGACCAAGTAAAATTTATAAGCTTGGCACTGGATATAACGGTACCATTAAAGATTTGCTTTACGGTTATGTCCCAAATATTTCTGTTCCGATTTGGCATACAATGTTTTACTACAATGGTTTTTTATATGTTGCAACCGGAGATGCACACAGTCTCTTGAAAGTAGATACTGACACCGGCGATTCAACTCGTGTTATTATTCCTGATGGGCTATTGAACTCTGTTGATACACAAGTGCATAATGGTGCTTTCTATTTATGCACGGATGGAAGATACGTTTATAATGTAGCATACTTAACTTCTGCTGGTGATAATAAATACACCGTTAGAATTATTGATCCTGAAGATAATTGGAAAGTTGTTAGAGATCTAATACCTACCGATAGAAGCTATCCTAACTTTTGCGGATTTTTTGTTGCAGACGGATATTTTTATCCTTATGAAAATTATCAGGAAGGATATTTAAGAAGAATTAATTTAGAAACCGGATTTTATGAAGAAGAATGGTTCTCATTTATTCCTTTTCAGGGATTTTATGCGTGGACTTATGATTCAATTAATGATGTAGTTTACGCTTCGGTTTTTGGTGGTAATCATACACCAAAGATTTCAAAATTTTTAGGCAAGTATAAAGAAGCAAAAGGAGATATAGTAACTAATGTTATTGGTCCTGCTGCAAAATGGAACTCACTGGAATATTCTATTGACACAATTGGTTCAAAAGGTAAATATAATGCCTCACTCGAAGGATTCAACAAAAATAGTCGGCAGTGGGATAAACTTTTAACACCTTTGCCTGCACAAATTATTCCCTCAATTGATGCCCAGCTTTACAAATACTTAAGGCTTTCATTTAGTTTTGTTGATTCAAGTTTTGGGCAAACTAAACCAATAGAATTAAAAAGTGTTTACGTCGATTTTATTCCACCGCCGGAAATTATGATTACCAAAGACAATATTTCATTTGAACCGGATTCAATTTTGCAAGGTTTCGATATTATTTTAAAATCAGGTTTGCAAAATATTGGATCAACGGCTGCTGATAGTGTAAAGCTGGATTATTATCTACGAGCTGTGGATTTTTCTACAGAAGAAAAATTTTTCAAATCACGATTATTTAATATTGCTGCAGGCTCTAGTGTTCAATACACCGATACAATCAAAACAGTTCACCTCTTATTAAATAATGCGGTAAAACTTGTTGCTACTTATCCAAAATCAGATATATTTACATTTAATAATTTACTTGATAATTCATTCTACGTTGCCCGGGATTCATCTCGACCTAAATTTAATATTACTTTTGATGGCAAGGAGATTATTAATGAGGATATAATTTCTTCTCAACCAACAGTAGAAATCAACCTACAGGACGATAGCCCTCTACCGCTGAGCCCGAATATGTTTAGTGTTACACACCTTTATAAAAATATTCAGGAGGTTATTAAGATTCCATCCGAAAATGTAACATTTAATTATACTCCGTACCCAAACTCAAAAGCGGTTTTAATTTGGAAACCAATCTTAGAAGATGGGCAGCATACTTTAATTGTTTCTGCTAAGGATTCATCCAACAATTACTTTGATTCCACTTCGTACAATATAAATTTTAATGTTTATAGTAATCCTGACTTAAGAGATGTGTATAATTATCCCAACCCATTTTCAGATAATACTTATTTTACCTTTGAACTCAGAGGAGTAAATCCACCCGAGGAATTTAGGATAAAAATATTTACTATTGCAGGCAGATTGATCAAAGAATTTAACATTCCTTCATCTTCCCTGCGGATTGGTTTTAACAAAATATCCTGGGATGGGCGAGATGAAGATGGAGATCAAATTGCCAATGGAATATATCTATATAAAGTTATCTCAAAACAGAACAACGAAGTCCGAACTACCATTCAAAAATTAGCCAAGGTTAAATAATTGACCTTTTAAGCAACAGATTTATGCGATTTCTCTTGGCAAAGAAATTGGTTATAGAATTTGATTAATCAAGTCTGCTTTCGTTAAAATCAAATAAAATATTGGAGTGATTCAATGTGTGGAATAGTTGGATATATCGGGAATAAAAATTGTGTACCAATTTTGATCGATGGATTAAAAAGATTGGAGTACAGAGGTTATGATTCTGCAGGTATAGGAATACTGAATCGAGATCATGCTATTGTAATAAAACAAAAGGGCAAAGTATCTTTATTAGAAGATAAGATTGCGGGTTTAAATCTCTCTTCAGAAGTAGGGATTGGACATACAAGATGGGCAACACACGGCATTCCAAATGAGATGAATGCGCATCCACACTCCAACAACGATGGGACACTTTTCTTAATCCACAATGGAATTATCGAAAATTTTCAGGTTCTGAAAAAAGGATTAATAAACTTAGGATATAAATTTAAAAGTGAAACAGATTCTGAAGTTATTGTTCACTTGATTGATAACTTTTTAAAAAAAGGATTCGATCTTACTAAGTCTGTTCAATTAGCGTTGCACGAAGTGGAAGGCACTTATGGTTTAGCAATCGTTTACAGCAAAGAACCGGATAAAATTATTGCAGCACGAAAAGGTTCACCTTTGGTTGTGGGAATAGGTGAGAACGAAAATTTTCTCGCTTCAGACGTTTCCGCTATTCTTGCCCACACAAAGCAGGTTGTTTATTTGGAAGATGGTGAAATAGCAATACTTAAAAAAGATTCTTTTAATGCAAAAACAATTTATGATAAGGATATTGAAAAAGAAGTTCACGAAATAACAATGACACTTGATGAAATTGATCGCGGCGGCTATCCACACTTTATGCTTAAAGAAATTATGGAACAGCCTGAAACAGTTAGAAATTCAATACGCGGAAGAATTAAAGATGCAGATGGAACCTCTGTATTAGGCGGATTGGCAGATGTTGTGAACAAATTAGTTGATTGTAAGAGAATAATCATCACGGCTTGTGGAACCTCATGGCATGCAGGACTTGTGGGTGAATATATGTTCGAACAATTTTGCAGAATTCCGACTGATGTGGAATATGCTTCTGAGTTTAGATACAGAAATCCTATTATAGAAAAAGATGATGCAATATTTTTCATTTCACAAAGCGGAGAAACTGCTGATACTCTTGCAGCAATGCGTGAAGCAAAAATGAAAGGGGCTTTGGTTTTAGGAATATGCAACGCTGTTGGAAGTTCCATTGCAAGAGAAACAAATGCCGGCGTTTATACACACGCAGGACCAGAAATTGGAGTAGCATCAACAAAGGCATTCACTTCACAACTAACCGTGCTTGCACTTATAACTTTACTTATCGCAAGAAGAAAAAATTTAAGTTTAGTTGATGGAAAATCTATTGCTGATGAATTAAAATTAATTCCTGAGAAAATAGAAACTATTCTTAAACTTAATAATGAGATTGAAAAAATAGCTGAAGAGTTTAAGGATTCAACTAATTTTCTTTACTTAGGGCGTGGATACAATTTCCCGGTTGCACTTGAAGGAGCGCTGAAGCTTAAAGAAATATCTTACATCCATGCAGAAGGATATCCGGCAGCGGAAATGAAGCATGGACCAATTGCTTTGATTGATGAAAACATGCCGGTAGTTTTTATCGCACCTAAAGATTCAACTTATGAAAAAATTATCAGCAACATTCAGGAAGTTAAAGCAAGAGGCGGCAGGACTATTGCGATAGCAAATGAAAACGATGATGAAATTGATAAACTTGTTGATTATACAATTAAAGTTCCTCAGACAATAAGAATGTTAATGCCCATTCTAACTGTAATTCCTCTGCAACTGCTTGCGTATCATATAGCAGTAAAGAAAGGATTAAATGTTGATCAGCCAAGAAATCTTGCAAAGAGTGTAACGGTTGAGTAATAAATTTAATTTTTTCCTAGTATTTGTGATTTAGAAGAAAATCCATATTTTTACGCACTAAATTTTGAAGGGCAGGTAGCTCAGTCGGTAGAGCAAAGGACTGAAAATCCTTGTGTCGGCGGTTCAATTCCGTCCCTGCCCACATCCCTTAACCCGTTTACCGAAACGGGTTTTTTATTTCTATAATCCATCTTAAATTTCTTCCATCTCGAGACATTTTTTCATATCGAAACTTCTTTAATTCTAAAATCAGTTAAAAAACCACTAATATTTGGTATAGGGCTTGCGCTGTGTACTAAAATTATTGGACTTAAATGGAATTTGTTTTAATAGCATCTACAATAGTATTTATTATAAGTATTCTCATCATTATTTATCGCCAATTGCGAAAATCAAAGGATGAAATAAATAAACTTTTCCTTTAAGTCGCACTTAAGTTCTGCGCATTTTTTCATCATTCATTTCCATTCCTATTTATTGAATTCTGACAAAAGACTGTATATATTTGAACGCCACAAATCAGGTTTAATATGAAAGAAAAAGTAATTCTTCAAACGAATTTTTCTAAACTTAAATTCTTTAAAAAAGGTAAAGTCAGAGATATTTATGATCTTAATGATTATTATTTGATAATCTCTACAGATAGACTATCAGCATTTGATGTTATAATGGCACAGGGAATTCCGTATAAAGGTAAAGTTCTTACAAAAATTTCTGAGTTCTGGTTTAACTATTCAAAAAATATTATAAATAATCATCTTATAACAACAGATGTTAATAAATTTCCAAAAGAGTGCGCAGAATATGCCGAAGTTCTTGAAGGCAGAAGTATGCTGGTAAAAAAAGCTGATGTCGTTCCCATAGAAAGTGTAGTTAGAGGATATATTACCGGCTCTGGGTGGAGTGACTATAAAAAAACCGGTGAAGTCTGCGGGATTAGACTTCCTGCTGGACTTGTAGAATCAGAAAAATTTCCGGAACCACTTTTTACTCCCGCAACAAAAGCAGACATTGGTTTACATGATGAAAATATTTCTGAAGAAAAAGCAAAAGAATTTGTAGGCGAAGACACAATTAATTTTATCAAACAAAAAACGATTGACATATATAAAAGCGCAGTTCAATTTGCTTTGAACAAAGGAATTATCATTGCAGATACAAAAATGGAATTTGGGAAAATTGGTAAGGATATAATTCTTGTTGATGAGCTTTTAACTCCTGATTCATCAAGGTTTTGGCAATTAGATAAATATGAAAAAGGTAAATCTCAGGAAAGTTTTGATAAACAATTTGTACGCGATTATTTGGTATCTATTAAGTTCAATAAACAACCGCCTCCTCCTATATTGCCTAAAGATATAATTAAAAAAACAAGTGAAAAATATCTTGAAGCATTAGAAAAACTAACCGGTGAAAGCTTAGTTTAATGCATCCTGTAAAAATTAAAATTGTTGATAAAAAAAATCTTTTAATTATTTGGAATGATAAAGACGAAGAATTATTAGAACTTAAAATGCTAAGAAAACTCTGTCCCTGTGCAACCTGTCTTGCTGAAAGGGATAAGCAAGGTAAGATGTACATTCCCATTTTTGCAGATAATCAGATAACAGTTAAAACCATTACTCAAATAGGCAAATACGCAATACAAATAACCTGGAATGATGGGCACAGCACGGGAATTTATGAATATCCTTTTTTGAAAAACCTATCTGAGAAAATTAGCAGCTAACAAAAATGACACTACCAAATCAACTTACAATTCTCAGAATAATTTTAACTCCAATATTTCTTTATCTTTTTCTTTCCAGCAACCCAATACTTATTCAAATTTCTTTAGTAGTTTTTCTTCTTGCCGCTTTAACAGATTGGTATGACGGCTGGCTTGCTCGTAAATTTAATTATATAACAGATTGGGGAAAGTTTTGGGATCCGCTAGCAGATAAAATTCTTACATCCGCTGCATTTTTAGGATTTGTAATTGTTGGTCTGCTCCCACTTTGGATGGTTTTACTTATCATCATTAGAGATTTATTAATAACGGTTCTGCGCATTTATGCTGAAGGTCGTGGTTATAATTTTATTACCAGCTATTATGCAAAATGGAAAACATTACTTCAAATGATATTTCTTTACTATCTGCTAATTATTTACGTAGGCGTTAATACCAAAGGAATTTATTCCGGTAATGAAAAAATCTTTTCTTATTTATTCAATCAAGACTTTGTTTACTTTGTAATGCTTGCTATAACGGGCATTACTGTTCATTCAGGCATTACCTATCTAATGAAAAATAAATATTTAATAAAAAAGCTTTTTGATGAAACAAATAAACTTGTTTGAAAAAATAGTTGGTTCAGGTTTATATACAGGATATATCCCGATTGCATCCGGAACTTTTGGAAGCATAGTTGCTTTATTAATTTATTCCATTACCGGATTTGAAAAATTATGGATTATCATTCCAGCAATAATTCTTCTATTTATTTATGGCATTTATGTTTCTTATAAGTTTGAAAATATTTATGGTAAAGATCCTGCAGAATGCACCGTCGATGAAGTTGTGGGAACCTGGATTGCGTTAATTGCGTTACCCAAAACATTACTTATCGTAATTACAGCTTTTTTTATTTGGAGATTATTAGATATCATAAAACCTTTTCCTGCAAGCACAGCAGAAAATTTGCCCGGTGGATGGGGAATAATGACGGATGATGTTATATCTGGTATCTATTCATTAATTTTAGTTCATATAATTGTCTATTTTTTTGGAGTTTACTAAAAATGAAAGCTTATCTAATTTCGATTGGGGACGAATTGCTAATTGGACAAACGGTTAATACTAACGTTGCATACATTGGCAAATTAATCTCAGAAATAAATATTAGAATTGTCAAATCCAGTGTTATAGGAGATAATCTTCAATCTATTTCAGATGAATTGGATTATGCTGCTACTTTGGGAGATGTAATTATTATAACCGGCGGATTAGGTCCCACACACGATGATGTTACACGGACAGCTATTGTTAACTACTTTAAAACCGAATTAATTCTTAATAATGAAGTTATTGAAGACATCAAAAGTATGTTAAAGAAACGCGGTAGAGAAATTAAAAAATCTCACGAAGATCAAGCAATGGTGCCTGAAATCGCTCAAGTAATCCGGAATGAAAATGGAACTGCGCCGGGTTATTGGATAGAATGGAATAAGAAAATTTTTATTGTTATGCCGGGTGTTCCTTATGAGATGAAAGGTATGATGGATAATTTTATTATGCCCCAACTGGTTGAAGCGATTGGTGAACCTACTGAGTTTATTAAAAAAATTACCTTGCAAACAACCGGAATTCCGGAATCACTTTTATCAGACAGGTTAGGTAATCTTGATGAACTGTTACAAGGAGCAGAACTTGCTTTCTTACCAAATCAATATGGTGTAAGATTACGAGTAACAGTAATATCAACTAATGAAGAATCAGCAAAAAATAAATTATCCGAAATTGACCAAAAAATTCGTAGTAAAGTCGGCAGATTTATTTATGGCAGAGATGATGATATTCTTGAAGAAGTTGTTGGAAGATTATTAAAAGAAAGAGAATTAAGAATTGCTGTTGCAGAATCATGCTCAGGCGGCGGTTTAAGTGATCGCGTAACAAATATAAGCGGCAGCAGCAGCTACTTCGATCGTGGTGTGGTAACGTATAGTAATGCGGCAAAAGTTGAATTGCTTAAAGTTGATGAAGATACGATGATTGAAAAAGGTGCAGTATCACGTGAAGTTGCAATGCAAATGGCTGAAGGCATAAAAGCAATCAGCGGTGCGGATATTGGAATTTCTCTCACAGGAATTATGGGACCAACAGGCGCATCAAAAGACAAACCTGTTGGCACTGTTTATATTGGTTACTGTGATGATAAGGTTTGTACTGCAAAAAAATTTCAGTTTGGTGAAGATAGAGTTTTGAATAAGAATCGTTCAACACAAGCAGCATTGGAGATTTTAAGAAGAAGTTTGCTTGGAATTCCGGTTGATGAATAGACTCTTTATTGCACTCAATATTCCGGAAGATGTTAAATTAAAATTAATTGAAATTCGTGATTCAGTTGCTGGATCAAATTATAAATGGGAGGTGAAAGAAAAATTACATCTAACGTTAAAATTTATTGGTGATGTTCCTGAAGCGACCATTGAAAACATTGCTGAAGAGTTGACTTTTATCCAAAGTTATCGAACTTTAAAATCTAAAATATTTAATTTTGATTTCTTTTTTAGAGATAAAAAACCAGCAATTCTTTTAGCAGGATTAAAAATAGATCCAACTATTTATAAAATTGTGGATGAATTGAATACCAAACTCGAAAAATTTTCGATCCCAAAAGAAGTAAAAGAGTTTAAAGCTCATTTAACACTGCTTCGGATAAAAAATGATATGGGTTATAACTTTGTTAACAACTTCAAAAAATTTACATTTGAACCAATAGATTTTACCTCACATTCAGTTTCACTCTTTAAAAGTAAATTGTATCCTGGTGGATCAAAATATATTGAAATTAAAAATTATAAACTTAAAGAATTGGAGATATAATGGCTTCTGATAGAGAACAAAAACTAAAAATTATTGATGAAGCAATAGCCGGTATTGAAAAAACATACGGCAAAGGCGCAATAATGAAACTTGGCGATGGCGTTGTAAATGACATTGAGGCAATTCCAACCGGAGCTTTGTCTTTGGATGTTGCACTTGGAATCGGCGGAATACCACGTGGAAGAATAATTGAAATTTACGGACCTGAATCAAGCGGCAAAACTACACTTTGTCTTCACATAATTGCAGAAGCACAAAAATTGGGTGGGCTTGCTGCATTTATTGATGCTGAGCATGCACTTGATGTTAACTATGCAAAACGTTTAGGGGTTGATACTCCTAATCTTTTAATTTCTCAACCGGATTTTGGTGAGCAGGCATTGGAAATAACAGATACACTTGTTAGAAGTAATGCTCTGGATATAATTGTAATTGATTCCGTTGCAGCTCTTGTCCCTCGTTCCGAAATTGAAGGTGAAATGGGTGATGCAACAATGGCTGTTCAGGCAAGATTGATGTCACAGGCATTAAGAAAACTTACCGGTGCAATTTCCAAATCAAAAACTTCAGTTATTTTCATCAATCAACTAAGAAGTAAAATTGGTGTGATGTTTGGAAATCCGGAAACTACAACAGGCGGTAATGCTCTTAAGTTTTATGCATCGGTAAGACTTGATATAAGAAGAATTGCTGCTATTAAAGATGGTGAAGAAGTTATTGGCAACAGAACTAGAGTTAAGGTTGTTAAAAGCAAAGTAGCTCCGCCATTTAAACAAACTGAGTTTGATATTTTGTATAATGAAGGCATTAGTAAAACTGGTGATATAATTGATATGGCAACTGAACTCGGGATAATCAAAAAAGGCGGTGCCTGGTTTACTTACGGCGAAGATAGAATACAAGGCAGGGAACAATTCAAACTAAAATTGGTTGAGTTTCCTGAATTGTATAAAAGTCTGGAAAAGGATGTAAAGACAAAACTCGGTTTACCAGGATTTAAAACCGAAGCAGTTGTTGAAGAAAAGCCGGAAGAAAAATCTAAAGGTAAAAAAAAGTAATAACCTGATTTGAATTATCTAAATGAAAATTGAAAAAGTTATTCGTAAAGATGAAAAGAATGTTGCTGTATACTTTGAGAATAATGAAAAACTAATTTTATCTGAAGATGTGTTTTTTCAAAGCGGTCTTAGGAAAGGTGATGAAGTTTCCGACGACCGCTTTTCTTTTTTCGTTGAACAAAATGTTCTTTACTACATCAAACTTAGAGCGCTTTCTTTTCTTTCAAGACGTTTCCATTCCGAAAGAGAATTGCTTATTAAACTTAAACGTAAATCTTATGATGAAAGATTAATTAAAATTGTTTTAAATGATTTGAAGGATAAAAATTTTATTAATGATCTTGTTTTTGCTTCTCATTTTATTGATGAAAAATTGAAGAAGAAAAAATGGGGCAAGAACAAAATCAGAGCAGCACTATTTAGTAAAGGTGTAACAGGCTCAACAATAGATGAAGCGCTTTCAGGTGTTGAGGACGAAAAGGGGGAATTTGGATTAGCGTTGGAATTAGGAAGCAAGAAGTTTGGACAATTGCAAAAACGAAAGACAGATCAGCAAAAATATCAACAAAAAATTTCTGCATTTTTAATTTCAAGAGGATTTGATTATGAAACTTGTCGGGAGGTTTGTGAGAAAATTCTAAAATATGATGATGAAGAAAAGTTTAATTAAATAATTCTAATCTTCTCTTTTAATTTGGAGATGAACAGTTTTAGTTCCGGCAGTTCAATTTTATCTACGGCTTCTTTCGAATCAAACCATTTCCTTTTACGTAAATTTTTTTCAGGATAGTCTTTTAATTCTTCGGTAACTTCCATAGAAAAAACTCTGATTATGGATTTGCCCTCTTTCTTTTGTAATTCAAATGAGCCGAGTTCTACGGTTTCATTTTCGCCGATGACTCCAGCTTCTTCGTAAGCTTCTTTTTTGGCGGACTCGAATGCAGAAAAATTAAACTCAATAAAGCCTTTCGGAAATATCCATTTTTTCTTTCTAATAGACGTGATCAATAAAATCTCAAGTACTCCTTGGTTAACCCGATAAGGTATAACACAAGATTTGTTAAAATCCGATTCTAATTCTTTTTGCTCTTCCATTAATCTCCACCAAATTCTAATTACTTTTGCTTAGTGAATATCTTTCTTTAACTTTAATATAAATCTTAGTTTTGCGAAATGAAAATATTTAAAAGTTATCAACTAAAAGATTATAACACATTTGGTGTTAAAGTTATTGCTGATTCTTTTGCTGAAATTAATTCTGCTGAAGATTTGATTGAACTATTGTCATCAGGTGTTTCTTCAGAAATACTTGTTCTTGGCAGCGGAAGTAACATTCTATTCAGGGATTCTTTCGTACACACGTTGGTTCTAAAAATTAATATTAAAGGAATTAAGATTATTGATGAGAATGCTTACTCGGTTTTAATTGAAGCAAAATCCGGAGAAAAATGGGATGATCTAGTTAAGTACTGTGTTCAAAGAAATTATGGGGGAATTGAAAACCTTTCTTTAATTCCCGGTAATGTTGGCGCAGCTCCCATACAAAATATTGGTGCTTATGGGCAGGAGTTAAAAGATGTATTTGAATCTTTAACTGCAGTTCGACTTGATGATGGGACGAAAATTCATCTCACAAATGAGGAATGTAAATTTGATTATCGTGATTCAATTTTTAAAAGAGATTTAAAAAATCAGGTTGCAATTACTTCCGTCAGATTAAGGTTAAATAAAAATCCTATAACAAATAAAAACTATGGTACTATAAATGAAGAATTAATAAATTGTGGAATTAAAAATCCTACGATAAAAGATATTAGTAATGTTATAAGAAAAATAAGGACAGAAAAACTTCCTGATCCTGTTAAGATTGGCAACGCGGGCAGCTTCTTTAAAAATCCAGTTGTTGATTTGAAAACATTCGAAATGATTAAGTCAAAGTTTACTGATTTAACCAGTTTTAAACTTGAAGAAAACAAAGTTAAAATTTCAGCAGCCTGGTTAATTGAAAAATCAGGATTAAAAGATTTTAGGGTTGGTAATGTGGGAACCTATTCAAAACAGCCTTTGGTAATTGTAAACTATGGAAATGCAACTGGTAAAGAAATTTTATCGATCGCTGAATTAATAAAACAAAACGTAAAAAAAAATTTTGAAGTTGATTTAGAGACAGAAGTAAATATTATTTAAAAATCTCTTTTTATATTCTCATTGAAATTCAAAAGTTCAATAATTAACTTCTGATTAACGAATAACAGAATTCGGAAATGAATAAATCAAAAAAAAATAACAAAACAATTTCGGCTTATGAAAAAGCTGCACAAGATGGAATCGATCCACGCTGCATTCCACAGAAGTTAGTACTACCTGTTCCAGTACACGATGAGATTGTTTATCCTGCTTACCCGGATTCGGATCAGGAAAGCTGGAGATATTTATATAACCGTCAAATGCGATTTTTGCCGGGACGTGCTTGTGATGAATATCTGGAAGGAGCCAGTAAACTAAATTTGTCACCAAATAAAATTCCTTCTTTAAGAAATTTAAGCCATATATTTTATGAATCAACTAAATGGAAAGTCGCTCGAGTTCCCGGGTTAATTCATGAGCAAGATTTTTTTGGATTACTAAGAGAAAAAGTTTTCCCATCAACAGATTATATACGAGGAAAAGAAGAGCTTGATTACACTCCTGCACCGGATCTTTTTCATGATATTTTTGGACATATGCCTCTTTTAACAAATAAAAGTTTTGCTTCTTTCTATCAGATGTTTGGTGAAGCTGCACATAAAGCTGTTGGAATAAATCGGAAATATCTGGAAACATTTCATTGGTTTACCGTTGAGTTTGGATTGATCAAAAAACCCGAAGGTATCAGAATTTACGGAGCAGGAATTGTATCCTCATTCGGCGAAGTTCAAAATGCTTTATCAAGTAATGTGATCGTTAAAAACTTTGATCCGGAAATAATAATTAAACAAGATTATGATGTTTGGCATGTTCAGCCGATTCTTTTTGCGATAGAATCGTTTGAACAGCTTGAAAATTGTTTTAAGGAATGGACAAAAAAGGCGGGACTTCTTTGACTAAATGAAAATGAACTTTTGATCATATAATTTGTTTTATATCATAAGTTCATTCTATTTCTTGAATGTGCATGACCTTTTGGTTAACTTTCTGAAGTAATATATAATTAACAATCCAAATAAAATTTAACATCAAATCAATTAAGGAGTATTAAATGGCTTTAAAAGTTGGCGATAAAGCACCGGATTTTACATTATTTAATCAAGATGGGGAAGTAGTTTCATTAAGCAGTTTTAAGGGAAAGAATGTAGTTATACTTTTTTTCCCTGGAGCAAATACGGGTGTTTGTACAAAAGAGATGTGCACTTTTAGAGATGAACTAAAAGTTTTTGAAAATTTAAATGCCCAGATTTTAGCAATAAGTGTAGATCTTCATTTTTCGTTAAAGATGTTTCATGAAAAAAATAATTATAACTTCCCATTGTTAAGCGATTTTAATAAAAAAGTTATCAAAACATACGATGTGGTTTTGGATGCATTTGTACCTGGAAAATTTGATTATCTGGGTGTAGCTAAACGAGCCGCATTTGTTGTTGATAGCAATGGCTTTCTTAAATATGTTGAAGTTCTTGCAAGCCCGGGTGATGAACCAAATTATACAGCAATTAAAAAAGTTTTAAGCTAAAAACAATTAGGAGTTTATATTATGCCAGAAGTTGGAAAGAAGGCTCCTGACTTTTCTTTATTAGATCAGGATGGAAAAAAAGTTTCTTTAAAAGATCTTCTTGGAAAGAAAGTAATATTGTACTTTTATCCGAAGGATGATACTTCAGGATGTACAAAAGAAGCTTGCAGTTTTAGAGATGAGTTTCCTAAATTCAAAAAAACTGATGCAGTAATATTGGGTGTCAGCCCTGATTCAATTAAATCGCATAAAAAATTTGCTGATAAATATGATCTGCCATTCAGTCTTCTCGCTGATGAAGAAAAAAAAGTTTTGGAAAAGTATGGTGTCTGGAAAGAAAAAAGTATGTACGGAAGAAAATATATGGGAGTTGAAAGAACAACTTTTATAATTGATGTTGAAGGAAAGATCAAAAAAATATTTAACAAAGTAAAAGTGGACGGACATAATAAAGAAGTAATGGAAGCATTGAAAGATTAATATGGTTTATTTAACAAGAAGAGAAACATTTGCTGCGGCGCATCGCTTGTTTAAAAAAGGATTAAGTGATGAAGAAAATTTTAAGATGTTCGGGAAATGCAGCAATCCGAATTGGCACGGGCATAATTACACATTAGAAGTGGTTGTCTCTGGTGAGGTAAACCCTGAAACAGGATTTGTACTTGATTTAAAAACACTAAAAGAAATAATTCATAAGAATATTATCGATAAAGTTGATCATAAAAATTTAAATCTTGATACTGATTTTATGAAAGGATTAATTCCAACTTCTGAAAATATTGTTATCGCTATTTGGAAACAGTTGAAGGATAAAATTCCGAACGGCAAATTATATTCAGTAAAACTTTTTGAAACTGAAAACAATTACTTTGAATATCGTGGAGAATGATTTGAATAAATCTAAAATGTTAAATCTTGTTAAAGATCTGTTGTTAGAAATCGGAGAAGACTCTAATCGTGAAGGCTTATTGAATACACCTAAAAGGGTTGCAGAAGCCTATGAATTTTTAACAAAAGGATATAAGCAGAATATTGAAGAGGTTCTTAACGATGCAATATTCACAGAAAAATATGACGAAATGGTTTTAGTAAAGAATATTGATTTTTACAGCCTTTGTGAACATCATATGCTTCCATTCTATGGAAAAGTTCATGTTGCATATATTCCAAATGGGAAAATTGTTGGACTTAGTAAAATTCCCAGAATAGTTGATGTTTTTGCGAGACGACTTCAGGTTCAGGAAAGGATGACTCAACAGATTGCTGATACGATTGATAAATATTTACAGCCTGTTGGTGTTGCAGTAGTATCTGAGGCTTATCATATGTGTATGATGATGCGCGGTGTTGAAAAACAAAATTCATCAGCAACATCAAGTGCAATGCACGGAGTATTTAAAGATGATGCCAGAACAAGAACTGAATTTTTAAATCTCATCTCAACAAAAAATTTATGACGAAAGAAAAGTCTGGAATTTGGATTACCGGTGCAAGCTCTGGTATTGGAAGAGCTGCAGCAATTGAGTTTGCAAAAACCGGATCTAAAGTATTTGTTTCTTCAAGAAGAGTATCTGAACTTGAAAGATTAAATTCAGAGTTGGAAGATGAAAAACTTTCTGTGGAAATATTCCCTTGTAATATTGCTTCACAATCAAATGTTGATCAAGTTGTAAAAAAAATTTCAGCTAAACATAAAATTGATTGTTTAATAAATAATGCAGGTATAACTTCTTTTAAATTGGCAGAAGAAAATTCCATAAATGAAATTAATGACGTTATTAACATTAATCTTTTAGGTTCTATCTACACAATCAAAGCCGTTCTTCCTCAAATGATAGCCAATGGTGGCGGCACAATCATAAATATTCTTTCTGTTGTAACAAAAAAAACTTTTACACACAGCACTGCTTACTCAGCTTCAAAATGGGGTCTGCTTGGTTATACGAACTCATTAAGAGAAGAAGTTAGACGGTATGGCATTAAAGTTATAAATATTATTCCCGGTGCTACCGAAACACAAATATGGTCGAAGGAAATGAGAGATCAACATTCTGAGAGGATGATGTCCGGTGAAGAAATTGCGCGTGTTTTGGTTTGGACTTTTTTGCAGAAGGAAAACCTCGTTACTGAAGAAATTGTTTTAAGACCAATTCAAGGAGATCTTTAAAAAAAAGCCGGCTTTACCGGCTTTTAATATTTTTATGCGGAACTTTTTATTATTGAACTTTTCTATCTTGATTCTGCATTCTCTTTTTCATTCCATCTCTCATTCCATCTCTCATTCTATCCTTTACACCATCTTTCATCCGATCTTTCATTTTATTTTTTTTGATTTGCAAATCCTTCCAAATCATTTTTTGATTATTATCTAGATTTTCATAAACATCCATTTCATGATTCATTCTTTCTGCATCAATTCTATTTCTTATTTCATTTATTTCATTGGTGATTTTCAACATATCATTTCTAGTGATTTGATCGTTTGACAGAATTTTTTCCTTTTGCAGTTCCTTTTTTTCTAATTCTGAATTTAAATCAATCATTCGTTCTTGATGACTTAATCTTAAATCAGAAATCTTTTTCTCCTGTTCAGGAGTAAGGTTTAATTGCTTCCTAATATTTTCACGGAAGCATTCAGGACGTTGTCGTTCTTTCATTTGAGGATATGAACTTATACTTAGGGAAATCAGAAGTATAAGTGATAAAGCAGCACATTTTAGATATTTCATTTTATTACCTTTCGTTTGGTTAAACAATTTATTTTTGATCATTAGACAAACTAGATTTATTTTAGGTTTAAAGAGAAAATGTTAAACCTTTAAATAGTTATGCTTGTCTAATTATTTAACTAATTGAAGATATATGCAAGATGCGAATACTGATGTTGAGCTGATTAAAAGTTTTCTCCAAGGAGATGAAACCGCTTTTAATAGACTTGCAAAACAATATCAAGAGAAAATTTATTGGCACGCAAGACGAATGACGGGGAATCACTTAGATGCTGATGAGATATTACAGGAAGTATTAATCGTTCTTTATAATAAACTTAAGACTTTTAAATTTAATTCATCACTTTATACATGGATTTATACAATTACAAATACAAGGAGCATCAACTTCTTAAAAAGAAAAAAACTAAGAACTTTCCTAAGCCTTGGTGATATTAAAAACCAAGAAAATGAGAGTGAAAATATTATTGCTGATTTAGAAACGAAACAAAAGTTAGAAAAGATCGAAAGGGCTTTGCGGAAACTACCAGTTAAACAAAGAGAGGTTTTTATAATGAGAAACTATGATGATTTAAGTTATGAAGAGATTTCTAAAATTACCGGTAAGAGCATAGGCGGATTAAAAGCAAATCACTTTCATGCAATAAATAAATTGAAGGAGATGATAACAGATGAATAAAAATGAAACTGCTTTTCGTAATTTTTTAGATAATAAAATGAATGAAGATGGAAAAAAGATTTTTTTAGAAAAGCTTGAATCTTTTAAGGATATGGAAATTGAATTTGAAAAATTTAAGGAGATCTATAACCTAGTCCAAAAATCTAAAACAGCAACTTTAAATTCTGATTATACACAAACGATTATACCTAGGTTCAGAGAAAGATTAGTAAAAGATTATAAGGCATCTTTTATTTCAAAATACAAATATGCTTTCGCGGGCATTTTTATTTTATTTTCAGCTTATTTGATAATGACACAAGTACTGAATAATAGAGAACCAAATTTACAAAAGATTTATTCGGAATTATCTGATAATGAGATCAGTTATTTTGTTACTGATTTGGGTATCGATTTGGAAAATGAAGTTGATGATTTAGTTACAGAAAAAATTGACTCAATTTATAGTGAGAAATTAAACGAAAATTTTAGTGCATCATTAAGTGAAAACAAAAATAAAATCATTACTGATGATATGAATCTCACGGAGCTGGATAACTATCTTTCGGATGATGATATTGATCAATTATATACCGAAATATTAGAAAAGAAAATTTTATAGAGGGTATTATGAAATTCATTAACATTATTTTTACTTTAATATTATTATTTACCACAATCTCTTACTCTCAACAAGATAGAGAGAGAATGCTGCATCAAAAAAATAAACTTGATCAGCTTGAGAAAGTTAAATTGATTGAAGCTTTAGATCTTGATGAAGCCACCTCGGTTAGATTTTTTGCAAGAAGAAATGATTCCCAAAAAGAAATTGATGCACTTGAAAAAAAATCTGATGAAACTTTAGGGCAGATCCAAAGTAATCTTGACTCTAATGATAAAAATATTGAGGCAACTCAGAAACAGCTAATTAGTGATTTTCTTAGCATAAGAGAAAAGGTTGAGACAAAAAGAAAATTATTTATAATTTCATTAGCTGATATCCTACCTACAGAAAAAATTGCTAAGTACATCGTTTTCGAAAAGAAATTCCGAGATGAAATTAGAAAAGTTCTATTAGGTAAAAATCGTCGTCCCCGCGACTGATATCGAAAAAATATT
Organism: Ignavibacteriales bacterium; assembly: GCA_037444745.1. Classification (GTDB taxonomy): domain Bacteria; phylum Bacteroidota; class Ignavibacteria; order Ignavibacteriales; family Ignavibacteriaceae; genus IGN3. Next base: position 43,062 of record JBBILT010000010.1, read on the forward strand.
AATCAAATAGTTTGATAAAGTTGATTTTCAAATCCTTGTAGCATATTTTTTCACATCAAATTTGCGGAAGTGGTGAAATTGGTAGACACGCTATCTTGAGGGGGTAGTGCCTTAATTGGTATACGGGTTCAAGTCCCGTCTTCCGCACAATTAATTTCTTTTTAAGTTTTTATCCAACTTTAAAATCATTTCTGAAAAGAGTTGAAATCAATTAGATAAAAGTTTTGGTTCTAAATTAACCTGCGATATAATCGTGTTTTTTGATTTGATTCCTAATTTCCCTCGTTTCCGGAGTTTAATAATTCATTCATTTTTTTAATACTCTTCTTTAAAAGATTCCTATATTTCATTTAGTGGCTTGATTTTATGAAAAGTCGAGCTATATATTTGTAGTGAGAATTTTTTGATATGTTATTGTTTCCTAATCTGTTCACAAAAAACATAATTTCTGTTCTAAAAGCAATGATTTTATTTCCATCCTAATCAAATGAAGGATCGAATATGTTCAAATACTTTGTAATTATTTTTCTACTCACTTTAAGTCCTATTGTAATTCAATCTCAAACAGTTTCAGAAAAATTTGAAAATGCAATGTCTGCTTTTCACTATCAACAGTACGCTCAAGCGAATCGTTTGTTTGAAGAATTTTTTAGTGAATATAAAATAATCGATGAAATTTATGCCATAGCAAAATATTACGCAGCGGAATCACTATTAAAACTTGGACGTAAAGATGAGTCTGCAATCACGTTTGAATTTTTGGTAACGAATTATTTCTGGTCTAATTATCGAGATAAATCATTATATAATCTCGGGTTAATTTATTATTCGCAGTCAAAGTATGATAAGTGTCGTTTAAGATTTAAACTTTTACTTAGAGATTATCCTGAAAGTGAATTTGCCGCAAATTCTCTTTACTGGATTGGAGAATCCTACACATCTGAAGGTAAATTGGATGAAGCTGTTCAATTTTTAGAAGAAGCTGTTGCCGACAAACGAAATAAGAAATTTGCTGACTATTCGATTTATACTCTAGCTAATGTCTATGAAAAAAGAGGCAATTATAATAATGCAGTAAAATATTATGATCAACTTTTAACCTATCATAAAAATTCTGATCTGGCAAATTCTGCCCAGATAAGAATTGGAATATGCTATTTTAAACTTAAAGATTATCAATCCTCTATCCTGGAACTGAAAAATCCCAAGCTGACAAATCTTCCGGACAGTATTTATTCCGAAAGCTTATACTTACTTGCTACATCATATTATCGTGTTCAGGAATATCCTGATGCTGAAAAAAATTATCGCGAAGTTTTAACAAAATTTTCTTCTTCTTTATTTTTCAGAGATTCTAAATTTGGATTAGCCTGGACTTATTTTCAACAAAAAAAATATAATGATGCATTCGGTCAGTTTGATGAACTTTCAAGCGGTGATGACAGCCTTTCGATCAAATCTTTTTTTTGGAAAGGGGAATGTAAAAGATATCTTGGTAAAAATGAGGAAGCCAATTCTATTTATAAACAATTTATAGAAAAATTTCCAAATGATCCTTTAGCTAAAGAAGCACAGTATCAAATGGGTGTTGTTTACTTTAAAACTAATAAAACTGATTTAGCAACAAAGTATCTTCTTTCTGCTAATTCTTCAAATGATGATAAAGTTAGATCAAAAGCTTTTACGCTTTTAGGAGAAATGGAACTTACCAAAGGAAATTACCAATCCGCAAAAAATTATTTTGAAGTAGTTAAAGATTTAAATGATATTGATAAAGATGTGAAGAACAGATCATTAATCGGATTAGGCATTGCATTGTATCATCTGAATGACAATAAATCATCTTTACAATATTTAGCATTGGTTGATAATCAAGATTCGTCATTCGAATCCCAAAAACTTAATTTCTTTTTTGCTGAAAACTACTTTGCTTCTAATGACTTTAAAAAAGCACTAACGAGATATAATCAATCTGCTGGGACCGACGAGCAGTTAACGTTACAAACTCTTTATGGGAAAGCATATAGTTATTTTAATCTTGGGGATTACGAAAACTCTGCTTATCAATTTTTAGATTTTGTTAAAAAATATCCAAAGGATAAAAGAATTAGCGATGCAAAGCTGCGATTAGCTGATAGTTATTTTGGCAGCAGGAATTTTGCTGCCGCAAGTAAAGTCTATCAGGAATTATTTAGCTCTGATGTAAAATTAAGTACAGACCCTTATGCAAGATATCAATATGCTCAGGCATTATATAAATCGGGTAAAGTAAATGAAGCAATAACTGAGTTCACATCAATTCAGGAAAAATTTCCGAACTCAGAATATTCTGATGTTTCACTTTATACTGTTGGCTGGATTTATTTTCAAAGAGGAAATTTTTCAGAAGCGATTTCACAATACAGAGTAGTAACAGCAAAGTATCTTAAAACTTCTCTTCAGCCAATTATTTATTATTCAATTGGCGATGCATATTTTAATATGAGTAAGTATGATTCCGCAATTGTTAATTATGAAAAAGTAATTACTCAATTTCCATCATCCAGTTATGTGTTTGATGCTGTAAATGGAATTCAATCCTGTTATGTTGCGAAGGGAACACCAGAAAAAGCTGTTTCGTTTCTTGGCGAATTTGCCTCAAAAAATCCTAACCTTAGTTTTAGCGATCAGCTTCTTTTTAAGAAAGGAGAAATTTATTACAGCTTAGGTAAATATGAGCAGGCAAAGGAAGCATATAAAGATTTTGTATCAACTTATAGTAAAAGCAAATTAGTACCGGATGCTTTTTATTGGATAGGGAAGAGCGCTCAAAATCTTGGACAAACTGAAGAAGCAATTTCTAACTTTGATAATATTTTCAGGAATTATAAAGATTCAGATCTCGCCTCATCATCAATATTAGAAATAGGAAATATTTATAGATCAAATAAAAAGTTTGATGATGCGATTAAAATTTATGATAGTGGAATAACCGAGTTAAAAAAATCTCCAAAACTTCCAGAGTTTTTATTTAATAAGGGACAAACATTTCTTGAGCTGAAAAAATTTCAAGAAGCTTATTCCGTCTTTGATGAAGTTGTAATGTATTATCCGCAAACAATCTTTGCTGATAAATCAAAATTTGAATTAGCTTTAATTGAGATTGCTGCTAAAAGGTATTCTAACGCTGACAATTATTTATCCACATTATCTGAAAAAAGGACTGATGATGTTGGCGCAAAATCTCAATATTATTATGGGCTATCACTCTTCGAGCAAGGGAAATATAAAGATGCCATTACAGCTTTGGTTAGAGTAAGAACAGTTTTTTCAAAATATGACGAATGGCTAACGCGTTCTTATCTGCTCCTGGGCGATTGCTATGTTAAACTAAATGATAAACGAAATGCTGCTGAAATGTATCGTGCTGTTATATCAAAACACAGCGGCACTTCATTTGGCGATGAAGCGTTAAGGAAGTTGAGGAAAGTAGAATGAAGTTAAAATTATTTGTTACTCTTATTCTCGTTTCATTACTGTCATTTGCACAGAATGATAATCAAAAAAATCCAAACGTAGAACTGCCTGATTTTGTAATTACCGGAACAAGTAAAATCAGTATAAAAAATGTTGATAAAATTAAACCTGATTTTGTATCAACAATTTCCGAGGAATTTCTTAAACCTTCTTATTCCCCGGAAGAATTAGAGATTGGTAATTTTTCTAATCCAATTAAAAATGATTTGAGTTTTTTAAATGAAGTTAATTACTTCAAAGGAAATTTCGCTGCAGGAATCGGCTTATACACTATTCCAACAGTGAACATTAACTATGCTCATCCTTTTACAAACGGAATTTTAGAAGGAATGTTTGATGGTGAATTTACCCGAGCTCATGTTGATAACAGTGATAGATACAAAACCAGAGCTGCATTTAATTTTCTTTATTGGTCTGATATTGATGGAGAGGTATTTCCCGGGACGCAATTTAATGTTAATGGAAATTATGGTACAACCAGTTTCAAATTATTTGCTTCGGCTAATCCCACTGAGAGAAGGAGTGTTAATTCCGGTAAGTTTGAGATTGGAATTAAGAATGATTTTAATAGAAACTTTTTATTCAATTTAAATCTTACTAATAAAGTTGCAAATATTACACAGGAAGAATTCAGGGAAAATAACTTAAGATTAAAAGGGGAAAGTTTAATTAAATTTTCTTCGTTTAACCTTGGTGTTGTTGTAGATTATCGAAATCATTCCATTAAAAATTTACTGGGTGATAATTCAGGGAAAGATTTTCTGCTGCTAAGACCCACTGCAGGGTTTCAATTTACAAAACTGATTAAGGGCTCTTTTGGATGGAATTTTTCAAGAGGTGCAGGTAATACTTATAATGCACTTTATGCTTCAGTGGCAATTAAGTTGGATGATAATATTAGTCTTTTTGGTGAATATGCTCCAACTGCGGAATTTCAGAGTCCGGGGAATTTTTTGATTCAAAATAATTATTATAGAGTTGACAGCATTGGAAGTATTTATTGGGAAAGGAATAATTCTATCAAGGCAATGATTAAATATGAGTATGATAAATTTTTCCAGATTGACGGCGGATTTAATTATTTCTCATCTAATGATTTCCCATTTTTTTATAACTCGTACCAATCAGGCAAATTTGATTTGAAATTTACGGAGGTGAAAAGCCTTAACCCATTCGTAAACTTTTTATTTTATTTGGGACCAAATGGTGAGTTCTACAGTTCTTTAAAGTTTTCTGATGTAACAAATCAGAATGATAAAACTATTCCGTACTCACCTAAATTTGAATTAAATGCTGCATATAGTTATAGATTTAACACTCAGTTAAGCGGAACAGCAAAGTTAGATTATTTTTCAAAAAGATTTTCTGATATGGAAAATAAAATATCGATTGGTGATTTAGCTGATTTGGGTTTCTCTTTAATATATACTATTCAGCCAAATCTTGATTTAACACTTGATGTAAATAATATTCTAAATTATAAAAATTACTACTGGAATGGTTATAGAGAAATTCCTTTGAATATTATCTTAGGAGTAAATTATCGTTTATAATGTTTATTTTATTGAAGTATTTTTTTTCTAAGATAAATTAGAATATAAAATTGATTACAAAGAATGAATAAGGCTGATTTAATAATTAAGTTTTCCAAAATAATTGGCATACCCGATGCAAATGCTAAATTATTTTTGGAATTACTACTTAAAAGAATTGCTGCTTCGTTACGACCAAGTCAGTCTATATTTATTCCTGAGTTTGGATATTTTCATCTTATCAAAGGTAAATTTAGAAAACCTGCACTTGATTTAAATGATGATGAAAATTCCGAAGAATTAATTGATCTTCTGCTTTACACTGAAGATAAAAAATTAAGTCAGTCCGAAACAAAAGGATTTGTTTTCAGTATTCCTTATTCTTATGAAGATGATTACAACCCAATAGATTCCATTTTCAGTTTAAGTATCGGCAAACCTCTTATTCCTTTAAGAGGTGTTTCATCTGAAAGTATCTACATACCAACATCAGGTTATGAATATAAAAAATTACTGGAATCGAAGGTTGAAAAAATAATTTCACAGTCCCGGATAATAACTTCAGAAGAATTATTCCCCACTCTGATTGTTGACGCAAGCTCATACAATACAAATCAAGTTCAAATAGAAAAAAGTGAAGAGCGATTGGATGAAATCCTTTCCGATGATCAAAACATCTCCGATCAATCTGCCGAAGTAAGTAAAGAAAATATTGTTAGTAATATTGCATGGGATTTTGGGGAAGACTATTCTCAAAAAATATCGGCAAATTCAATTCTTGATTTAGCAGATGAAAGAATTAATAATCATAATAAGCAGGAACAGAAACCTCATCTTGAAATACAGGATATAAAAGAACCTGAAAGTGGAATGGAATCTGATGGTGAGCAGGATATTCTTGATGAATTATTAGAAAATGATAATGAATCGGATATCATTGATGCAGCTGGCGATAATTTTAAATTGGAAGATGAAAAAAATAATCTATCTGAATCAGAAACTGACGAAGCTGGAAAGTTATTAGATGATCTAAGTAATTTTGAAGAAGTAAAATCGGAATTATCTGAAAGTAAACCACGGGGTGAAGAATTATCTGATGAAGAATTCTGGAAAAGTACTTCCAAACTTTTTGAAACATATAATCCGCGTGAAATGCGGCAGGAAAAGCCAGATGAATTTACAGAAATTAAGTCGCCCGCACTTAATTTGGGTGATAACTCTTCTGATGCAAGCAAGACAAAGCTGGATTCGGAAATACTGACTAATGATGCCAATCTAAATGAAGATGAAAACAATATTATCAGTGATCAATCAAAAGACTTAGTAGAAGAAATCGAAAACGATCGTAAAAATATAAAATGGTTATTTCTAATTTTTTCAATGTTGCTGATATTAGCGGCAGCCGGTTTTTATTGGTTTACACAAATCCATACAAAAGGTGGTGATGTTGTAAGCACTAACAATCTAAATTTGAAAACCAACAATACGAATGTGATTGAAAGAGATTTTAATATTCCGATAACATATCCTTATCCCCCGCAAAATATTAAAAACGAAAAAGTCGACACTGACACAACGCAGATTAGTGAGACTGCCGCAGTAGTTCCAGAAGAAAAAAAATCGGAATTGAAAAATTCGGAAAAACAAAATGCTCCAGATAAGAAAATAGTTTCAAGAAATAATAATGTTCCATCAGGTAACTCGTTAAGTGTTGGGAATAACATTTATAAATACGGAGATATCTATATCGTTCAGGTAGCTTCGTTCAGATCCAGTTCAATTTCAGAAAATGAAGCTGGCAAATACAGAAACAAAGGATTCAATTCATTTGTTGAGGCAACAGAAATTACCGGTAAGGGCTTGTGGTATAGAGTAAAGGTTGGTAATTTTTCATCAATAACTGAAGCAAAAGATTTTATTGCAAAAAATATTCGTTAATTCAAATATAAAAGGATAAACATGAACTTATTAGATATGTTTTTTAAAGGCGGCTTAGTAATGTGGCCCATCCTTCTCTGCTCAATTTTAGGGTTGGCAGTGGTCATTGATCGCTTTATAGTTCTTAGGAAAGCAAGAATAAATGTTCCTGCCTTTATGGTTAGGATAAGAGGGTTTATTAAAAAACGAGATATTTCTGGTGCAATTAGTTATTGCATGCAGGAAAAATCGCCGGTTGCAAACATTGTACGTAAGGGATTGAAGAAATACAGATATGGACACGATAGAGTGAAGGAGGCAATTGAAAATGCCGGAAGCCAGGAAATAAGTAAATTGGAAAAAGGATTATCGGTACTTGCAAGCATTGCTGGTATTGCGCCTTTACTTGGCTTTCTTGGTACAGTAACAGGAATGATATCAGCTTTTATGACTGTACAGAAATTACAAGGAGCAGTTGGACCAAGTGATTTAGCTGGTGGTATTTGGGAAGCACTAATAACAACTGCCTATGGGTTGTTTGTTGGAATTCCGGCGCTTGCTATTTATAATTACTTTTTGAGTGCTGTAAAAAAATTAGTTGGTGAAATGGAAACTGTTGCAAATGATGTGATTGATGTTATCCAAGAAGGTGGGAAAGAAGAAGCCGATATTGATGATGAAATTGAAATTGAATTGTAGGTAAAAAATGAAATTTAAAACGTCAAATGAACCTTTAAGCATCTTTAGCTATTCTTCACTTACAGATATTGTGATGCTGCTGCTTATCTTCTTCTTGCTTTCATCACAATTCATTAATCAGTCGGGAGTTAAAGTTAAACTACCTGGTTCAAAAATGAATCCGGAGTCAGTTCAATCCAGATTAGTGGTTACAATAACAGAAACAGGTGGAATATATGCTGGCAACAAACAAGTAGGGATTGATCAATTAGCTGCTGAATTGTCTGCACTAAAAATGGCAACACCTGATGATAATCTTGTTATCATGTCTGATAAAGCAGTGACCATAGAGGTATTGATAAAAGTAATTGATGCAGCCAAAGCCGCAGGAATAGATAAGTTTACAATTCAGACGGAAAAAGAGAAACTGGATAAGTAATGAATCTTTCGTATAATAACATAAGAAATCTTTCTTATTCCGGTTCATTAATATTGCATCTGATATTATTGTTGATAGCATTTCTGATAAACTTTGCCTTCGAAACACAAACAAAAGAATTTGTAGAATTATCTTTTGGCGAAGGTGGATTGGCAGGTACCAGCGGCTCTCAAGGAATAGCTATGGAAGAGTCTGGAGGCAGCACTATAACTAAAGAACAAGTCATACAGAAAATTGAAAATAAAGTACCTGAAGTTAAGGAAGTCGCGTTACCAAAATCTAAAACCACATCTCAAGATAATATCATTAATCCCGTTGATAAAACTAAAGAGGTTAAAAAAGAAAAAACACTGGTAAAAACCAAGCAAGGTAACTCCAACCCTAAAGGAACAGGGCAGGGAAGTTTGGGACAAGGTGAAGGGGGAGCTGGTTTTGATATTCAATGGGGCGGCAGTGGAACAAGAAGAATATACAGTTACTCGCTTCCTGATTATCCGGAAGGTGTTAATAAAGAAATAGATATTAAGTTAAAGTTTTCAATTAAACCTGATGGAACTGTTGGTTCAATTTTTCTTTTATCAAAAGCGGATACGAGATTAGAAAATGCTGCTATCAATTCGCTTTGGCAATGGAGATTTGAACCGCTTTCATCTTCGCAGCAGCAAACTGAACAATCAGCGGTTATTGTGTTTCCTTATCGGTTACGGTAGGTTCTTCTTTAAAATAGAATTTGTAGAAAAAGTATTCGACGATTGTAAGAAGTGTTAAAGAAAAAGTATCTCGATCAAACTGAAGCCCTAATCCTTTTTGTTCCATAACCAATTTTGCAATCATACCGGTTATAGTCCATCCAACAGCAAAAAGAATTCCAATTAATGTAATATTTAAAAATCCAGCAGATAAATTTTCATCCTGCCATTTTTTTGTAAAGATGACAATTGAAAAAATTAAATGCGCAGAAAATATTAATGCCGTAATCATATTTAATTAATTTCTCCAGGTGCTTTTCGATTTACAAGTCTCATTCCTAATGCTCCACCTATCATACCGAAGATAGAATTAGTTAAAAAATTACTGAAAAAAATTATTATAAGATAAAGAAAAGAAAATCCCGATTTCTGAATTTCCTTAGACATCGATTTAATCAGTTTTAATGATTCATCAACTAACGGACCAAGATTCCACTCCCTCATAATTAATTCTGACTGTGGAAGATTTTGGATAAAATCATTTGTCTTTGTAAAATACGTAACTAACATTTCAAATATGGTAATGAAAATAGTTGCGGCAACACCAGTTAAAAACCCAAATCCTAAAGCTTTGCCAAGTTTAATTTTTTCTGTTGAATGCGTGACTTTTTTATCCAAAAAAATTGAAAAGACAGCAGCACCGGGGACTAATAAACAGCAGCTAAAATTTTTTATTCCCGGCACAGTTGAAAGAACCGCTGCAGCAAATCCGCATACAAGTGTTGGAATATATTTATTAATTGTTAATACCCTTAAATTGTTTTTTGTAAAAAGAATTTTCAATCGCATCCAAAATATATAGAAATACAGTTGAACCGAAAAGAAGACCCGTTATTGCCGCTATAATTTTGTTGTATTCATATAAATTTATCGAATAAAAAATAACATCTGCAAGCATTGGAAATGAAAATAAAATTAAATACCTGGTTTTTATTTTTATTTTGATTTTTGGAATCAAGAAAATTAACGAAGTAATTAGAACGCCGAAATAAATTCCCGTACATCTTGCACATACTAAAAATATTCCATCGTTGCAGCTAAAAGATTTATGAACATTTTGATGGCAGACTGTTGAATAACCAAATTTTAGATAAGGATAAATTGAATGAAGATAATTATTATTTATGCAAGGTGAGATTAATCCTGTGAACCAAATTAGTGCGGTGATAAAAATTACAAACCTGAATAAAAATTTTAATTTTATATTTTTATTAATTCTATCCAAACTAATTTTTGCTGGCTCTTCTAAAAACTAGAATTGAATCTTTGGAAAGGGCATAAAGCTTGTTATTAAAGATAATGGAAGAAACAATTTTCGGGATAGCTTCTATTCCAAGTAAATTTAGGACTGATAACTGCGCTTCTGGCAAACGAAGGTTACTGTAATAAATTTCTTTCTCGGTTGTAACTATTAGATGATCAAAAAGAATTCTTATGCTGTTTAGTTTTTCTTGCACGTTTATCTTTAAAATACCGTTTCCGTATTGATCAAAAACAATAATGTTATCTCCATCAATAATAAAGACGTTATTATTTGAAGCGATAGCCAATTGAAGAGGATTGCTAAGCATAAATTTTCCAGCATCAAAGCCGCCAAAATTTTGTTGGAAGTTTCCAGAAAAATCAAACTTCATTATTCGTTTATTTTCAGAATCAATCAGATAAAGATCACCTTGATTTGAAGTTGCACAGCTAAGTGGATAACCGAAACTTTCGCGGGAGTTTTCACTTTCGCGCGTGTACAGTGATGAAATAAAATTTAAATTTTTATCAAATCTTTTTATGCGATGATTATTTTTATCGGCAACATAAACAGTAAGCGGGTCTGCAAATACATCTGCAGGATTATCGAATGAATCTTCAGTCCAGCCGTAACCGCCAAAAGTTTTAATTACATTTCCCAAAGTATCAAGCATTATAACTTCATTTCTGCCGGTATCAGTAACATAAACAAAACCATTTGCTGTTATATAAAAAGATGATGCTCTCTCAAACTTTCCAATTGTTCCAGTGTACTCAAAACTCTGTGCAGGTAAAACTGAATACAAAAAGACGAAAAGTAAAAATATTTTTTTCATTCTCAATAGCTCATAATTTATAACTTAAATTAAGTTAAGAATACCATTAATCTCAAGTACAATTTTATTAATAGATGCTTGAAATTAAATCTTTAATCGGGGAAAAAATAACAATAAGCGTTTAGCAACACTTACTATTTATCAAGCTTATTTTTCTTGACAATGCGAATAATTAATTGCTAATTATAAGTAGTGATTTTTCTCAACTCCGTGAGAGCAAGAGTTTTAGAGTTGAATTGCTGATACTTCCCTAAATTTAACATCCAGATAACTCTCCCGAAGCATTCTTCAGGGTAATTATTTTATTTTATAATTTATATTAAGGAGAGTTAAAATGAAAAAGATATCAGCCATCCTTCTTGCTTTGTTAACTTATATTATTTTTCCACAAGATCAATTTACTGAGCAAACATCGATTTCACTCATTGGTGTCTATAAGAGTTCAGTTGCTTGGGGGGACTATGACAATGATGGAGATCTCGATATACTATTAACAGGATTTGATGGGAGTAATGGTATCTCAAGGATTTATCGTAATGATGGTAACAACACATTTACAGAAATGACATCAATGACTCTTACAGATGTTGCCTTCAGTTCAGTTGCTTGGGGAGATTATGATAATAACGGAGATCTGGATATACTTCTATCGGGGTATGATAACGGTGGTTATAGTGTATCTAAAATTTATCGCAACAATGGAGACAATACCTTTGCTGAACAAACATCGATATCTTTGACTGGGGTTTATTACAGTTCAGTTGCTTGGGGTGATTATAATAATGATGGTTATCTTGATATATTGTTAACAGGCAATGGAATATCGAAGATATATCAAAATAATAGGAATAACTCATTTACTGAACAAATATCAATTACTCTTCCTGGTGTATCGAATAGTTCAATAGCTTGGGGAGATTATGATAATGACGGAGATCTTGACATTATTTTAACCGGTTTTGATGGGAGCTCTCGAATAACCAAAATTTTTCGAAATAACGGCGATAATAGTTTTACTGATCAATCTTCGATTATATTCGCAGGATATTCGCAAGGTTCAGTTGCGTGGGGAGATTATGATAATGATGGGGATTTGGATCTTTTATTAGCTGGTGCTGGGGGTTCAACAGACCTTCATCGTAATAATGGCGACAACACATTCACAGCACAGGCGAGCTTTCCTTTTGCAACAAGTTGCTCAATAGTTTGGGGAGATTATGATAATGATGGTGACCTGGATATTTTATTAACGGGAAGTGGTATTTCAAAGATTTTCAGAAATGATGGCGATAATACTTTTACAGAACAGACCTCAATATCTCTGATTGGCGTGTATTACAGTTCAGCAACTTGGGGAGACTATGATAATGATGGTGATCTTGATATACTTTTAACTGGTTATGATGGAAGCAACCCTGTTTCTAAAATTTATCGTAATAATAATATAACTGCCAACACAACACCATCTGTACCAACAAATCTTTCTTCAGTTGTAAATGAGAATGATGTAACATTTAGCTGGAATAAAAGCACAGATACCGAGACACCACAAAACGGATTAAAATATAATTTGGTAATTGGTACAAGTCCAAATGCTGTAAATACATTTTCACCAATGTCTGACAGAAGTACTGGTTACCGAAGAGTAATAAATCTCGGAAACACAAACCATAACAATAGCTGGACAATTAAAGGATTACCCTATGGAGATTATTACTGGAGCGTGCAAGCTGTCGATAATGTATTTGCAGGTTCAAATTTTGCACCTGAAAAAAGATTTGCAATTCCTGAAGTATTTACTGAACAGACATCAATATCACTTACGGGTGTGCATTCGGGTTCTATTGCGTGGGGAGATTATGATAACGACGGTGACCTTGATATTCTAATAATTGGTGATACTGGAGGATATACAGCATCTACAAAATTATTTCAGAATAATGCTGGAACATTTTCCGCTGTAAGCACTTCGATATATCCATGCAGATTTGGCACAGTTGATTGGGGTGACTATGATAATGACGGTGATCTTGATGTTTTGCTTACTGGCTTTAACAGCGGAAATATTTCAAGGATTTATAGAAATGATGGCGGTAATGTTTTTACAGATATTAATGCAGGATTGACTCCACTTACTTATAGCTGCGGTAAATGGGGAGATTACGATAATGATGGTGATCTTGATGTCTTAATTACGGGTGGAAGCGGAGGAGAAAATCCAACCTCAAAGATCTATAGAAATGACAACGGAACATTTACTGACATATCTGCAAACTTAATCCCTGCATTATGGAGTGCTGCAGCTTGGGGAGATTATGATAATGATGGTGATCTCGACATCGTTATTACCGGTGCAGCCACATGGGCTGCTAATGCAACAACAAGTATTTACAGAAATGACGGTAATGCTGTTTTTACAAATATTAATGCAGGACTTATAGGAGTTTATTACAGTTCTGTCGCCTGGGGTGACTATGATAATGACGGAGACCTTGATTTAATGCTTGCCGGATGGAATCAAGCGACCAATACAGATGTTGCAAAAGTTTATCGTAATGATAACGGGATATTTACCGACATATCTGCTGGATTGACTGGGGTCCGCAGCTGTTCTATGGCCTGGGGTGATTATGATAATGATGGGGATTTAGATATACTACTGTCAGGTTATGACGAGTCAGTGGAAAACGTTTCAGAAATTTATCGCAATGAAGGAAATAATACATTTACAAAACAAACATCAATAATTCTTGAGAGTGTAAGCTCCAGTTCAGTGGCTTGGGGAGACTACGATAATGATGGTGACCTTGATATTTTATTAATAGGTGCCAATCCAAATGGTGTCTTCTCAAAAATATACCGTAATAATCATCTAACACCAAATACAATCCCGAATGTTCCTTCAAATCTTGCATCATCTATAATTGATAACCAAGTCATACTATCTTGGAATAAAAGCACTGATGCTGAAACTCCACAAAATGGATTAAAGTATAATATTGTTATTGGTTCAATTACTGGAGGAATAGACAAAGTATCTCCGATGTCAGATCGAAATACTGGTTACAGAAAAATCGTCAACTCAGGTAATACTAATCATAGTAATGACTGGGCTATAAAAGGATTACCGGCTGGTAATTATTATTGGAGTGTTCAATCTATTGATAATAATTTTTCAGGTTCGGGTTTTGCGAATGAACAGAGTTTCAGAGTAACGCATTTTGCAAAAAACTGGATTAATCTATACCAGCCAATGAACATTTATGTAACTTCAGCGGTTATAGATGGAATTGATCTCGATGCTGGTGATGAGATTGCAGTCTTTGATGGTACCAATTGTGTTGGTATAGTATATTTAGATTCGCCTATACCATCTGGCGGATATATACCAATTTTATTATCAGCTGATGATCCAACAACTCCTGAGATAGACGGTTTTATATCTGGAAATATTATTACATATAGATTTTGGGATGCTGAAAGGACATCTGAAATAAACAGGATGACAGCAAATTACAGCCAAGGTGTAGGAGTTTTTCAACCATTAGAATCATCAACAGTCAGTCTATCAGGTATTTACACAATTAATCAAATTATAGATTTAAGAACAGGTTGGAGTATTTTTTCACTGCGAGGAACACCAGATAATATTAGTATGCTTCAATTGTTAAATCCACTAATTTCTTCTGGAGTTTTAGTCAAAGTACAGGATGAAAGAGGCTTTGCAGTTGAACAATTACCACCGCCGATTGGCTGGATAAATAATATAGGGAATTGGGCTTCAAGCGAAGGCTATTATATCAAATTAAATTCACTTTCTGCCCTTTCGATAACCGGGCCGCCTATATCACTGCCATTTAATATACCTCTTAATGTAGGCTGGAATATTATTAGTTATCCTGTGGATATAGAACAAAATGCATTGACACTTGTAAATTCACTTATTATTTCTAATCAACTTATTAAAATTCAGGATGAAGATGGGAATGCAGTAGAAAAACTCCCGATAATCGGATGGATAAACAATATAGGAAATTTTGAATCTGGAGAAGGTTATTATATGAAAGTCAATGCTGGTACAAATTTAATTTTTGAACCACCAATAGTTACGCCTCTAATCATAATTGATGAGTTAGTAAAAGAAAGTAAACAGCATAACAAAAATTTATATAAACCAACGGCAAATCATTTTCTGCCGATTTATTCATCGCCATATTTGCCAATGAATATTTATGTAACTGGTGTCAATCTCTCGGGTGGGATAAGTTTGGGAACTGGTGATGAGATTGGAATATTTGACGGAGAATATTGTGTAGGATCTATTGTATTAACTGGACCGATTGGAACATTTGTGTCTATGATAGCCTCAACTGATGATCCCGGATCAGCAGTTAGAGATGGATTTATCCAAGGCCACACAATTAGCTACAAATTTTGGTTAAATGCGACATCAACAGAGATAACTAATTATAATTTAGATTACTCTTTGGGTGATGGTACATTTGTATCACAAGGAACAGCAGTTGTTAGTTTTGAGAATGTACTACCTGTTGAATTGACCACATTTTATGCAAAGGTTTACGATAACAAAATTAACCTTAAATGGACAACAGCAACGGAGGTTAATAATTATGGTTTTGAAGTAGAAAGAAAATCTAATAGCGATTGGCAAAAAATTGGCTTTGTTGCAGGGCAAGGGACTAGTAATTCACAAAAAGAATACTCCTACATTGACCAAAACCCTCTAGGTGCAATAAATTCTTATACAGGTTAAAACAAATAGATAATGATGGTCAGTTTAAATATTCAGATATTGTAGAAGTTGAAGTTGTACCGAATGAATATAGTCTATACCAAAATTATCCTAACCCGTTTAATCCTGTAACTAAAATAAAATTTTCTCTGCCTGCAAAGTGTGTTATATCATTACATATTTTCAATCAATTGGGCGAATTAGTTCGGATATTAAAGAATGAAGAATATGAGGCAGGATTTTATGAGTTTGAGTTTAATGGTTTAGAACTTCCAAGCGGAGTTTATTTCTATCAATTAAAAGCTGGAGAATTTACATCAGTAAAGAAAATGTTATTGCTTAAATAAAAAACAGTCCCCTCGGAATAATCCGCCAAAGGTATACAGGGCAGGCTGATGTAGGAGGCGCTCGGATAAAAAGACATTTAGAGGGTTCAATCAAAAAAATAATTATTTAAAGAACGTCTTAGGATGGTCTTGTATTAATTCACTATTCATTTAACATTTCCAAATTGCATTTATAAGCGCGCTTCGATATATTTCGATCCGAAAATTGTAATAAAAATAAATTGTCCCGTGGTGTAATTGGCAACACGTCTGACTCTGGATCAGAAGAGTTCAGGTTCGAAACCTGACGGGACAACAATCCAATATTCAATGAACAATGTACAATGAATAATTTACAATTAAATCTTTTCCCAATTATTCATTGTTAATTATTAATTTTGTTTTACATTGGCGCGTTCGTCTAGTGGCTTAGGACACCGCCCTCTCAAGGCGGGGATCACGGGTTCGAATCCCGTACGCGCTACAAAAAAATAATAGAATGGTCTTTCCGAACTAGTTTCGGAATCTTTACTATGAACTAATAATAAAATTTAGAAGCTGAATCAATCCACTGCAAACAGTATAACAACTATGAGGCTATTTATATAGCCTTTTCTTATTTTAACACCTATGAAAAGATTCAATAATCATATATTCGTTTGTGAAAACAAAAGACCTGATGGTCATCCTAAGGGATGCTGTGCTGATAAAGGAAGCGTTGAAATTCGTGAGCACTTTAAAACTCGTCTTAAAGAACTTGGATTGAATTCGGATATACGAGCAAATGCTTCCGGTTGTTTAGATGCTTGTGAGTTTGGTGTTTCAATCGTTATATATCCGGAACAAATTTGGTATGGCGGTGTTACTAAAGACGATGTTGAAGAAATAATTCAATCACATATTATTAATAATAAACCTGTTGAACGTTTAAAGATTAAACATCCGAGATATAATAAAGATGCCGGTAAAGACTAATAAAAATTTTGCGAAGAAGATTTTTGATATTTTAAAAAAGAAATATCCTAAAGTTAAACCTGCATTAGAGTATTCAAATCCTTTTGAGCTTTTAATCTCCACGATACTTTCTGCGCAATGCACTGATGAAAGAGTTAACATTGTAACAGAAAAACTTTTTACAAAGTATCGCAATCCGCAAGATTTTATAAATGCTGATGTCGAAGAATTAGAAAAAGATATTTTCTCAACCGGATTCTATAAACAAAAAGCAAAAAGCATTAAAGCATGCTGTGCTGAATTAATTAAAAATCATAAAGGAAAAGTTCCCGCAGATTTTGATGAGCTTGTAAAACTATCCGGAGTTGGAAGAAAAACAGCATCTGTTATTGCAGGAAATGCTTTCGGAATTCCTTCTATAGCTGTTGATACACACGTAAAACGATTATCAAATCTTTTAGGTTTTGTTGATTCACAAAATCCAGATAAGATTGAAATGCAATTAAAAGAATTACTACTCGAATCTTATTGGATAAACGCGTCTCATTGGCTGGCAACACACGGAAGAAAAATATGCATAGCCAACAGACCAAAATGTTTAGAATGTGTCTTAGCCGATCTTTGCCCCAGTTATAACCCTAACGCAAAACAAAAGAAGAAAAAATAATGGATAATTCAGGAAACAGAGAATATTGTTTATCCCTCTTAAAAGAATTTACGAAGAGCGATAGTTTATTAAAACATGCTTACGCAGTAGAAACCTGTGTTAGAGCTTACGCCGAAAAGTTTAATGAAGATATTGAATATTGGGGCAATGTTGCTCTACTTCACGATTTTGATTATGAAAAATATCCTACTGCCGAAGAACATCCATTTAAAGGAGCAGAGATTTTAAAAGAAAATGGTTTTGATGATGTGTTTATAAAATCAATTCTATCTCACGCAGATTATAGTGGTGAACCGCGTGATACGCAGTTAAAAAAAGTTTTGTTTGCCTGTGATGAATTAGCAGGATTTCTAACTGCTGTTACGTATGTGCGTCCATCAAAATCTATTAGCGAAGTTGAACTTAGTTCTGTAAAAAAGAAGATGAAGGATAAAGCATTTGCTCGTGCCGTTAGTCGTGATGATATTTTAAACGGTGCGGCCGGATTAGAAATTCCTCTGGATGAACATATACGGTTTTGTATTGATGCGATGAAAAAGAATAAAGACGCATTAGGTTTATGAAGGTTGGCGATACTGTAGAAAACTTCCGATTGAAAGATCAGTTTGGCAATGATTTTGATTTATATGATAATTTAACGCAAGATATATTATTAGTCTTTTATCCAAAGGATAACACCTTAGTTTGTACAAAGCAGTTAGTCGATTACTCAGATAATCAAAATGAATTGCAGAAATTGGGATTGAAAATTATTGGAGTTAATATTGATCCAGTTGAATCGCATAATTCTTTCTGCTCAAATAATAAAATTGATTTTCCGGTTTTAAGTGATCCGCAAAGTAATGTTAGTCGCACATTTGATGCATTAAATATCTTAGGTCAGAATAAAAGAAAGCTTGTTTTGATAGGAAAAGATAAAAAACTAAGGTTTGTAAGATCCACACTGCCTGTTTTCTTTTTGGATACAAAACATTTGATGAATGAACTAAGGAAAATGCAACCGTTATAAAGACTTGACTATTTGCTATATACATGACTAATTTTGTACAAAAATCAGGAGAAGTTTTAGAGATCATTGCTACAGTTCTAAATCGAAACAAAATTAAAATCAATTAACAATTAGTTTGTTTGAAATGATAAGCAAGATCTCCTTTACTATCTTACTGATTACTGCATCATTCCTTACCGCCCAGCAGGATATTAGAATCATATCATCAGATTTCAATTCATTAACAATTGAGTATTCCCCAGTTTATACAGATACATCTTTATTCAAAACGGATAATGCACAATTTAGAAAAGTTGAAATATTATCCGGTGATGTTGAAAATGTAAACGATTGGGGCTCACCCGCAATCTCTATGAGGAAATTAAGTATTGGTGTTCCATCAGAATTTGGTAATGCAATTGAAATCCTTTCATCATCTTACAAAGAAATTTCCGGACAGATAATTCCAATTCCATTTTTAGAACCGGACTCACAATATTTTTCTTACAATTATAAAACAAATCAACAATATTCATCTTTCAGATCAAATGAAGAACTGGTTTCATTTAGTGAATATGGACTTGTTAGAGATGTTAGAACTCAGATATTAAATCTGGCACCAGTAAAATTTGATGCCGCATTAAATAAAATAAAATTATATACAAAAATTGTTGTCAGAGTAAACTTTAGCAGTACAGGAATTGTAAGCAGTAAACCTGCGGATGATTTAATAGACCAAACTCTTGTTAATTATAGTGTTGCTAAGTATTGGAATAAAGATAATACCAGGCTTAAAAAAAATGCGGTTATCAATAGCATCCTTTCAACGGGCAAATGGATAAAGTTTGAAGCGCCCGAAGAAGGAATGTATAAAATTTCTAAATCAACTTTGGCGTTATATGGTATTGACCCTAACACAGCAGATCCAAGGACAATAAAAATTTATAATAATGGCGGTAAAATTCTACCAGAAAACAATGCTGCAGCTCGCCCGAATGATCTTGTGGAGAATGCAATAATAGTTGTTGGGGAAGAAGATGGGAAATTTGATGAAGGAGATTATATAATATTTTATGGAAGAGGAAGCAGCTTTTGGGATTATGATTCAGACGGCTCCACCATAAAAAGATTTTTTCATCCATATTCCAAAAAAAATTATTACTGGATTACTTCCGGAGGTGCAAACGGTAAACGAATGGCAGGTAAATCCGGATTATCTACAACTCCTGCATTCACTCAGAATACAACCAAAGCTTTTGCATCATGGGAAGAAGATAAAATTAACTTAGGCAAATCTGGTCGCCAATCTTTAGGTGATGATTTTTCTCAATCAATAAGTTCAAGAACTTATATGAATAAACTTGATGGAAGAATAAGTTCTGTACCAATTAATTATAATTTTCTTTTTGTGGTTGGTTCATCTAGCGGAATGACACTTACTGTTACCGAAAATGGTAATCAGACATTTTCTCAAAATCTTTCTGGATATGGATCAACATTATATACCGTTGGTACATCAAATCCCAGGTCTTTTAACTATGCTGGTGATTTACCAGATAACAGAAGCGTGTTAAACTTTAAAGTTGCTCCTTCCTCAGTTACTTCGGTTGGTTATCTTGATTATCTAACTATCCAATATGAAAAAGAACTTAAATCTTTTGATGATAATTTATTATTCTTTTCAAATCAAGTAAGTGGAATTATTGAGTATGATCTTAACGGATTTAGTTCATCAAATATTAAAGTTTATGATATTACAAATTACTCCGATGTAAAGGTTGTTACTAATTATAGTGTGTTAAGTGGCAGTGAGTGCAAATTTCAGTTTGATGAAAACGCTGCACAACGTACCAAATATTTTGCAGTTGGTAACGATGTTTTTAAAACTCCATCTAATCCAATTGAAGTTCAAAATTCCAATCTTCATGGTGAACAAGTAGGTGCAAAATTTCTAATAATTACTCATAAAACTTTTAAAGATGCTGCTAATAATCTTAAATCTTACAAAGAGAACCAGGCGCCGATTACGATTTCAACTTATGTTGCAGATGTTGATGAAATTTATAATGAATTTTCATCCGGAATTTTGGATCCGACTGCCGTGAGAGATTATATAAAATATGCTTTTGATAATTGGCAGATTAAGCCAGAGTACGTTCTGCTTTTTGGAAAAGGTACTTATGACTATAAAAATACTGAAGGTTATAACGACAATTTTGTTCCTACCTGGCAAACAACTGAATCCCTTGCCTTAATAGATTCTTATACAACAGATGATTTCTTTGTTCGTGTATCAGGTACCGATCCTTTAGTAGATCTTGCACTTGGAAGAATCACTTGCCGATCTGCTGATGAAGCAAATAATATTGTAAATAAAATAAAAGACTATGAATTAAATCAGCAAAAAGGTAATTGGAGAAATCTGATTACTCTAATTGCTGATGATGGTCGCACGTCAACAACATACGAAGGATCTGAACACACTGCACCTACCGAAACACTTGCAAATAGTTATTTCCCAAAATCTTTTGATATAAAAAAGATTTATAGCGCAGCTTACCCTGATGTCCTAACTGGACAAGGAAGGCGTAAACCTTTGGTTAATCAAGCTATAATTGATGCAATGAATGAAGGGACACTTTTTGTTAATTACATCGGTCACGGAAGTCCTGAACTTTGGGCGCACGAAGTAATTTTTGAAAAGAGCGTAACAATTCCGCAATTAAAAAATGATAAATATTTTTTCCTTTGTGCGGCTACTTGTGATTTTGGATATTTTGATATCCCTAATTTTCAAAGTGCAGCAGAGGCATTAATATTTCTTCCAAAAGCCGGAGCTATTGCAGGATTTACCGCCACCCGTCTAGTTTATTCTGGTTATAATCATCAATTAAATTATGCTTTTGTTCAAGCATTGTTTAATTCTGGTAGAGATACTTTAAACTTAAGTATTCCAATTGGGAAGGCATCCTTTAATACAAAACGAACAAAGTATGATGTAAATGATCAGAAGTATAATATTTTTGGCGATCCAACATTAAGATTATTGGTGCCTCAGTATTCTGCAATAGTAGATTCAATTAATGGACAGACTTTAACAACAAATATTCAAATACAAGCTTTAAGTAAAACGAGAATTAACGGAAGAGTTTTAAAACCTGACAATACAACCTGGGATGATTTTAACGGTGAAGGTGTGTTAACATTTTTTGACTCTGAAAGAATAGTTCTCCTGGAACAGATTGATAATTATCCAATGACAGTTCAAGGCGGTGTAATTTTTAATGGAAGAGTTTCTATTAATAATGGAAAATTTTCTACAGAGTTTGTCGTACCAAAAGATATTTCATACGAAAATAAAAAAGGGAAAATAATTTTCTATTTCTTAAACAATTCCGTTGATGGACTTGGATACACTGATAGAGTAATTGTTGGCGGAACCGATAGTTCTGTCGCTAATGATGGCAAAGGTCCTGCAATAGAAATATTTTTTGATGATGTTGCGTTTAACAATTCTTATTTAGTTGGCCCAAACCCAAATCTTATTGTAAAATTATCTGATGACACAGGTCTTAACACAACGGGTACCGGAGTTGGGCATAAGTTGGAGGGGATTTTGAATCAGCAATTAACCAATCCTATAGATTTTACAAATCACTTTAAAGGTGATTTAAATGCAGGCGGAAAATCTGGTACAATCGACTATAAATTTTCCGGTTTGCAGGATGGCGAATATCAGCTTTTAGTTAAAGCCTGGGATGTGTTTAATAATTACTCTGAGGAAAATTCATTCTTCAGTGTGGTTGAAGATAATGATTTGATTATTAGAGATGTTTATAATTATCCAAATCCATTCAATGGCAAAACTCAATTTACATTTCAGCAGAACCTTACTAAAGCGGTTGATGTTAAGATAAAAATATATACAATTGCAGGAAGATTGATAAACGAAATTGAGAAAAATAATCTTAATGAAAAGTTTGTAGTAATTGATTGGGATGGCAGAGACAAAGATGGTGATAAACTTGCAACCGGTACTTATCTTTACAAAGTAATTGTAAAATCCACTGATGGAGAATTTCAGAAAAGTGTGCTTGGTAAATTGGCAGTCTTAAATTAATGTATTGGTAAAAAAATATGTTTCAAATTAATGTTCTTTTTTTATATTTATAATCAATCAGAATTAAGAAAGTTTTAATAAATAATTATTCACTTCGGAGGAAATAAAATGAAAATAATTCTCAGACTAATGCTGATCAGCGCGATGTTTGGAGCTTTTGCAGACGTATCGTATGGACAAGGTGAAGCTGCTGTTCCGTTTCTATTACTTGCACCAGATTCACGTGCCGGTGGTATTGGTGAGTCCGGTTCAGGTCTGGCAGATAATTCGGCTGCAATATTCTGGAACCCGGCAGGTATCGCATTTCTGTCAGGTACAGAAGTTAGTATAACACATAGTAACTGGCTGCCGCAATTTAATTTAGATCTTTTTTATGATTATCTGACTTACAGACAATACATTGAAGAACTTAGTGGCAGTATTACATCAAGTATAACTTACATGAACTTTGGAGAATTTGTAAGAACGGGTGAATCTGATCCAACTCCATTGGGCACTTTCAGATCTTTTGATGCAGCTCTTACTTTGGGATATGCAACCAAACTTTCAACTGATTGGGGTTTAGGATTCAACTTCAGAATCATTCATAGCCGGCTTTCAGATCAAAGCGTTGGCGAAGAAAAAGGAAAAGGCGTAGCAACTTCTGTAAGTTTTGATGTGGCAACTATGTGGAGACCAAAGGACTTTGTTATACCGCTTATTGATGAAAACATTGGTGGAAAATTTAGCCTTGGTATTAATCTTAGCAATCTCGGTCCAAAAATTTATTATATAGATAAAGCTCAAGCAGATCCAATCCCAACAAATTTCCGTTTAGGTTTTGCTTATAAAGTTATTGATGATGAGTTTAACAGCTTAATATATACCCTTGATTTTAGTAAACTGCTTGTTAGTAGAACTACTAAACAAGTTCCTTCCGGTGATACAACAAAAACAGTTACCGAATCTGATGAGTGGTATAAAGCTATATTTACGGCTTGGGGTGATAAACCATTTAGTCAGGAACTTAGGGATATCGTTACTTCAATGGGACTTGAATATTGGTACGGAACTCCTGGAGATTTTCTTTTTGCATTGAGGACCGGATTTTTCTATGAAGATCCATCTTATGGAAACAGAAAATTCTTGACTTTTGGTGCTGGTATTAGATATGATATTTATGGTTTTGATTTCAGTTACATTACAACATCAGTTTTTAAAGGCGGCGAAAATCATCCACTGTCAGATACATTAAGATTTACAGTTCTGATTGGATGGGGTGCCGTTCCTGAATCAACAAGAGGATTACCAAGAGGACTCTAAATTTTTATGAACAAAATTCTTCTCACTATTGCAATTTGTTTAATCACTTTGGGCAGTTTATCTGCCCAAAGTTTTATTGGAAAGGTTAACTCATTCCCCAATAAAAATTTTAAAGTTGCTGCTAATGATACTATTAAAATTTTAGCAGTTATGGTAAATTTTCAAGAGGACCGTGATGGTGCAACTTTTGGAAATGGGAAATTTGGAACCATCTATTCTAAAGATTACGGTAATGATATTCTGGATCCATTGCCTCACGATAAAAATTATTTTGAATCACATCTTACTTTTGTAAAAAATTATTTTAAAAAAGTTTCTAACGGTAAAACAAATGTATCGTTCACAATTTTACCTGATACATTTTCAGTTTCTAAAACAATGAGAAACTATACACCGGCGAGCAGCTCAAATGATTTCACTCCTCTTGGACAATTTGCACAGGAAGTATGGACTAAAGCTGATCAAATGAATCCCGGATTAAATTTTTCTGATTATGATGTGTTTCTAATTTTTCATGCAGGAGCTGGGAGAGATATTTCTTTACCAGGAAGTTTAGGAAATGAGAGAGATTTACCATCTGTTTATTTAAATGAAAGTGCTTTTAAAAATATTTTTGGGCAATCATTTGATGGTTTTTCTGTTTCAAATGGTTCAGTTAAAATTAGAAACAGTATGATAATTCCTGAAACTGAAAGCAGGGAACTTGAAGGCATTTCTGGCCAAGTTTTATTCGAAATAACTATTAATGGTTTATTGGTTGCAAGTGTAGCGAGTCATTTAGGATTGCCGGATTTATTTGATACAGAAACTGGACTAAGCGCAATTGGAAGATTTGGTTTGATGGATGGACAATCTATCTTTGCATACAACGGTGTGTTTCCACCAGAACCATCTGCGTGGGAAAAAATATATCTTGGCTGGGCTGAACCGGTTACACTTTCACCTGCTAATTATAATATAAATCTCGTTACAAATTTAGTTGCGTCATTAGCTGATACGGTAATTTTAAAAGTTCCTTTAAACTCCTCAGAATATTATCTGATAGAGAACAGACAACGAGATGCCTTTAAAGATGGTGCTAAATTAACTCTTAAATCCAACGGGAATATTTTTACAAAAACATTTCCAAAAGACACAACAGGTTTTTACAGCTATAACACAGATTCCTTATCAGGTGTCATTCTTGATGTTGACGAATTTGATTGGGCATTACCGGGCAATGGGATTGTAATCTGGCATATTGATGAAAATGTTATCAATGCAAAGTTAGCTGATAACAAAATCAATACAGATAAAACAAGGCGCGGAGTTGATGTTGAAGAAGCCGATGGCGTTCAGGATATTGGAGAAAAATTTCTTACAATTTTTGGTGATCAGGTAATTGGCGAAGGAACGGATCAGGATTTTTGGTATGCGGGTAATAAAGCAAAACTATTTAAAAACCGATTTGCAAAAGACACTCGTCCGGATACAAAGACAAATTCCGGTGCAAACAGTTTAATTACTATTAAAAATTTTTCAAGCATCTCCAACAAAATGTCATTTAAGATTGAGTATGGAGATTCGGTTATTAAGCCGTTGTTTAGTTCAAATACTAATAGTGTCATTACAGAAAATTCATTTGTTACACTGATTTCACCGACTGGATCAACAGGTAATATCCCAAACTTTGCAATATTATCAAGTGCAGGTCAGTTGTTCATCAATGATTTAGATTTGACGGTGTACAAACATTCAGAGTTTTCAGAGCAGAAGTTAGTTAGTACTTCCTTTGGTTCAAGAAGTTACGTTTTAGGTTCAAAGGGTTCTAAAATTAACATTGTTTATAATGCTGCAGCTTATCCTGATACAAATTTTGTTTTTCAATCAGTGGATATCGGATATCAGATTACTGCGCCTTTGGTATTTATAAAAACTGTAAATGATGAATTTGAAATTTTAGTTGGAATCTCAAGTGGTGTTGTAAATGTTTATGATTTCCAGTCAATCTTAAATAATAGTCCGGTGATTAAAGATATTTTACTAACCGGAAGAGCAAATGATGATGTTACTCAAATATCAGTTTTAGAAGATGAATACGCATTTATAACTTATAATAAATTTGAACAACCGGAGTATCTTGGTCAAATTGCTGATAAACATGGATATTATAAGTTTGATGTTGAATATCCAACACAGGTCGCTTTAACTAAAGATCAGCAGAATAATTCAGTTTCAGTTGTAATGACTTCAAATAATAATATTTATATTATTCGAGGTGATAAAGTATTTTCAACATTTCACATTCAATCAGACAAAATAATATCAAAATTTGCTTTAGCAGATTTAAAGAATGATGGTAACAATTATATCGTCATTAATAATGGTGATATTCAAGCATATAATTTTCAAGGATCGTTAGCCAATAATTTCCCTTTTGAAGATCCAAATGGAATTGGATTTAGCGGGACACCAATAATTGCAGATATAGAGGGTGATTCTAAATCTGAAATTATTTCATTAACAAGTGATGGTAGAATTTTTGCAATTGATGGTGGAACCGGAAAAATTGTTGATGGTTTTCCAATATCAACCGGAAAAAATTCTTTAGATGCTAATGTTATTTTCGATTATGAAAATCAACTTGTTTTTTCAAGTCTTACAGATTCAAAAATAAATGGCTGGGTGGTTTCTTCAGTTGCTGGTAAAATAGATTGGGCAGAAATTTATGGAAATAATTTGAACCAGTCATCTCTTGGTAATGCACTTAAAACAAATACCATTAATGAGTTCTTCCCAACAAATCGTGCATACAATTATCCTAATCCTGTTTATGATGGGCAAACTGCAATAAGATATTATGTCGGCGAAGATTCTAAAATCAATATAAAGATTTTTGATCTTGCGGGTGATTTTGTTGCTGAACTTAAAAATGATGCTAAAGGTGGATTTGATAATGAAACGATCTGGAATGTCGGCGATATTCAAAGTGGAGTTTATCTTGCAAGAATTGAGGCTGTTGGATCGAGCGGCAAATCAGAATCGGTTGTAATTAAAATAGCTGTGGTAAAATAATCTTCTATCACAATTCAAAACTTTATTCTGAAATTTTATGAAATTCTTTTTCTCATTTTTATTCCTATTGCTATTTAGCTCAAAAATCTTTTCACAGTTTACGGAATTTCATCCTGAACTTGATTGGTACACAATTAAGGGCAAGCATGCTGATATTCATTTTCATGATGGTGCTGAAAGAACCGCTCAGGTTGTTGCAAAAATTGTTGATGATGTTTGGGACCCAATTTGTTCGCTTTATGGATATGAACCTGATAGAGTTCATTTCATTATAAAAGATATTGATGATTACTCAAACGGCGCCACATATTTTTTTGATAACAAAATTGAGATATGGACAAGTGCATTAGATTTTGATTTGCGCGGCGCACATAATTGGCTGCGCAATGTAATCTCACACGAGTTTACACATATGGTTCAAATCCAATCTGCAATGAAAGCATCCCGAAGTATTCCTGCAATATTCTTGCAAGTGCTTACTTATGAAGACGAAAGAAGACCTGATATTCTTTACGGATTCCCAAATGTTGTTGTGTCTTATCCATTGGCGATGATAAATGTACCTGCCTGGTTTGCAGAAGGCACCGCACAATATATGCGTAAAGAATTTAATTATGATAATTGGGATTCGCATCGTGATATGATTTTGCGTTCTTATGCTTTGGACGATAATATGTTAAGCTGGAATGAAATGGGTGTGTTTGGAAAAACAAGTTTGGGTAATGAATCAGTTTATAATTCGGGTTTCGCGTTAACAAGATACATTGCACAAAAATATGGCGAAGATAAACTCGGACAAATAACTAAAGCATTAGGAAGTTTTGGAAATTTTTCTGTTGATGCTGCATTCAAAGATGTTTTGGGTAAAAATGGTAACGGAATTTATGATGAATGGAGCAGTTATTTAAAAAATGATTATCGTAAACGCAGTGAAAAAGTTTTATCAAACTTAGTTACCGGGGAGCAGATTGCTAAGGATGGATTTGGAAACTTCTATCCAACCTTTTCTAAAAATGGCAAAAAAGTTTATTACATCTCAAATAAATCTTCTGATTATTTTGGACCTGCCGGAATTTTTGAATACAACTTAGAAACTAAAACAGAAAAAAATATTGTTGGCGGAGTTCGTTCAACATTTTCTTTTACTCCTGACGGAAACAAAATTGTTTATGCAAAGATTACCGAAGACAATCCTGATTGGTATAATGTTCATGATCTTTTTATTTATGATTTGACAACTGAGGATGAAATAAGATTAACGGAAAATTTAAGAGCAAATCAACCATCGATTTCAAATGATGGAAAGAATATCGTGTTTCTTTTTCAGAAAGATGGTACTACAAATCTTGGCTCGGTTGATATTAAAGGAAAAAACTTTAAGCAGCTAACTTTTTTTGAAAATGGTGAACAGGCTTACAATCCAAAATTTTCTCCCGATGATTCTTATATATTGTTTGACTATTCTTATGGAAATACAAGAGACATCGCTAAAGTTAATTCTGCCGGTGGTAATGTTGAATTTATCATTGCTTCAAATAACGATGAACGAAATCCAACCTTTGATAAAAATGGCAATATTATTTTTAGCTCTGATGAAACGGGGATATTCAATCTTTACTCATTTGATTTAAAATCAAAAGCCAAAAAGCAATTAACAAATGTTCTTGGCGGCACTTTTATGGCAAATGTTTCTAATGATGGAGATTTAGTTTATTCGGGTTACAGTTCAACTGGATATAAAATATATAAAATCACTTTAGAGGAGCAGAAAAAAGTGATTGAAGGAAATAATTATGTCCGATTAAATAACCCTCCTTTGGATAATGATAAACCAAATGGTGATATAAATAATTTTAATATTGCATCTCTGCAAAACTATGATGATAAAAATCATACCGAATTAACGAAAGAAAAATATTCTGGTGCATTCTCACGATTAACTTTCTTTCCATTCTTACGATTTGATAATTACAATACAGGAAATAGTTTTATACAAAAGTTTAAACCGGGATTATTTGTTTCATCAAGTGATATGCTAAATCGATATGCTATTTTTGCAGGCGGTTCAATCAATTCAAGATTGGAAAGAGATTTGTTTTTAGTATTTGATTATAAAAATAAACTTCCACTTTTATCCTCAATTGGATTAAGACCCGAACTTTCATTAGAACTATACAGTATAAGCCGTAAAGCCGATGTTGATGTTTCATTTGGTGCTGATACTGTTGGTGGAAATGTTAATTATGATTTTATAATTCCAACCAATGTTACTTATGATTTATTTGAGTTTGATTTTATTGCCCGCCACAGATTATTTTCACGTGATCAAAACTTACAGCTTAAATTTGCCTACAGCACATATACTGCAACTTTAGGAAGTTTTATTTTACCTGATGAAAATCGCACTCTGTATCCTACAACAAAGGACAATTATTTTATCGGAAGAAATTTTGAAACCAGATACACCTGGAAATCAATACTGCCTACAAAAGATGATGACATTAATCCGGTTGGTTTTTCAATTGACCTTGCGTACAATTATGAATTTAATAAATTTAATGAAAATGGTAACTACACCGTTGAAGATGGAATACTAAAACCCCAGTACTCAAATTTTAATTTTCACAGAATTGAATTAAAATCCGGGCTTTACCTGCCAATATTTGATTCGCATACATTTAATACTTCTTTTAGGTTAGGAACAATACTTGGTCCGCAAATGCCAGATTTTTTTGATTTCTATCTTGGCGGATTAATTGGAATGAAAGCGTATCCATTTTATGCCATCAGTGGAAATGAAATTGCTTGGTTCAACTTAACTTATCGTTTCCCTTTATTCAGGGATATTGATGCAAGGATTGGACATCTTTATCTGGATAAAATATTTCTTTCATTTAACGGTGATATCGGTAATGCGTGGACTGGCAATTTATCAACAGCAGGTAAGTTTAAAAAAGGCGCAGGCGCTGAATTAAGATTCCAGCTCAATTCATATTATCTTTTTCCAACAAGTATTTTCTTTAATGCTTCTTATGGATTTGATGAATTTACCAGAGTTGTAAATAATCAAACTGTTAAATATGGTAAGGAGTGGAATTTTTATGGAGGAATTTTATTCGGATTTGAAATATTAAATTTTAATAAACAGATTAGACAGCGATAGAGGAAATTTAAATGAAAAATATTTTTTTGATTATTATAGTTAGTGCTTCTTTAACATTTACTTTTGGACAACAAACAAGTAATAAAAAAGTTTATTCAGGAAACTTATCCACTGATGCAAAAGTTATCCTAAGTGATTATTCAGAACCAGTACAACCACAAATGGTAATGATGAGCAGCAGCAAAAAATCTCCTATGCTTGCAGGACTATTGTCTTTATTGGTCCCAGGTGCAGGTGAAATCTATTCTGAAGATTACTTAAAAGCAGGAATATTTTTAGCTCTTGAAGCTGCAGTTCTTACAACGGCTGTTATTTACGATAACAAAGGTGATAGAAAAACAAACGAATTTCAGGATTACGCTGATGCTTATAAAAATCCTGATCACAACTGGAGTGCAGTAAGATATGCTGAATGGTTAAATCAGTATGAGATTACAGATGAGACTAAAAAAATAACTATTAATCCGGATGAAAATTTACCACCCTGGGAAAGAGTCAATTGGAAACAATTAAATGCTGCCGAAACTGGTCATGCCTTACCGCCTCACGGTGAGCAGCAATATTATGAGCTGATAGGGAAGTATCATCAATACAGTTCCGGTTGGAATGATTTTACAGGCGGTGGAAATAAGAATCAAGTTTCTCCAAATTTACTTTTTTATTCGGCAATGAGAGGCGATGCTAATGATTTTTATTCAGTTGCATCAACTGCAGTTGTTGGAATTTATGTTAATCACTTTTTAAGTGCGCTTGATGCAGTTTGGTCATCTTTGCAATACAATAGAGATCTTTCGATAAAATTCAGATTAGAAAATATTCAATTTACTAATCGAGCAGAATTTATTCCTAAAGTATATGTGAGCTATAGTTTCTAAGCAATTAGGGATAACATCTTTTAAAAAAATGTCATCTTTGGTCATGCCAAAGAGAATTAACAATTTTATACCACACCTTATTTCCTTATTTTTCAATTATGAAATTACCATTAGTTGCAATAGTTGGCAGACCAAATGTCGGGAAATCAACACTCTTTAACAGATTGCTTGGCAAAAGGGAAGCTATTGTTGATGATAAAAGCGGAGTAACCCGCGATAGAAATTATGGCGAATGTGATTGGAACGGAAAAAGATTTCGCTTGATTGATACCGGTGGATACGTAACGGAATCATCAGATCTATTTGAAAAAGCAATTCGTGAACAGGTGGAGGTTGCTATTGATGAAGCCGACTCCATTATTTTCCTGGTTGATGTTAGATCAGGTATTAATCCAACTGATAATTTTATAATTGATTTACTTCGGCAATCAGGTAAAATATTTTTTCTGGTCGCTAATAAAGTAGATGCCGAAACGCACGTTGCAGCCGCAAGTGAATTCTATTCTTTAGGTGTTGAAACAGTATATGATATTTCAGCGATGAGTGGAAGACACACCGGTGATTTGCTTGATGACATTACAAAAGATTTTCCAACAGATGATTTAATTATAGAGGATAAGAGATTAAAAATCGCAATTGTTGGAAGACCAAATGTTGGTAAATCATCTCTTACCAATGCACTATTGGGTGAAGACAGAAGCATCGTAACCGATATTCCCGGAACAACTCGCGATAGTTTAGACTCAATTCTAAAGTATTATGGTGAGGAAATAGTTCTGATCGACACTGCTGGATTGAGAAAGAAAAAAAATGTTGAAGAAAGTATTGAATTTTTTTCAAACATAAGAACATTTAAAGCTATTAGCGAATGCGATGTAACGGTAGTAATGCTTGAGGCAAAGATTGGTTTTGAAAAACAAGATCAAAAAATTATTGATGAAGTTGTACGTTGGCGAAGGGGACTTATTATTGCAGTAAATAAATGGGATCTGGTTGAGAAAGAAACAAATACTGCTCGGGAATTTGAACTAGATATTAAAGACAAATTAGGTACAGTAAATTATGCCCCGATTATTTTTATTTCTGCACTCACAAAGCAAAGAATCTATAAACTAATTGAGCTTTGCAAAAAAGTCCAGAGTGAACGAATAAAAAAAATTCCAACTTCTGAATTAAATGATACACTGTTACTTGAGATTGAAAAGAATCCGCCGCCTGCCTCGCCAACAGGTAAGGAAATCAGGATTAAATTTATTTCACAGGTTGGAGATTATTATCCGATTTTTTTATTTTTCTCTAATTTTCCAAATCACATACCGGAACATTATCGCAGATTCCTTGAAAAATTAATTAGAAGAGTTTATGGTTTTGAGGGCGTACCAATCACAGTCAGTTTTAGACAAAAATAATTTGATAGAATTTTATGGATAATAACTTTTTAATTATTGATCATCCATTGATTAAACGAGATGTAACAATCTTAAGAGATCAAATGACAGATTCAGAAACGTTTCGTGCTGCGTTGCAAAGAGTTTCAAACGTTTTGGCCGTAGAGATTTCCAAGGATTTTGAGTTATCTAATATTGATGTACAAACTCCGCTTGAAAAAACTAAGGGCGCTCGATTAACTAATGATGTAATTCTTGTTCCGGTTTTAAGAGCAGGTTTAGGAATGGTGAATGGTTTTCTGCAGATAATTCCCGATGCAAAAGTTGGACATATTGGTTTGCAGCGGAATGAAGAAACTCTAAAGCCGGTGGAGTATTATTATAAAGTTCCTAAAAATCTTGAAACCTCCGAAGTAATTTTACTTGATCCAATGCTTGCAACTGGCGGCAGTGCATCCGAAGCATTAAAGTATTTAAAAAAAAGAGGTGCAATAAAATTATTTTTTGCTTGTCTGGTAGCTGCACCGGAAGGAATTAAAAAAATAAAAGCTGATCATCCGGATGTTAAAATATTTGCTGCTGCACTTGATCGGGAACTAAACAGCAAAGGCTACATTCTTCCTGGATTAGGAGATGCTGGTGATAGAACGTTTGGTACGCTTTAATTTATTAACGACGCTGCTAATTTCAATTCTTCTTTTTCTTCCTAAGAGTTTTGCTCAGATTTATCCTGATAAATCAGTTCATCAAATATTAAAATCCGGCATAAGTTTGATCATTGATCAAAAATATGATGAGGCTGAAAAGATATTTAGCCAGCTTGATAAATCAAGAAGAGATATTCCTCTTGGCAAAATATATCTTGCAGCGATTCAAATTGCTAAGTCATACGATTATGCAGCACCATTTAATGATAAACTTATAACCAGATACCTTGATGGTGCGAAAAAAATTTCCGAAAGATTAATTGAACTAGATGATCATAATATTTGGAATCATTACTTCTTTGCTTTAACACAAGGATACATTGCTTATTATGATGCTTTGCGTGAAAGCTGGTTCTCTGCTTTTTCCACAGGATTAAGCTCAGTATCTGCTTTTAAAGATTGTCTTGAGATGGATAAAAACTTTTATGAATCATTAATTGCAATCGGCAGTTACAAATTCTGGAAAGGGAAAAAAACTGATTTTATTAATTGGCTTCCTTTTATTCCCGACGAAAAAGATCTTGGAATAGAATACCTTCAAAAAGCCATAAAGTATTCCAACTATAATTCACATCTTGCTGTACATTCTTTAGTTTGGATTTACATCGAGCAAGAAAAATATAATGATGCAATCAAAACAGCAGAGCTGGCATTAAATGAACATCCACAGGCAAGAATATTTAAATGGGGACTAGCAAGGGCGTACGAAAATATAGATCCTAAAAAATCAGCAATTATATATCAGGAAATTTTAAACTCATATCCAAAAGATATAAAGACAAACAAAGTTAATGAAGTAACTCTTAAACACTTGATTGCCCAACAATTAGCTAAAATTGGCAAACGCGAAGAAGCCATTGTATTTTGTGATGAAATTCTTTCGGTTAAAGACTTCAATTCTTATGAATTGGAAAGATTAGGTAATCGAATTGAAAGAGTAAAAGAATTAAAAGCTGAACTTTCGCAAAAATAATTTATGTTAAAAGATTTAACTCTCCCTTTAACTAATCATTAAAAAAAATTAAATTAAGTTGTACTTATTTAACGTGTCTAACAATTAGGAATTATGGCAATAGATAATCCAAAATATCAAAAGATGCTTGAGAATCTGATAGCAGTTTGTAAAAAAAATCTTCCCAAGGTTAACGAAGCATTATTGTCTAAAGCATTTGAGCTAAGTTTAGAAGCCCATAAAAATGATCTTCGTGCTTCTGGTGAGCCATACTTTACCCATCCTTATGAAGTAGCAATGGTAGTTGCTGAGGAATTTCCCCTTGACGATATTACGATTGTAACAGCACTTCTTCATGATGTTGTAGAAGATACAGAATACGATTTGGATTTTATGACAAAGGAATTTGGAAAAGAAGTTGCTGACATTGTTGATGGCGTTACAAAAATAAGCGGGATATTCCGCGGGCATGAAATAACAAAAGCGGAGAACTATCGTAAACTTTTACTTTCGATGGTAAAAGATGTCCGGGTAATTCTAGTCAAGTTTGCGGATCGTCTTCATAATATGCGTACTTTAGAATTTGTAAATCCTGATAAGCAAAGAAGAATAGCACAAGAAACATTAGAAATCTATGCTCCATTTGCTCATCGTTTTGGTTTGGGTAAAGTTAAATGGGAGCTTGAAGATTTATCTTTTAAATATCTTAATCGTGAAGCATACGAAGAGTTAGCGCGTAAACTAAAAGCAAAAAGAAAAGACAGAGAATCCTATATTAAAAAATTTTCTGATCCAATAATTAAAAAATTAAATGAAGCGAATTTGAAGTTTGAATTAAATGGAAGACCAAAACACCTTTACAGCATATATAGAAAGATGGTAAGGCGAAACAAACCATTTGAGGAAATTTATGATCTGTTTGCTATAAGAATTATTCTTGATACTGAAAATAGAAATGAGTGCTACACTACACTTGGAATCGTAAATCAAATATATCTGCCTGTACCCGATAGATTCAAAGATTATATATCTATTCCTAAGACTAATAATTATCAATCAATTCACACAACTGTAGTTGGGCCTGAAGGAAGATTAGTTGAGATACAGATTCGTACAAAGCAAATGCACGAAGTTTCTGAAAAAGGTGTTGCCGCACATTGGCGCTATAAGGAAAATAAAACTGCAACGGACACAGAACTTGAAACGTGGGTAAACTGGATACGTGACATTTTTGAAAATGCCTCTAAAGATGATCAAAAAAAAGAACTGCTGGAAAACTTTAGGCTTAATCTTTATCAAGACGAAATTTATGTCTTTACTCCCAAGGGCGATCTGAAGAGATTGCCCCTCGGTTCTACGCCGGTTGATTTTGCTTTTGAGATTCACAGTAAAGTTGGTTTTCATTGCATCGGCGCTAAGATAGATGGGAAAATTGTACCTCTCGATACTCAACTTCATAGCGGCGACCAAGTAGAAATTATCAGCTCAAAAAATCAGCATCCAAATAAAAACTGGGTAAAATTTGTTAAGACCCAAAAGGCAAAAAATGAAATTAGAAAATGGTTAAACAAAGAAGAGCAGTCGATTGTAGAAAGCGGTATGGAGATCTGGGAGAAGAAGCTGAAAAAAATGAAACTTACTTTTACACCTGATGACGTTTTGCAAATTGCTCACGCAAATAAATTTGATAACTCCAGACAATTCTTTAAAGCTATTGCTCAAAGTACTATTAATATTGATGAAGTGCTTACAGTTACAACTCAAAAGGATGATAAAGAATATGAAAAGGATGCTGACTTTATAAAATTTGCCAGCGTTGCCAGAAACGATATTGGCGGAATATTAGTTGATGGAAAAAAATCAGGGATACTTTATACTTACGCAAAGTGTTGCAATCCAATTCCCGGTGATCCTGTAATTGGATATATAACTGTTGGTGAAGGTATTAAAATTCATCGCAAAACTTGTGTTAATCTTATAAGCTTATCTTCGAAAGACGAAAGTAAACTCGTTAGCGTTCAATGGCCTGAGGCAGAGGGCTCACTTTTCGTTGCCGGTATTTCTTTTCGTGGGAAAGATAGGCCCGGAATACTTAATGATATTTCCCATTCCATTGTTACTTATCAAAACACAAATATCAAATCAATTAATATCAGCACTAATGATTCTGTTTTTGAAGGCAGCGTAGCATTATATGTAAACAATCTCGATCATCTTAATAGAATAATAGAACGCTTAAAAAAAGTTGCAGGAATTTATAATATTGAAAGATTTGAAAGTACTTGATGACTTCTGAACTTGAAACGAGAGTTATGGGAATAGATTATGGCAGGGAAAGGATTGGAATATCTTTGTCTGATCCTTTAAGAACTTTTGCTTATGCTTTTGTTGTGATCATTAATGATAAAAATAAGTTTATTGAACTTGGTAAGATTATTAATGAAAAATCTGTAACAAAAATCATACTCGGTATTCCAAATGAAAATAGATCATCAACTACATCTATAGTTGAAGAAGTAAAAAAGTTTAAATCAGATTTGGAAAATAAATTTAAAATTACTGTTATACTTTGGGATGAAACTTATACCTCTGTAATTGCCAAAACAAAAATTTTGGAATCTGTAAAAAGCAATAAGAAAAGACGTAACAAATCCCTGCTTGATATGGGTTCGGCATCAATAATTTTGCAGGAGTTTCTTGATTCTAAACGCATTGATTAACAGATTGACTTTACCGCTTATACAATCTATATTTTCGTATCTATTATTTGTTTGGGAGCATGTTAATGCAATTTGAGTCTTTAGGTATTTTTGAAACCGGTAGTGTCTCGGCTTCTATCATTGCAGCCAACGCAATATTAAAAGTTAATGAAGTTTCAGTTGTCGGAAAACAAATTTTGGGTGATGGGATTGTTACGATTTTTATAAAAGGAAATTTGGGAGCAATTCGTATTGCCTTAAAATTGGGAGCAGAAGCATTAATAGATTCCGGACAATTCAGGCATTCACATATAATCCCTTTACCGCATAAAGATTTATTTCTAAAATTTAATTTAGAGAGAAAAGAATTATGATAAATTCTATTGGCTTAATTGAATCGAGAGGTTTGGTTGCATTAGTTGAAGCGGCTGACGTGATTCTAAAAAATTCACCCGCCAAAATTTTAGGGATTCATAAATTAGAGAACGGATTAATTTCAATGGCGCTTTATGGTGAGGCTGAATATGTTAAAGCGGCGGTAGAATCTGCAGTTATCTCTGGAAATAGAGTTGGAGAAATTTATGCGTCATCTGTGATAGATAATCCAGATGAAGCACTGCTAAATTTATTTAGTGAGATTTTTGATTTAAAGAAAGAAAAAATTTTTAATGCTCACGATAAGATCATAAAGCAGAATATTCCCCAAATCGATATTGATGTAAGCAAAAATAAATCTGAACCAATTATTGAAGTTAGAGCATCTGATAATTTAATTCCTTTATCTGTTAATAAAGCAGAATCTTCTCATAAAAAAATTGTAGAGAAAAAGTCCGGTGTTAATAATTTAGTAGAGAATAAATCCAAGAGGGAAAAAGAAATAAAAAAATATGTGCCTTCCCAAAACTCGTCAAGTACAATTGAAAGATTAAGAATGGAAGCATTGGGTTTAACTGAAAAAAAAATAATGG
Organism: Ignavibacteriales bacterium; assembly: GCA_037444745.1. Lineage (GTDB taxonomy): Bacteria > Bacteroidota > Ignavibacteria > Ignavibacteriales > Ignavibacteriaceae > IGN3. Next base: position 80,887 of record JBBILT010000010.1, read on the forward strand.
CTAAACCCGTTACTGTCGAAAATAAAAAAATTCAAATCAGTAAAAATATTCTTTCCGATTCCAAGGTTGATTTTGATATAATTAAGAAAATGAATGTTCACAAGTTGCGGCATTACGCCAGAGGATTTGAAAAATTTCCAATCAAAGGCAGAGAAATATCTCGTGCTAACAGAGATGAATTAGTTGCTTTATTCAAAACGATCGTTAGCTGATAATTTAAAATTTCTATTGAAAGTAGACAAGTTAACTTTTGAAAAATAAAATTTACATTATAATATTTTCAGTCATATTTTCCATTTTAATATGGGGATCGATCACACTTTCTGATCAGTTTTACTCTTCTTTCGATTATAAAGTTAGAGTTATCAACAATCCTAAAAATTATACTTGCGGTGTTATTAATCCGCAGAATCTTTCCATCAAATTAAAAGCTAAGGGCTGGCAGTTATTGAATCTCAAATTAAGTTCTGGTTCTGAATTTTTAGTTTCAGCAGCATATGATAGTGGCTTAATTTCCGTGGATGCCTACAGTCAAATGACAGAAAACCCTTTACTTGGTGCGGGTATTACGATTATGAATATCACACCAAGAAATATCGTCTTTAACGTTGAGGAAATTGTTTTTAAAAAATTAAAAGTTGAAGCAAGTACTGATTTATCATTTGAACCTGGTTATGGTCTGGCAACTCCGATAAGAGTTTATCCGGATTCAATTTTGGCTGGAGGTCCCAAAAGTGTTATTGAAAATATGTACAAAGTTAAAACTAATAAGGTGATTTTTAGTTCTCTTGATAACAAAACAAAATTAATAACTCAGTTAGAAAATTTGCCAGGATTTGAGTTCCAACAAAATAATGTGGAATTAACTCTTGATGTTCAAAAAATTGTTGAAAATTATTTTGAAGGCATAAGAGTTACAATCAAAGATATCCCCAGTGATCGAGACATTGTGCTTATTCCAAACACGATTGGCTGCAGTGTAAGAGGGGGTATAAACATCATCGGAAAAGTTACTGCTGATCAGATTTTAGCTTCAATAAATTATAAAGATATAATACTTGATACTGTTGGTTCAGTTAAGCCAATAGTGAATATTCCTAAAAACACACAGCTATTATTTACTAAACCCGAACAACTTGAGTATATAATTAAAAAATTCTAATAAGTAGGAAAAGAAGTTCATTATGTTTATTACTTTTGAAGGAATAGATTTTTGCGGTAAATCTACACAGGTCGAATTACTAAAAGATTATCTAACGGAACAAAATAAAAAGGTGAAGGTAATTCGTGAACCAGGTGGTACTGAAATATCTGAAAAAATCAGGGATATTCTTCTTGATAAAAAAAATAATGCGATGGTTATGGAAACAGAAATATTTTTGTTTTCTGCAAGCCGAGCACAATTAGTTAGGGAAGTTATTCGTCCCTTTTTAAAAAAAGGATTTTACATAATATCCGACAGGTTTCATGATTCCTCGACAGCATATCAAGGTTACGGAAGAGGATTATCCGTTGATGCAATATTAAAAATACATAACTTAGCTATTGGTAATACAATTCCTGATCTTACTTTTATCATTGATATTCCAACATCTGTTGCGTTGGAAAGAAAGAGAAACAAATCACATTCGGATCTTGATAGAATTGAAATTTCAAATAACACTTTTTACGAAAGAGTTAGAGTTGGATATTTGGAGTTATCAACAAAGGAAAATCGATTTCGTGTTCTTGACGGTACACAAAATATTAAACTAATTCATGAAAAAATTATTTCTGAAATAATATCTCTGGAAGGTCCTAAACATATATGAACAGACTTAGAATATTCTTAGTTACAGCTTTGGTAATGTTACTACTAGTTACTTTTGGTTTTGTTGTAAGTAAATCCGACATCTATTTTGAAATAAGTAAAAATCTTGAGTTGTTCGGAAAAGTATATAAGGAAATATCATTTAATTATGTAGATGAAGTAGATCCCAAAGAATTTATGCGAGCCGGAATTAAAGGTATGTTGAATAAACTTGATCCATATACGGTTTTTATTGATGAAAAAAATCAGGATGATATAGATCTTTTAACAAATGGAAAGTATGGCGGTGTTGGTATTTCCATTGGTGTTCGTAATGATAAAATTACAATTCTTGAAGTGCTTGAAGGATACTCTGCACAGAAACAAGGTATTAGAGTAGGAGATGTAATTACAAAAATCGGTAATAAAAAAGTAATTCCAGAAATTATAGATGATATTTCTTCATTGGTAAAAGGAGAGCCTGGATCAACTGTACAACTTAATGTTTTAAGATTGGGAGAACCGGACACACTTTTATTTAACCTTTTACGTGAAGAAGTGATTGTTAAAAACTTAGTATTTGCAGATTTCTTTCCCGAAAACTCAAATAACGTTTATCTTAAGTTATCAAATTTTAGTCGTGCTGCCAGTGATGAAGTAAGAAACGCTTTAAGAAAATTAAGAAGTGAAAAAGAAATAAAATCTATTGTACTTGATTTAAGAGGCAATCCAGGTGGATTGTTGGATGTGGCGGTAGATATTTGCGATAAGTTTTTAAATAAGGATTTACTTATTGTTTCTACAAGAGGAAGAGATTATAAAAGCGAAAAGAAATATTTTGCCCGCGAAGAACCTTTAGCAGGTAAGGAAAATTTGATAATACTAATCAATGGAGGCAGTGCTTCTGCATCTGAAATTGTCGCCGGTGCAATCCAGGATCACGATAGGGGAGTGATATTAGGTACACAATCATTTGGTAAAGGACTTGTGCAGACAATTACTCCACTTACTTTTAACACATCAATAAAAGTTACAACTGCAAAATATTATACACCAAGTGGAAGATGTATTCAGAGGGTAGATTATTCCAAAGATAATAATGTTATACCTTTCCCTGATTCTTTGAAAACAAATTCGTTTTCCACAGATAATCAAAGAACAGTTTATAGTGCTGGTGGTATTACTCCTGATACGGTTGTTCAAAATGGAGTGGAAAGTGATCTGGTTAAAGATTTTCTGGCAAAAGGAATCTTTTTTAATTTTGCAGATAAGTTTTATTATGAAAATAAAGATAAGAGCTTTAGCAAGTTGGATAATGAAAAAATACTTGAGGAGTTTAAGAAATATTTAATTTCCTCCAAATATGATTATCAGTCAGATGTTGAAAAAAAATTGGATGAAATATTAAATCATCTTGATACAAAGCATGACGGAGAAAAAATTAATAGCACAGTAAAGAAGTTGAAAGCACAAATTTTAGATATGTTTGATGAAGAATTTGAAAAACACAAGACAGATATATTGGGAGAATTAAGAGCAGAATTGGCGCACAGATTTTTAGGAAGTGATTTTGGAATTAAAGAACGGCTTAAATATGATAAACAATTTACTACCGCTCTTAAACTTTTTGATGATCAGAAAGTTTATAAGAAATTATTGGGAAGTAATTTATAGCATTCAATGCTTTGAGAAATTTTATACAATATTTTAAGAAATGAATAAAATAAAAACTTTCATTAAAAAAGATCCTTTGTTTGACGCTTGCCCCTCTTGTAAATCAATTGGGGCATTAAGAAGATCACACTCTCGAAACACGAAGGAAAAATTTATTAGTCACTTCACAATCTATAAAACATATCGCTGCAAAAAATGCGGTTGGAGAGGTTACTTAAAAACAATAAGCCTAACATCAAAATCATTTAAAGCTCTATTAATTTATATGGGAATAATATTAATTACCGCCATAATAACTTTCCAAATTCTAAAACGTCTTCTCTAAAAAATAATTTCTGAGCGCAATTATTTCATTTTAACTTATTTGTAAAATTATTTTTGGAAACAGTCGCCTTCGTTTGTTTTAATAACTTAAATTCATAATTTTGGACGTCAAAATTGTAAACTAATGTTATTTGGCAATCAGGGAATTCCTACTTTTTTTCCCTGTTTATATCCGCTAATAATCATAATATAATAAGAATAATTTTTTTCGGGTTTAACCCGAGTTAATTAGGATAATTTAATTAATCCTAAAATCTTTAAGGTATTTGGATGAAGAAATCTTTTCTGGATTATATTTTTAGAAACAGGTTACCTGTTACACTTTTTGTGGTGATTGCTTCATTTGCAATCACATATTATACTTCAAGAGCTGAACGAGACGGCATTGGTTATACTCCTGACCAGCCAATTGCTTATTCGCATAAACTTCATGCCGGGGATATGAAAATCGATTGTAAGTATTGCCATGTTGGTGTAGAAAAATCCAGATATGCTATGGTTCCTGCTGTTGCAACTTGTATGAATTGTCACACTGTTGCTCGTAAAGACCGACCTGAGATCATTAAACTTGCACAATATTACCGTGATGGAAAACCTCTTCGATGGAAACGTATTCATAAGGTTCCTGATTATGCTTATTTCAATCACTCTGTTCATGTAAACAAAGGAATTGATTGTACTGCATGCCACGGACAAATTGCACAAATGGAAAAAGTGGGACAAATGAACTCTTTTACTATGGGAAGTTGTTTAAACTGTCATAGGAATGCTCACGATAAGTTTCCTGAATTGAAAGATAAAATTAAACCTGGACCAGAATATTGTTCAGCTTGTCATAGATAATGAAAAATTAAAAATCAATAAGCAAGATTTTATATGAACAGAAAAAATTTTTTTACTTCAGTTTCATTGGGCGCAGTGGGATTTGCTGTCTATAACTCTTTCCCGATGAAATACTTTACCAAAAAATCGAAAAATCCAACTACTAAAATAAAAGTTAAAATTAATCCTCTTGCAGTAAGTAGAAATAGGGCAGGTAAAAATAATGTCTGATTTTAATTCTGATAATCCACAGTTATCACAGAACTCCGAACTTCAACCAAACTATTGGAGAAGTTTTGAAGAGCTGCATAATGATCCAAATGTTTTAGAGGCAAGACATCACGAGTTTAAAGATGGTGCAACAGATGATTTTGATCCATTAAATCTTTCTTCAATTTCGCGCAGAAAATTTCTTGCTTTACTTGGTGCCTCTGCAGCTTTAGCAGGAACTGCCTGCACTGATTATCGAGATAAAGGTGAGATTGTTCCTTACAATATCAAACCTGAAGAAATTACTGTTGGCAAACCAAATTATTATGCTTCAACTTGCACGGCTTGCGCAAATTCCTGCGGAATATTAATTAAAACCCGTGAAGGAAGACCAATTAAAGTTGATGGCAATCCAGATCATCCTGTAAACAAAGGAAAGATTTGCGCAAAGGGACAGGCAAATATTTTAAATCTTTATGATCCTGAAAGATTAAAGAAACCTCTTAAAAAAACAGGGTTAAACTTTAATGAAGTTAGCTGGAAGGAAGTTGATAACGATGTACTCGCTGCTTTAACATTTGCAGGAAGTAAAGAAATTGCAATAGTTTGTAACTCTATTACTTCCCCAACAACATTTAAAGTTATTGAAGATTTTAAAATTAAATTTCCTTCGACCAAAGTTTATTCGTATAACTTTTTTAATGATTCAGTTAAGAACGCTGCCTGGCAAAAAACTTTCGATTCAGGTAAGTATCCTTTAGTAAAATGGAATGAAGCAAATGTAATTTTATCTCTTGAATCAGATTTCCTTGGAGTAGATGGCAACAAATTAGAAAACTCCAGGTTATTTGCTGAAGGCAGGGACGTTGATACTAAAACTTTTAACAGACTTTATTGTGTTGACAGCACTTTAACAATTACAGGAAACAATGCTGATTACAGATTAAGATTACGACCTGAAGCACAGTTTGAATTTGTAATGAGCTTGATGAATGAGCTAAGCAGTAAAGGTGCTTTTAATTTTTCTGTTAATACATCAGGTTATTCATTAAGTGGATTTGCATCAAAATATAATCTAAAGAAAAAAGTTTTAGATCAATTAGTAAATGATCTGGCAACGAACAAAGGCAAAGCTATTATTGATGCTGGAAGATCGTTAGCAGAGAATGTACACATTGCAGTAAATTTATTGAACGAAGCACTTGGTAATTCTGAAATGTTTAGAAATGATTCTGCTGTTAATACTTTTGTAGAGAATTCATCAGTTCAGGAAATTGAATCACTCATTCAAAAAATGAATTCAGGTAATGTTGCAGTGGTTATTCATTTCGATAGCAATCCTGTATATCATCTCGCTTCTGATTTTGGATATAAAGATGCATTAAGTAAAGTTGGGTTAGTCGTTAGCTTATCTGAAAGAGAAAATGAAACAACACACTTAAGTAAATATGTTTTGCCAATCAATCATAACTTCGAGAGTTGGGGAGACGCAAAAACAAGAACTGGAGTCATCTCATTACAACAGCCTGTTATCGCACCTTTAAATGATACACGACAGAAAGAAGCAATTTTACTTACGTGGATAGCTGGGAAGACAGATGCTTTTAATGAAACTCTTTATCACGAATATTTAATGAAGAATTGGGAAGCATCAATTTATCCAAAATTAAATTCTAAATTAGACTTTAAAAGATTTTGGTTTGGTGCATTGCATGATGGAATTGTTCTAACAAATGAATCTCCATCTGTATCACGTTCTATTAATCCTGGTACAACCAGTTTATTATCACAACCATCATCTTCAGTTAAAGGTTATACGGTTGTAATAAAAGAAAACTATAATATTTCTGATGGAAGTTTTTCACACAATGGCTGGATGCAGGAATTGCCTCACCCGGTATCAAAGATTGCCTGGGATAATTATGCTGCTGTTTCAGAAAAAACTTGTAAAGATTTAGGTGTAAAGAATAATGATGTAATCGAAATAAAAGTTGGTGGACGTAAACTTTCACTTCCGGTTTTTATGCAAGCAGGCACCGCTGATGAAGTGATTGTTATTGAATCAGGCTTTGGCAGAACTAATTCAGGAACTGTTGCAAATGGTGTGGGATTTAATTCAAATCTTCTTTTATCGAAAACAAATAATTATTCTCCCTGGATTTATTCAGGAGTAAGCATTAGTAAGACGGGTGATACTTACAAATTAGCATCATCGCAAGAGCATCACGCTTTTGATGATGCGAAAACACAAGACTTGCACAAGACAAGACACATTATTCAAGAAGGAACTGTTGCCGGATATCTAAAAAATCCTGACTTAATTAAGGAAAAACACGAAGGTGAATTGATTAGCGTTTACGATCCCCAGCCATACAATGGTTTGAAATGGGGAATGTCAATCGATCTAAATAAATGTACTGGCTGTGGTGATTGTGTTGCAGCTTGTAACGTTGAAAATAATATTCCAGTCGTAGGAAAAGATCAGGTTTTAGTGAGCAGGGAAATGCAATGGCTAAGAATCGATAGATATTATTCCGGAACTGTAGATGAACCAAGTGTAAGTGTTCAGCCAATGCTTTGTCAGCATTGTGATCAGGCACCCTGCGAAAATGTTTGTCCTGTAGTTGCAACAAATCATAGTCCTGATGGATTAAATCAAATGGTTTATAACAGATGCGTTGGTACACGTTACTGTTCGAACAACTGTCCTTATAAAGTTAGAAGGTTCAACTTTTTTAATTTCAGAGATCACTTTAGAGACAGCTACCAGGAAAATCCTTTACTTTCATTGATGCACAATCCTGAAGTTACAGTAAGATCACGCGGGGTTATGGAAAAATGTACTTTCTGTGTTCAGAGAATTGCTGAAGCAAGAGCCGATGCAACTTATGAAAAACGAACATTAAAAGGCAGCGATGTTACAACTGCTTGTCAGGATTCCTGTGGATCAAATGCAATACACTTTGGTGATATCAACGATAAAGAATCAGAGTTTTATAAATATAGAAATCACGAGCTTGGCTATTATGTGCTTGAAGAACTAAATATTCATCCTAACGTTACATACATTGCCAAACTCAGAAATACTTACCCGGAGGAAGCATAGTGAATATTGATTACTCTCAGCAAGCGCCTGTTGTAGCCGGAAGGTTGACACTTGCTCAGATTGAAGAGCTTGTAGCCAAGCCAATGGATACTAAGCCTAATAAAAAATTTTTCATAGCGCTTTCAATATCAGGCTCTTTACTAATAATCGGTGCAGTTTTTTTGGCATTTAGTTTTTATTACGGAACCGGTCTTTGGGGAAACAATCAACCGGTTGGCTGGGCATTCCCAATTGTTAATTTTGTTTTCTGGGTGGGAATAGGTCATGCCGGAACTTTAATATCTGCAATATTATTTTTACTAAGGCAAAAGTGGCGTACTGGCATCGCAAGATTTGCAGAAGCTATGACGATTTTTGCAGTAATGTGTGCGGGAATTTTCCCTGTCATTCATACCGGTCGTCCCTGGTTAGCAGGTTATTTGATGCCTTATCCAAATCAACATGGTCTTTGGGTTAATTTTACTTCACCGCTTGTTTGGGATGTATTTGCAGTATCAACATATTTTACTGTTTCATTTGTTTTCTGGTATGTTGGATTGATCCCTGATTTTGCTACTATGCGGGATAGAACTTCCTCTAAGATCAAAAAAACTATTTACTCTGTTTTCTCTTTGGGCTGGAGACATTCAAACAGACATTGGACGCATTATGAAAAAGCTTATATGTTATTAGCAGGATTTGCAACACCGCTTGTTCTTTCCGTTCACACAATTGTAAGTTTTGATTTTGCGGTTTCAATTTTACCCGGATGGCATACAACAATTTTCCCACCTTATTTTGTGGCTGGTGCAATCTTTTCGGGATTTGCAATGGTTGTAACAGTTTTAGTTTTTGTACGAAAGATTTTCGATCTGGAGCACATCATAACTATTGATCATTTAGAGAAGATGAATAAGATAATTCTTGCAACAGGAATGATGGTTGGATATGCTTATGCAATGGAATTTTTTATTGCATGGTACAGCGGCGTTCCCTCTGAACAGTTTGTTTTTATAAATAGAGCATTCGGTCCTTATGCCTGGGCTTACTGGATAATGGTAAGCTGCAACGTGATCTTTCCACAGTTATTCTGGTTTAAGAAGATAAGAAGAACAGTACCTTTTATGATGGTAATTGTAATTCTTGTTAATGTTGGAATGTGGTTCGAAAGATTTGTTATTACAATTACATCAACAAGCAGAGATTTTTTACCATCAAGCTGGGGATATTACAAACCAACTATTTTTGACATTGGAATTTTATTAGGAAGCTTTGGATTGTTTTTTACACTTGTAATTCTTTTCACAAAATCATTGCCTGTAGTTTCAATATCAGAAATAAAAGCTGTTGCTGATGGTGCACAACCTACAATACACGGAGGTGAACATCATGCATAATAACAAAAAACTTTATTGCATTGCTGCTACTTTTAAAACTCCGGATGAAATAATTTCAGCCGCAAAAAAAGTTTCGGATTCTGGATACACTCAATTTGATGTAAACACTCCATATCCTGTTCATGGAATGGATAATGCTATGAAAATAAAACCTTCAAAGCTGGGATTTGTTACTTTGGTAATGGGATTAAGCGGGGCTGCTTTAGCTTTGCTTTTTATGTATTGGACAATGTCTGTTGATTATAGAATAGTAATTGGAGGTAAACCATTTTTTGCTTTGCCTGCATTTATTCCTGTAACATTTGAAGTTACAGTCTTGCTTGCTACCGTATCCACGGTTATTGCAATGATAGCTTTGTTTTTTAGACTGCCTGATAATAAACATCCTTTACACGATACAGCATATATGAAAAGTGTTTCAGCAGATAAGTTTGGAGTTGTAATAGAAGCTGAGGATACAAAGTTCAATGAAAAATCTGTTACAGATCTATTTCAAAGTCTTCATCCATTAAATGTGGAAATGATTTACTATCCAGAAGAAGAATCATATCCGATATTCCAACCAAAGTTTATTATGTTCTTAATCGCTGTTGCAGTTGTTGTTTCTGGCGGAACTTATTTTACATTGAACAAACTATTGTACATAACTCCATTTAATTGGATGATGCAGCAGGATAAGTTAACACCTCAAAAGGGTAGTGAAATTTTTGCTGATGGACGTGGAATGAGAACACCGGTTGAAGGTACAGTTGCAAGAGGATTCATTCCTTATCCATACAAGGGACAAACAAATCCAGTGGAAGTTTTATCTAATCCATTTCTGCCGACAAAAGAAAATATTGAATTAGGCAAAGCAAAGTTCTTTACTTATTGTTCGCCATGTCACGGATATTTTGCAGATGGAGACAGCAGACTTCGGGGACAATTCCCAAATCCGCCAACATTACATTCTAAGCGGGCAAGAGATTTTAGCGATGGTATGATTTATCACATTATTACAAACGGACAAAATGTAATGCCTTCTTATGCTTCTCAAATTTCTCGTGAGGAAAGATGGGCAATTGTTAATTATGTAAGAGTGCTTCAGCGGGCAAAGAACGCAAGTAATGTAGATTTAATCGAGATGAAAAAGGAGACCGGCAGCAATGTTACAAATTGATTTTCAATATCAGAAAAAAGATTTACCTGCCGGCTTATCTAAAAAAGGTTTAATACTTTTTGTGGTCGGTACAGCTCTTTCGCTTCTTGCATTTTATGTTGATCAGGAAAGAGCGATATTTAATTATCTTGTTACTTATATGATGATTGTAAGTATCGGACTTGGGTCTTTGTTTATAGTAGCTTTAGAATACATCGCTGGTGCTGATTGGAGTACACCGTTTAGAAGAATTCCCGAATTCTTTGCAGGACTTTTGCCTGTGCTGCTCATTTTAGTGATCCCATTATTTATTTTTAATCACGATCTTTTTCAGTGGGCGCACAAAGAAGCCGTTGCTGAAGATAAAATTCTTCAGGGAAAAGCTCCTTACTTAAACCTAACATTTTTTATAGTTAGAACATTTGTATTCATTGGGTTGTGGTCTTTGTTTTATTCGGTGATGACAAGAAACTCCAGGAAGCAGGATGAATCAAAAGATCAATCACTTACGAAAAAGAATATTCGATTAGCTGCAGTGTTCATTCCTGTTTTTGCATTGAGTTTAACATTTACTGCAATAGATTTTATGATGAGCCTTGCACCTAATTGGTTCTCAACAATCTTTGGAGTGTATTACTTTGCAGGAACGGTTGTAGCTGCATTGGCGGCGATTACAATCGCAGTAATTCTTTTAAAAGAAAAAGGGTATTTCAGTCCGTGGATAACAGATGATCATCTTTTCAGTTTAGGGGCATTGCTGTTTGCATTCATAAACTTTTGGGCATACATAGCTTTCTCACAATTTTTATTAATCTGGTATGCTGATCTTCCCGAAGAAACATTTTGGTTTTTAACCCGTTGGAATGGCGGATGGGTATTATTCTCGCTGCTTTTAATAATCGTACATTTTGCCGTACCTTATTTTGCTCTGCTTACACAGCCATCAAAGAAGAACCCTAAGATATTAAAGTTTATTGCAATATGGTTGTTGTTTGCACATCTGATTGATTTGTTTTGGCTAATTATGCCAAACATGCAATCGATGAAAAATGGTTATGTATTTAGCTGGATTGATTTAGTGTTTCCCATTGCCGGACTTGGGCTTGTAATGTTATTATTTAATATGCTCGCTAAAAAATTTAACTTGATCCCGATAGGTGATCCTAAATTAAAAAGAGGAATTGATTTTCATCTCTAATATTTTTTGAGATATAAGGTTTATTATGATAGAGTATTTAAAAGGAATTAAAAATAAAACAGAGCAGGCTACTAAAAACCCTGGCGCCAAATTTGGAGCGTTGTACATCTACGTTTTAATAGTAGGATTAGCAATTGGTATCTACTACATTAAAAATCTTGAAAATATTTCTCGGCAAAAAGTACCTGCGGTTATAGCTGATACTACAGTTGTTGCAGATCTTGCTGTAAAAAATGCAATGAATGTTCCACCAATTAATCTTTTGGATGTTAAAAATTCAACACCTGAACTGTTAGCTGAAGGTGAAAAATTATTTAAAACAAATTGTGCCTCTTGTCATGGTGAGAATGGTGCAGGCGGCGGACCGGCATCAGCGGGATTAAATCCTGCGCCGCGTAATTTTACTTCAAAAGATAATTGGAAAAACGGAACAAAGCTTTCAAACATTTATCAAACGTTGCAAGAAGGATTAGCTCCGAGTGCGATGGCTTCCTATGATTACTTGCTGCCCATCCAGAAATTTTCTTTAGCTCATTACATAAGGACTAATTTTATTCCTAATCCGGACAAAGACTCTGATGCTGACCTGCAAGCTTTAGATGCAACATATAATTTATCTGCAGGCTTAACACTTGCAGCCCAAATTCCTGTTAAGAGTGCAAGCTTTTTGGTGATTAGTGAAAATCAATCTGAAAGTTCAAAGATTGATTCTGCATTATCATCATTAAAAAAATATCAAATAGAAAACGGATTTGAAGTTTTTTCTAAAGTAGTTAAGAATAAAAAAATTGCATTATCTTTTCTTTCTAAAAATTCTGGCTGGAAGCAAAATGAAAATGTATTTGTTAATCTTGTTGTTAATAATGTTAACCAAAATGGATTTAACGGTTCTGTATTTAATTTAAGAAATGAAGAATGGAATTCACTTTATAGTTTTATGTTAAAATTGATTTAGGATTATGTTTAGAATGAAAAGGACTTTGATATTATTAATTATCTCGTTTATTAGCTTTTATTCAATAGCTAAGGATAAGCATATTGAAATAGGAATTGATGAACAGCTTGGTAAGTTTATTCCCTTGCAGGAAAGTTTTGTGGATGAAAATGGTAATAAAGTTTTACTCAAAGATTTATTTACAAAGCCTACTGTATTAGCTTTTGTCTATTATAACTGTCCGGGCATTTGCAGCCCACTTTTAATGGAGTTAGCAAACACCATTAATAAATCGGATTTAGTTTTAGGAGTCGATTATAATATTGTTGTAATAAGCATGAATGAATTGGAAACTCCAAAAGATGCTTTAACAAAAAAGCAAACATTTTTTCAGGCAATCGAGAAAAGTGTTCCTCCTGAAAGCTGGAGATTTTTAACGGGTGACAGTGCCACTATAAAAAAAGTTGCTGATGCCGCCGGATTTTATTTTAAGAGACAAGGAAAAGATTTTCGGCATACAGGAGCATTTATTTTTGTAGATAACAAAGGAAAAATTTGCAGGTATCTTTTCCCTGGCTTTTCTGATAAACGAGGATTTGGAATTTTACCATTTGATTTTAAAATGTCGGTTATTGAAACATCCGAAGGCAAAGTTACACCAACGATTGCTAAAGTTTTACAGTATTGTTTCAGGTATGATCCGGAAGGACAAACTTATGTTCTTAGTTTTACAAGAATTTTTGGCGCTGGAATTTTATTACTTGTTGGATTGTTTATTATTTACTTAAGATTTAAATCTAAAAAAGATTTTATTAAAGCGAGGTAATTCTAAAAGATGAGTGAAGCAATTACAATTCCTGCTAACGGAAAGCAGCCAAGTTATATTGACTATCAAGGTAAACATAAAGGTTTACTTGGCTGGATATTATCTACTGATCATAAACGCATAGCCATAATTTATTTAGTCGCAATTCTTTCATTCTTTTTGGTGGGAATGACATTTGGTTTTCTAATGCGGCTTGAATTGATTGCACCGGGCAGAACAATAATGGATGCGCAAACATATAATGCACTCTTTACACTTCACGGTGTAACAATGATTTTTTTATTTGTTATTCCGGGCATTCCTGCAATTTTTGGAAACTTCTTTCTGCCAATTTTAATCGGTGCGCGTGATGTTGCATTTCCCCGATTAAATTTGTTTACATGGTATTTATACGTCCTTGGTGGTTTGCTTGTTATTATCTCAATACTGCTTCCTGGCGGACCTGCGGATACAGGCTGGACTTTCTATATACCTTACAGCGTTAGAACAGGCAGCAATGTTGTCTTCGCTCTTTTTGCAGCATTTGTTTTAGGATTTTCATCAATCTTTACAGGAATAAATTTTGTTACAACAGTTCATAGGTTAAGAGCGCCCGGTATGACATGGTTTAAAATGCCGCTTTCAGTCTGGTCACTGTATGCAACTGCATGGGTACAAATATTAGCGACACCGATTATTGGTATTACTCTTTTACTGGTCATCATTGAAAGATTATTTGGTGTCGGACTTTTTGATCCTGCGCTCGGAGGTGATCCAGTTCTTTATCAGCATTTATTTTGGATTTATTCCCATCCGGCAGTTTACATTATGATTCTTCCTGCAATGGGTGTCGTATCAGAAATTATTCCCGTCTTTGCACGAAGAACAATTTTTGGTTATAAATTTATTGCAATGTCAAGTATCGCAATTGCACTTTTTGGATCACTTGTTTGGGCACATCACATGTTTACTGCTGGAATGAGCAACACCGGACAATTTATCTTTTCACTACTTACAATGGTTGTCGCTATTCCAAGTGCAATAAAAGTTTTTAATTGGACGGCAACTTTATACAAAGGCTCTATCGAATTATCAACTCCTCTATTGTTTGCTCTTGCATTCATCTTTCAATTTACAATTGGAGGATTAACCGGAATTATGCAAGGTATTTTGTCAGTCGATATTATGATTACAGATACTTCTTTTATTGTTGCACACTTTCATTATGTAATGTTCGGCGGAACAGGGTTTGGTTTGTTTGCAGCTCTGCATTACTGGTTCCCAAAAATGTTTGGAAGAATGTACAATCAAAAAGTTTCAAAGTATGCTTTCTGGCTTGTGTTTGTTGGATTCAACACTCTATATTTTCCAATGTTTATTATGGGTTGGCTTGGAATGCCAAGAAGATATTATGACTATCTTCCTGAATTTCAAATCTATCATGTAATCTCAACAATTGGTTCCTGGATTCTGGTTGCAGGAATTTTGATAATGTTTGGAAATCTTTTAAAAGCTTTGTTAAGTGGAACGAAAACAACAGATAAAAATCCCTGGGGCGGAGAAACACTCGAATGGACAACAGATACGCCTCCGATTCATGAAAACTTTATTGATATCCCAACTGTTCATGCAGCACCTTACGAATACAAACAAAATGAAATTGATATTCTAAAAAATCAGGAGGCTAAGTGACTTCTCAAGAACAAGCAGCAGCTCACATTCATCGTGATGATGTTGGCGCCCGGATGGGAATGTGGCTATTCCTCTTTACAGAACTAATTTTATTTGGAGGTATGTTTATTCTTTATTCTGTTTACAGATATATGCATCCGGATGATTTCCATCTTGCAGCAAAGGAATTAAATACAATTGTTGGAACTTTTAATACAGCAATTTTACTTACAAGTTCTTTAACTATGGTTCTGGCAATAACGGCAATACAGCGTAAGCAAAAAGCTTTATCAATTTTTTTTCAGTTATTAACTATTGTACTTGCACTTGGATTTATGGTTAATAAATATTTTGAGTGGACTGCAAAATTCCATCACGGAATTTACCCGGGTTCCGATATTTTATTATCAAAACCTCCCGGCGAAATTTTATTTTTTGGTTTGTATTATGTAATGACTGGTTTGCATGGATTGCACGTTATAATCGGTGTTGTATTAATCGGTATGATGACAAGGTTAACTTCCAAAGGAATAATTACAGATACTAATTATGTAAAACTTGAATCTGCTGGATTATATTGGCACTTAGTTGATATTATCTGGATTTTCTTATTCCCGTTATTCTATCTTATTACTTAAGGATTTTTAAATGGAACAAAATCAAGAAGAACATTTAGAGCATACGCAGCATACTCCGGGCTATGGAGTTTATATTCTTGTATGGATGGCTTTATTGGCTTTGACAGTAGTAACGGTTGCTGTTGCCGGAATAAATCTTGGAGGAATAACAATTGCAACTGCATTGGTTATTGCCTCAATCAAATCTTTCTTAGTGCTTAAAATATTTATGCACTTGAGAAGTGAAAGTAAAACATTTAGAGCATTTGTTGGAGTAGCACTGTTGTTTCTGATTATCTCTTTCATTTTATTATTTTCTGATTATTCTTTTATCGTAAGGAATTAAATATGTTTAATGGTGCTTCTAATTTTTCACACGATGTTGATGCAATCTTTCTGTTTAGTTTGATTGTATCAGTTTTCTTTCTTGTACTTATAACAGGATTGATGATTTATTTTGTTGTAAAATACAATCGTAAAAAAAATCCAAAAGCTACCAACTTTCATGGCAACATGGGTTTAGAAATTACCTGGACCGTTATTCCTACAACACTTGTTTTAATAATGTTTTGGTTTGGATGGGTTGGATATTCAGATATGTCTGATGCTCCTGCTAACTCTTTAAATATTGATGTTACTGCTCAGATGTGGAAATGGACTTTTAAATATGATAATGGAAAAATTTCAGATTCACTTTATGTGCCGATAAATAAACCAATAAAGTTAAATCTGCATTCGTTAGATGTAAACCATGCATTTTATGTCCCTAAATTCAGAATTAAAAAAGATGTTTATCCCAATCAAAAAAGATCAGTTTGGTTTAAAGCAGAAGAACTTGGGCAGTTTGATATAGCTTGTGCTGAGTATTGCGGATTAAATCACTCTAATATGTACAATAAAGTTAAGGTTATCTCAGAAAAGAATTTTGCTTTATGGTTAAATTCAGGTGTAAGAACTGATTCAACTATCGTAAAAGATTCAATAGACACAGTAAAAGGTAAATAGGTTTTGAAAAATAAGATCCAAATCTTAATTGAAATTACAAAACTAAGAATTACATTTTTTGTAACTGTTACAACTATGTTTGGTTTTATTGCCGCAACAAATTCGATTAGTACAAAAATAATTTTACCTGCTGTTGGAATTTTATTATTAGCTTGCGGCTCGGCTGCACTTAACCATTATCAGGAAAGAAAAACGGATATTATGATGGATAGAACAAAAAATCGTCCAATACCATCCGGAAGAATTTCTGCTTCAAATACATTAATAATTTCAGCTTCATTAATAATCCTGGGATCAATTTTACTTTTTATTGGAAGTGGTTTAATAGCATTATCATTCGGACTGCTAAATTTAATATGGTATAACGCAGTTTATACGCCACTGAAAAAAGTTACACCACTCGCAATAATTCCGGGATCATTAGTGGGTGCTATTCCACCAATTGTTGGTTGGGTTGCCGGCGGCGGTAATCTGTTGGATCCGCAAATAATTTTAATTTCATTTTTCTTTTTTATCTGGCAGATACCGCACTTTTGGCTTTTATTGATGGTGCTTGATAAGGATTATCAGCAAGCTGGATTTCCAACTCTAACTCAGATATTTAATCAGCAGCAATTGGGTAGAATAACATTTGTTTGGATTTTAGCCACTGCAGTAACCGGATTACTACTTCCGCTTTTTCAGATTTCGCATAATCAATTTATTAATTACAGTTTATTTATTGCAGCAATTTGGCTGGCATATAAATCAATAAGTTTATTAAGTTCAACCATAGAAACCTTTTCATTTAGATTTGCTTTTAGAAGCATAAACTATTTTGCTTTATTCGTTGTGCTTATTGTTTCAATCGATAAACTTTTTGTTTCATAAATTAAACAAAGTAATAACCTATGGATTTATTAGATAAGTTAGTTTTACCGCAATCCGCTGAGCATATCGAGCTGTTGCATTATATGCTGATTTTAGTGCTTGCATTATTTGTCCCTTTCATCAGCATAATATTTGGTGGAACATTTGCTTCGATACATTATGGCAAAAAATTTAGAAAGACTAATACTCTTTACTATAAAAAGTTTTCAAAAGATATTATCGAATATGTAACTGTAAACAATAATATTGCAATAATTTTAGTACTTGTCCCTCTCCTTACAGCAATACTTATCTTCACTCAACTTTTGCATAACGTACAAATACAAACAGTAAGTTTTCTTGCATTGTCTTTTGCATTTTTGATTGTTGCGTTGTTTATGATTTATACTTATCGTTATTCAATGATGTTGAGTAATGTTATAACGTCTGTTAACTCAAGTTCGATTGGTGATAAGGATACAGAAGAAGATTATCACAAAATTAAAGCAACATCTTCCCATCTCAGTTTAACTTACGGTAAATCCGGATTGGTTTTGCTGTTTATAGGGATATGGTTTTATGTTGCTGCAATTACTTCTGCTGCAACATTCACAAGTTGGAATTTCCCGGGATTTATCACTGCATTAGCTGCACCAAAAGTTTTGTTAAACTTATTGATATTTATTGCATTTGCATTTACTCTAACTAATGCAGCAATATTATTTATTCATTTATATTGGAAAGATTTTAAAAAGGATGAAGATGCTTCTTATACAAAATTTGTAAAAAATACAGCATCAAAATCCGGATTAAAGGCTTCAATCGTATTACCGATTCTAATAGCAATAAATTTATTTTCATTTCCAGAAACGAATTTATCCGGTTCGATTTTTGTTTATGCAGTAGTAAGTATTTTATTAATCTTCCTCGCTTATCACTTCTTCTATATGATTCAGATAAAAAATGATTATCGATTTGGTTCTATGATTTTCTTTATTTTAATTTTTGCGGTAGTTGCTTTTATCATTAAAGATCAAAAAGCAATGACTAATGCGACTAAAAATCAATCTTTAGTGTTAAGTACTGAATACAACAAAATATTAGCGGGATTAAAAGGAGAGGGGACGGCTGCAGTTTTAAGCGGGAAAGAAATTTATGATGTACGATGTGCAGGCTGCCATAAGTTTGAACAAAAACTAGTTGGACCTGCACACTTTGATGTGCTTCCAAAGTATGTTGGAAAACAAGCTCAGTTAGTTGCGTTTATACGTAACCCTGTAAAAGTTAATCCTGCATATCCGCCAATGCCAAACCCGGGATTAAAACCTCAGGAAGCTGATGCTGTTGCTAAATATTTACTTGATGAATTTGCAAAGAAGAAATAATTCTTTGCCGGATTTATTAAATACATATTTTAGAAAAATTTGCCCCACAATTTTCTAAAATATAATTCCTACCAACTCTATTTGTAAATAGGATTATCATCAGGATTAAACTCTCCATCATCTTCATTAAGTTTAAGCATACTGCTATAAAATGCACATATATTATTAGCCATTACAGATTCTCTAGCAAACTTTGAAATGGATGTTTAAGAATCATTCGCTTCAACCTTAAAATCGTTTTTAGTAGGGAAAGTGCAGAAATTAGATAGTAAATAAAAATAAAATATACAAAGACATTATTTTTTACTTAATCTTTCAATCATTTGATTCGTGTGCGCATCAGTTGGATTAAGCTGCCAGGCCATACGGTAGTGTTTTAAAGCCAGTCCATCATTATTATCCCTTGAATATGCATCGCCCATTGCGACCAAGACGTTAAATGATTTTGGATATTTTCTTAAAACGTTTTTTAGATATTGAATTGCATCAGATGTTCTGTATAAACCAATTAAATCTTTCGAAAAATAAATTAATTCATTTTCATTTATCGTATACATATTATTATTTGAATTTACAATCTCATTATATTTTGAAATTGCACTATCAATTCCGACTGAACGATAAACCAACATTAACTCATCTGAAATTGTTTTTGTAGGAGTTGTATAACTTAAACCTAATTCAATATTTGCTAAATCCTGGGCAGGCAAACCAAGATTTCTATCGCTGATATTTATCAGATGCACAGTTGCAATATTTTGTTTTGGATAAATCAAAAGCATTGAGCTAAATCCCGTACCGCCCCCGGTGTGAGAAATAGATTTGAGAGAATCATTTTCAAATGAAAGAGCAAAACCCAATCCGTAATCTAGTTTGCTTCCGTTACTTAGTTTACTTTGTGTGCACATTAAATAAAAAGTTGATGGTTTGATCAGTTTGCCTTGAAGGAGTGCTTTAGAAAATAATAAGATGTCCTCCGAATTTGATATTAATCCTCCACCGGCAACTTTGATACTTAAATCAGCTAAGGGTGCATTTACAATTTCTCGCTCAAAATTTCTTTCATAACCTTTAACTCTGTTAGGGACAATTTCTTTTTGTACGTCAACCATTGTATGCTTCATCCCTGCAGGAGTAAAGATATTTTTAATCAGGTAATTTTCAAACGTCATCTTTGCAACATTTTCAACAACGGCTGCTAATAGGGAATATCCTAATGATGTGTATTCATATTTTGTTCCCGGCTCAAAATTTAAAGAGTCATAAGCAAAGACTTTAATTGCTTCGGTTGTAGTAGCAAAAAATTTTTTATTATGAAATTCACCATCTTTATAGCCTCGTATTCCTGAGGTATGATTAAGCAAATTCCTAACGGTTATCTTCCATTTTTTTGAAGGGAAATAAGGTACATAAGATTGAATTTCTTTATCTAAATCGATCAATCCTTTTTCGTACAATTGCATAACAGCCACTGCTGTAATGGGTTTAGTGATAGAAGCAATACGATAAACTGAACCTATCACTGCAGGGTCGTTATCCTCTAAATCAGCAGTACCTTTGATACCAAGCCAGGTAATTTTACCATCTTTATAAACGCCAGCAGAAATAGATGGTACTTTTTTATTAGCAGCATATTCAGTAAGATAATTTTCAAACAGCTTATTTTTTTCTTGCTGCGAAAAGGAATAACCAGTGATCATAGTAATGATAAATATTATTATGAATATTTTATTGGGAAGAATGTTCATGTTGATAAGATGTTTGAAAATAGATCTAATATTTTCTTCCAATTGAAAATATATAAATGGCTGAATTTATCAGCCCACAATTATTATTTGGCAGGAATCCTTTTATCAATAATGCTATCAATCAGTTTATATTCTTTAGCTTCTTCTGATGTTAAGAAATAATCCCTGTCACAATCCTTTGCAATTTGTTCAATCGATTTATTTGTACTATCAGCCAGAATCTTGTATAAAGCATCCCTGGTTTTTATTAATTCTTTTGCATGTATTTCAACATCTGTTACCTGACCTCCAATTCCTTGCGTCCAAGGCTGGTGAATCATTATTTTCGAATGTGGAAGTGCTGATCGCTTACCAATTTTTCCACCGGCTAATAAAACTGCGCCCATACTTGCAGCCATTCCCACACAAATAGTTGCCACATCAGGTTTAATAAAATTCATAGTATCATAAATCGCAAGACCGGATGTAACGCTGCCGCCGGGTGAATTAATATAAAGGTTAATATCTTTTTCAGAGTCTTCAGCTTCCAAAAAAATTAATTGGGCTATTGTTAAACTTGCTATATGATCATCAATTGGAGTTCCGATAAAAACAATTCGTTCCCTCAACAATCTGGAAAAAATATCCATACCGCGTTCACCGCGTCCGGTTTGTTCAATTACATAAGGAACTAACTGATTAAATATTTCAATATTATTCATTTACGACCTCTTGTTTTTCTTTAAGTTTACTGGGGTGTACTTTATTAATTGTATTATTTGATTTAAGAAATTCAAAAAGTTTTTGATCTAAAGTTTTTTCAGATTGGTTGGAAGTTTTATA
Source organism: Ignavibacteriales bacterium (assembly GCA_037444745.1). Classification (GTDB taxonomy): domain Bacteria; phylum Bacteroidota; class Ignavibacteria; order Ignavibacteriales; family Ignavibacteriaceae; genus IGN3. The sequence goes on from JBBILT010000010.1 coordinate 102,360, forward strand.
ATAATTTAAAAGTTTCTCAACAGGTATGCCTGTCTTTTGTGAGTCCTTTTCAGCTAAATCTTTTAGATCATCATCTGATATAGTAATATTTTCTAACTTCAAAATTTCATTTTTAATTAGATACCATTTTACTTCATGCTCGGCAGATTTTAATAAACGGGTTTTGGCTTCTTCGCGATTAAATTGGTACTGAGATTTCTTTGCTTGTTCCTCTTCACTTTTAAGATATTCTTCAAGAATGTTATTCACCAAACTTTTTGGTGGAGTAAAATCATTAATCTTCAGTATTTCACCAATCAGTCTGCCTTTTGTTAACTCTTCAATTCGCTGATCGTAATAAGACTGAATATCTTTTTTTATCTCTTCGCGAAGTTCTAATTCAGTTGCAACTTTGTCTTTAGTAACTTTTTTTATCAATTCTTCATTTAGATCAGATAAAATATTTTTTTTAATTCCCAAAATATTAACCTGATATTTATATTCTTCTTTATGTATTTCATCGGTGCCATCTTCTAACTTATGCTTATGCTCATCTTTATAAGAAAAATTAAATGATTCACCAACCTTTTTATTGGCTGCATTATCAACTATCTGTTTAGAAACTCCATCAGCACTAAGATCGATTTGCATTTTTTCTGGTTTAGGTTCAGAAATAGTTTGTCCATCTTTTTCAATAAGATTAATTTCAGCATCGATTACATACTGATTGCTATCAATAATCTCAGCGTCCTCTGTTGTTTTATTAGACTTTAAAATGTATTCGATTTCTTTATTTACTTCATCATCTGTTACCACGTATTCCGGAATATCAAATACTAAATTTTTATAACCTGTTACATTTAGAGCAGGTATTATTTCATATTTAACTTTAAAGGAAAAATCTTTCTCAGGTTCAAACTTTAAATCAGTCATTGATGGTTGTCCAACCGGTTTTAACTTATTGTCCTGCACAACTTTCCAAAAAAATGTGTTAGCTACTTTTTCAGAAGCCTCATATTCAAGTGCATCACCATACAATTTTTTAAGCATTGATAAAGGAGTTTTCCCTTTTCTAAATCCAGGTACTTGAATAGATTTTGCCTGTTTCTTCACTTCATCAATTATATCTTTTTTTACTTCTTCATATTTAAGTTTGATTTCAACTTCCATTTCAGAAGAATTTAATTCTACAATATTATATTCCATAAAAAGCACTAACCTCAAAAATGTGATTGGGATTTGATTGAAAGTGCGAGAACGGGGACTCGAACCCCGACACCTTGCGGTACTAGATCCTAAGTCTAGCGCGTCTGCCAAATTCCGCCATTCTCGCAAATTGATAATTTAGAAGGTAAATCCAAACCATTAAAATGTTAAAAGAACTAACCTAACACTCTATAAATAAATGATTTATCCTAATAAAATCGAATGCAAATATAATTCTAAGCGTTGTACTAAACAAATTAGCAAATGTGATTCTATCCACTTCTGTTTTATTCTAAATTATTTCCAGGAAGTTGAGTGAAGATTTTGCTATTTTTGATTAAATGAAGTGTAATAAAGTATTAAGAAAGGTTACCTAATGGGGTTTAAATACATTAAATTTTCAGGAATAGGTTCCGGGAAAAAAATTAACGAAGATGCTGTCGAAGTGGTTGAAAATGAAGATGGATTATTATCGATCCTCTGTGATGGTGTAGGTGGGAATTACGGTGGTGATTTAGCTTCTAAAATTGCTATCAAATCCGCAAACTTTTTTTTTACCTCCAGTGATAATACCGATTATCTTCTAAGGATTAAGCAAACTCTGGAGGAAGCGAATAGTTTTGTTCTAAATCATTCGGCGAGCAACAGTGAGTTAAAGAGTATGGCTACAACAATTGAAATTCTTTTCCTTAGAGATAATCTGGCATTTTGGGGGCATATTGGTGATTCCCGCATCTATCATTTAAGAAATCATAGGATAAAACAAATCACAAAAGATCATTCGTTAGTACAAAAATTATTAGATGAAGGATTCATAACACATAGACAAGCCGCTAATCACCCTAACAAAAATATCATTATGAAAGCATTGGGAGATAATCTTTTTGTAGAACCTGATATTAGTAAAATAAAATTAAATGGATTTGAGAAAAATAGTTTTTTCATTTGCTCGGATGGAATAACCAACCTTATTTCAAATGATGAAATTGAAAAAATATTAAATATTACGGATATGGAAGACAAGAAAAAGCAGATAATAAAATTAGTAAGACTTCGTGGTGCCTCCGACGATTATTCTTTTATTTATATAGAAAAGATTAAATGATCGGTAAAAAAATACAGAACTATAAAATCCTTTCTCTTCTTGGTGAAGGAGGTATGGGTATAGTTTATAAAGCCATTGATATTAAACTAGAAAGATTTGCCGCACTAAAAATACTTAACATTAACTCAACACGATTTTCTTATATGATTGAACGTTTCCGTAAGGAAGCGAGAAATCAAGCCAAGCTAACACACCCAAATATAGTTTCTGTTTATGGATTTGTTGAAGAAAAAAATATTATGGGAATAGCAATGGAATACGTTGAAGGAGAAACTATTGAAAATATTATTGAGGATGAAGGAAGATTAGAGACTCATCATGCTTTAGATATTATTTCCCAGGTATTAGAAGGTATATCCTATGCCCATTCACAGGGATTTATTCACAGAGATTTGAAACCTTCTAACATCATTATAGATTTAAATGGCAATGCTAAGATAATGGATTTTGGTATATCTAAATCGATAGATGAATTTGAATCCATCACGCAGTATAATGCAAGACCCGGAACATTGCTTTACATGAGCCCTGAACAGCTTAGCGGAAACGAAGTTACTGTAAAAAGTGATTTATATTCACTTGGAATTACATTGTATGAAATGTTAACTGGAATTTATCCTTATGATGCAAAAACTTTTTATGAGATAGTTGATGCACATGTAAATAAAGTTCCAGCTAAAATCTCTTATTCTCTGCCAGCGGTACCCTATGAATTAGATGAGATAATTCTTAAAGCTATGGGTAAATCACCAAATAATAATTATAGTAATGCATTGGAATTTAAGACTGATGTTAATCATTTAAGTAGTACATTGAATTTCCGTGATAGCGAGTTTATTTCATCTAATAATAATTATTCAGATAAAACTAAATATCAAAAAGAAAAACCACCATTCTGGAATAAGCTAAATAATATTTTTCTATTCACGATGTTCGTAATCCTAACCATAGTTGTATATAATGTTGTTAAGGATTCACTTGAGAAAAAAGCTAAGAATGATAAAACCAATACACTAAATTATTCGCAAGACTATACTAAAAATCCAAATTATGTAACACAAAGTGAATGGGAATTATCAATTATTAATCCGGAAAAGAATCTTAATTCTATTTTCTTTCTTGATAACCTTAATGGATTTGTGGTAGGTAATAATGGGCTTATACTTAGATCAAGCGATGGAGGACAGAAATGGAATGAGATAAATATTAAGTTATCCGAAGATCTTCATTCTTTATTCTTTAGTAATGGGAAACTTTATTCTGTCGGCGGAAGTGGAATTTTATTGAACTTTGATTTCGAAAATCAGCAGTGGGAAAAAATAATAACAAATTCAAATGAAACACTTTTTGATATTAATTTTATCAATCATAACATCGGTATTATTACCGGAAGTAATGGCTTGATTTTAAGATCAGTTGATGGTGGGTTAACCTGGGAAAAAATTAATTGCGGAGTAAATGAAAATTTATTCCGCATCTCCTTTGTCGATGATAATATTGGTTATATCGTAGGATGGAATGGAGTAATATTAAAAACGGAAGATCAAGGACTAACTTGGAACCGACTGCACTTGAGTTATACATCTTATTTCAAAGACATTTTATTTGTAAATCAGTTTTTAGGCTTTATCGTTGGAGGCGATGGAATTATTTTAAAAACCGAAGATGGCGGTGATACCTGGAAACAATTAGACATCGGATCTAAATCTGGTTTGTATAAAATATTTTTTGAAAATAATACTGATGGAATAATTCTTACTAATATGGGAGAAATTTTTATGTCAACTGATGCAGGGAAAAGCTGGAAGCTTAGCACCGTTGGTAAATCTGTTGTGCTAAATGATATTCAAAAATTATCTACAGGTAAATATATTATTGCCGGGAATAATGGCACAATTTTTAAAAGTAAAATTAAACATCAATAATTTTTAGGATCTTAAAAGAATAAAATATTGGATAAATTTATAATTAAAGGTGGCAATCCACTCAATGGTACAGTTAACGTTAGTGGTGCAAAAAATGCATCCTTAGCTTTGATTCCTGCAGCCTTGCTGGCTGATGGTACTTCAGTTCTGAAAAACACTCCTCAACTTAATGATGTTTTTACGATGCTCAAATTAATCAAACAAATGGGTGTCGAATATTCATTCGAGAATGATTATCTAAGTTTGAATACATCATCTATAAACAGTTTCGAAGCACCATACGAACATGTAAAAAAAATGCGAGCTTCAGTTTATGTGTTAGGTCCACTTTTAACAAAATTCGGCTATGCAAAAGTATCTCTTCCCGGTGGTTGTGCTTGGGGACCAAGACCGATAAATCTGCACTTAATGGCACTAGAAAAGCTTGGCGCAAAAATCAGTTTAGAAAATGGTTATATCATCGCATCATCAAAAAGATTACAAGGAACCAAAATCAATTTTGATATTCCTTCAGTTGGAGCTACCGGAAATACTTTAATGGCTGCCTCACTTGCTAAAGGTACTACGGTAATTAACAATGCCGCTTGTGAGCCCGAAATTGTGAACTTATCTGATTTCTTAATTAAAATGGGAGCAAAGATAAATGGCATTGGGACTTCTATTTTGATAATAGATGGTGTTGATCAACTTCACTCAACTGATATTACTACTATCCCTGACAGAATTGAAGCTGGAACCTTGCTTATTGCTGCTGCGATAACCAAAGGAAAAATTAAAATACTAAAATCTAATCCAACTCATCTTTTAGCTGTTTTATCCAAATTACAAGATACGGGGTGTAAAGTATTTTATAATAATGAATCTGTTGAAATTGATGCAACTGATACTGCAATATCCGTAACTAATATTTCTGCATCCGTCTTCCCCGGTTTCCCAACAGATTTACAAGCTCAGTGGACAGCTTTTATGTCACTCACTCCTGGAACTTCATCCGTAACGGACACCATTTACATAGATAGGTTTAAACATGTACCAGAACTGCAAAGATTGGGAGCAAACATTATTGTTAATGAAAACACAGCTAGAATTACTGGCGTTAAAAAACTTACTGGTGCAAAAGTAATGTCAACTGATTTAAGAGCCAGTGCCTCTTTAGTTTTGGCAGGCTTGGCAGCCGAAGGAATCACAGAGGTTTTAAGAGTTTACCATTTGGATCGCGGTTATCAAAAGATTGAACAAAAATTGCAAAAACTTGGGGCAGAGATTCAACGCATTGAAGGCAAAGAGTTTTAGTTTCCAAATTTTAATGAATTCAATAAGAAAAATATTTTATTTTAATTCTCATTTAATCCTTTATGGAATGTTCATTACAATTCTTAATTTTTTTCTGATTCAATTACCACTAATTGGAACTTTGGGTTATGAATTTGCCGCAGTAAATGGGATTTTATTTTTTTTGTTGTCAGGAATTTATTTTATAAAATTTTCATCCAAACTTGATTTTTCTTTTAAAAAATATTTGTTTAATCTTTTCATTCTTTCATTGATACCATTTGCCATCTCTGTAATAAAATCATTTCTCACAATGTTCTGCTCATTTATTGATGGATTGTTTTTTTATCTATTGATAGTCTACACCTCAATTATTTTTGGAATTCTAGCCTCAATGATTATCAATTTTGGGACACAAAGATTTAAAATGATTTTATTTGTCGGAATATTTATTTTCATTTGTTTAGTTCCGGTATTTGAAATTTATTTTTTACCGCAAGTTTATTTTTATTCACCTTTAATTGGATTCTTCCCGGGGAATATATATGACGAAGGACTAAGTCCGGATTTGAAATTATTCTTTCACCAATTCATAATTTTTGCTTTTTCATTTTCGGTGATTTACATCTTACTTAAAAAAAAGGATTTCTTAGAACTGCACAAAAAAAAAATTATTTTAAGTTTTATTTTAACAATAATAGTATTTCAATTTATCTCACCTTACCTCGGATTTACAACAACATTTTCAAAGTTAGAGTCAGTTTTGCCGAACAAAGTTCAATCAGAAAACGTAATCCTGCACTATGATAAAATCGATTCAACAGAAGCCAAATTCATTTCATTAAACCAAGAATATTATTTTGAAGATTTAGTAACTACTTTAAAAACGAAACCTTCAAAAAAGATTGATGTTTATTTGTTTAACAATCGTGAGCAGAAGAAAAAATATTTTGGTGCAGGCAATGCCGATGTTGCTAAACCGTGGCAATATTCAGTTTACATTAGTGAGGACGGCTGGGAAAATACATTAAAGCATGAATTGGTTCACGTATTTTCTGCTGAGTTTGGAACTGGTATTTTCCAATTAGCTTCTGGTTTTAACGCCGCACTTATCGAAGGAATGGCAGTATCCGTAGAGGGAAACTCAAATGATATTTCGATTAAGGATTTATCTGCATTAGCATTTAATAATGGTTACCGCGTTGATATCAAATATCTTTTTTCAGGGTTAAATTTTTTCAAAAGTAATTCTGCTTTAGGTTATCTTTACAGCGGTGCATTCATATCCTATTTAACAAACAAATTTGGAATCGAAAAAGTAAAATCTTTTTATTCTAATGGTGATTTTGAAAAAGTATTTGGCAGTAATTTAAAAGCTGAACAGAAGAACTTTGAAATGACTATATCAAATTCAAGATTTCAGGGAACTAAAGCCATGGCTGATTATGATTTTGGGCGATTAACAATATTGCAAAAAGTCTGTCCAAGATTTATAGCAGATAGATTAAACACAGCATTTAAAAAATTATCGGATAATCAATTAAGAGAGGCTGAAGAATTATTTGTCGAAGTGAATAACAAAACTTTAAATTATTCGGCACTTGTAGGATTATCCGAAATCTTTTTGATGCAAAATAAAAAAAATAAAGCCATTACAATAATTAATAGTGATATCAATAAATTTACAGGCACACCTTATTATTATAATCTGATATTTAGGTTAGGCGATTTGTATGCAAGTAATCAACAAAATGATTCTTCTATATTTTGGTTTAATAAACTTGTTATTGAAAACCCAAACCATCAATTAAAATACTTAAGTCAAACAAGATTGATTTTACTTGAGATTAATAAACTTCAGGAATATTTGGATGGTAATGATTCTATAAAATTAAAAATATTATTTGATTTAAATAGTGACAAGTATACCTATAGTTCACTACCAATTTTAATCGATTTGTTTAGATCTCAAAAATTTAATTACAATGCTTCGCTTAGTTTATATAATAAAAGATTTATTGTTCATGATATGGAAAGCAGTTACGCAGCATACAAGCTTTCTCAATATATGCTTGAGAATTTTGATTATATTAATGCCAGAAAATATGCAGCATTGAGTCTTAGATTTATAGAAAATAATTCGTTTTATTTGGCTATGCAGGAACATTTTAATAAAACAAATTGGTTTTATAAAAATGCTGATAGAGTTTTCGAAAAGATTGTGTTTGTTTCAAAAAATTAGGTTAGCTAATCCTTAAAAGTAATTATCTATTATGAATCAAGAATCGAAAATATTAATTAAAGAAAAATTATCTTCCTTAAAAGTTATTAATGTTATTTCAGCAGTTGCTGAAAGAAATAGAATTTACGTTTATGCTGTTGGCGGATTTGTACGCGATTTAATTCTTGAGCGGGAAAGGAATGATCTTGATATCCTTGTAATTGGAAGCGGAGTTGATTTTGCAAAATCTGTTGCCGAAGAATTAAAAATTCAAAACGTAAATTACTTCAAGAATTTTGGTACTGCTCATTTTGACTATGATGGAATGAATATTGAATTTGTTGGTGCTCGTAAAGAATCGTATGATAGAAATACACGCAAACCAATTGTGGAAGATGGAACTTTCTTGGACGATATTTCACGAAGAGATTTTACAATTAACACACTCGCGATTTCGCTTAATAAAAATGATTTTGGAAAACTGATCGATACTTATAACGGTTTGTCAGACATCGAACAAAAATTAATTAAAACTCCATTAGACCCATTAAAAACTTTTGATGATGATCCACTAAGAATAATGCGTACTTTTCGTTTTGCTTCGCAGCTTAATTTTATTGTTGATGAAAGCATAATGAGTGCTGCAAGAGAAATGCGCGGTAGACTTGCAATAGTTTCTCAAGAGAGAATTACTGATGAGTTCATAAAAATTCTTGCCTCACCAAAACCTTCAATCGGATTTAAGTTATTATTTGACTCCGGCGTACTTGAAATTGTTTTTCCTGAGATCTCAATAATGGCTGGCGTTGAGCAGAGAAAAGATTTTCATCATAAAGATGTTTTTTTACATACACTACAGGTTGTTGATAACATATGCAAAGAAACAGAAAATGTTTGGTTAAGATTTGCAGCACTTGTTCACGATATTGCAAAGCCACCGACCAAAAAATTTGTGGAAGAAATCGGTTGGACTTTTCATGGGCACGAAGATTTGGGCGCAAGAATGATGAAAAAAATATTCCATCGTTTGAAATTACCATTTCATCAACTTGAGTATATTCAAAAACTTATACGATTGCATTTACGCCCAATTGTATTAGCAAAAGAGGAAGTAACTGATTCAGCGATAAGAAGATTTGTTGTTGATGCGGGAGAAGATCTTGAGGACTTAATTGTTTTGTGCCGCGCTGATATTACAAGTAAAAATCCTATTAAAGTTGAAAAATACCTTGCCAACTATGAGCGTGTAATGCAAAAAGTTCGTAATGTTAAAGAACGAGATAAGTTAAGAGAATTTCAATCACCGGTTAGGGGAGAAGAAATTATGCAAATTTGTAATCTAAAACCATCACGCAAAGTTGGTGATATTAAAACTGCAATTGAAGAAGCGATTCTTGATGGTAAGATTGGTAACAATTATGAGGAAGCATATAAGTATTTAATGGAAATTAAAGACCAGTTTTTAAATGACTGATCCATCTTTGCTAAAAATTATAATTTAATCCAACAAAATATCTTTTTTGTTCTCTCATCACTAAATCGTTTTGCAATCCAACTGAAATGTTAATGGGTATTTGTGATTGTATATTCGAAATCAGTTCATTAAAAGTTGGCTTTGCTGCAAGAAGATCATCAGTGTTAAGTGCACTTGTCGTATCCTTTCCTTTATGCTCTTTATTTTTTTTATTCAGAAATACTGCATAAATAATTGCTCCAGCAATTACTGCTCCTCCTATGACATACAAAGCAGTATTATCGGAATTACTTTTTACAACAGTAGTCCCAGATCCGCCGCCGGGAGGTGCTAAAAGTTTATTAACTTGTTGAGCATTTGAATAATCAATTGGCAAGGTTAGTGAAATTACTAATGCTATAAGAAAAGAAATGATGATTGATTTTTTATAATTCTTCATATCTAATACCTTAAAAAATATTGATCTGATTTTAACTGTTCAAAATATAACTTATTTTTTCCCAGACAAGCAACTCATTTTAATTGTGCTTTATTTGAACTCAAATTATGGAAATGATGTTTAATTATTGTCATAACCGTATGTGTAATTATATAGCCGTTTATAATTAAACAAGTCATCTTAATGTTTAATACCATATTTTTGTGAAGGTTAAAACGATAATTAAAATATTTTTTATTTAGATTTACCTTAAAATTATTTGAAATAACAACCCAATTTTTGGAGTGAATGATGAAGTTACTATTTCTTTCTTTTTTATTATTAATTACCGGCTCTAATATTATCCCTCAGAGTGAATTAACTCTCGATCAGGCTATCAGAATAGCATTACAAAAAAACAGTGGACTTATATCAAGCGAAAACGAATTATTGAGAAGTAAATCGAATCTTGATGCCGCTTATGGTAATTTCCTACCAAATTTAAGTGCATTTGGAAGCTGGGATTGGAACCGATCTGAAAATGCTGCACGTACAACTAGTTTTAGTGGAATTAATCTTGATGTACCGGCAAGTACCAGTGAAACAAGATCATATGGAGTTGGAGCCAGCTCAAATGTTGTTTTGTTTGATGGGCTTTCGAACTTTGCAAATCTTTCAAGAAATAAGAACAATGTTGAAGCAGTAAAATTAGCGATAGAGCAAAAAAAACAGGAAGTGGTTTTTCAAACTGTAAATCTTTATTACTCAATTGTTGAAGCTGATCAGTTGTTAAAAGTAAGAGAAGAAGATGTTAAGCAGCAGCAGGAAAATCTTGAAACAATAGAAGAGAGAAATCGTCTTGGCTCCGTTACCAAAGCAGATGTTTATCAGCAGCAGGTGCAGTCAGGCAATGCGGAGTTGGAAGTTATTCGGCAAAAAAATATTCTTGAAACTTCTAAAAGCAATTTACTTTATTATTTAGGTTTGGATGTTCTTCAGGATTATAGATATTCTGATGTTTTAACAGATAGAGAATTAAATATACTTGATACTGATATCAACACTGATTTTGATAATCTAAATGGATTAGTTCAAAAAGCGCTTGAGAACAGAAGAGATTATCTTGCTCAAAAATTAAATCTTGATTCATATTATGATAATATAACAATCGCAAAGTCTGGTCATCTTCCTCGATTAACTGGCAGCTTAGGTTATGGTTCTTTTGCAAATACTACTAAAGAAATGTTTAAGTCAAATAATTATTCTGCCGGGCTAACTTTAAGCATTCCAATCTTTTCTGGTTTCTCAGTTCATAATGCTGTACAAAGTGCTGAAGTTGAACAAATGAATTATGAATTACAAGTACGAGATAGTGAAAGATTGATAAAACAAAATTTACAAAAATCTTTTCTAGATCTTGAAGCTTCTAAAAAAGGTTTGCTTGTAACAGAAAAAAATGTAAAAGCTGCAGAAGAAAACTTAAAGATTGAACAGGAAAAATATAATCTTGGATCAGGAAAGTTACTTGATGTATTAATTGCTAATACAACTTATCAAAATGCAAAAACAAATTACATAAACGCTCAATTTATTTATATCAGATTAAGTGAAGAATTGAAATATAATCTTGGCGTTTTAGATTATACACAGTACGAATAAAATTTAATTATAGGAGAATATTGGAAATGGCTAACGGTAAAAAGAAAAAATCGAAAAAGAAATTATTCATCTTTGGCGGAATAGGTTTACTGCTTGTTGTGCTTTTAGTTATTGCCTTTGCCGGTGGTAACAAAGCTGAAATAATTTCTGTTCAAACAGAAAAAGTTACAAAACGAACTATCACACAAAAAGTAGCTGCTACCGGAAAAATTAATGCAGAATTTAAAGTTGTAATAACGCCTGAAGTTACCGGCGAAATTGTTCAGTTACCTGTTAAAGAAGGTGATAGAGTTAAAAAAGGTCAGCTCTTAATCAGGATAAAAGGTGATCAATATCAAGCTCAAAAACAAAGACTTGAAGCCAGTCTTCAATCATCTGAAGCAAGTTTAAAAATGCGAGAAGCTGAATTAACCAAAGTTCAAGCGGATTATAATCGAGTTACTGAATTACATATCAAAGGATTGTCAAGTGATTCAGAGTTTGAAACAGTAAAATCAAATTACCTTTCAGCAAAGGCTTCATACGAAGCTGCACAAGCCAATGTTTTACAAAGTAAGGCACAACTCAGGGAGGTTCTTGAAACTTTATATAAAACAACTATTAATGCTCCAATGGACGGAATAGTTACTAATTTAAACGTTGAGCTTGGTGAACGTGTATTTGGTGCAGGATTTAGTATGGGTACTGATATCATGACTGTTTCAGATCTTAATAATATAGAAGCTGTTGTTGAAGTCGATGAGAATGATGTTGTTCTAGTATCTTTAGGTGATACTGCTACCATCAAAGTTGATGCATTTAAAGATCAGGAATTTATAGGAATTGTTTCCGAGATAGGTAATGCCGCTAAGACAAGTGGCTTAGGAACGCAGGAAGAAGTTGTTAACTTTGAAGTAAAAATAAAACTTATCGATCCCAAAAATTCTTTAAGACCTGGAATGAGTTGTAATGCTGAAATACAAACTGAAACGGTAGCTAATGTATTAAGTATTCCTATTCAGAGTGTAACTACAAGATCAGAAACTCCAAATGTTGAAAATAAACCCGAGGGTGATGGAGAAGATAGTGGGATTTTACAAGTTAAAACTGATAAGAAAGAAAGTAATAAACCTAAAGAAGTTGTGTTTGTAATTAAGAATGGACAGGCAAAAAAACTTGAGGTTGAAACAGGCTTGAGCGACGATAATTATATAGCTGTATTAAAAGGATTAGATGAGGGAACAGAAGTTGTATCCGGAAGCTATCGTGCAATTTCCAGGGAATTAAATGATGGCACCAAAGTTAAGGTTGAAGAGAAACGACCAACCGTCACAAAAAAATAAATCTGGTAAAACAATAATGAATATAATTAATATAGAACATATCGCTAAAGTATATCAGGTTGGTTCAGAAGAGGTTCATGCACTGCGTGATGTTTCTTTGAAGATTAATAAGAATGAATACGTTGCAATTATGGGTCCATCAGGTTCGGGCAAATCAACACTTATGAATATGCTTGGATGTTTAGACACACCTACTTCGGGAATATATGACTTTAAAGAAAAAAGTGTAAGTGAAATGACCGATAATGATCTTGCAAAGATCAGAAATAAAGAAATTGGATTTGTATTTCAAACATTTAATCTTCTTGCGAGATCTGATGCAATCCATAATGTTGAGCTTCCATTAATTTATGCTGGTATTTCAACATCCGAAAGAAAAGAGAGGGCGCGTCAGGCTTTAGTTGATGTAGGTCTTCAAGACAGAATGCATCATAAACCTAATGAACTTTCCGGAGGTCAAAGACAACGAGTTGCAATAGCAAGAGCACTGGTTTCTAAACCAGCTATAATTCTTGCGGATGAACCAACAGGAAATCTTGATTCTAAAACCGGTGAGGAAATTATGGCGCTTTTTCATGAAATTCATGAAAAAGGAAATACCATAATTCTTGTTACTCACGAAGAGTATATTGCAGAACATGCATTAAGAATCATAAGGCTAAAAGATGGTTTAATTGAAAGAGATGAAATTGTAGAGAAGAGATATATTCCCAAAACAAAAGTTATTGCATAGAATAGTTTTCTGATAGGAGCAATCAATTATTGTAAGAGCGTAAAACTTTCCGCCGCTGCGGATTAATCTTTTACTGTTTTGATGCATTTAGTAAATAGAAATTAGTTGCTTTATACTACACGCTCAGAATTAATTCTGAGCTACGAAAGAATTTAATAAAGAGTTAAAAAATGTCTTCAATATTATTTGAATTACGTGAGGGGTTATCGATCGCTTGGCGTGCAATCAGAGCTAATAAAATCAGAGCCGCATTAACTATGCTGGGAATTTTTATTGGTATTACGGCTGTTGTGCTTATGTCAACAGCAATAAAGGGAATTGATAATTCTTTTCAGAATGGAATTAGCGCTTTAGGATCTGATGTTTTATACATTGATAAATGGGCATGGTTTACTAATGAAGAATGGTGGAGAATGCGTAATCGCCGTAACATAGAGATGGACGACTTTCATAAATTTAAAGAGTTAGCCAAATTACCCATTGCTGTTGCCCCAGTTACAAATAGCATGCAAACAATAAAATTTAATGAAAAGAAAGTTGAGAATGTTTTTTTAAACGGTTCCAATGCAGATTATGTTAAGACAACAAATTTTACATTTGATCAAGGCAGATTTTACTCTGAAATCGAAGGCAATGCTTCTCGAAATGTTGCTGTAATTGGAAGTGAAATTAGTAAAAATCTCTTCCCCAGAGGAGATGCTATGGATAAGACAATTAAAATTGGCGGCACTAATTTTAAAATTGTTGGAGTTTTAGCTGAACAGGGAAGTGTTGTGTTAGGTCCCTGGAATCCTGATAATCAAGTTTTCATTCCTATTGGTACCATCTTTAAAAACTTTAAATCAAGACATTTCAACTCAATCACTCTTAATGTTCGCGCACCAAGCCCTGATATGGTGGAAGAAACAAAAGCTGAAGCTGAAGGCATCATGAGAAAAATACGTGGGCTTTCGTACAGTGAACCAAATGATTTTTCCATAAATCAGCAGGAAGGTTTGCAGGAAAATTATAATAAGGTAGTGGGTGTAATTCAGATTGCAGGGCTATTTATTACTGGATTATCACTTTTTGTTGGTGCCATTGGCATAATGAACATTATGTTCGTATCTGTTAAGGAAAGAACAAAAGAAATTGGATTAAGAAAAGCAATAGGAGCAAAACGAAGAACTATTCTTGCGCAATTTTTATTAGAATCATCTCTTATTTGTTTAATAGGCGGTGGCATTGGGTTAATTATTGCAATTCTTTTAAGCTTAATGCTTAATCAATTCTTTCCAACAGCAATACAGTATGATGTTGTAATCATCGCAATTTTAATTTCTTTATTAACTGGAATTGTTTCCGGGCTTGCACCAGCTTACACTGCAGCCAAAATGGATCCTGTTGATGCATTGAGGTATGAATAATTTGACGTAGAACAGACTTCAGTCTGTTCCAGTTTCTGTTTTGTTGGTGTGATGTTATAATATATCATTACATCACACTCAGAATGATCCGCCACTGTGTAAGAAATAAAAGTGAGTTTTGAAAAATTTAAGTTTTAATATATAGGTTTTGAATTATGAAAATTAATCAGATACTTGCAATCTCTCTTCAATCATTGAAGAGCAATAGATTAAGGACTGCTTTAACAATTCTGGGAGTTGTAGTTGGGATTTTTTCTATCATTGTGATTATGACAATACTTACGATGCTGCAGAATAGCATTAACGAAGGACTTTCAAGCTTAAGTAAAAATACTTTTCAGATTCAAAAAAATGATTTGGTATTTGGCGGACCAAGAAGGGATGATCGAAATAGAAAAGATTTAACAATTGAAGAAGCTAATCGATTAAAAGAAATGCTTCCACAAGCAAAATATGTTGGCGTAGAACAGTGGCAATTCGGAAAGGTTGCAAAGTTTGGTAACAAAGAAACTAATCCAAATATACAGGTGGCGGGTGTTTCAACTGATGCAGTGAAGACAAATGATTGGAACGTTGAAGAGGGAAGAGATTTACGAGAAGATGATGTTAATTACTCTGCAGATGTGTGTTTGATATTTCAACCAATTATTGAAAAACTTTTCCCAAACATTGATCCGATTGGTCAAACTATTCGTGTTGATGGAAAACCACTTAGAGTTATTGGAGTAGTAGAAAAACAAGCGTCGCTCTTTGGTCAAAGCCGTGATAACATAGTTTTAGTACCAATTACAACATGGCAATCAATGTATGGCAAGTACGGGCGATCTGTAAATATAACTGTAATGACTCAAGGCACCGATGACTATGATGAAATGATTGAAACCGCAACTGGATATATGAGAAAAATCAGAAAAGTTTCTGCCGGTGAACCAAATGATTTTTATATTTTTGGAAATGAGTCCATGATCAGTGAGATTAGTAAAATTACTGATCCGATAAAAATAATTGCTTTAGCTATTTCACTAATTGCGCTTGTTGCTGCAGGCGTTGGTATAATGAATATCATGCTTGTTTCAGTAACAGAGCGAACCAGGGAGATTGGTATAAGAAAAGCTCTTGGCGCTAAAAAAACCTGGATACTAATGCAATTTCTTTTTGAAGCCATAATTTTATGTATGGTTGGCGGCTTTATAGGAATTTTAATAGGAGTTGGTATCGGAAATTTTGCCGGTGGTTTGCTTAATGCACAATCAGCAATACCCTGGGATTGGGTATTTATTGGATTAACATTATGCATTGCTGTTGGTGTAATTTTTGGAACTTATCCTGCTTACAAAGCAGCAAACTTAGATCCGATTGAAGCATTGAGGTATGAATAGACTTGAATTTTGGAATGATGGAGTTTTGGAATTTTTATTTTGTTAATAATAAATTTCAACATTCCAATACTCCAACACTCTTTTTTAGAAGCTCAGATCAATCTGTAAACTAAATCTATTATCAACGTTCCCAATTATCTCATTATCACCTGAACTAAGTGTAGTTTCATCTGGTTTATATGTTTCGGAATATTTTGCAGAGATAGATAAAAATTGTAATGGTTTATATTTTGCAATCAATACCATCTGATTCCTTTTTCCATACATTGCTAAGTTGGGCATAACACCAAGTAAGTCATTTTCAAATTCATATACAGCAGAACTAAAAGAATCTGTTTGGAAGAAAATTATTCTTCCGTTCAAGTCTAAATTTTTATTGGCAGAGTATCTTATATCTTGAAATATTAGTAAACCGTTTTCTTTAATTCCTACATCTTTAATAAAAAAATGATTGTATTCAAATCTGGATTTTAATCTTAAAACTTTGGATAGATCATAAATAAATTCTGCACGAACAATTTGTTTCAATCTTCTTATAATATTTTCATTAAAATTTATTAGCTCGGTGATTTCTTTGTTCTCATACTTGTAACGAAATCTTGCTTCAAATTTTATAAATGGCTTCGATATTAAATCGAACAGAAATTCATCACCTTCGCTCGATAGTGAGTTTTCATTTGTGCGGTATGGAAATTTAAAAATATCATAGTAAAAATTAATAATGCCGAATGGAAGTTTCCATTTGAAACCTGAATATAATCCGATTTCATTTTTGATCTGCCCTGACCGCTCACTAAATCCAAATCCATAAAGATTATTATAATTACGAGGATAACTTCTTATTGAAGAGGTGAAAATAAAATCCCTGTTTGCAAAAAACTTAATCCCATTTATCGAAGCAACAGAAGTTCCATCATAACTTATTTCACCAAATAAATTTATTTTAGAAAAATTAAAATCATAATAAGCTGATAAGTAATTAAAATTATCACCGCTTAAATCATAAATTGATGATGACTCAAAATTTTTATTAAAGGAAGCATTATAATAAATTGCACCAACATTCATCTTGTTCAGAAACTTATAATCTAAAACACCGCCAATAAGTTTAGTTTGAGCAGCGCCTTTTTTATTGAGTTCATTTGCAAAGCGATGAAAACCTGTTTGCCCAACTGAAGTGATTTCACCTGTAAGAGAATCAATCGATGCATCGAACGTATTGTTGGAATAGAAGGCTGTTAATATGAAATCGTCCATCGATAAACTTGCAGCAGCACCTCTGAAAAATCTATATTCAGCCGCACTTGTATATGGGCGTAGATAACGTGCTGTTTTCTTTACTGGGAAAATTGCATCAGCACTTTTTGAAAATCCAAACGGACTCCACAGTGCAAGTCCCTGTCCAAATTCCAAGACATAATCTCCGGCAATAAAAGTTTTTAATAAACCAACATCTTTTATTTGAAGGTGGAATGAAGTAAAATCTGTATATGATAATTCGCCCGGATCTTTTTCGGCTAATATTCCTGCTTGATAATTTTTATCATAACTAAATAATAGTCTATTATAAGATTTTAATTTTGATCCCGCATACTTACCGCTTGTAAAGCCGCCCCTGTTTTGAATATCATTACTAATTCTGCTGCGTAAATTAATTTTTGATTTAGTAAGATATGATTCTGAATTGCTGTCAGCTTCCTGGTATTGTCCAACTTCTTCTTTTGGTTTAGATGTTTTTATGAAAGGGAGAATACTTAAAATCATTTGCTGATCTAATTCTCGGATTGAGTAAAGTTCGGTGGGTGAAAAGAAGTAACCAAATTTATTGCGATGCTCGATAATCCTTTCCGCAGATTGTTGATCCATATTTGGTATTTTTGATAACTCAAATATATCAGCAGTGTTTATATCAATTGGGTTACGAATCAGATCTTCAAAAATATCTACAAGTTCATTGTTCTCAGTTTCTACATCAGGTTCAATTAAAATATTATCAAGAGCATCTTCAGTAATATTTGATGTGCTGTCTAACTGAGCAAAGATTTGAAAAGTTGAAAAAACTATTAGCAAGAATAGAAAAAATAATAGTTTCAAATTATTCCAGCCCCAGATATTTTCTTATTGTTGTGTTTCGATTTTCATCTCTGCCAAAACTAATTATTACTCCAGCCTGATGCGTTAAACCTAAATCATTATGTGTAAACACTGCGTAATCAAGACTAAAAATAGAATAGTTAATTCCAATGCCTGCGCTGTACTTTGATGGCTCATTTGAAAAACCTGTGCGTAAAGAAAGATGTTCTATAATATCATAATTAATACCAAACTGAAGTGATGCTTTATATTTGATATCTTTTTCAACTGCAAAATTTAATGTAAGATCATTATCAATGTCATAAGATAAACCGGTATTAATAACCACAGGAATTTGGTTATCATCTTTACCAAATGTAGTTTGATTAATATTCTGGAAAGCAAAACCCAATCTTAAATTATTGTTAATGTAAGCTAATCCACCAATGTTAAAAAAGAATGCTCCATCATTTCCATAATTTTTAATTGAAACAGTTTGATAGTTAACTGCGATCCCTGCAAAAAATTTATTTTGATAATTGTATGAATAGCCAATAGCAAATTTCGCTTCATGGTAAAGATCAAATCCATAACTCATTCCTCCAATTGCAAAGGAACCAATGGACGTTGGTTCATGATAAGCCGCATAACCATTTGCCAATTCTGATAATCCAAAAGGAGCCGGGGAATAATACACACCAACTTCTCTCCAATTCATTTGGGATAATCCGGCAGGATTATTAAATAAACAAAACACGTCGTTGCTTAATGCAACATCAGAATTTGAAAGTGAGATTTGTTTAGCTCCGGGATTGTACTGAGAATATGCACTTATTGTTAAGATGCAAATTATTATAATTGTATAAAGAAGTTTCATAAAATTTAGTAGTTTATTGTTCGAGTATATCTAAATTCTTATATTAAATCAACAAAAATTTTTTCAGGTTATTCTAATGAAGTATTTAATTTTCTTATTTATCATTTACACAAATATTTCTTTAGCACAAGAACTTAATTGCAAAGTTATTGTAAACTATGAAGGTTTGCCCGTTAACAACCGGGATCTTCTAATAGATTTTGCAAGTGTTGTGGAAGCATATATGAACACAACTCAGTTTACTGGAGAAGCCTGGGATGGTCAGAAAATTGACTGTTCGTTAA
Source organism: Ignavibacteriales bacterium (assembly GCA_037444745.1). Taxonomy (GTDB): domain Bacteria; phylum Bacteroidota; class Ignavibacteria; order Ignavibacteriales; family Ignavibacteriaceae; genus IGN3. Next base: position 121,693 of record JBBILT010000010.1, read on the forward strand.
ATATATTTTTTACAACTTCTTCAGGTGATAATGATTATTCTGCACAGGTTGTCGTGGTTTCAACACGTCCGATATTTAAATCCACAAGACAATCACCGATGTTAACGATTAATGATCCAACCTGGAGTTTTCGCTATGTAAAAAATCAAGCACTTTATGCAAATCAATCAACCTTTGATCCTATTACAAGTTTTTTAGATTACTATGCAAATGTAATAATTGGTTTTGATTGGGATACTTGGTCTGAACTTGGCGGCACTCCGTATTACAAAAAGGCATACGATATCGTTAATCTTGGTGCCAACAGTACAAATAAAAGTGGTTGGGAACGTTCGAGCGCCAGCTATAGTAGATGGGGACTGTGCGAAGATTTATTAAATGATAAGTTTCGTCCTTTTCGCGAAGCGTTTTTTCAATATCATTATGGTGTTGATGAATACCAGGTAAATAAAAAATCAGGGCAGGATAAAATTTCACATCTCGTAAATGTTCTTACTGATATGAAAAGTAAAATGGATATTACCAGTGTATTGATTCGTCAATTCTTTGATGCAAAATATGGAGAGCTGATACAGGTATTAAAAGATTATCCTGATATCACTGTTTTTGAAAAATTAAAGAAAATTGATTCCCCTCACTCAGCCAAATATGATGAAATGCTTCAGTAGATTATTGTAGTTCTAATTTTTTACTCAGCGTTTGGGTTAAGCTATTTATTCGTCTAAAAAGGTATTAAGCGGGCTTGCTCAAATATTTTTCTCCCAAATTCTATAAGTTTTATAGAGATCACCGCCCATTACTTCGGCACCACGATTCATCATAGCATTATCTTCAAGTATCCAGCTTGCTTCACCCAAATCGATGCCAACAGCGTGTGCACGGTTTACAATCTCCCAATAAAATACTGCATCCAAACCTTTTTTGTGATGTTCAGGAATTATGCCCAATGTTATTATTCTTGCCCAATTAATATTTTTCTTTTGTGTATATAGTTTAATAAAATTAAAAGGCAGTAACCGTCCATTCATTTCTTTAAATATCTGATTATAATCTAACATTACCAAAGCAAATCCAACCAATTGATTATCAATTTCACCAAACAGTACTAAAGAAGGTTCAACTAAAGGTTTTAAATCTTTTGCCATTGCATCAATTTGCAAATCACTCAAGGGAATGAAACCCCAATTAGGAGCCCAGGCTTTGTTGTAAACAATTTTAACTTTTTCCAGCTCTTTCTTAAAATTTTTCATATCAAGCTGCGTGATCTTTAGTCTGTATCTTTCACGTGCAATTTGCTGAACTCGTTTTAATTTATCAGAGGACATCACTTTGTGATTTTCAAGTTTGTACGCTAATAAATCTTTAGCCTTTTTCATTCCATAATTTTCACAGAGGTCATTATAATATTTCGGGTTGTAAGTCATCATCAATCGTGGTGAATCATCGAAACCGGAATAAAGCATTGCGTATTCATCATTGCTCGATGGATTAGCAGGTCCACGCATTATTGTTAATCCTTTTCCGCCTAACCAGTTTTTAGCTGTATCGAATAAAGCATTTGCTACTTGCTGATCGTTTATGCACTCGAAAAATCCAAAAAAACCAGCGCTATCATTATGATATTTAAGATGAATATCATTTTTGATTGCCGCAATTCTTCCAACAATTTCACCATCTTTTACAGCAATGAAATAATCTGCTTCTGCAGATTTAAAGAAAGGATTTTTATTTTTATCCAATAAATTTTTTCTTTCCATTATTAGTGGCGGCACCCAATATGGATCGTTCTTATAAAAATTCCACTGGCATTTAATAAAAGTATTTAGGTCAGATTTTGTTTCTACTTTTTTGATTATAATATTTTTCATATAAAACCTATATAAAAAAAGCATACCCGACAGAGTATGCTTTTTGAAAATAAAATTAGATCTTAAATAATTCCAATTTGCTTACCAGCTTTTTCGAAAATTGAAAGAATTTCGTCAAGATGTTCTTTTTCATGAGTAGCCATATAACTTGTACGCATCATTTGTCTTCCGGCAGGTACGCCCGGTGAAATAAATACATTAACAAATACACCATTATCATAGAGTAACTTCCACATTTGAAACGCTAAAGAATCATCTCCAACAATAACAGGAACGATTGCTGTCCTTCCATCAATTACATTAAATCCTTTTGCAACAAGATTCTTTCGCATATAACTTGAATTGTCTATTAGTTTGGCTACACGTTTAGGTTCAGCTTCTAAAACATCAAGTGCAGCAAGCGCTGATGCCACAGAAGCTGGAGTTGGAGAAGCACTAAATATTAAGGCTGAGGAAAAATGTTTTAAGAAATTTATAACTCTTTCTGATCCTGCGACAAATCCACCAAGTGAAGCAAAAGTTTTACTGAATGTTCCCATTGTCAGATCAACTTCATTTTCTAAGTTAAATTCACTTGCTGTACCTCTTCCGCCTTTACCAATAACACCAACAGAGTGAGCATCATCCACCATCACTTTTGCTCCATACTTCTTTGCGATGCTTATCAAATCAGGCAGATCAACAATTTCTCCACCAGTGCTAAATACGCCGTCGGTAACAATTAATTTACCGGAATCTTCAGGAAGTTTTGCAAGAGTTTTTTCAAGATCATCCATATCATTGTGTTTATATCTTACTAAACCACCCATTGCGCCTTTAGTCATCAAAGTACCGGCAACAATGCAGGCATGATTATCTTTATCCGAAATCACAAAATCATTTCTTTGAACTAATGTTGGGATAACTCCTTGAGCTGTTTGATAACCTGTACTGAAAAGCAAGACTGCTTCTTTCTTAAAAAACTTTGCTAATCTGCTTTCTAACTCGATGTGTAAATCTAAGGTACCCGTTAAATATCTTGAGCCCGAGCAGCCAGTTCCGTATTTCTCAATTGCTTTTATTGCAGCTTCTTTAACGTGCGGATGACCGGTTAACCCAAGATAATTATTGGACCCAGCCATAATGATTCGTTTACCTTCAATCTTAACAACCGGTCCCTCATTTTCTTCAATAGGTCTAAAGTAAGGATACATGCCCGTGGCTTTTATGTCATCTGCGCGTGTAAACTCGTAACACTTCTTAAAAATATCCAAAAATTCCTCCTGAACTAATATGTATTAACAATAATGATTAGACTTTTTATTAAATTGCCGGCAAAATTTATCACTTAATAGCCTTAAAAACAAATAAACATAATTATGCAAACTCAAGAAATAGCAGTAGTTACAGGTGCAAATGGTTTTGTCGGAAGTCATCTTGTAGATAATCTTTTAGAAAAGGGATTTAACGTAAGATGTATAGTTAGAAAATCCAGTAACCTGAGATGGTTAGACGGCAAAGATTTAGAAATTTTTGATTGTGGATTGTTTGATAAAGATGGGCTAAGAAAAGCATTTAAAGATGCCAATTATATTTTTCATGTTGCCGGAGTTGTAAAATCAAAAACAAAAGAAGGTTACTTTAGAGGTAATGTTGAAACGACGCGGAATCTTTTGGAAATTGCCCTCGAAAATATTTCCTCGATTAAAAGATTTTTGGTTGTTAGCAGCCAAACTGTTGCCGGTCCATCGCTAAAGGATAAACCGGTTAATGAAAACTCCGGATATAATCCGATTACTACTTACGGTAGAAGTAAGTTAGAAGAAGAAAAATTAGCTTTATCATATAAAGATAAATTGCCAATTACCATCTGCAGAGCGCCAGCAGTTTATGGCGAAAGAGATACCGAAATTTTGATCTACTTTAAAACATTTAGTAAAGGACTTACTACCACGATTGGATTTAATAAAAAAGAGTTAAGTTTAATTCACGCCGTTGATTTAGCTGAAGGATTTTACCTGGCAGCTATGAGTAAGAAAGCAATAGGGGAAATTTATTTTATTGGATCAGAAAAGTTTTATACATGGCAGGAAATCAATTCTATAACTGCAAAAGTTCTTAATAAAAAACCCATCATTATCAAAGTACCGCATTTTTTGGTTTACACTATTTCATCTGTCGCTCAACTAATGGCAATGTTTAGCAAACAGCCAGCAACTTTGAATATAGAAAAGGCTAAAGATATTACTCAACAATACTGGACTTGTGACACATCTAAATCTATCCGGGATTTAGGTTACAGACAAAAAATTTTTATTGAGGATGGAATAAAAAGAACTTGTGATTGGTATAAAGAAATGAAATGGATTTAATCACATTTTTTAATTATTTAAAGCTCCTTCATCTATCCAGGTTCGTATCCCTTTTAATTGATTAGCAGTAACAGGTCTGCTATAACCAACGGGAGGCATTGGTTGTATAGGCGGCTTATTTCCTTCAATTGCCCAAACTAACCTGCTTAAATCAGGCTCTCCAGGAAAAACTACATTTGGATCAGCAGTAACATTAGCCCAGGTTGTAAGATCTAATCCATTTTCAGGATTAGGACTTGCATGACATCCAGAAAATGCGCACTTAACTTGAAGAACAGGATAGATGTGTTGAGAAAAGCTTACATTTTTATCAGGTATAATTTTATTATCAACATCTTGCACAGTCAAAGTGTCATCACAACTGATGAATAATACTGATGAAAGAATGAGTGCAAGTAATAGTTTTGAAAAATATATTTTTTGAAACTTCATATCGCAAAAAAAGAATGATTTTATTTGTAATTATAAATGAAGAATGATTAAAAAATAATGGTAAAAATAGGTACTATAATTATTTTACTGATTGTTATAAAAAATAATTGAAATTAGAGCGCAACATTTCTATTTTTAACCAGACAAATAAATTATTCATTAATCATTTATAATTTTTAATTGATCCGGGGCTATAGCTCAGTTGGGAGAGCGTCCCGATGGCATCGGGAAGGTCAGCGGTTCGATCCCGCTTAGCTCCACAAACAAATCTCCGAATTCATTTTGGAAAAGTTTTACGTTTACATTCTTCAAAGTGTCATTTCAGATAAATACTACATTGGTCAGACTAAAAATCTTGAGAGAAGATTGCTCTACCACAATTCAGGATATTCAATATCTACAAAAAGCGGCATCCCCTGGGAATTAGTTTATAAAGAGGTATATCAGAATAGAACTGAAGCAATGAAAAGGGAAAAACAATTAAAATCATATAAAAATAAATCATACATAGAAAAAATTATTCAGAACCGATAGCGTCCCGATATCGATCGGGAAGGTCAGCGGTTCGATCCCGCTTCGCTCCACTTTATTTGATAGAATATCCGTTGTAAACTTCATCACAATTACTAATTTTTATCTTTCCTAAACATCTTTATTTTTACGTTGAATGAATTTACTTCCGATAAATAGCTATTATAAAAAAATACTAAAAGTTGCACTTCCAGCAATAGCCGGTCTTTCTACTCAGATGATTTTATCCCTTGTTGATGCTGCTATCATTGGCAGATTGGAGGAAGCGACTTACGCTTTAGCTGCAATGGGTATAGGTGTATTGGCTACCTGGGCACTTGTTAGTTTTTTTTCTAGTTTGGCTACAGGAACTCATGTAATTGTTGCGCGCAGGTTTGGTCAAAATAATTTTATTGAATGCGGAAATGCTTTAAATAATTCACTTATTATTTCATTTATAATTGGAATTTTCGTTACAGCAATAGGTACATTTTTCTCAAGGCCGATTGCTGGTTTTTTTGCCTCAGATGATACTGTTGCTTATTACGCTTCTGAATTTATTTTTTATCGTTTTTTTGGAATTCCATTCTTTCTGATCTCAGTTTCGTTTCGCGGGTTTTTCTTTGGAATCAGTAAAACAAAAATTTTTATGTTCTCTGGAATTATTACAAATATTCTTAATATTATTTTTAACTATATACTTGTATATGGAGCTTTTGGGTTACCGAGAATGGGAATCGGCGGATCGGGCTTAGGATCAACTTTAGCAACAATATTTGATGCTTCATTTTATTTTATAATTATTCTGCTGCCTGTTTATAGAAAAAAATATCAAAATTTTAAACACTTTAAAATTGATAAAGAAGTTATTAAAGGAATCTATAAAATCTCACTTCCTGTTTCATTCCAAAACGTCTTCATTCTTTTAGGATTCTTAAGCTTCATTGCCATAACAGGGATAATTGGAATAAAAGAACAAGCTGCTTCACAAACTATTATATCTACGCTTTTTATTTCCTTTTTACCTTTGTTTGGATTTGGTATTGCTGTTCAAACATTAGTTGGAAATAATCTTGGTGCAGGTAAACTGCGTCTTGCAAAATTATATGGATTTGAAACTGCAAAAGTTGCAACATATTACACCATTATACTTGGATTAATTTTCATCATAATTCCACAATTTGTTCTCCTTATAATAACTAATGATTGGAGTATTATTGAAATGGCAAAACCTTCTTTAAGGGTAGCGGGATTTGCCCAAGTGTTTTATGCTACCGGAGTTGTTTTAGCAAATGGATTACAAGCTGCTGGAAGAACAGTTTTTGTAATGAGAGCTGAAGTGATAACTAATTTATTAATATTCGTGCCTCTTGCTTATTTATTTGGTGTTATATTAAATATGGGATTACTTGGTGCATGGTTAGCCCTTCCCATATATGTAATTGTTTATTCTACTTCAATTTATTTGAAATTTAATTCTGATAATTGGCATACTGATATTCCTATGGATTTACATTAAATTTCTTCAAGGATCAAAAATCTGATTGAAGTTTCTGAGTGGGAAATTGATAAAAAAAATGATTACTTAAGTTCTTTAAAATTCGTTTGTGTTATTTAGTTAAACATTTAGCTTAAATAAACGATTTATTATTTGTGTCCGATTAATATTTTAAAGATTTCTTAAAAAAATCCTTGACAATCTAAGATATTGGGAATATATTTTGGTCAAGAAAATGAAGATTTCAACTTTAATCCTCGCATTTTTGATTATTGCAACAGTTTATGCTGGTGCATATATCAGTTATTTTCACGCCAGAAGCGAGTCTGATGATATAAGACTCGAATGGCAGACTGGTGATGAATCTAATCTTCAGAAGTTTGTTGTTGAAAGACGAACGCCGCAAAGTTCCTATATCGAAGTAGAAAGCATCACACCAAAAGGAAATAATTCCTATTATACTTATCTCGATCAGAATACTTATAAAACGAACGATGTGATTTTTGCTTATCGTTTAAAAATTGTTGATACTAATGGTACTGTTACGTATTCTAGTGATGCCAGCGTTTCCCTCAACATCTCCGGTGTTAAACGAACCTGGGGAAGTATCAAGGCGATGTTCAGATAATCCCAAGTGAATTTTTTATCCAGCTTAATATCACATCAAAAAATTTTCAAATTTAGTTTTCTTTTACTTCAATATTTTTCTATTCTAATAATTTTTACCAGCGGATGTTCTAGTACAAAAAGATTTTCAAATGAAGAAAATTCCAATTCTATTATAGAAGCAAATTATATTAGAGTTTTAATTCACGAATCAATTGATGATTTAATAATTAATGTGGATTCCCAAATTCTTCTATCAAATAGTGAAAAGCGGCTAGCTAAAATAAATGAAGGAAACAGAATCAATGTTTCAGAATCTAGTGGGATGTTAAGATTATCTATTTCTAATAAAGATTTTGTGTCTGATACTTTTTATATCAGCGGTTCCGGTGATGATGAAATTATAAAAATAGATAGTAAAAAATACAGGGGACGAATAAAGATATTCCTTTTTAATTCTCAAATTAAAATTGTAAATCAAGTTGGACTTGAAGACTATGTTAAAGGAGTTATCACTAAGGAAATGCCTGTTGGTAAGGGAAATGAAAATTATGAAGCATTAAAGGCGTTCTCAATTTGTGTACGCACTTATGGGTTGTTAAAAATTTCTGAGAACAAAAACTTCTTTGATATTTATAATGATACCCGCGATCAGGTTTACGGTGGTGTTGATGGAGAGACTTCCTTAACCAATCAAATCGTAGATGAAACCAGAGGGCAGATACTTTCTTATGATAATAAACCAGCAACTATTTTTTATCATTCAACCTGCGGCGGCTGCACCGAAGATGTTAAAAATGTATTTAGCAAAATTAATTTGCCATATCTTATTAGCATCAAAGATGGCACTGAACCATATTGCAGTATTGCTCCGCGTTTCAATTGGAAAGAGGAATACTCCGAAGAAACATTTATCTCTAGATTATGTGATGCCAAACTTATTTCCACAACTGTTTATAATCTTAAAAGTATAGCGGTGATATCAAGATTCGAATCGGGAAGAGTTAATGAACTTAAGATAAAATTAATAGATAATAATCAGACAGAACAAACTCTTACTTTAGCTGGTAATTCTATAAGAAATGTCATCAAAACTTTTGATGGAAAATCTATTTTACGAAGTACGCTCTTTGATATAAACCTTGAAGAATATAACAAAGTTGTAATTACTGGTAAAGGATATGGGCACGGTGTAGGACTTTGCCAATGGGGTGCAATAGGGCAATCTAAACAGGGCATAGACTATAGAAATATTTTAAATCATTATTTTCCCGGAACAAAAATTATTAAGTATTATGATTAGTTCTTCAATCCCTATCTACCTTGCTTCTAAATCTCCAAGAAGAAGAAAATTATTGAATCAGCTCAATATTAAATTCAAATCATTTAGTCTCGATATGGATGAAATGGTTTATCCTAAAGAAAAGCCGTCCAAAGCAGTTATAAGATTGTCAAAAGAAAAACTTCATCTTGCTAAGCAAAAAGTTAAAGAAGGAATTATAATAACAGCGGATACAATAGTGGTTTTGGATAATCAGATAATTGGCAAACCAGTAAATAAAAATGATGCTTTCAGGATTCTTAAAATGCTTAGCGGGCAAACACACACAGTGTATACTGGTTACTCGATTTATAATTCATCTAATAAAAAAAATATTTCTGAATATGAAAAGACTCAAGTTACCTTTAGAAATCTGACTGCTGAAGAAATTACAGAATACATCAAAGGCGGTAGTCCGATGGATAAAGCCGGAGCTTATGGGATTCAGGATGACTTTGGGGCGGTGTTCATTAAAAAGATAAATGGCTGTTATTATAATGTTGTTGGATTACCGTTGGCAAAATTATATCACGCTTTACTTAGGATTTTATAATTGATCTGGAAATTAAGAAACCGAATATTAATTTCTATTGCTTTCGCTGGATTACTATATCTAGCTTTCATTATCTATTTTGATTTTGAAAAAGTTATCAATTCATTCAAATATTTTAATTGGTATTTACTTCCACTTCTTTTATTTCTTTCTTTAGGTAATTACTTCACAAGATTTTTTAAATGGCAGTATTATCTGAAATCAATTGAAGTAAAAATTCCTGCGCGTGATTCACTTTCAATTTTTATGTCCGGCTTGGTGATGAGCGTAACACCCGGGAAATTTGGTGAGTTATTAAAATCATACCTTGTAAAACAAGTTAATGGTACTCCAATCAGCAAAACTGCACCAATAATTTTTGCAGAAAGAGCGACAGATTTTTTATCTCTATCCATACTTGCCCTCATTGGGGCGTATTATTTTGATTACGGCAAAAATATTATAATAATTATTTCTATTAGCATTGCTGTCGTTTTGGTAATAATAACAAACAGAAAACTATCAGAAAAAATTTTATCGTTATTATCTAAAATTAATTTATTTGGAAAACATATAATCAATATTAGTAATGCGTACGAATCGTCATTTAAATTGTTAAACATCACATCACTGATACTTATGACGCTTCTAAGCATTATTTCCTGGAGTTTTGAATGTTTGGGTTATTATTTCATTCTGACTAATTTTGAAATGAAGATAGATTTATTGTGGGCATTTTTTAGTTACAGCTTTTCAACAATAGTCGGTGCGGTTTCAATGCTGCCGGGTGGATTAGGGGTTACGGAAGGTTCACTAACATTGATGCTTGTTAATAAAGGGTTTTCAAACAGCGATGCCTTTGCTTCTACATTTATTGTTAGAGCAGTTACTTTATGGTTTGCTGTTTTAGTTGGAGCGTTAAGTGTTTTGTTTTATCAAAAAAGATTCGGAAATATTTTAATTGATTCAAATAATATTCTAAAGGAGAAAAATGAAAAAATTTAAAAAAATTGTTGTTCCTCAAGATGGTGAAAAGATTACCGTTAAAAATGGAAAACTTCATGTTCCTGATAATCCTGTAATTACATTTATCGAAGGCGATGGAACAGGCCCGGATATTTGGCGTGCATCTAAAAGAGTTTTGGATGCTGCTGTTGATAAAGCATATTCCGGTAAGAAGAAAATTGTTTGGATGGAAATTTATGCCGGTGAGAAATCAGTTAAATTATATGGAAAAAATGCCTGGCTTCCTGAGGAAACCGTTGAAGCCATTAGAGAATATATTGTATCAATTAAGGGTCCGTTAACAACTCCAATTGGTGGCGGAATAAGGAGTCTAAATGTTGCCTTGAGGCAGCTACTTGATTTATATGCCTGTGTTAGACCTGTAAAATATTTTCGCGGTGTGCCAAGCCCAATGAAACGTCCGCAGGATTTGAATATCGTTTTGTTCAGAGAAAACACAGAGGATGTTTATGCAGGAATTGAATTCAAGTCTGGAGTTAAAGAGACTGAATTATTAAGGAAGTATATTGAAAAAATTTCAGGTAAAGCGATTCGCGAAAATTCTGGTATTGGGATCAAACCAATTAGCGAGGTTGGTACAAAAAGGTTAGTAAGGAAAGCTATCCAATACGCAATTGCTAACAAACGTGAGAGTGTTACACTTGTTCACAAAGGTAACATTATGAAATTTACTGAAGGAGCATTTAAAGAGTGGGGATATCAAATCGCTCTTGCAGAATTTAGGGATAATATTGTTACGGAAGATGAATTATGGAAAAAATTTAATGGTAAGATACCTGAAGGTAAAATATTATTAAAAGATAGAATTGCAGATAGTATTTTCCAACAACTATTATTAAGACCAGCAGAATACAGTGTACTTGCAACACCAAATCTGAATGGTGATTATCTATCAGATGCTGCCGCTGCACAAGTTGGTGGATTAGGGATAGCCCCTGGTGCAAATATGAGTAATGATGTTGCTATTTTTGAAGCAACCCACGGCACAGCTCCAAAATATGCAGGATTAGATAAAGTAAATCCAGGTTCTTTAATTCTTTCCGGTGTAATGATGCTCGAATATCTAGGCTGGAAAAAAGCTGCTCACTTAGTTGAATCATCAATGAAAAAAACAATAAAATCAAAAGTTGTTACTTATGATTTTGCCCGCTTAATGAAAGGTGCCACGGAAGTAAAAACTTCTGAATTTGCTGCTGAAATTATTAAAAATATGTAGATATTCGAATCGAAGGATTTTATTGAAAATTAATCTTTAAAATCCTTCGATTACTAATTTCAAATAACACAGTTCCTTGATTTTAGAACGTTCTATTGATATATTTTGACAGCTAATTATCAAATGAAAGGAGTTTGTTATGCCTCGAGACAATAATCTTGCTAAAGGTTTTTTGATTGGATTTTTGGCAGGCGGTACCGTGGGCGCTATTGTAGCTTTATTAACTGCCCCCAAAAGCGGTAAAGAACTAAGAGCAGACATCCGTCAGAAGTCTGAAGAGTATTTTGATGAAGCTGAAAAATATCTTGCCGAAGCAAAGGATAAAGCTAGAGAATTGATCAACGAAGGCAAGAAAAAATCTGAAAGAATAATTTACGATGCAAAATCAAAATCTGAAGACATTCTTAAAGATGCCGAGAAAATATTTAAAGATGCAAAAGTCAAAACATCAGATGCTATCCATACCGGTAAAGAGAAGATTGAGTTGGAAGCTGATAGATTGAAATCATCCGTTAAAGCAGGGATTGATGCTTATAAAGAAGCCAAGAATTCATAGTACTTTCAAATGACAATAACTGAAATTTTAACAATTATTTTAATTGTTTCCGCATCTGCACTTTGTATTGCACTGATTTACTATTTAAATCAGATAGTTAAATCAGTGCATTCAATTAATGCTAATATTAAAGAACTGTCTTCAGAATTAAAGCCGCTTATTCATTCAACTCTTGAACTTTCAGATAATCTAACCAAAATCACAAGTGAAACTAAATCGCAGCTTCAAATTTCAAGATCAATTATTAGTGATTTTAGGGAGCGTGCTGATAAGATATTGAGTATAGAAACAAAAATTCGTAGAGGAATAGAGGATGCTGTAATACCATTTGTTCAAAATTTACACGCTGTTAGTAGAGGAGTTGAAACATTTTGGAGAAACTTCAAAAATAAATAATCGTTTTTTATCTTTATATAATCTCACCTTTTAAATTTTAGGAGGAATTCCCTTGAAAGAATACAGTTCTGAATCAATACGCAATATTGCTTTAATCGGTCACGGTGGCAGTGGTAAAACATCACTTTCCGAGATTGTTTTATATACTGCCGGAGAAATAAATAGAATCGGAAATATATTAGAAGGTAACACAGTATCAGATTATTCTTCTAACGAAATAGAAAAACAAATATCCATCGCTACATCACTTTTACATTTAGAATGGAATGGAATAAAACTAAATATTTTGGATACACCGGGCTATTCAGATTTTATTGGTGATGTTAAATCTGCAATGAAAGTTTGTGATATCGCTGTTATGGTACTTAAAGCGGCGGAAGGTGTTGAAGTAGGTTCTGAAATGAGTGGAAAGTTTGTTGATGAATTGGGACTTCCTTCAGCAATTATTATTAATAAAGTAGATAATGAACACTCATCCTTTACAGAAACTTTTGAAAAAGCTAAGCAAAGATTAACAAGCGGCGCTGTAGTTGTAACTTATCCTTTAACAGAAGGAGTTATTTTTGATACAGTTATTGACGTTTTGAAAATGAAAGCTTTTAAATATGGAGAAGCTGGTTCAAAAAAAGTAACTGAATCTGAAATACCTGCTGATCAAATAAAGAGAGCTGAAGATTATCGCACACAACTGATTGAAAAAGTTGCTGAGACTAATGAAGAATTGATGAATAAGTATTTTGAAGAAGGTGCATTATCCGAGGCAGATTTAGAAAATGGATTAAAGGCTGCGATACTTAATCGAAGTCTTACTCCAGTTTTTGCAACTTCTGCTTTTCGCGCTGTTGGTATTAATAATTTTTTAAATTTTGCCTCCCAATATTTCCCATCACCATTAGACCGACAGGGTGAGGAAGTATCGTTAGCCGGTAAAAAAGAAAAAATATTATTAAAACCAGATATATCCGGCGAACCTGTTATTTTTATTTTTAAAACTTTAGCAGAGCAGCATGTTGGTGAGTTATCATTGTTTAAAGTCTATTCTGGTACTGTAAAAGCCGGGCTGGATTTGCTTAATGAAGCAAATAACAAAATTGAAAGGTTAAGTCAGCTTTCAACTCTAAACGGACGAACTAGGAAAGAAGTGCAGCAAGTGCAGGCTGGTGATTTTGGCGCTGTTGTAAAATTAAAAGATACACATACAAATAATACGCTTGCTACAAAAAATTTATCTGTTATAATAAATCCAATTCAATTTCCTGACGCTGTTATCCGAAGTGCAATTCTTCCTAAGGCTAAGGGAGATGAAGATAAAATTGCATCGGGACTTCATTCTTTGCACGAAGAGGATCCTTCATTCTTTGTTAGTTTTGATCCTGAAATATCCCAGACAATTATATCCGGGCAAGGAGAATTACAACTTTCTTTAGCCGTAAAAAGATTAAAGGAAAGATATAAAGTTGATGTTGATCTTGTTGAACCAAAAATTCCTTACCGAGAAACCATTAAGGGAAGAGTTGATGATGTAGAATACAAACATAAAAAGCAGTCTGGAGGAAGAGGGCAATATGGTCATGTTCATTTTAAAATGGAACCTTTGCCCCGCGGAACAGGTTTTGAATTTGTTAATGCCATCGTTGGTGGTGTTGTACCGGGTAGATTTATTCCGGCTGTTGAAAAAGGAATAATTGAAATTATGAGCAGAGGCGTTCTTTCAGGTAATCAGGTTGTTGATATAAGGACTACACTTCATTTCGGATCTTATCACGATGTAGATTCAGATGAAATGTCTTTTAAAATTGCAGGCTCGCAGTGCTTTAAAAAAGGATTTCTTGAATGCAAACCTTGTTTGCTTGAACCAATTTATGAGGTTGAAGTAAAAGTTCCAGATGAATATATGGGTGATGTTATGGGTGATATTTCCAGCAGGCGCGGTAAAATTTTAGGAATGGATTCTGACGGACATTTTCAAATAATTAAAGCGAATGTTCCGCTTTCAGAATTATATAAATACTCATCCCAGTTGCGAAGTTTAACGCAAGGCAGGGGAGTGCATAAACGGAAGTTCTCTCATTATGAAGAAGTTCCAAAAGAAGTTGAGCAAAAAGTAATTGATGAATACAATAAATCAAGAGAAGAAGATAAATAAAAATTAAGGCGGATATCAATTCCGCCTTTTTTATATGAGGTATTGGATGGAAAAATTATGGTCTCCCTGGCGATCTAAATATATTGAATCATTTAAATCCGATGAAGATAAATCAAAATGTATCTTTTGTCAGTTGATCTCTCTTGATCCATTAAGCGATGACAATCTTTTAATTGATACCGATAAAAATACTTTTACTGTACTAAATCTTTATCCTTACAATAATGGTCATCTGATGGTAGTTCCCAAAAAGCACACAAATGATTTTGCCAATCTAAATCAAGAGGAATTAGCTGAATCATTTTCTAAACTTCAACTAGCAGAAAAAGCTTTGCGTAAAGTATTAAATCCACACGGATTTAATATTGGGGCTAATATTGGAAGAGTTGCGGGTGCCGGAATTGAGGAACATATTCATTTTCATATTGTGCCCAGATGGAATGGGGATTCTAATTTTATGCCCGTTATCGGCGAAATAAAAATTATTTCACAAGATTTGTCTGAAACAAAAAATAAACTTCTTATTGCATATAAGGAATTAAGAAAATAATTCATTAATATTTTATCCCAATCATTATTCTTTTCAATGAAAAAATGAAAAAGTATTTATTTCTTATCATAATTTCTTTATTCACTTTTAGCTGCACTGTTAAAGATGCTAAGGAAAATATATCAAAACCGCTCGTGTTTCGAGATGGATTATATTATGCAGATTCAACTTCAAAAATACCTTACACTGGAAGAAATAAATCTAAAATGCTTGATCAGACAATTGAGTTTGATGTTGTAAATGGAGTTCGGGAAGGAGATTTTATTGTTTATTATCCCAACAAAAAAATTCAAATAATTGGTCAGCTTGCCAACAATAAAAATATAGGTGAATGGAAATATTATAATTCAAATGGTACAATTGAATCTGTGGGAAATTTTTTAGACGATAAACCCTCTGGCGCCTGGTCCTGGTATTATCCAGATGGCAAAGTTGCTGAAGAAGGAAAATTTGTGGAGGGGAAGCGAGATGGCGATTGGAAAAGTTACGATAGTATTGGTGTTTTAGAAACCTTGCGTAAATATAAAATGGATAAAATGATTGACTCGACTTCGGTTAAGTGATGAGCGAATTCAGGATTGGTTCTTGCAGTTGGAAATATGAATCGTGGAAAGGATTGGTTTATCCTGGGGAAGAAGGATTCAATTATTTAGAAGAGTACTCAAAGCATTTCAATACTGTTGAAATTGATCAATGGTTTTGGTCACTGTTTCAGCCATCAAAGGTTGTACTACCAAATAAAGATTTGGTAAAAGAATATAAAACATCTGTTCCTGAAAATTTCCTATTTACAATAAAAGTTCCTAACTCAATTACTCTTACGCACTACTATAACAGTAACAAAAATGATCAATTGATTTCCAATCCTTATTTTTTATCAAACAATATTTATAATGAATTTTTAAATATTCTTGAACCGATTAAAAATCAAATCGGATGTTTAATCTTTCAGTTTGAATATTTGAATAAACAAAAAATGAATTCTTTAGTGGAATTCCAGAATCGTTTTTCTGATTTCTATTCAAATCTTAATAGCCACTTTCCAATTGGTATAGAAATACGTAATCCTAATTATTTAACAAAAAACTTTTTTGCGTTTCTTAAAGATCTTAAAATTATTCCTGTATTACTCGAAGGATATTATATGCCTTCTGTGATTGAAACATTTGATAAATTTAAGGAGTATTTAACGAGTACAATAATATTCCGTTTGCACGGACCAGATAGAAAAAATATTGAGCACATAAGCAAAGGGATTTGGAATCAAATCTATATTGATAGAGAAGAGGAGCTAAATGGAATAAGCAAAATATTTAAAGAGCTTTTAACTAAAGATATTGATCTTTTTATTAATGTTAATAACCATTTTGAAGGCTGTGCTCCAATGACAATACAAAAAATTAAAGACTCGATGAAATATTAGCTATTATTGAATCTTGATTTAAGGATGATTAAATATTATTTTTGGATGCACAAATTATTAGGGCCCATAGCTCAGTTGGTTAGAGCATCTGACTCATAATCAGAGGGTCGGTGGTTCAAGTCCATCTGGGCCCACAAAAAATGAAGCTTTGTAAGTAAATTACTTGCAAAGCTTTTTTGTTTTGATATCCACTCGCAGCCAATAAGGTCTTTT
>JBBILT010000011.1:0-126858 GCA_037444745.1 Ignavibacteriales bacterium
TTGTCTTGCTTACTTTTACAGAACAAAGAACAGTATTAAAATCCACAACTGGATTTGTACTTAAGTTTTGTTGTTTATCCTTAGAAACATATTCATAGTTCATTCTAAAACTATAGTTAATTGGAAGCAGTTCTTTATATGCAACTCCATTTGATGTTGTACCAAATGTTCTCCAGGCACCAGAATAGTATTGAACTGACCCACCATCAATTAAATTTCCTAAATTATTTTTTAATTGTACTGCAGCATTTACAGTTTGGAAAATAACTGTAGGATCAGATAAAAGATTTTGTTGTTTGTCCAAACTTCCGTATTCATAAATCATTCTAAAGCTGTAGTTGATTGGAAGAAGTTCTTTGTATGCAACTCCGTTTGATGTTGAACCGAATGTTCTCCACGCTCCGGCATAGTATTGAACTGTGCCGACGTCTATCAAATTTCCCAAACTGTTTTTTAATTGCACTGCTGCGTTTACTGTTGTAAAAGTATATGAGTTATTTTGTGCATTAACATTATCTGCTTGCAAACTTGCATACTCATAGAAAACTCTGATGCTTACAGTTGGTCTTGTAGTTATTACTGTAAATGTTCCATCTCCATTGTTTACTGCATCTTTCCATCCGCCTGCGGCGGACTCATAGTACATTACATTGCTTGCTGGTATCTGGTTACCCAAACTGTTTTTTAGGTTTACAACAAGGTTTGGGTTTGCTGGAGGTTCTGGAAGCCTGTCTAAAATGTATTGTGCATTCCAGTAGAGAAACTTCCAACCTTCTATTGTTACAAAACGTGCGTCCGTGTTTAGTGAGTCTTTGTAAACATTATCCATTAAGGTCTGGAATGCTTTTACCTGAACTCTGCACGCAAGTGAGTCTCCATTTTGTAAATTTGTTTTGGCTGTTGTTAATATGTTTTTTAGTTCGTTGGAGAAAGCGAGATCGCCAAGCCAAGAGTAGGTGTAAACGGTATCAACCATATTTGTGAGGTAATTTATATTCTCTTCAATAGAGGATGTAGTATTGATTTTTGGTGGTATAAATTCTCGAATATTCAAGATTAAAGGAACCTTTATGAGTTTTGATGTTTCATTCGGTAACCAATATTCCATAAATTTAATCCAAGTAGGAGATAAATATTCTTTTGGACCATCATAAGTACTATCGTTATAAATTAATGGGATGTAGTCAAATCTTAAATTTTCATCAATTTCCCGTGGTATTACCCACATACTTCTTTCCATTTGATTTCTTGGATCAAGAATACTTAAGTACTCAAATAAATTTCTACGAAAAGTTCCGTTACTATTTCTAAACCTATCATCCAAAAGTTGAACAGCATACACAGAATCAAATTTCGAAATACCTATTGTAGCTAGATAAACCTTAAAATCTTCTGTTGAGTCCTGTATTACCTTAGACAAAAGTAGTTTTACTTCGTTCTTGTAACGTTCATCTTTACCATATTCTCCCAATAATAAAATATCATCATTAGATGAAGATTGGTTAAGGAAATAAGATTTTACAATTCCATAGTATTCCAGATATCTCCCTTGTACTAAATATCCAATTGCATTTTCACGAAGATTAATATCATTTGAAAAATTAATAATCGTATCCATACCTAGGATGGCTGAATTATCACCAAGGAATCCAGCTATTTTCTGATATTCAAAGTATTTAAACCAAGAGAAATTGGGATCATTCTTGTTTTCCCAAAATTTTAGTTTATCAAGTATGAAATCTTTCTCACTTTCACCTTGATAAATCGCTAATAACTCTGCTGCGCAACCATATATTAAATCATTCTTTAAACTATCTGTTACCAATATAGAATGAAGGGTTGACATAGAAGTATCTCCACCCACACACACTATTAAATTATCAGTAACCTCTATATTCCAAAGTGATTGGCTAAAACTTTTATTGACAAATAATAAAAAGATTAATAAAAATTTTATAATTAAATATTTCATTTTTACCTCATTAATAATATCATGGTTTAAACCAGTCTTGGTTAACAGCCCACTGGTTGATTCTTGTTTTAATTAAATCGTACTCAACTTGTGCAAATTTAACACAATCCAATTCTTCTTGATCTTTACCAATCTTGGATATATTCGTAAATCTAAGAAAACAATTATTTACAACTTTGAGGATATTATCCCTTAATTCAAATTCTTTAGCAGAAAGAACAGCTTTAGGGCAAGTGTAAGTGTTTTTATCTAGGAACCAATCATCGTGATTAAAAATAGTATTGAATAAATTATTAAAAGAGTTGATAACGTTAACTGAATCAATTAGGAAATGTTTATATTCATGTTTTATTATGCCACTTTTAAATGCATATTTATTAGCCTTTACAGGATAATCAGTCCGCCAGCTATTAATATTATCAATAAAAATCTTATAATCTTTCATACTTGTTATATTTAATTCTAACAATGAAATATTTAATCCATCACCTAAATCAATAAGACCTGTTATACAATCTGAGCTGAATATTGGTATTCTTAAGTCATCAAATCTAATTAACCATCTATTTTCACCTTCTAATAGACAAATGCGAATTATTGCATCTCTATCAGCCCGCCAAGCATAATCTTGGTTCCAACTTTTACCCATTGGCATACCTGGCATTATGAAGGTTACACCCTGCACATCATTATTTCGTTTAAGTTGACAACCTGTGACAATATATTGCAGAGAGTTAGGATCATTTGGGTCGGGATCGAAATAACTATAATTATTATATTTTTCAATCCACAATGGATTAAAAGTCTGGGGTTGAGCATTATCGCATATAACTATTTCCTCATCACACTCATTTTGCGTTACAACCACATCGCCGTAACCTTCAATCAGCATTGCCCCTGGATTTCCTATCGATAATGTGGATGACATTGATTGGATGCTTTTATCTATATCCGTCTCTT
This sequence comes from Ignavibacteriales bacterium, assembly GCA_037444745.1. GTDB lineage: Bacteria > Bacteroidota > Ignavibacteria > Ignavibacteriales > Ignavibacteriaceae > IGN3. The sequence continues at coordinate 2,933 of JBBILT010000011.1, forward strand.
TGCTTTGTTTTTTCCCTGAGTTTTGATTTTGACTGTTTACTATTTTTGCTGCTATTATTCCGCCATCTCCTGCCATTGTATTTACTCTTATTCTTATCACTACACTATCATTTGGTATTGATGTTGGTGTTAGTACTTTAAATCCATTACTTACTCCCTGCAGATTATCTGCTACTGTGCCTGTGTTCGGGTCAAGCAGCATCCCATATTCTTTACCGCTTACTATTTCTGCATTGAATGATTGTTCACCAGGAAAATCTATTATCTCATTATACGATGTTAGCCATTTACAATTTGTTGTTGCTGTATCACCCGGACTAAAACTGTCTTGATTAAAATCAACCAATATATAACCACCTATTGCAGGCGGAGGTTCAAGACTATATTTAACCGGGAAACTTACTTCCGCTGGTAATATATCCAGGTCATTTGAACTGCATCTTATGGTTACTATCCCCGCTGTTGATGTATCTGGCTGAACGCCATCTGCTGTGTATCTTATTGTGTAGTTTGTAACTCCTATTCCATATTCATCATCAAGATTTGTTATTGATATACCGGATTGATCAGGATTGGCTACTGTTCCCGGATAATATAAATTTCCGTACTGCTGCCCTTGAACTATTTCTACATTAAATTTTATTCCTGTTGGATATGCTCCACCGTACTGATCCAATTGACAATTATTCTGAAAATTTAAATAGAAGTCTATTTCTTTACTTTGATTATGAAGGAGAGTATCCTCCTCTGGTGTGTCGTTCTGTATTGTAAATGTTGGTGTCTCAACTCTTGTGTGATAGTTTATCGTTTCCTGTCCATCAAATACTGACATTATTATTTTCGTACCCGGAGGTATATCTCTTTTTATTCTCATTGTATATTTTGAATCACTATGATATAAACCATTCGGGGGATCAATTACATAATCGAACCAGGCAGTTGCTCCAATATCCGAACCGAGTACTCCTGTAAGTGATGTACCCACATACTGTATTGGCACCCAAGTACCTGTTGTGTTATCGTAAAATCCTCCGTAAGTAAAGTAACCATATTCATCTGATTGTATGAGAGTAATGTTATAGTATTTGTTTGGATCAAGTGTATATTCTCTACGTTGTAATCCTGGACCATATCTGTTATCCTGAAAGTTAAACAGTTGTTGATATGGATCAGGTGCAAAGGATATTTGATTCCACACCACCTGCCAGGGATTATTCTTATCATATGATGTTATCCAGGGTCCGCAAGGTGTAAACGCAGCAACAGGGTATTCAGGAACAATATTGCTCTTCGGATTTATCTCCACTTTTTCTTTTATTATTACTTGGGCATTAACGGTGGTTTGCTGTATAAGCAATAGGGGTATAAGGTAAATGGGTATAAGTTTTCCAATAGCGAATAGCGAATAGCGAATAGCGAAATTTTGTTCTCGCTGTCTTGTTTGTCAAGAGCTTTTTTATCTAAACTTTTTCCCATAAAGTTTTACTCCACTGGTTTTTGCAAGAGCTTTAAAAAGATTTACTAAATATTGTTTCCAACGTAAAGTATGGAATTTATTTTGTCAATAGTTGGTTTAGAATATTTTAAAAGCAAAAGTGCGTTTTCGGTTTCCTATTATTTGCTATGGCTAAATTATTACTTGCGCCAAGATATTAATTGGATTGTTTTCCATAGCTTTAAAACTAATAATTGCTAAAGAAATATTTACCAATCGAGAGTAATTTATTGTTTACTTACCGAAGGAATAAGAAAATTTTTCTGATTTATTAAATTGCATTCGATTTTTTAATTTAATCTACACATTTTATCACGGCAAATCTTTTGCAAATAGTTTATATTTGATTTTTAATGAAGTAAAAATATTATGAGCACTAAAGAATTATTAAAAAAATATAGCAAACCCGAAAACTTTATCAACAGAGATCTTAGCTGGATTGAATTTAATAAACGTGTTCTGGATGAAGCACTAAATACTGATTTGCCATTATTAGAGAAAGTAAAATTCATCTCAATTTTTTCATCTAACTTAGATGAATTCTATATGATAAGAATTGCCGGGTTGAAAGAGCAAATTGCCGCAAACGTGTCAGAACCTTCAATTGATGGTTTGACACCAGGTGAGCAATTAAAAAAAGTTGAGAAAGCTTTAAAGCCTCTTCTTAAAACACTCGATAGATTTTGGATGGATGAAATTATCCCCGAGCTGAATAAAAATAATATCCATTTATTCTCATATGAAAATCTAAATGAAGTTGAGAAAGAAAAATTAACGGAGTATTTTAAAAAAGAAATTTTTCCTGTACTTACTCCACTTGCATTCGATCCGGGTAGACCTTTCCCTTACATTTCTAATTTAAGCTTAAGCCTTGCAATACTTATACGTAAACCAAATGGAGAAAATCATTTTGCACGAGTAAAAGTACCCAGTATTCTCTCCAGACTTTTGCAGATTGATCATATTTTAGAACCAAATAAATCGACAAATATTAATGGCAACTTTAAAGCAAGTTTTATCTGGCTCGGTGATTTAATAAAAGGCAATCTTCATTTTCTTTTTCCCGGGATGGAAATTGTTGAAGCCCACAGATTTAGAATAACACGTGATACCGATATTGAACTTCAAGAGGACGAAGCAGATGATCTTTTAAGTGTGATTGAAGAAAACATAAAACAAAGAAGGTTTGGTAACGTTGTTAAACTTGAAGTTGGACATCCAATGCCCGATTTTATGTTAGATACACTGATTGAAAATCTTCAAATAACTAAAGATGATGTTCATATGTCTGATGGTCCTTTAGGATTAAGCGATGTAATGTACTTATATAAACTTCCTTTACATCAGTTGAAAGAAAAACCATACTACCCTGTTGTACCAAAATTATTTGAAGAAGAAGAAGATTTCTTTTCAATAATCAGACAGAAAGATATTTTACTTCATCATCCTTACCATTCATTTGCCCCGATTATTGATTTTATAAAAAAAGCAGCGTTAGATCCGGATGTACTTGCAATAAAACAAACTCTTTACAGAGTTGGACCAGATTCACCCATTGTAAGATGCCTTATTGAAGCGGCTGAAATGGGTAAACAAGTTGCCGTTTTAGTAGAACTGAAAGCACGATTTGATGAAGTGAATAATATTTATTGGGCACGTGAACTTGAAAAAGTTGGTGTTCACGTTGTTTACGGTTTAGTCGGATTAAAAACTCATGCAAAAATGACTCTTGTTGTGCGTAAAGAATATGACGGAGTTAAGAGATATGTTCATCTTGCAACGGGCAATTATAACGCTACTACTGCAAAGCTTTACACTGACCTGGGATTTTTTACTTGTGATCCGGATATATGCAGTGATGTTGCTGACATTTTTAATTTTCTTACAGGATATTCAAAACAAAAAGAATACAAAAAGTTATTTGTCTCACCGGTAAATATGCGTGAAAAATTTATTGAGTTAATAAATAGAGAAATTGAAAATGCAAATGCAGGTAAAGAGACAAAAATAATTATGAAATTAAATTCATTAGTCGATCCGGTTATCATATCAGCACTTTATGAAGCTTCAAATGCTGGAGTTGAAATTAAATTAATTGTTAGAGGTGTTTGTAGTTTGGTACCCGGTGTTGCAGGCTTAAGTGAAAAAATTGAGGTACGAAGTATTGTCGGAAGATTTTTAGAACACAGCAGAATATTTTATTTTTTTAATGATGGTAAAGAAGATATCTATTTAAGCAGCGCAGATATGATGCAGAGGAATTTGGATAGAAGAGTTGAAATAGCTTTTCCGATTGAAAACCAGAGACTTAAAGATGAATTATTAAAAACATTGATCAAGGTTTCGTTAAAGGATAATGTTAAAGCAAGAATTTTACAATCAGATGGATCTTATAGATTTCCTGAAATTAATGAAAACACGAAAAGAGTAAACAGCCAGGAATGGTTGATGAATCATGCTATTAAAGCCGCTGGCAGTGTGGTTCAAAAATCATTTGAGAAATAACTTTAGATTATCAAAATGTTTAATAAAAATAATGTCATTCAATCTATTTAAAAATACACGAGGTAAAATGATTTCCGAAATCACAAAAAGTGGAATAATTAATTCGTTAAAAAATATTAACCACGAAAAATTTAATACTAACTTGCTTACACTTAATTCAATAAAAAAATTGGAATTAAGCAATAACGATCTTGAATTGGAGCTATCATTAAACACAAATGGAATAGAAGAAATAAAAGACGTGATTGAAACTCGACTAAAAAAAGATTTTTTAGGCCTCAACAAAATCAACATTAATATCTCCGCAAAATCCGCATCAATTTCAACGCACAAAGATGCGAAAAAAGATGCAATAATGCCGGGTGTTAAAAACACTATTGCAATTGCCAGTGGTAAAGGTGGAGTTGGTAAAAGCACTGTTGCCGTTAACCTTGCTGTGGCGCTTGCAAAAGATGGTGCTCAGGTTGGATTGATCGATGCTGACATATATGGACCTAGCATTCCTTTAATGCTTGGCTGTACTGACAAGCCAAAAGTTTACCAAGCTGAAAATTCTGTTAAGATGATTCCCCTTGAAAACTTTGGAGTAAAGTTCATGTCAATTGGTTCGTTAGTAGATGATAAAGCACCTGTAATTTGGCGCGGTCCAATGGCAAGTGGTGCTATTAAACAGTTTATGACCGATGTAGATTGGGGTGAACTTGATTATTTGATTTTTGATCTACCTCCCGGTACAGGCGATATTCAACTAACACTGGTACAAACTATTCCGTTAACAGGTGCCGTTATTGTAACAACGCCGCAAGAAGTATCTTTGATCGATGCTCGGAAAGCACTTAAAATGTTCGAGCGTGTAAATATTCCTGTTCTGGGAGTTATTGAAAATATGAGTTACTTTATTGCGCCCGATACCGGAAAAAAATATGATATCTTTGGCACAGGTGGTGGAGAAAAAATTTCTAAGGAACTTAATACACCATTCCTTGGTGGAATTCCGATCGATCCAAGAATAAGAGAAGGTGGAGACGCTGGCTTACCGATGGTATTTGGAATTCCTGATGCAGAAGAAACTGATATATTATTTGACATCTCAAGAAAATTAACAGAACAAATCAATATCAGAAATTCCGCTCCAACAGAAAAAATTGAAATATTATTGGGCGATGATGATTAAATTTGTTTTAAATATTTTTAGGAACAATATTTATTTATAAATAATAGCTCGATTTCTGATGAGACTTCGTTTTGATTATGAAAGATAAAATTCAAAAAACATTAAATAGTATTAGACCATTTTTACAAGCTGACGATGGCGATGTTGAATTGGTGGAAATTACTGATGATGGAATTGTAAAAGTTAGGCTTACAGGATCTTGTGCAATCTGCCCCTTATCTATTATGACTTTAAGAGCCGGCGTTGAAAGAGCGATAATGAACGAAGTACCGGCTGTACGCAGAATTGAAGCGGTAAATTAAAATGACAGAATTAATTCAAAAGAAATCCACTAAAATAATTTTAGGAATTATTGCTGTTCTATTACTTTCATATTTTATTTACCTGTTATCAAGTATAATTATTATCACTATTATTTCCGTTCTGTTAGGATTTATCTTTGCTCCATTTATTAGAATACTTGAAGGCAAAGGTTTCTCAAGAACAATTTCAACGCTAATTGTCTTCGGTGTTTTTGGATTTTTAATATATCTAAGCCTTTCTTTTGTGATTCCAAAATTATTTCTACAAATGGATCAGTTGTTAATTTCGCTTAAGGAGTTTTCATTAAATGAGCAATTAGCTTCAATCGAAAAAAAGATTTTGAGCATCTTCCCGCTATTTGATAAAGGTGTACTTGTACAAAAAGTTCAAACAATAATTTCAACTTCTTTTAATGATGCCATTAATCACATAACTCAATACGTCAGCGGAATTTTGTCAATACTTGCTGTACTCTTTATTGTTCCGTTTATAACTTTCTTTTTACTGAAAGATAGCGCCGCAATTCAAAAAGCAATCATACATATTGTACCAAATAAATATTTTGAAGCTTCTTATTGGATCCTAAAAAGAATAAGCCTTCAGCTTGGTAGATATGTAAGAGGATGGATTTTTGATGCTACTTTTGTTGGATTAACAATTGGTTTAGGCTTTTATTTTATTGGTATACCCAACGCACTTCCATTAGGAGTTATAGCAGGGCTGGGTCACTTGATACCTTATTTCGGACCTATAATTGGTGGTATACCTGCTATTATACTTTCTATAATGCAAACTGGAGATCTTTCACAAGTGCCGTTAATAATGATGATAGTTGCATTAACCTATACATTAGATAATGGTTTTGTGCAGCCGTATGTTTTTTCAAAAAGCGTTGGTATGCACCCAATAATAATTATACTTCTAATTATTTCAGGCAGTGAACTTTTAGGATTAATTGGAATGTTATTAGCTGTTCCTACAGCTACAATTATTAAAACGGCAGTAAAAGAAATTTATTTTGCATTTAAGAATTATAAGATTGCAAGACTATAAATTTCTGTTATCATCAAGATTCAGCTTCAATCTTTTTTATCACATCAACTGATGAAATTCCTTCTGCCTCAGCACTAAAATTTGTTATAATTCTATGACGTAATACTGGAAGCATTGCAATTTTTATATCATCAATATTAGGAGTAAACCTTCCGTGTATTACTGCATTTGTTTTTGCAGCAAGTACTAAATATTGCGATGCTCTTGGGCCGGCACCCCAGGTAACCCAATCTTTTACATACTTTGGAGCGTTTCCGTTTACAGGTCTGGTCATGTTAGATATTCTTACAGCAAACTCAATTACATTATCAGCCACAGGTACTTTTCTTATAAGATCCTGAAACAGGATTAGTTCCTCTGAGGATAAAACTTTATTAAGCTCGGCTTTATACTCACTCGTGGTCGTCTGCACTACCTTTATTTCTTCTGCGTTAGTTGGATATTCTAACCAAAGATTAAACATAAATCTATCAAGCTGAGCTTCTGGTAAAGGATATGTTCCTTCTTGTTCAATGGGATTTTGTGTTGCCAAAACAAAAAATGGTTCGGGTAAATTATAAGTTATACCTGCCGCAGTAACTTTATGCTCTTGCATTGCTTCAAGCAGCGCTGATTGGGTTTTAGGAGGAGTTCTATTAATCTCATCCGCTAAAATAATATTTGCAAATATTGGTCCTGATATAAATCTAAAGTTTCGTTTTTTAGTAGATAAATCTTCTTCCAGAATTTCTGTGCCAGTAATATCACTTGGCATTAAATCAGGAGTAAATTGAATCCTGCTAAATTTCAAATCCATTACCTCAGCAAGAGTTTTGATAAGAAGTGTTTTAGCTAATCCAGGGACACCAACCAGCAGACAATGCCCGCGTGCAAGCAACGAAATAATTAGTTGATCTATTATCTCATCCTGCCCAACAATAACTTTTGAAATTTCTGATTTAACAGTTCTAACTTTTGTGTTTAATTGCTCAACAAGTTGAACATCATCAGAACTTGATTTTAATTCACTCACAATTTTTCCGCATAATAAATTTTAGATTCTAACTTCCCAAAAGATTTTACTTTTGATACTATCAATCCACTTGCTGTATTCTTTTTGCTTTTTATTTTCGTCTGCCAATTTTTTTATCTCAGTATAGTCTTCCGTAAGATCGGCTTTATGCTGCGCTACTCTTGATTTAAGCCAAACAATATGGTAACCATAAGAACCGGATCCATATTCTAATCTTTTAGGATAGCCAATATCACCCTGTCTTAATTTACCGACGGCATCAAGCAATGATTTATCCAATTGACTCATATAATAAGTACCAAGCTCTCCACCAAATGGAGCTGTATCTTTATCCTCACTATATTTTTTTGCATAGTCTTGAAAGGTGCCTAAACTTTTCATTATGCTGTCCCTGACATCAGTTAAAAATTCAATTGTCTGAAGGTCAGATTTTTCATCGGCTTTTATCTTTACAAGAATATGTTTGCAATGAATTGATTCTCCTCTTTTTTCAATAAGTTGTATGATATGAAAACCCACTGGAGATTCAATAACGCCGGAAATTTGTCCTACGTTTAATTTGAATGCAGCCTCTTCAAACTCCGGATAAAAAACTCCCTTTTTCACAAACCCTAAGTCGCCGCCTTGCGTTGCACTTCCAGGATCATCTGAATAAAGTTTAGCGAGTTCAGAAAAATCTTTCCCTGCTTTAATTGAATCTAAAAGTGCTATTGATTTATCCCTAAATTTCTTTTTAAGTTTTTCACCTGCTTTAGGGTTTTGAAAGATATGATAGAGATTTACTTTTTCAGGTATTGTTCCAATGCTATCTTTATATGCAGTAAAAAAATCTTCAACTTCCCTTTTAGATGCCTGAACTTTACCGAATTTCTTTTCCTGCAGTCTTTGCGACATCAATCCTTTACGAACATCATCACGCAATTCTCTTTTGATTCGGTCAATACTCATTCCATAAATCTTTTCAATATTTGCAGTGGATCCATATTGTTGAGTGAAGGTATTAATCTGATAATCTATCCTTTGATTGATTTCTTCTTCGGTTACTGTAATTGAGTCCAATTCTGCCTGCGCATAAATTAACTTTTCTTCTATCATTGATTTTAGTATCTGTTCTTTTAACCCCGGTGTATTTACATCCAATTGTCGTTGAGATGCATAAACACCAATTTGAAATTCAAGTTCACTTTGAAGAATAACTTCGTTATCAATTACAGCTACAATTTTGTCTAATACTTGTTGAGTGTATCCTGAAATAGTAAACACTAAAAAGAGAATGGCTAATTTAAATTTCATTTTTTGATCTCGATATCGTTGTTTGAGTAAAGTTCTTTTAGATAATAATCAATTAATTGCTTCTTCTTTTCTGCAAGCAATCTTATTTCTACTTTTTGTTTGATAATTTCAAATTTAGGAATTGATCCTTTGGGGAACTTACCAAGAATTTGAACAACTGAATAATATTGAGCATTTTCAGTAATTACAATGCTAATTTCCTGAGGATAAAGATCTTTTGCAATTTTCATTAATTGATAAGGATAAAGATTTTTTTCTTCGATCAGTTCTGTCTTGATGCTTTTGAGCTTAGATGTATCATCAACAAATACACCTGCCGCTTTTTCCCAATCACTTTCGATTGCAAGAGAACGAAATTTTATAGCTTTGTCTTCGGTATTGAATGAAATTTTATTAATTAAATATGCATCGCTGCTTAGTTGAAATGAATTTTTATTTCGTTCATAATATTCAAGTAATTCAGAATCAGAAAATTCAATTTTTTCTGATGAAACATATTTATTTAAAAGCATTGCAGCTGCTAATTCCTGCGAAGATTTTTTAAGTACATTCTTATACTCATCTTGATCAACAATTCCCTCTTCTTTAGCTTTCTGAAAAAGTAATTCACGATATATCCAGCTTTTAATAATCTGTTCTTTTTCTACTGCGGTTAAATTAGTTGTATCTACCAGAGAAGCAAATTCTTCTCTGGTTAGATAAGTTTTATTAACTCGTGCTATGTAATCTTCTTTCTTTGCTTCCTTGGAACAATGTGTAAAAAAAAGAATACTAAAAAGAAAAATAATCCTAGTTATTTTCAGATTTAAAAGCTTTTCGCAGTGCATCATAATAAATAACCGGCTTATACAATTTCTTCAATGAATCAATATATTCTGTTTCCAGTCTTTTACCTTCAGCTTCCTGAAAAGCTCCAGAAACTTCTGCCTTTGCTTCTTCAAATGTTTTTTCTCTAGAAGGTGCTTTAACATCTAATCTGAGAATTGAAAAGCCGCCTGGATTTGGAATTGGTTCAGTATAATCTCCAACATTTGTTAATGCGTTCACAACTTTAGAAAATTCTGTAGATCCAACAACTTGTAAATCATATTTGCCTTTTTTCTCTTTGTAAGTTGTTCTTTCAGTTTTTGCAGCAAGAGAATCAAAATTAACGCCTGATTTTAATAAGTTGTAATAATTTTTAATTACGGAATCTTTTTTTGCAAATATTTCTGTATAACCAACTCGATCTTGCCAAACATACTTACCGGAATTGTTCTGGTAAAAATTCAAAAGCTTTACACTATCTATTTTTACCCTATTCCAAACCTCTTCTTCCTGAAGTTTGAAAATGAAAATTCCATGTTGATAGTCTTTCATGAGGTCTGCAAATTGAGGATCTGTTTTTTCTAAGCCCATTGCTTTTTCTTCAAGCAACATCTGCTCACTAATTTTTATTGCACCTCTTTTGAGAATATCTTCCGTGATTTTTTTACCAGAAAATTCAGTATCATTTTTTAGCTTTGAATAAAAATCATTTACTGTTTCATTAGTTGTTGCAAAAGAGAAAATCGTTTTTCCACCGATTTCATCCACACCTTTTAACTCGATCCCGATCAATAAAGAATCATTATATCCAATAATTTGCTGAATCACAGTTTCATTTAATGAATAATTGTATTGTTTTCGGAGGCTATCATTTAACTCAGCATAAAGATCATTATATCTAGATTTCTTTAAAAGATTTTTTAAGTTTTCTTTATCCTGTTCATAACTTGGATATGGTTGTTTTTCAGTTACTTTAATAATGTGTAATCCAAATCCCGTAGTAACTACGCCGGAGATCTGTCCAACCTCTAATTTAAAAGCTGCTTCATCAAATTCGGGAACCATCATTCTTCTTTCAAAATACCCAAGATCACCGCCAACAGACTTTGTACCAGGATCATCAGAAAATCTTTTTGCTACCTCTGCAAAATCTTCTCCCGATTTCAAAGCAGTAAGAACACTATCCATTTTTAATTTTGCCGCATTAGTATCAGTGATACCTTGTGCATTTTTAAAACTTGCAAGAATATGACTTGCTCTTATTTTGGGAACACGTGTTTTTTTATCCGTAACTTTAATTATATGAAAACCAAACCGAGTTTTAACTACTTCTGGGTAAACTTGACCCTTTTCGGTTTTATAGCAAGCATCCTCAAATTCGAAAGGCAACTGACCAGCAGTAAAATAAAATATATCTCCGCCCTTTAGTTTTGAAAATTGATCTTGAGAATATTTTGCAACCATGTCTTCAAATTTTGCACCTTTTTTTATACTATCTAATAAAGCATTAGCATATTTTCTTGCAGCTTCTTCTCCATTATTATCAGGTCTTATCATTAGATGGCTTGCACGTATTTCAATTTTTCTTTTCTCGTACCAGTCTTTAATATTTGGTTCAACTAAATATTTGTCTAAAATATAAGAAGCTCCAACTTTCTTTTTGTAATCAAGTAATTCTTGATTCAGAGATGGATCGTTAGGAAACCCTCGTTTCTCAGCATCTTTCAATTTCATTTTGAAATTAACATACAAATCAGCAAAGCTTTTATAGCGATCGAAACTATCAGCAGCGGCTACTTCATAACTGCCAATATTTTTTGTATAAGCTTTTTCAAATTCACCAAGTGTTAATTGGGAATCATTATACTCTGCAACTAAAATTTTTGAATGTTCAGGTGAACAAGCAATTAGAAGAAAAGTTAGAACGGCTGCAATAAAAACAGATACCCTCAAATACATTTTTAACTCCTTTAAAATAATTACAAATTTAGAAATGAATTTTATCAATAGGGGGCTTGAAAATCAAGGTAATTTATACCTAATTATTCTACTTTCTTTAAATAAACGATAATGATTACTTTATTAAAGATATTTTTAGAGTTTTGTTAATATTATTAGTTATCATATTTACAAAATACAAACCACTAGACAATCCTGATCCGTTTAGCTCAATTTCATTTATACCTGCCTCAACTTCTTTATCAACTAAAATTTTGATCTCGTTTCCAAGAATATCAACCAATCTAATTTTAACAAAACTACTTTGGGGAATTGCAAATCTGATTTTAGTAGATGGATTAAAAGGATTTGGATAATTATTTAACAGATAATAATTCTCAGGGATTTTTTCTTCATCCACTTTTGTGATAATAGTATTTACAGCATTAAGAGCATTAATAATTCCCCATCCATAAAGATTGTCAGGATTATTACTTTGTGAAGCTGTTGATCTTAATATCTGTAAAATTTCCATTGGTGTAAGATTTGGATTTGCTTCAAGCAGTAAGGCACATACTCCTGCAACTAAAGGACAACTGTAAGATGTTCCGTCACCATACCAATACTGATTTCCGGAGGTTAAAGCATGATAAATATTAGATCCCATAGCCATCAAATCTGGTTTAATTCTTCCATCAACTGTTGGTCCAACACTGCTAAAAGAACTTCTTTCTCCAAGTGAGGTAACTGCTCCTATTGTAATTACACTATCGCCATCGGCAGGTGCACCAAGTGTATTGTGGGCAGCATTATAGCCGCTATTACCCGCTGAATTAACAACAACAATTCCTTTTTTAACTGCAAGATCTGCTGCAATTGTTATGATGGCTGTCTTTCCATCCATATTTTCCCAAGTATAGCTTTTATAAGGTGCATCAAAAGTTAGATAACCTAGTGAAGTAGATGTTACATCGACTCCAATACTATCTGCCCATTCTAATGCTGCAACCCAGTTATCTTCTTCAAGCGGTGTTTCACTCCCAGGATCATTTTCCGTCCTGGCTAAAAGATAATTTGCACCATATGCCGGTCCAATTAATTGTCCTTCCTTAAATCCACCGATAATTGAAAGCGTTGCTGTTCCATGCGGATGCGATCCCATCAATGGACTGCCACTTACAAAATCGTACATTGCTATGATATGCATGTTCTGGAATATTTCGTGTGTAAGATTTCCAAATCCTGCATCCATCAGGCAAATTGTAACCCCGCTTCCATTATAACCAAGATCGTGAACTTGAGGAACATTGATTAAATTTAATTGTGTGAAAGAGTTCCCATAATCAAATGAATGAATGCCTACAGGCTGTAAAACTTTATTTAGATTTGCTTCGGTTGGAATAAATTCAATATCATCTTTTCTTGTCGAATATTTTTCAACAATATCTATTTTTTTAACAAAGTTTAGTGAGGCAATATTAATAATCTCAGATTCGCTAATAAATCCGCTAACAGCATTTATCCATTTGGATTTTTGCTTTACTTCAAATCCATTTTTGATTAAAACATTAATATAATTCTGATTTAAAGGGATATCAGTAAAATCAATCAGTGATTTTTTGCCAAGTACTTTAGTCCTTCGTTCAATTGATTTTGGGGATACTACAAATTCTGGATCCAAATAATACTTTTGAAGATCATCTCCCTTATCTGCAAAGTAAACCCAAACCAATTGTTGTGCTGCTTGTTGTTCAGACTTTAACTTGAAACCTAGTTTAGAAGCGATTTTATTAATTGGTGATTGAGCAAAGATTGACAAGAATGAAAATGCTAAAATAATAAATAAGATTTTTTTCATGTGATAATTAAATTTTACTTAACTCTAGTGCCGTTATTTACAGACTCAGAAACATTTAAAACCTGCAAACTGCCTTTTGAAGTTTCAACTGCTAAAATCATCCCTTTTGATTCGGAACCCATTATTTTTGCTGGCTGCAAGTTTGCAACGATAATTACTTTTTTACCTATCAAATTTTCCGGCTGGTAACTTTTTGCAATGCCGGCAATAACCTGTCTTTCCTCATTATCCAATCTAACTTTTAACTTTAAAAGTTTTTCACTCTTCGATACTTTTTCAGCTTCGATTACTTCTGCCACACGAAGATGAATTTTCATAAAGTCGTCATAAGTAATCAATTCAACTTCGACTTTAGGAAGTTTATTTACTTGAACTTCTATTTTATCGTCTTCAATTTTTGGAAAAAGAATTTCACTTTTGCCCAATGGATGTCCTCCTTCTAATTGAGCTTTACCGCAATCATTCCAATCAACAGGTTTTGAATTTAACATTATAAATAATTTTTCTGTTGAGAATGGAAGTACAGGCGAAAATAATTCAGCAAGCGTATAAATAGTTTGCAAACAAATATTTAAAGTTGTTGCGCATATTTCTTTATCTGATTTAACAGTCTTCCATGGTTCTGAATCGTTAAAATATTTATTGCCGTCACGGGCAAGATTCATAATTTCATTTACGCCATCACGAATTTTGTACTTTTCAAAAAGATCAGCAACCCGCTTTGGATATTCTGAAATTTCCTTAAGCATATCTTCATCAATTTTTTCAAGCTTTCCAAGAGAAGGAACCTTTCCATCAAAATGTTTGAACACAAAAGTAAATGTACGGTTAATGAAGTTTCCAAGAATATCTGCAAGCTCGCTATTATTTCTTAACTGAAATTCTTTCCAATAAAAATCTGTGTCGCGAGTTTCTGGAAGATTAGCTGCAAGTGTATAACGCAGAAGATCCGCAGGAAATAGATTCAAAAACTCATCAACATCGATTCCCCAATTTCTGCTTTTAGAAAATTTCTTCCCTTCAAAGTTTAGGAATTCATTTGCTGGAATATTTTGAGGAAGACAGTATTGCTCTTTGCCACCCTCATTCCATGCCATTAAAATTGCCGGGAAAATAATTGCGTGAAATACAACGTTATCCTTCCCAATAAATGCAATGTACTTTGTTTTTGGATCCTGCCAATATTTTTTCCAGAGCTCAGGTTGATTTTTTATTTTAGATAATTCTTTTGTTGAAGAAATGTATCCAAGCACGGCTTCAAACCAGACATAAATTACTTTGCCTGCAGCAGAATCAACTGGAACTTTTATTCCCCAATCGAGGTCGCGAGTAATTGCTCGATCCTTCAACCCATCTTTAAACCATCCCCGACAATATTGAAGCACATTATCTTTCCAGCTATACTTCTCATTCATTTCATTAACATACTTTTCTAAAACAGGCTGATATTTACCAAGCGGGAAATAATAATGTGAAGTTTCTTTAAGCGTTGGTGTTCCACCGGAAATTTTACTTTTTGGATTTTTTAATTCAGATGGATCATAGAGCGAACCACAATTTTCACATTCATCGCTGCGTGCTTCTTCATTTCCGCATTTGGGACAAGTTCCTTCAACATATCTGTCAGGCAAAAACATATTTGCTTTATCATCAAAAAACTGGAGTGATTTTTTTTCAACAAATAATCCACGATTATAAAACTCAAGGAAAAATTCTTTAGCTGTTTCGTGATGAATAGGAAGACTTGTCCTTGAATAATTATCGAAGCTCATTCCAAATCTTGTAAAAGCTTTTTTGTTTGCTTCGTGAAATCGATCTATAATTACTTGCGGAGAAACTTTTTCTTTATCAGCGCTGATTGTAATCGGTACACCGTGTTCATCAGAACCACAGATGTAAATTACATCATCACCGTTTAATCTTTTATATCTAACATAAATATCTGCAGGAAGATAAGCACCGCTCAAATGTCCAAGATGGATTGGTCCGTTTGCGTAAGGAAGTGCAGATGTAATAAGTATTTTTTCTTTAGCCAAGATTATAACCGAATTAATGTTTTACAGATTTTGAGGGTGAAATATAAGGAAAAACCTAAAGACATTGGAACGCAGATGACACGGATTGAGTGGATTTGCACAGATCTGAAATTGAGTATTATGAATTTATTAGATTACTCACCTTACGCATTTATCATGCTGTTCGCCGCGGCGAATTATTTCAGCATCTAAAAAACTTAGCAAAAGGAGATTCTGAAACGAGCCTGCCTGTCGGCAGACAGGTTCAGAATGACAGTATCGTAATCCTTGCGTAATGTGAGTTAGATAATTACATCTATAAATTCTGGATAAATTAACTTCTGATCATTAGATACAAATTTGGAAGTGCATATTATGTTCTCTGCTGCAAAATAGATAGTTAGCATTCCTTTCAAATATTTTTCCTAATTTTGAGTAATAAATTTTTTACATAATTCATAAGCGAGAAAAACATCATGAAAAATCACTCCAAAATTGACTTTGAAACTAAATGCGTTCACTCCGGAATTGATGAATATGAATACGGTGCCGTAGTTCCACCAATCTATCAAACATCAACATTCAAATTTAAAACCGCACAACACGGCGCTTCACTTTTTGCAGGTGAAGAAAAAGGTTACATTTATACACGTATGCTTAATCCAACAGTTGAAGCGATGGAAAATGCAGTTGCAGAACTTGAAGGCGGTTACAAAGCTCTTGGCTGCGGAAGCGGAATGGCTGCAGTTCATACGATATTTGCAACACTAACTCAAGCTGGTGATCATGTTGTTTGTTCTTCTTCTGTTTATGGACCAACGACAACTTTACTTAATACAATTATGAAAAAGTTTGGTGTTGAAACTACTTTTGTTGATACTTCGATTGTTGAAAATGTTTCAAAGGCAATTAAACCAAATACAAAAGTTGTTTATGTAGAAACTCCGGGCAATCCGACGCTATGTATTTCTGATCTTGAAGAGATTTCAAAAATTGCTCATCAACATAATGCTAAAGTTGTTGTTGATAATACTTTTATGAGTCCTGCCTTGCAAAATCCTATCGCACTTGGTGCTGATGTTGTAATGCACAGTCTTACTAAATTTTTAAATGGGCACGCTGATGTTGTTGGCGGGATAATCGTTGTAAAAGATGAACAGGCATATTTGCACTTCCGTAAAACTTTAAATCAGCTTGGTGGAGTAATTGATCCATTCAATTCATTCTTAGTTCATCGTGGATTAAAAACTCTTGCCATCAGAATGGAAAAGCATTGTGAAAGTGCACAGATAATAGCTGAATGGTTGGAAAATCATCCAATGGTTGAATCAATTCGTTTTCCGGGATTAAAATCTCATCCGCACTATCAAGTTGGATTGAAGCAGCACAAAGGTCCCGGCGGAATGATAACAATTGAATTAAAAGGTGGAATTGAAGCTGGAAGATTGATGATGAACTCTGTTAAACTTTTTCAACTTGCTGTAAGTTTAGGCGGTGTTGAAAGCTTAATACAGCATCCGGCAAGCATGACTCATTTTTCTATGGGCAAAGAAGCAAGATTAGCAGGCGGAATTACAGACGGTTTAGTTCGTATTTCAGTTGGAATAGAAAGTGTAAATGATCTTATTGCCGATCTTGAACAATCGCTTAAAAAAGTTGAAGATGCACACGTAAATGAAGTTGAAGTGCATGTTTAGTTTTATAATTAATTAAAAATTACAAGGGAGCTTTTGCTCCCTTTTTTATTTTTATCTCTATGGCATAATTCTGGACTTAATTTTAATAATTATACCAGGAGAGAGTTATGAAAACTTTAATACTTCTGCTTGCCTTTATATTTAATTTTAACTCTGTATCAATCGCACAAAGAAATCCAACTAAAGATAGAGATAAGACTGTAGATAGGATTGATCGAATAAAAGATGTAAATCCAGAACGAAATCCTGATAAAAAACGTGAACCAATCCAACCACCAAATAGAGAAAAAGAAAATCCATCAATAATAATAAACTTGCCTGAACCGGAATATTTTCCTCCTCTTTGCAACCCACATCCTCCAATTCCTTTTGATGGACCACCACCACCAGAGCGTCCACCCCACTATCCATATGTGCCTCCAATAATAGACAATCCGCCCGCACTGGATGAGTTACCACTTTCAGAAGTTTATCAGCTTGGAATTCAAAATCTTGATTTAGAGTTGTATAGTGAAGCAATAAAGTGTTTTAATATTTTATTAGAAGATGATCCGCTCAATTATGAATTTTATTGCCTTAGAGGAAGAGCTTATCACGGTTTAGAATTATTTGATAGAGCAATAAAGGATTATAAAAATGCAGTGAAGATAAATAAAAGTTATGCAGATGGATACTATTTCCTGGGTTTGACTGAAATAAGCATAAATAATATTGATGAGGCAATTGTTGATTTTGAGATTGCCGCAGATTTAGGAAATATGAAAGCCAAAAACCTTATTAAAAAGTATTTCAAATACTAAGAGTTTTCTGTCCGTTCACCGATAAATACTTTCCTTTCGCCGATTTTTACTTTCGGTATCCCTATCTTTGTGTTACCTTTCCGCCAGAAAAAGGTTCATATTATTAAGGAGCAGAAAATGGAAGACAATAAAAATTCACTTGATAAAAGATTAGTGCTTGGAAGCATACTTATTGGATTGGGAGGAATATTCTTTCTTAATTCATTAGATATTTTTGATTTTAATTTTGCCCGAATAATTTTTTCCTGGCCATTCTTCTTTATTATTATCGGTATGTATCTTACACTTAATACCTCTAGAAAAATGCTCGGCGGTATTCTTGCCGGACTCGGTTTCGTTTTCATCCTTCCAAGAATATTTCCAACAATTGATTATGATGGTTCAGTGATTCTATCAATATTTTTAATTGCAATTGGCAGTTATATCATTTTTAATCAAAAGAAAAAAGCTGAAGAAGCAGGTGCACTTGGGCAGATAACAAAAGATGTTATTGATGACGTTGCAATCTTTGGCGGAGGAACTAAAATTGTAAACTCCGATAATTTTCGCGGCGGAAATATTACAGCAGTTTTTGGTGGATCAGAAATTATTCTTAAAGGCTGCAAACTTGCTGAAGGAACACATTCAATAGATATTCTTGCTGTCTTTGGCGGAACTACAATCGTTGTTCCAAATGATTGGAATGTTGTAATGAATGTTACATCGATCTTTGGCGGCTTTTCAAATAAAAGTGTAAAGGATCCAAACGCCAATATTGATTTAAGCAAGACTTTAATCATAAAAGGATTGGTAGTTTTTGGCGGCGGCGAATTAAAAACATATTTGTAATAATCATATATGTCTCTTAATCCCATATTAAAAAGTCCGAAAAGTATATTACTATATCTGCTTTTTGTTTTAGCTATTGCAGTTCTTTACATAAACCTCATAACGTTTGAAGGTAAGGCTTCGTTTACTATTTCAATTGTTGATGCAATTGTCTTCAATCTTTTAATTGCTGCACTTGGTTTAAGCTTCTGGTATTCTTCAGTATATCTTTCCATTGAAAATAATCAGATAACCAAAGTTATCCTAACACACTTTGGCGGTGGATTGTTAATTTCTATTGTATGGCTTGCACTTGGTTATTTTGCTGTGATAAGTCTTGTAAATGATACTGATATGTTCGGCGATTTTTTTATTAAAACTATTAAGTCAAGATTTATAATAGGGATACTTTATTATTTTTTGCTTACAGCATTTTATTATGTGGTTATTTATTACTCTGATTTTCAGGAAAGAACTTTAAAGGAAACTGAATTAAAAAATCTTGTTACAGAAGCTGAATTAAGATCATTAAAATTTCAAATCAATCCTCATTTTATTTTTAATAGTTTAAATTCAATGAGTGCCCTTACCGAAATAGATCCTAAAAAAGCTAAGCAAATGATTATAAAGCTTGCGGATTTTTTGCGTTACACGCTTGCAAATAACGATCGGCAAAAAAATACTTTAAATGAAGAACTTAAAAACATAAAACTTTATCTTGATATTGAAAAAATTAGATTTGAAGAAAAGTTTGAATACGTTGAAGAAATGCATGAAGAATGTGGTAAGGCAGAAATTCCAAGTATGATTTTGCAGCCGCTATTTGAGAATGCAATAAAACATGCAGTTTATGAAACTCTTGATACTGTTATAATAAAACTAACCTGTACAAAGCAAGATGATTTTTTGAAAATTACACTATGCAATAATTTTGAAGGTGAATCACACAAAAAAGGTGCTGGCGTTGGATTAAAAAATATAAAAGACAGATTAAAATTAATTTATCAACAGGATAATTTGATGGAAGTGAAAAAAGAGAGTGGTAAGTTTACAGTGAACATTTTTATCCCATTACAAAAAGCTTTGGTTTAAAACTATGGCAAATAAAATAAAAATTATAATCATTGATGATGAGTCTCTTGCAAGACAGATTACAAAAAATTATCTGGCAAACAGAAGCGATGTTGAAATACTTACGGAATGTTCTAATGGATTTGATGCAATAAAAAAAATTAATGAGCTGAAACCGGATCTTATTTTTCTTGATATTCAAATGCCTAAATTAAATGGCTTTGAAATGCTTGAGCTTCTCGAAGACCCGCCAATAATTATTTTTACAACTGCTTATGATCATTTTGCGATAAAAGCTTTTGAGGTTAGTGCCGTGGATTATCTGCTCAAACCTTTTTCGGAAGAAAGATTTACAAGCGCATTACAAAAAGCAATTGCACAGCTTGGCGATAGGTTCCAACAGAATTCCGCTATACAAAATATAATTAAGCAGCGTGATGAAAAGATTGAATTTTTAGAACGTGTTGTAATTAAAGATGGCGGAAAGATTACCATAATTCCTGTTGAAGAAGTAAAATGGATTGAAGCTCAGGATGATTATGTACTCATCAATTCTGAAAAAGGAAGATTCTTAAAACAAAAAACAATGAAGTATTTTGAAAATCATTTAAATGAAAATCAATTTGTTCGCATTCATAGATCGTACATTATTAACTTAGATTTTCTGCAGCACCTTGAACAAACCGACACAGAATCCTATCGCTTGGTTTTGAAAAACGGTAAAGAGCTGCCTGTGAGCAAAACGGGACTGACAAAATTAAAATCAACCTTATAAAATTTTAACGTATTCTATTCATTAAAACATTGGGGAAATTTTTTCACAACTACTGCTGCTATTATGTTTGCACTTTCATCATAACTTAGTTTACCGGTATTTATTATCAAATGATAAAGTGTTGAATCATCCGGATCTCTAAAGAAATGTGATCTAAGATATTTTTTCCTGCTTGTATCTTCCTTATTTATGTACCCCATTGCAGCAGGTTTTGAAAATTTAAAAACTTCCTGAACGTGTTTTAACCTGTATTCAATCGGTGCAATTAATCTTATATGAAAACAATTTTGCAATTTTGATGTTATAAGATTGCTCCCTCTTCCAACAATAATCACTTTACCATATCTGGCAAGCTGTAAAATTATTTCTGTAGTCTTGTGCACGATTGTCCATTCAGATGGTTTAACCCCAAGTAATTCGCTAACAGCATCGTTAATGTGGTTATACTTGCCTTCAACAATATAACTGGTAAATACTTTTGGAAGTTTAAAATCTTCAATCACTTTAGTAATAAGATCTTTATTAAAGTACGTCCAGGGATTTTCAGGGTCCCTAGTTTTTTGCTGAAGAATATCGATGAGCTTTTTTGAAATTTCGTATGAACCGGAACCGGTTAACCGGGAAATTGTGATACAAGGAAAAATTTCTTTTTTATTTTCTGTATCAGATGAGTGAAGCTTAATATATTGCTTACATTTTTCGTAAGCACCAATCGCTAACATTACCACACCCTCCTTCCGTTTTATAATTAAAATCGGGAACTGAGAGCTTTCAAAAAATATTTTTTATTACTGCATATAGTATAAAATAATTTTTGCTATTGTCAATCCTTATTAACTTTTTAGTTTAAGCAATTGAAAACCAATTTTTAATTTTCTCTAGTTCTTTTCCATTATGGGAGTGATGAAAAAATTCATTTTTGGATTTATCATAAACATAGTCTTTACCCCACTCGGATACCTTATTAACAATTTCTTTAATCCCGTTTATTACAATTTTTAATTCCTCGACAGTCATTGTTGGATGGACAGACATTCTAACCCATCCCGGTTTTTCGGAAAAATCACCGTGATCAATTTTATCAGTAATTCTTTTTGATCTGTTAGGATCAACATGTAATAAATAATGTCCGTAAGTTCCTGCACAGGAACAGCCTCCTCTTACCTGAACACCAAAACGATCATTTAACAATTTAACAATTAAGTTATAATGGATATCATCAACATAAAATGAAATTGCACCAAGTCTTTGTTCGATATTTCCAGCAAGGATATGAAGATTTGAAATTTTCTTCATCTCGTTTAAAGCAATTTTTACAAGTTCTTCCTCTCTTGCTCGAATTTTATCCACACCCATTTCTTCTTTTAATTTTATACACAAAGCCGCTTTTATTGTTTGAAGAAAAGCAGGCGTACCGCCATCTTCACGCGCTTCTATGTTTTCAATAAATTTATGATGTCCCCATGGATTTGTCCAATCAACTGTTCCTCCACCAGGCAAATCCGGTACTTTATTGTGATAAAGTTTAGAATCAAAAACTAAAATGCCCGGCGTTCCAGGTCCTCCAAGAAATTTGTGAGGTGAAAAAAATATTGCATCAAGTTTTACCTCAGAATCCTGCGGATGCATATCTATTTTAACATAAGGAGCAGCGCAGGCAAAATCGATAAAAGCATATCCGCCATATTGATGAATTAGTTTTGATAATTCATAGTAAGCCGGTGCAATTCCGGTTACGTTAGATGCTGCAGTAAAAGCACCTATTTTAAGTTTTCTGTTTTTATACTTTTCTAATTTATCTTTAAAATCATTAACATCAACCAGCCCTTCTTCATTTGGATTTATAACTACCACTTCAGCAATAGTTTCTAACCATGTTGTTTGATTTGAATGATGTTCCATGTGAGTAATGAAAACAACAGGTTTTATTCCCGCTGGAATATTTACATAATCAACAAGCTGCTCCGGAATTTTTAATCCAAGTAAACGTTGGAATTTGCAGACAACTGCCGTCATTCCCGAACCTGCAGTAATAATCACATCATCTTTACCAGCGTTAACATGATCTTTAATAATTTTGTGCGCTTCGTGATAGGCTAATGTCATTGTTGTGCCTGTTACGCTTGCTTCCGAATGTGTGTTGCCAACAAGCGGACCAAAAGTTTCGCAAAGTTTTTCTTCGATGGGTTTGTAGAGTCTGCCGCTTGCTATCCAGTCGGCATATATTAATTTTTGTTCGCCATAAGGAGTATCAAATGTTTTATCTATTCCAATAATATTTTTTCGAAATTTTGAAAAATATTTTTCCAATTCACTCATCACAAACCTTAAACTTTCTTTTATGAAATATAATAAATTGAATTAAGTAAATCATCGGATTTTTTAGTTAATTCTTTTTACCTATATTGAATTTAAAATTTTTTCATCAGGTTAATCAATGAAATTTTTTATAAAAATAATCACTTTACTTTTACTGTCCGTAGCGTCAAGTATATATCCACAAAAACAAAAAAATATGTTTATAGATGTTGATATTGTGATTAATAAAGCGATAAATGATAGCGCATTCCCGGGAGCAGTTGTTTTAATCTGGAAAGATGGGAAAACTATTTACGAGAAAGCTTTTGGAAATTATACTTATGATCCTGAATCTCAGAAAGTCTATCCTCATACACTATATGATCTAGCTTCATTAACAAAAGTAATTGCAACAACAACTGCTGCAATGATTTGTTATGATAGAAAACTTTTTTCGCTTGATGATAAAGTTGTAAAATATATTCCTCAGTTTGGAGTCAACAGTAAAGAAAATATTACAATTAAAAATCTGCTTTTACATAATTCAGGATTACCTGCGTGGAAAAAATTTTACGGTAGAAATATAAAATATGATGAAGTGATAAATGAAATTTATAATTCAGAACTTGAATATAAAACGGGAGAAAAAACTGTTTATTCTGATTTAGGAATAATAACTCTCGGGAAAATAATTGAAAAAGTAACCGGAAAAAATTTAGATAAATTTTGCGAAGATGAAATATTCAATCCTTTAAAAATGAAATCCACATTTTTTAATCCAAATGATTCACTTAAACAATTTTGTGCACCGACTGAAGTCGATAATTATTGGAGAATGAAAACATTGCAAGGGGAAGTACACGATGAAACATCAGCTATGTTAAATGGTGTAGCGGGTCACGCAGGATTATTTTCTACAGCAAGCGATATTTCAAAACTAATGTCTGTATTGATGAATAAGGGAAAAGTTGGACAAAATCAATTTATCAAACAAAGTACCGTTGAACTTTTTACAAAAAGATATTCTGAAGAAAGTACACGCGCACTTGGCTGGGATACAAAATCAGATTCGGGATCATCCGCCGGAAATTATTTTTCAAAAAACTCTTTCGGACACACAGGATTTACAGGCACATCAATTTGGGCTGATCCCGATAGAAATTTATTTGTTGTGTTTCTAACTAATCGTGTTTATCCAACAAGAGAAAACATAAAGATTCAAATAATAAGACCTCAGTTGCACGATGTGATAATAAAAAGTTTGGGAAATATTGATGACAAATAATTTTAGGTTTATAAGTCTAGCAGCTCTGTATTTTTTTGTTAAACTGTTAAATATTAAATGCTAATTCTTTTAAACAAACCATTTAATGTGCTCTGCCAGTTTACGGATAAGGGAGGAAGAAAAACTCTCTCTGATTTCATTCCTATTAAAAATGTCTATGCAGCAGGCAGACTGGATTTTGATAGTGAAGGACTTGTTATTTTAACTGATGATGGCATACTTCAAAATAGAATTTCTGACCCTGAAAATAAATTAGAAAAAACTTACTGGGTTCAGGTAGAAGGAATTCCAAACGAAGAAGCATTGAAAAAAGCAAGTAAAGGAATTTTACTTAAAGATGGATTAACAAAACCTGCAGAAGTTAAATCGATTGAAGAGCCAAAAGTATGGGATCGAGTTCCAACGATAAGACAAAGAAAAAATATTCCAACAAGTTGGCTTGAGTTAAAAATATCAGAGGGGAAAAACAGACAAGTTAGAAGAATGACTGCTGCTATCGGATATCCAACGCTGAGATTAATAAGAGTTTCAATTGGTGATTGGTCTATTGCAAATCTAAATCCAGGCAGCTATAAAACTATTGAATGATTAACTCACGTTACTCACATTTCATAAAAACCTTCGAGGTTTTCTTAAATAATTAAGATTTTTGCAAATAATTTAACTGCCTTTTTAGCAAAACCTCGAAGGTTTCACAGCTTTGCGTAAGATGAATGATTACGATTCTGATGGCGGCGAAAAAAACTTTTTCTTAATCATAAATGAAAAATATACAATCATAATCCCAACGATAATTACAGCGATAGCAGGAATAAAAATCGCGATTGCTGATAGTGCAATCGAACTTTCCGCTTCTGCTGTTGAAACCACTGGATTACCAGCGCCGCCCGTAAGTGCAGATGATTTTAATCTTATCAATCCTGTCGCGGCATGAATTGTGCCTGCTATTCCACCGCCGGCAATAAGTGCTAATGACCATTTAATAAGAGGTGGGAAATCAGTTACTACAGCGCCCGATAAAATAATTCCAGCTAAAATTGCAAGTGGATGATTAATTGCATCTAAAATATTATCAACCCAAGGTATGTAGTAGCTAAATATTTCAACTACGGTTGCAACGGAAAAAAGAATAAGTGCAGGAAGCGTTCCTATCCATGTAAAGTAGGTTGATAACTGGAGATTGCCTGAGTATGCAGATATTGATACAATTAAAAATGGAATAAATATTCTGAAACCGACTGCCGCGGCAAGACCAACGCCTATGAATATGCTAAGTATTAAATCCACAATAATTATATTTTATTCTTTGTAACACAGAATTTAGTCTGTGATTTGTTTCTTCCTTATGAAAACGCAGAATGATCCGCCGAGGCGGACTGCGCTACGATGTTTAATCTAATAACTCATATTATTAATTTTTACTTTGCCACGGAATATCCAATAGATGCTTATTGTGTATGCTAAAACAAATGGCACACCAATCATTGCAATAATAAGCATAATATTTAAAGTTTTTTGCGATGATGCTGCATTATAAATATTCAAACTGAATTCCGGATTGTTTGAAGCTAAAACAAAATTTGGAAATATTCCAAAAGCAAACAAGGAAAGTAATGCGGCAATTGATGCACACGAAGAGAGAAATGCCAAAAAGTCTTTCCCTTTGGAAATTTCTCTTGGAATATTAGCAATTGCCAGCATATTTAAAACGGCAAGTACAAATAGTGCCGGAACTTCTTTAAAGTGCTGAATCATATGAGGATAATAAATTAATGTAGACATTGTCGTGGTGATGTAACAAATAATAAAGAAGATAATCGTGTTGTTAACCCAGCCTCTTAATTTGTTATGCAGTTCACCTTCGGTTTTCATTACTCCGTAAATTGCTCCGTGCATCATAAATAATGCAACGGTTGTAACACCAACTAAAACTGTGTAGGGATTTATCATACTCCAAAATGTGCCGATGAATTCTCTATTAGAATCAAGCGGAATACCCGTGATTAAATTTCCAATTGCAACACCAGCAAGAAAAGCAATAAAAATACTTGCAACACTAAAAGCAACGTCCCACATTTGCCGCCACCATTTCATGGTTTGTTTGCTTCTAAACTCTATAGCAACTGCTCT
Organism: Ignavibacteriales bacterium; assembly: GCA_037444745.1. Taxonomy (GTDB): domain Bacteria; phylum Bacteroidota; class Ignavibacteria; order Ignavibacteriales; family Ignavibacteriaceae; genus IGN3. The sequence goes on from JBBILT010000011.1 coordinate 29,249, forward strand.
AAAGATTAACATAAATAACAACATCATAAGAGCTGTGTAAAATCCTGAAAACACAGAGGCATATACATGCGGGAAAGCTGCAAACAAAGCACCGCCGCCTGTTACAAGCCAAACTTCGTTTCCATCCCAAACAGGTCCGATTGAGTTAATCATTATTCTTCTTTCAAGATCATCTTTAACAAAAAGATGAAGCGCGCCGACTCCTAAATCAAAACCATCAAGGATTGCATAACCAATAAGTAAAGTTCCAATTAAGAAAAACCAAATTGTATTTAAATCAAATGTAAATTCCATATCGTGCCTAATTTATGTATTGTCAAGCTGAATTTGTTTCAGCATCTGAGCATAATTTAATTTTAAATTTTTAACTGCGGCTTGCCGCCTTATGCCTTTGGATGCCCAATTTCAGAAGCTATCTGATCAACATCTTCAGGTCCGTGTTGTATTTTTTCATTTAACAGATAGATGAACAGGATGAAAAGACCAGCATATATTAAAGTAAACAGAATTAATGAAAACCACACTTGTCCAGCTTGAACAACTTTAGATAAACCTTCCGAAGTTCTAAGCAAACCATAAACAATCCACGGTTGCCTTCCTACTTCTGCTGTTATCCATCCGATTTGATTTGCGATTTGAGGTAAGAATACCGAAAATACAAATATCCACAATATCCATCTCTGGTTGAACAATGTGCCTCGCCACCAAAAAAATATTCCAAGTAAACTAATTCCGATTAATGCAAATCCGATAGCAAGCATAAGATGGTAAGCTTGAAAAACAATATTAACTGGCAGTCTTTCATTTTCAGGGAAAGAATTTAGTCCTGTAACTTTTGTGTTGGTATCAAAGCCAATCAGATAACTTAGCATTCCTGGAATAGCAAAACTAAAATTTACTTTTTGGTTTTCGCTATCTACCCATCCAAATAAATAAAGTGGAGCATTAGTCTGGTTATCAAAAACAGCTTCCATTGCAGCAAGCTTTGCAGGTTGATTTTTACTAATACCGACGGCACTTGCATGCCCTGTAAAAAGTTGGAAGAGTGAAGCGATCATTACAACAATTAATGCAATTTTTATTGATGCTTTTGCAAAGCGAATGTGTCTGTCTTTTAATAAATAGTAAGCGCTTACACTGATGATAAGAAATGCACCTGCAAGCCAGGCACCAGAAACCACGTGTAAAAGTCTATCTACAGAAGAGGGATTAAAAATCATTGCCCAAAAATCCGTTATCTCAGCACGAGCATTTATTCCCTCACCAACGATGTGAAATCCCGCAGGTGTTTGCTGCCAGGAGTTTGCAACTACTATCCAAACAGCGCTAAACATTGAGCCAAGTGAAACCATTATTGTTGAGAAGAAGTGCATTTTTGGTCCGACTCTATCCCACCCAAAAACTAATACGGCTAGGAAACCTGATTCAAGAAAGAAAGCAAAAATTCCTTCAGCAGCAAGTGCGCTTCCAAAAACATCACCTACAAAACGCGAGTAGGTTGCCCAGTTTGTACCAAATTCAAATTCCATTACGATACCTGTGGCAACACCGATAGCAAAAGTTAAAGCAAATACCTTAACCCAAAACTTGGTCATATTTTCATAGAACTTATCTTTTGTTTTAAGATACATCCCTTCCATTATTACAAGGATAACTGCAATTCCAATACTTAATGGTGGATAGATGTAATGGAATGCTATTGTAAAAGCGAATTGAAGACGAGAGAGTATTTCAACATCCATACTAACCTAATATTATTTTTAATTGCCAATACAAATTAGCAAAAACGATTTTCAATGGGAAACAAAAACAAACCGACATTGTTAAATGTTTTCAATTTTAACATTTCCAGTTTTAGATTAGTTTCAAAATTTTAAGTTACGTTACATAGAAGTTCTTGAATAATTATTTAAATCGTAAAACAGGCTTATCCGCCGTTGCTTTACGGATTTAGAATAAAAACTATTGCTATGTGTAAGATGAGACTCCTAAATTATTTTTTCTCAAACAATTTTACTTCACTTGCAAACTTTGAAGCAAACTCATCAAACATTTTAGCTGCTTCAGGATTACTTGTTGCTTTCCGGTATGTATCTCCTAACTTTAAAATTATCTGATAGAAATGCAGATTCATATCATCAACCAGCATATCATTTGTCCATAGATCTATTCCCAGAGTAACTTTGTCTTCTTTGTCCCAAAGAGAAAGCATCATTGTTTTTGCTTCTTTCATGCCTTTGAAATCGGCATTATCTGCCTGCCACTCAATTTTTTCAGGCATTTTTTTGTCATCCAGATGAATAAGAAATTTTATTTCTGATTTTTTAAGCATTCAATTCTCCATTAATATTTTTTATAAACTGCATATTTATTTTCTACCATTAGATCATTAATATTTATAAATTTGTTTTCAGATCCCTTCAACCATATTTCACCAAGATATCTTCCGTACTTTTCTTTTTTGTCTTTAATTGTTTCTATAAAGATTTCTTTATCAAGAATTAAAGATCGCAGGTAATCACGACTTTTTAATCCTTTAGTCCGATCATCACCTTTTAATTCCGGTGCATTAATTCTGACCAAACGAATCTTTTCACCCTTAATCCAGGTATGCAAACCAAGATCAATATCCACAGTACAAGTATCGCCATCGTAAACTTCAACTACTTTGGCTTTATAGTGATATAAAATATTTTCCATTTTTGATCCTTTCGTTTTCATTATGTTCGGGTTATTTTAACAGTAGCAAAATTAAAAGGATAAAAGTTGAAAGTAAAAACTTTAATACTATTTGTTGTAATTTTTTCCTCAACAGCTTTTTCGCAGACTGATATTTCTGTTGGCGGATATGTTGGTGGTGGATCTTTCAGCGGCAATTCAGTTTCAGTTGGTGGATTTACTACAAGCCTATTTGTTGAAATGAATACACCTTTGTTCGAAGAAGTTTTTCCAAGAGTGGGATTTATTTTTGCAAAAGATTTTAATGCAATATTGCCCAATACACACAAATCATACAATCCATTTCTAATGGGAATAAACCTTAAGGGCGTTACAACCCAATATTTTGATAACAAGATATTTTTGGAAGAAGGTGCGGGATTACTTGCCCTTAATGACAGAACTTTTATTGATACCAATGTTTGGGATTATGGAATTGTAATTTCTTTATCCGTGGGATACGATTTAAGAAATTTTAATCTCAAAGGTTTTAAAATTGGTGCTGGCGGTGAATATGGAATAACTTTTTTTAATACGCTGCCAAAGTATTCCTCAATTCATTTGTTTGTTCATTACAGTATTTAATAATTTATATAAATATCTTATCCTTTAAAACAACAAACCCAATTTCTTTAAGAAATTGGGTTTGTTTATAGTAAGACATCTAAATCTTATTTAGTAATCTTTCCTGATTTTAATTCATCACTTAATCTTTTCAACTTATAAACTTTATCAATTGCTTCCCACATGCCGAGTGAATGAACTGACACGGTTCTATTTTCTTCTGTTGTAAAAATAAAACTGCCCGGTAAACTCTGAATATTTCCATCGAATGCTAATCCAACTATTTCGGCATTTTTGTTAATAACAGGACTTCCGGAATTTCCTCCGATGATATCGTTAGTTGAGACAAAGTTAAATGGAGTTGATAGATCTAATCCTGCTGGAGGAGTTGACCATCTTTCCGGTAATGTCCAAGGAAAGACTTTCCCCTGTCCGTAATAGCGATCATACATTCCATAAAAAGTTGTAAATGGTTGTGCATAAGTTCCATTATAAGGAAATCCTTCCACAACACCATCAGCTAATCTTAATGTAAAAGTTGCATCGGGCGGAATTTCAGTTCCATACACCTTGAATAACGCAACGCCTAATTGTTGTGAGTAAGAAGATTCAACATCATTAATTTCTTTAACCTTTTGGGCATACTCTTTAGCTTTATCCTTTGTGTTTAACATAAAATAAATGAAAGGATCATTAGAATTTAGAACTGCATCAGGACCCTCAGCTAATAAAGCTTTTAAATCTTTTAGATTAGTAATTCTTGAATTATCTAGTACATATTTTACTGCATCATTACCTTTTTTACCGCCAGTAAATTTCTTTACTATCGGATCATTTTCTCCAATATACTTTTGAAGAACTTCGATTTTCTGAGCAAGTAATGTATTACTCATATCATAATCAAAATCTTCAGGAATCAATGATGCCAAAGTATTTTCAAGTTCACTACCCACGTATAAATCATTTCTTTCACTTTCCGGAAGTTTTAGATTTTCAGCTATTGAAATCACTTCATCCGCAATAAAGAAATATTTAGATGTGGTAAATCTATTCATGCCAAGGGCAAAATTTTTGCTCGCGATTTCAGCAAGCTGTTTGCGGGATTCAGCAATCTTATCCCAAAGATTACCATATTTTTCTCTCAGTTCGGAATCAGCCTCTACAGAGGCACGAAAAGTTTTTTCAAAATCTTTTTTTCTTTGCATCAATATTGGATCTCTAAGCCCTTCAAGCATTCCACTTATAGCCTTGATTGAATTATCAAATCCAAAAATCATATCATCAAGTTCGGCTTTGCGTTTGGGATCTTTTTTCACGATATTTTTGTACATATTTGATAAATTAGTCAACAAGCTAATTGTTCTGGGATATTGAATATCTCTTGCATATTCTAATTGAGCAACTGTATTTAATCTATCCGTGTTCCCGGGATTTCCAACAACAAAAACCGGTTCACCAACAGCAGCGCCTTTTGCACTCCATTTAAAAAAGTCTTTAGTCTTTAGTGGGTTTCCATTTTCATCATACACTCTAAAGAAACTAAAATCTAAATTAAATCTTGGGTAAGTAAAGTTATCAGGATCACCGCCAAAAAATCCCATCTGATCTTCGGGAGCTAAAACTAATCTTACATCGGTATATCTTTTATATTCATATAAAGAAAATTTGCCACCGTTATACAATGGCGTAATCGCTACTTCAAGTCCAGTAGCCTTAGATTCTCTTTCTTCAATTTGTTTGATAATATCATCTTCAAATTTTGCGCGTTCTTCATCAGTTGCAGCTTTATTAATAGCATCAATAACTTCATCAGTTACATCTTTAATTAAAACTAACTGATCAACATAAAGTCCGGGTACAGGTCTTTCATCTTGAATTGTGTTTGCAATAAAACCGGTTTCGTGCAGATCTTCGCCATCTTTTGCAACCTGCGTTATGCTTTGTCTTGCGCAATGATGATTTGTCATTACTAACCCATCTTCTGAAACAAATGAAGCGGAGCAATAATTTGCAAAACGTAAAGCGGACATTCTAACGTGTTCAAACCAAGCTTCATCAGGTTGGAAATTGTAGGTAGAGTTAAAATATGCCATCGGAGGATATTCAAACGTCCACATTTTTCCGGTATCAAATTTTCCTGCTTTAACAGTATCCGGATTCATCCAATCTTTGGATTGTGCATTAACTTGCAAAGCAGCAATAAAACCAAAAAGAATAACAGTGAGAGTAAATCTCATAACAAAGTTTTTCAACAGGTTAATCATAAAAGTTCCTATAAAGATTATTTTACAACAATTAACTAACAAGAACGTTTAAAATAAATAAAAAATCCTTTTATTGATCACTCATTTTATGAGCGGAAAAATAAAAGGATAAATAGTCTTATTTTTTTATAAAAAATTTTGACTAAAATGTTTTTCTTGCCCTAAATGTATGAATCAGGTTGATATAATGGTTCGATCTCCCATTCGTCTTCAATAGTACCGATGCAATGAGAACATTTGGGAACAGTGAATACAACCTTTTCCTCATTGGGTGCTGCGCGAACAAAATTTAAAATTGTTCTGCAACTTGTGCATTGCACTATGTGCGATGTATGTGTTTTTCTGCTGCAATCCGGGCAAATGAACCCAAGCTCACCAGGAGTTTCTTCCGGATGGACTAAGAAGATTGAGTTACATTTGGAATTATTGCATTTTGCGAAGTGCCACCTAATAGTATCAGTTGTAGCGATAACCATCTCCGTTTTATTTGTACTAACAATGTAATTAGTGTATTTCAAAAAGTCCAATGAAAAATCTTTCCCTTTATTATTTTTTTTATGAACGATGCCTTGATTTTCTTTAAATTACACGTAAACATATACTTAAATAAGTTTATAGGTAAATACTTTAATTATTCAAGGATATTTTTTTCATTTTTTATTTAAAGGAATTGTATGGAAAAACTGAACAGTTTTAAAGCTTATGATATCCGTGGAAAAGTTCCAGCGGAATTAAACATTGAATTAGCCTACAAAATTGGAAGAGCTTTTTCAAATCATATTAATGCAAAACAGGTTGTAGTTGGCTATGATATCAGAAAATCATCACTTGAACTTTCTGAATCATTGATAAATGGACTTACAGATGCCGGCACTGATGTTATCAATATTGGTTTGTGTGGAACTGAAATGATTTATTTTTCAACTCCGCATTTTAATGCTGATGGAGGAATAATGATTACTGCAAGTCATAATCCTCCGGAATACAATGGGATGAAGTTCGTTATAAAAAATTCTGTTCCTTTTGGATATGATTCCGGACTTAGTAAAATTGAAGAAATGATACTTAAAAATGAACTTGGAAAAATCAGCAGTAAAAAAGGATCGGAAATAAAAACTGAAATAATGGGGGCATTTATAAATCACCTATCTCAGTTTTACAATTCTGAAAAAATAAAACCCTTTAAAGTTGTTGTAAACGCCGGTAATGGTTGTGCAGGATTAGCACTTGATGCTATCGAATCAAAACTTCCAGTCAAGATGGTAAAGATATTTAATGAACCGAATTCCGATTTTCCGAATGGTATTCCAAATCCAATGCTTACTGAAAATAGAAAGTTAACAATTGATGCAGTGCTTAATAATAATGCAGATCTTGGTGTTGCCTGGGATGGTGATTATGATAGATGTTTTTTCTTTGATGAAAAAGGAAGCTTTATCGAGGGATATTATATTGTTGGTTTACTCGCTAAGTCTATTCTTAAAAAATTTCCTGGCGAAAAGATTGTACACGATCCAAGATTGATTTGGAATACGCTCGATGTTGTAAAACAAAGCGGCGGTATTGCAGTGCAATCAAAAAGCGGACACGCATTTATTAAACAAAAAATGCGCGAGGTAAATGCAATCTATGGCGGAGAAATGTCTGCACATCATTACTTTAGAGATAATTCTTATTCAGACAGCGGTATGATTCCTTTCCTATTAATCATGCAGCTTATGTCTGAAGAAAATAAAGCGCTTAGCGAACTTGTTGAAGAGATGATTGCAAATTATCCGTGTTCCGGTGAAATAAACTCAACTATCTCAAATCCTGCGGCTAAAATTAATGAAATAGAAAAAATTTATACCGGTGGAAAAGTTGATAAGACTGACGGTTTAAGTGTTGAATATCCTGATTGGAGATTTAATTTACGAATGTCTAACACAGAGCCAATAATTCGTTTAAATGTTGAATCTAAAGGTGATGTTTTACTGATGGAAGAAAAAACAAAAGAATTGTTGGATATAATCAGAGTGTGAAATGAAAAACCTTCGAGGATTAGTTTAAAACCTCGAAGGTTCATAATTTGTTAAATCATCCTACAATTTCACTTCGATTTTAAACGGTACTTTTAATTTTTCCCATTCAAGTCTTATTACCGCAGATATATCTGACATCCTTGTAATTGAATACGCCAGCCACTCCTGCCCTATGCTTTTCTCAGGTTTTACTTTAATGCGAAGTGCATCTTGTGACTCGTTGTATTCAAAAGCACCCCATTGATCTGCGACTTTATTAAAGATGAGTGTCCATTCTTTATTTCCCGGAATGGCAAAAAAACTATATGATCCTTTTTTAAGAAGTTTACCTTCGATCGTAACATCTGTACTGAATATAAATTTTGTGGCTTCATTTGCGCCTGCTCGCCAAACAGCATTATATGGAACCAGCTTTCCCCAAATAGTTCTGCTTTTTACTCCCGGTCTGCTATAAATTATTCGGACATCAGTAAACCCGACTGTCTGCATCACTTCTGCTTTTGGGCTTATTCTAACTTCCTGTTTTCCATTCTGTGCATCAGCAAAGTTACAGAACACAAAAATTGCTATTATAAAAAGAGATGATAATAAGTAAATTGGTTTCATAATTCTTTCCTTAAATTTTGAACTAAAGATATTCAAATTTTTTGTAATACATCAACAACTATATCAATATCTTTTTCCGTATTGTAAAAATGCGGTGAAAATCTGATCAGTCCTTCTCTAAGCGAACAAATTATTTTATTCCGCTCCAACTCTTTAAAAATCACATCGGGATTTTCTGCTTTGATAGTGACAATACCAGCGAGATTTTCTTCATTACAATTTGCTAAAATTGGTGCGATATTAATATTTTTTAATTTATCTATAAAATATTTTGTATTACTTTTGACTTTTAATTGAATATTCTGAAACCCAACTTCTTTTAAAAGATTTAGAGAAGTATTAAAAGCATAAATTCCAAAGGCATTAAGAGTTCCACCCTGAAAAACATTTGCAGAAGTTTTCAAATCCATTTTATAATCTAAAAGATCCCAGGCATTTTGCACTGAAAGCCAACCAACATTTGCAGGTATCATCTTCTTTTGGAACTCTTCGTTCACGTAAATAAACGCTAAGCCTTGCATGCCCAATAACCACTTTTGAGTGCCACAGGATAGAAAATCAATTTTGCATTTTGTAACATCAATCTGCACAGCTCCGATGCCTTGTATTCCATCAACACAAAAAATAATGTCATTCGCTTTGCAGTAATTCCCAATCTGCTCTAAATCAATTTTGTAACCAGATATAAACTGTACAAAACTTATCGAGATCATCCTGGTCTCAGGTCTAACAGATTCAATTATTTGTTCTGCAGTTACAAATCCATTTTCAGATTTAACAAAATCAACTTCCACTCCAAGTCTTTTTAAATTTAAGAAGGGATAAACATTTGCAGGAAACTCAACATCATTTAATAAAATTCTATCCCCTTTTTCCCAATCAATACTTTGCGCGAGAATATTTAGACCATTTGAAGTGTTATCAACAAAAGCAGTTCTATCAACATTACAATTAATCATTTCTGCAAGAAGCTCTTTTGTTTCTTCTGCAACTTTTAAAAATGAATCATAGTCATCAATCTTATTCTGGCTCTTTTCTTTTAACAATTCAGTTAATCTATTTACAACTAAAGTTGAAAATGGACCGGTGGAAGCGTGATTAAAATAAATTATTCCGTTATTTATGTAAGGGAAAAAATTACGCACATCAACAATGTTCATCTTTGAAATTCGCTGTTAGTTTATTTAGTTTTCATTACAAAAATAATAATGAATTTCTCACTTCTGAAATCTAAAAATTACAGGTAAGATATGGCTTCACAAAAATCACTTAAACATAAAGAATTAAAACCTGAAGAACTGAGATGGAAATGTGATCCAAATATTTTTGAATTTGAATCTACGGAAGATATTGACCCTATCGAAGGTATATTGGGGCAGGAACGAGCGCTTAAAGCCATAAGGCTTGGTGTTGATTTGAGGAGCCCTGGTTACAACATTTATATAGCGGGGCTTTCTGGCTCAGGCAAAGCAACAACTGTAAAACAAATGCTGGAAAAGATAAGCGCAAATTGCCCACCGCTTTATGATCATGCTTACGTTAATAATTTTAAGAATCCGGATCAACCTTTACTGCTTAAGTTTCCCAAAGGTAAAGCGAAAGAATTTAGACAAGATCTTTTATCGGCAATAGATATTTTAAAACAACGGATTCCCTTAACACTTGAAAGTGAATTATATCTTGCTAGAAAGAAAAACATTGTTGATGAATATGACAAGCAAGAGCAGGAATTGATGAGTACCTTTGATACAGAGCTAAGAGCAAAAGGATTATCATTAGGACAAATTAAATCAGGTGACCAAGTAAGACCGGATATTATTCCTCTTGTTAATGGACAACCTGTTCCGGTTTTTCAACTTGAAGAACAAATAAAACAAAAAAAATTAACATCTGAAGAAGCTAAAGAGATTTTAAAAAATTATAATAATCATCAACAAAAACTTCAAATCCTTTTTAAGAAAGGATTAAAAATTAGTCAGGAGTTTCAGGAACGCCTTACAAAATTGGAAAAGGAAAGTGCTGAAGTAATTGTTAAAGGAATCTTTGAAGGACTTAAAGAAAAATATAATTCTAATTCGGCTTTACACCATTTAAACTGTGTTGAAGAAAATATTTTAAATAATGTTCAGATATTTAAAGGAACAAAACCCGAAGGTGAAGTAACTCAGGAAGGTTATTTGATTGATTACTTTAGAGATTATGAAGTAAATATTATTTTAGATAATTCAGATTCTGAAGGCTGCCCCGTAATTATTGAAACTAATCCAACCTATATTAATCTGCTGGGCACAATTGAAAGAGTAAATGACGGTAAGGGAAATTGGTACAGCGATTTTACAAATATCAAATCCGGATCCTTACTGCGGGCAAATGGTGGTTATCTGGTTCTAAATGTTATGCACTTATTTGAAGAACCAGGTGTTTGGAAATCTCTAAAGCGTGTTCTCACCTACAACACACTTGAAATACAGGAATCTCCTTTTCAGTTTTCAATGTCATCAACCTCACTTAAACCGCAGCCAATAGATATTGACACAAAAGTGATCCTCATCGGCAGCCAAATGATTTATGGATATTTATCTGAACGTGAATATGATTTTAAAAAAATGTTTAAGATTAAAGCAGATTTTGATTATGAAATTGATCGAAGTAATGATGTTATTTTTGAATATGCAACAGTAATTAAGAAGCTGATAAAGAATGAAAAACTTAAAGAGTTTGATAAATCAGCCATCGCTGATTTGATTGAGATTAGTGCTATTATGGCAGGACAAAAGAATAAACTAACACTTAGATTTTCCAAAATTGCTGATATAGCACGGGAAGCAAGTTTTTGGGCAACCGATGATGGATTTAATATTGTGTCTGCACCACACGTTGAAAAAGCTTATAAGTTTGCTCGCGAACGACATGGCATGCTTGAAGAAAAAGTGACTGAAATGTTTAAAGATAAAACACTGTTGATAGATACTAAAGGTGAACGTATCGGACAAATAAATGGATTAGCGGTTTACAATGCTGATTTCTATTCTTTTGGAAGACCAACAAGAATTACTGCAACAGTTTCTTTAGGCGGCGGAACTATATTAAATGTGGAACGTGAAGCAGGCATGAGTGGAAGACATTATAACAAGGGTGTTCTTATTATATCAGGTTATTTTAAAGAAACATTTGGACAAGATCTTCCTTTATCTTTTAATGCCAATCTTGTATTTGAACAATCATACGGAATGGTGGATGGCGATAGCGCTTCGTGCACAGAAATCTTTGCTCTACTTTCCACACTTGCCGGTTTACCTATTAAACAATCTATCGCTGTTACCGGATCATTAAATCAAAAGGGCGATGTACAGCCAATCGGCGGAGTTAATGAAAAGATTGAAGGATTTTATGATATCTGCAAATTGCAAGGATTAACTGGAACTCAAGGAGTTATTATTCCAATTCAAAACGTTAAAGATCTTATGTTAAGGGAAGATGTTGTTGAAGTTGTTAGAAAAAAACAGTTCCATATTTACCCTATTTCAACAGTTGAAGAAGGAGTTGAAATTCTAACAGGAGTTAAAGCTGGAATAAAAACTGCAAAAGGTTATCAAGCTGGTAGTGTGTTTGATTTAGTGGAGAAAAAAATCAGAGATCTTTATACAAAATCAAGAGCATTAAGAACAAGTGGTCAAGTGGAATCGAAAAGTAAAAAGAAGAGTAAATGATGATTGATAATCCGGAAACCTTTGCAAAGACAAAGATTCTTGTTACCCTTGGACCAGCAACAAAGGATGTTGCAATCATTCGTGAATTAATTAAAACAGGAATAGATGCAGTTAGATTAAATCTTTCGCACGGTAACTATGAATTTTTTGAAGAGATATTTAATACAGTTCACATTGCCTGCACAGATGAGAACGCACCCTTAGCAATCCTTGCCGATCTTCAAGGGCCAAAGATTAGAATTGGAGATTTACAATCATCAAGCATAATTCTTCATTCAGGGAAAAAAATCGAAATAACTATCAAAGATATTTTAGGAAATGATAAAATAATTTCTACATCATACAAACTATTGATAAATGACGCTAAGATTGGCGATAAGATATTAATTAATGATGGATTAATTCGACTAACAGTGGAACAAAAAAAATCTGATTCTCTGATTTGTAAAATTGATAACGGCGGAGTTCTATCACCCAGGAAAGGAATGAATCTTCCGGGAATGAAGTTATCTACTCCATCGATTACAGAAAAAGATTTTAAGGATCTTGAATTTGTACTTAAACATAGAGTGGATTACATCGCCTTATCATTTGTTAGATGCGCTGAAGATGTTTTGCAACTTAAAAAATGGTTAAATGAAAAAGGTAAAAAAATCCCTGTAATAGCTAAGATTGAAAAAAAAGAATCTATCGAAAACCTTGAAGAAATAATTGATGCCTCGGATGGAATAATGGTTGCACGTGGCGATCTTGGTGTTGAACTTCCACCGCAAGATGTTCCTGTTCTTCAAAAAACAATAATTAAAAAATGTAATGCTGCAGGAAAACTTGTTATTACGGCTACACAAATGCTTGAATCAATGATTCACTCACCTATTCCAACGCGAGCAGAAGCTTCTGATGTTGCAAATGCTGTTTGGGATGGAACCGATGTTGTTATGTTAAGCGGCGAAACTTCCGTAGGAGAATTTCCAATAAACACTGTTCAGATAATGAATGATATTCTTAAAAATGCTGAATTACATTCTGAGGATAGAAGAAATATTGATTATATAGTTTCAAATAATTTACAAGAAAACTTGTTCGATTCAGTTGGAAGAGCCATTGTGGAAATTAGCAAGCAGATAAAAGCGCAAGCTATTGTTGTCTTTACTTTTAAAGGTCGTACAGCAAGAATTATTTCAAAATATAAACCTGATTCAAGAATCATTGCTATCTCAAATAGTTTTGATACAATGAACAATCTTTGTCTTCGCTGGGGAGTAACAGCGATATTTCGTGAAAGTATCGATAAAGAACATCTTGCAATTGATGATGCAAAAGAATTAATTATTAATAATGGTTTAGTAAAAAAAGGGGACATGGTAATCTTTACGGCAGGCGCACCCTATTCAGAAAAAAGTAGGGCAAACTGGTTAAGGTTTGAAGTGTTGTAATAATGATAAATTTAGGTTTAAAAGAAGCCCGCTGGTGGAACACAAATGAAAGAGGAAAAATCCTTTGCACTCTTTGTCCAAGATATTGCGAAATAGGTGAAGGGCAACCCGGTTTTTGCTACATCCGTCAGAACATTAAGGGCAAACTTTATTCTTTAGGTTATGGAAGACCAACAGGTTTTGGAATTGACCCTATCGAAAAAAAACCACTTAATCATTTTTTCCCCGGTACATCAATTTTGAGTTTCGGAACGGCAGGCTGTAACCTTGGCTGTAAATTTTGTCAGAACTGGTCCATTAGCAAAGCAAAATTAGACGATACAAATTCAATAATGGCAACACCGGAAGATGTAATTCAACTAGCAAAAAAATATTCAACCCCATCGATAGCATTTACTTATAATGATCCTACTATTTTTGGTGAATATGTTATTGATATTTCTAAAATAGCAAGAGAAGAAAATATTAAATCAGTTATGGTAACTGCCGGATACATTGATAAAGAAGCGCGTAAAGATGTTTATAAATTTATTGATGCCGCTAACGTTGACCTTAAAGCTTTTACAGAAACATTTTATTTTAAAAATACTTTTTCACATCTTAATGATGTTTTAGATACAATAGTTTGGTTAAAGAATGAGACTAATGTTTGGATAGAGTTAACAACTCTATTAATTCCCGATGAAAATGATTCTGAGGCTGAAATAAAAAATGAGTGTGACTGGATAATTAATAATCTTGGTGATGAAGTGCCTCTTCATTTTACAGCATTTCATCCGGATTTTAAGATGAGAAATAAGAATTCAACGCCGCACACTGCGCTCATTACTGCGAAGAATATTGCTGAAAGCGTTGGAATCAAATACTGCTATGTTGGAAACGTACACGATGTGAAAAATCAATCGACTTATTGCCCCAGCTGCGGAAGCTTATTGATTGAAAGAAATTGGCACACCATAAAAAAAGTAAACTTAAATAAAAATAAATGCGGCAAATGTGGAAACATAATTGCCGGAATTTTTAATTAACAATTAAGGGAGAGTAATGTTAAATCTTAAAAATAAAATTGTGTTAATTACAGGTGCTTCTTCTGGTATTGGTGAAGCTTGTGCAACTGAATTTGCAAAGCTTAAAGCAAATCTTATCCTAACAGCAAGACGAAAGGAAAAACTTACGCAGCTTGCAAATAAACTTGAAAAAGAATTTGATATTAAAATCAATATTTTACAAATGGATGTTAGAAATTTTGAAGATGTCCAAAATAAATTTAATAGTCTTCCAGAAGACTGGAAACAAGTTGATGTTCTATTAAATAATGCCGGGTTAGCCCGGGGAATGGATAAAATTTTTGAAGGCAAACTTACTGATTGGAATGAGATGATAGATACAAATATTAAAGGGTTACTAAATGTAACGAGAGTAGTTTCGCCTCAAATGGTCCTTAGACAAAGTGGTCACATTATTAACATAGGCTCTACGGCTGGCCATGAAGTTTACTCATATGGAAATGTTTATTCAGCAACCAAGTTTGCTGTAAATTCTCTCACTCAATCTTTCAGGTTAGACATGCTTGATAAAGGAATAAAAGTTAGCAGCGTTGATCCGGGAATGGTTTACACTGAATTTAGTAAAGTCAGATTTTCTGGTGATGAAGAGAGAGCAAACAAAGTTTATGCTGGAATAAAACCTTTAACTCCCAATGAAGTTGCAGAAGCAGTTTCATTTTGTGCTACAAGACCAACCAATGTTAATATTAATCAAATTATAATTACACCTCTTCATCAGGCTTCATCAACACAGGTTTATCGAAAATAAAAAAGGAGGATTGATATTCCTCCCTTTTTCTAATTCATTTAACAGATTATTTAAATAAACTTACATCGCCGGCACCTTCGCGAATAACTTCGGGCACTTCTCCACTTAAATCAATAACACTAGAAGGTTTAAAATTCATGCTATTGGAAGCAAGCATCAAATCAACTTGCGAGTTAAAAATATTCTTAATTTCTTGTGGATCAATAAGAGGCTCACCTCTCCGTGTAGTAGTACTTGTACTTACAATAGGATTACCAAGTTCTTTAACAATCTGAATGGTTACTGCATGATCCGGAACTCTAATACCAACAGTTTTTCTTTTTGTCCATAATTTTTTGGGAATTACTTTAGCCGCTGGAAGAATGAAAGTATATGGCCCTGGCAAAAGATGTTTCATAGTTCTATATGCATAGTCTGAAACTTTTGCATAACTGGAGATATCTTTTAAATCCGAACAAATGAAGCTGAAAAGTTTATTGTCCATTTCATTTTTTATGAGAAAAATTTGTTTAATTCCTTCTCTATTATATATATCACATCCTAAACCATAATAAGTATCTGTTGGAAAGATAATGATACCACCGGACTTGAGTACATCGACTGCTTTGCTTATAAATCGCTGTTGAGGATTCTGAGGATGTAATTCATAAAATTCCATATATATCACTTTTCAAAATTTATCAATCTAAATTCATTTTAGATGCAAAAAAAAGGTTTTATACACTGATAATCAAGTAAAAACAACAATTATTATTGCCAACCTTAAATATTAATTTCGAGACATAAAAGAGAAAATAATAATTGAAAATATTTCATTTATTTTAGATGTTTTGCATATATTTGTAGTCGATAAAATGATAGTATATAATATTAAGGAGTTAAGTAATGGCTAGAAGATGTCAAGTAACCGGCGTAGGTCCGGTAGCTGGAAGCAGCGTTTCACATGCACACAATAAAACAAATGCTAGATTTCTTCCTAATCTTCAGAAGAAAAGAATTTGGGTACAGGAATTGAATAGATTTGTTACGATAAAACTTACAACAAGTGCAGTTAAAACCATAAGCAAAAAAGGTACTGCGCATATTGCAAAACTAATTAGTGAAAATAAAATTAAAGTAAGATAGATTAGTTTTTACCATATAAAAAAAGGGAATCCGATCGGATTCTCTTTTTAGTTTTAAAGAATTTGTTACTCTCGGACAACCCAAACCTTAATCTTAGCATTAACATTTTGATGAAGTTTTAAACTTACACCATAAATGCCAAGCGATTTAATCGGTTCTTCGATTTCTATTTTCCTTTTATCAATATCGTAATCTTTGTCTTTGAGAGCATCAGCAATCATTTGAGTTGTAACTGTACCAAAAATTTTATCCTCTTCACCAACCTGAACAGGTATGGTGACAGATACTGTTTCTAACTCTGCAGCTAAAGACTCAGCAGCTTTTAGGTCTTGTAAATTCCTCTTCTCAGCTGATTTTTTTTCTTCTTCAAGAGATTTAATATTTCCTTTAAGAGCAGCATAAGCAATTCCTCTGGGAAGCAAAAAATTTCTTGCATAACCATCTTTAACATCCACAAGATCACCAATTTTACCTAAAGTTTCGTGATCACGTCTTAAAATAACTTTCATAATTTCTCCAACTTAATTTAACTATCTAACGGTATCAGAAACATATGGAATAAGAGCCATATGCCTTGCACGCTTAATAGCTTTGGCTAATTCACGTTGATACTTTGAGCTTGTACCTGTTATTCTCTTTGGAATAATTTTACCTTGCTCGGTAATAAATTTTTGTAAAAGTTTTACATCTTTATAATCAATGTATAAAACATGATTTTGTGTAAATCTGCAAACTTTCTTTGTTTTAATATCTTTTTTCATTTAGAGCACCTTATTATTTCATTAAATTTGATTCTTCATCAGATAAAAATTTATCAAATGAATCTTCGGTATAATCAATCGAATCATCAACTGCAAAACTTGGTTCTTCTTCCTCGTGAGCTGAACCATTTGAATCTGAACCAATTAATCTTTTATTAAGAAATTGAATCCTTCTTGCTTTAATTTCAACAATACTTCTATTATGTCCGTCATCGGATTTCCAGCTTCTGCTTTGTAATTCGCCATCAACTAAAATAGCAGAACCTTTCTTTAATCTATCTCTGCAGCTTTCAGCAAGTTTATTCCATGCAACAATACCAACATAACAAACATCTTCCTGCCACTGATTTGTACTGTCTTTAAACTTTCTGTTAGAAGCGATTGAAAAATTGACAACAGGTGTACCATTAGTAGTCTCTCTAAAAATTGGATCTTTTGTTAAGTTACCCGCAACGATTACATAATTAATTTCTGGCATTTTAAGGTCGGCCATGTTTGAACCTCCAAACTAAATCTGTTTATTATTATTTAACCTTATCTTCATTCTCATCTTCGACTTCTTCAACTTCAGTCTTATCAACTATCGCCTCAGAAATCTCTTCTTCTTTCAAAGCGGTTGAAAGAACCTTATTTTTTTCGATCTGCTCAAGAGCAAACTTACTAAGTTTCAATGTTACAAATCTTAAAATATGTTCATCAAGAGAATATGATCTTTCTAGTTTAGCAATTATATCTCCAGAAGCATCAAACCTAAAAATCGCATAATACCCAATTTTACTTTTTTCAACAGGATACGCAAGACGTTTTCTACCCCAGTTTTCAAGCTCTAGGATTTCTCCGCCATTATTTGTTATTAATTCTTTAACACGGGTAAGAATAGATTCGATTTGCTGGTCATCCAGTGCGGCATTAATCAGAATGGCACTTTCGTAAACACTCGTCTTCATTTAAATAATCACCTCCCTATGGTCTTAATGGCCCTTATTTAATAATAATAAGAGCAGGGTTAATAAAATATTTTCTAATACTGATTCAAATTTATTAAGAATAACATGTTTTTGCAAATTATTTAATTCTCATCCTATAAAATGATCTCCAAACAAAAGTTAATGCAATTACAAAAAATATTGTCCCTATATACGGGGAGACTTGCTGAAAATCCTTTGAAATAGCTATTTCCATTGCAAGTAAACCAAAAAGTGTTGTAAACTTAATAATTGGATTTAGAGCAACTGATGAAGTATCTTTGAAAGGATCACCAACGGTATCTCCAATAACAGTAGCATCATGAAGCGGTGTTCCTTTTTCCTTCAAATCAACTTCAACAACTTTTTTTGCATTATCCCAAGCGCTGCCTGCATTAGACATGAACAACGCTTCATATAAACCAAATACAGCAATTGAAATTAAAAAGCTGATGAAAAATGCAACGGGATGATTGTTTCCATTTTGAGGTGCTGATAAAAATGCAAATGCTAAGGCAAATGAAAATATAGCAATAAAAATATTTATCATTCCTTTTTGTGCATACTTGGTACAAATTTTTACCACTTCTTTTGATTGTTCTGTAGATGCTTTCTTATCGGCATTTTCATCAAGTTTAATATTCTTTTTTATATACTCAACTGCGCGGTAAGCTCCGGTTGTAACTGCTTGCATCGAAGCACCGGCAAACCAAAATATAACTGCACCTCCGGCAATAAATCCAAGTAGTGAGTATGGATTAAGAATGCTTAAAATTTCTTCTGGATTAATTCCTAAAGATTCTTTTATAACAAGAATTAAGGAAAAAATCATTGTTGTAGCTCCAACTACAGCAGTACCGATCAGAACTGGTTTTGCAGTAGCCTTAAATGTATTCCCCGCCCCATCGTTTGCTTCAAGATAATGTTTTGCTTTTTCAAAATCCGGTTTAAATCCAAATTCTTTTTCTATTTGATTATGAATATCTTTTTCCTCTTCAATTAATGATAACTCATAGATTGATTGTGCGTTATCAGTTACAGGTCCATAGCTATCAACAGCAATTGTTACAGGACCCATCCCTAAGAATCCAAATGCAACCAATCCAAAAGCAAAGACAGATGGATATATCATAAAGTCACTTAATCCCCATAAACTTGCTGTATAAGCAATAAACATCAAAACTAAGAATACCATTCCATTCCAAACAGCACTAAAATTTCCAGCAACTAAACCAGAAAGAATTGTAAGTGAAGCACCGCCCTCACGCGATGCAGAAACGATTTCATTTACATGTTTTGAATGCGGTGAAGTAAATATTTTGGTGAATTCTGGAATTAAAGCTGCGCCTAAAGTACCGCAGCTAATAATGATTGAGAGAGTTAACCAAATATTGTTTGGTAAATTTCCAATCATTACTTTACTAACAGCAAAAGTAACTAAGATCGACAGTCCGGAGGTTATCCAAACCAATGCTGTTAATGGTTTTTCAAAATCAATATCATCTTTTTCTGTATAAAGAGCTTTACTCACAAATTTGTTTATATAAAATGCAACTATCGAAGTTATGATCATCATAATACGCATTGAGAAAATCCATGTAAGTAATGCGGTTTGATATTCGATTTTTTTTGCTTCATCAAAACTTGCCAAATTTCCTACAGCCAAAACGATAAAACTAATTAAAGCAACACCTGTAACTCCATAAGTTTCAAATCCGTCTGCCGTTGGTCCAACGCTATCACCAGCATTATCACCAGTACAATCAGCAATAACTCCAGGATTACGCGGATCATCTTCTTTAATTTTAAAAACTATCTTCATTAGGTCGGAACCTATATCAGCAATTTTTGTAAAAATTCCGCCGGCAATTCTTAACGCGCTCGCACCAAGTGATTCACCAATTGCAAATCCAACAAAACTTGCACCGGCATATTCACGTGGAATAAAAAGTAGAATAATTAACATCATAATTAATTCAAGAGAAATAAGAACGACACCAATACTTATTCCGGCATCAAGCGGAATGTTTAATAATTTAATTGGTTTTCTTTCCAATGAAGCAAAAGCCATTCTACTATTTGCAAGCGTGTTCATTCTAATTCCAAACCAGGCAACACTGTATGAACCAAGAATTCCGATAATTGTCCAACTGAGGATTAATAATACGCCCCCTAATGAGTTGTGCTGCAAATAACCAAAATAAAAAGAGACGCAAGCCGCAATAAAAAGGAAAAGGACTACAAGCAATTTGCCCTGCTGAACTAAATAAGTTTTGCAGGTTTCAAAAATAATTGCAGCAACATCAAGCATTGACTTATGAGCACGCAATTTTTTTACTTTAAGAAATTGGTAAAATCCAAATCCCATTCCCAAAATACAAACCAACAAACCCCAAATAAGAATTTGACTTTGTGCATCAGACAATGTGGGAATTTTTAGATTCTGCTCTCCGGCAAAAATCACACTTGGAGAAAAAAGAAAAATTGCAATGGAAAAAAATTTTTTAGCCATAATCCCATTCCTGATTATTTAATTCTGTGAATAAATTTACTTTATATTATTTAAAATCATAAAGAATAATTAAATCAGATAACAAAACAGATGGTTGTTAAACAAATATCACTATTCTGATTTACTATTTAAATTTTCTACTTTAATTAATCGGCTGAAAGAATTGAGCATTTTCCGATAACCATCCTTGATGAAATCATCTAACAAATAAATAGTTAGATCAAAAGTTTTTTTTAAATTATCGAAATCTTTTTCATCAAAATCAGATAAAACATAATCAGGTAATTTTCCTGAATCAAAATTATTTCCAACTCCAATTCTTAATCTTGGAAAATCATTACTATTTAAATGATAAATAATAGAGTTTAACCCATTATGTCCGCCATCGCCACCGGATTTTCTAATTCTTACCGCAGCGGTTGGAATATTGATATCATCAACAATAACCAAAAGATCACTTAAATTAATATCATATTCATTAACGGAAGCTAAGACAGCTATTCCGCTATTGTTAACATAGGTTGTCGGTTTAACCAATAGGAAGGGATTATTATCAAAGTCCCCTTCGGCATAATAGTAATCAAATTTTGATGCTTTGAATTTAAGCGATTTTTTATTTGCATAATAATTAAGGAATTGGAATCCAACGTTATGTCGGTTATTTTTATAGCGATTGCCGGGATTACCAATTCCAACAATGACTCGCACTTAAAACTATTCTTCTTCTTTTTCTTGAGGTTTGCCTTTAGCTATAACTTCAGGTTCTTTGATTTCCTCACCTTCCACAGCAGGGGCAGCAACTGCTTCTACTTCTATTTTAGGATGGGTTACTGAAGCAATTATAGCATCTTCAGAATTGAGAATAATAAAATTATCAAATTTAAGATCGCCAACATGTATTGAACTACCCAGCTTAATGTTAGTAACATCAATTTCAATATGTTCAGGAATATCTGCAGGCAAGCATTCAACTTCAATTTTATGTAATGTGTGTTGAAGAATTCCACCTTCTTTAATACCAATTGGAATTCCTATTAATTTTACTGGAACTTCAATTTGAATTTTTTCGCCTTTTTTAAGACCAAGCAAGTCAATATGAACTATTTTTTCTGTAACAGGATCAAACTGAACATCTTTTATAATACAATCGACTTCGTCCTGACCATCCACATTTAACGAAATTAAATTTGTTTTGGATGTAAAGACAAGTGGTTGAAGCGCTCTTTCCGAAACATCTATCGAAAGGGGTTGATGATGTCTTGAATAAAAGATTGCAGGAACTCTTCCTTCTTTTCTTAATGCACTGCGGGATGCTTTATCTATTTTTGTGCGCATCTTTGCTTCTAGGATTACTTTTTTCATTCTATCTCCGGTTCTTATTAACCTTTATCTATATTAAATAATGAACTAATTGATTCGTTATTAAAAGTTCTTAAAATTGCTTCTGCAAAAAGTGGTGCTGCTGATAACGTTACTATTTTTTCTGAGAAATTAGGATCGAAATAAATTGTATCTGTAACAAATAATTTATCAAGATCACCTTCATTAATTCGTTCAAACGCCGGACCTGATAATAATGGATGTGTAACTGCACCAAAAATTTGTTTGGCTCCTTTTTCTTTCAAAGCTTTTGCGGCGCCAACAAATGTACCGGCAGTATCTATCAAATCATCAACAAGAAGAATATCTTTTCCTTCTACTTCCCCAATTATATTCATTACCTCAGCAAGGTTTTGTTTGGGTCTTCGTTTATCAAGCACAATTAATCCAGAGTGGAGCATTTTGGCATAGGCTCTTGCAATTTTTATTCCTCCTACATCCGGAGATACTACTGCAAGATTATCAGATAAATTATTAACATAATTTAAAAATATCGAGGAGCCATATAAATGATCCACAGGTATATCAAAAAAACCTTGAATTTGTGATGCATGTAAATCCATAGTCATCACACGGTCTGCCCCAGAAACTGTAATAAGATTAGCCATTAATTTTGCCGTTATAGAAACCCTTGGCTGATCTTTTCTGTCTTGTCTTGCATAACCGAAATAAGGAATTACTGCGGTTATTCTTTTGGCTGATGCTCTTTTTGCTGCATCAATCATAATCAGTAATTCAAGTAAATTTTCAGCGGGTGGATTAGTAGACTGAATTATGAATACTTCTCTTCCGCGAATATTTTCACCAAACTTAGCCCAAATTTCACCATCACTAAATCGCTTTAGTTCTAAAGCTCCTAAAGTTATGCCCATTGCATCAACAATTTTATTTGCTAATGGAATATTGGAACTTCCCGCAAAGACCATAAAATCATTTGATGGCATTTGAAAAATCGCTTAAGTAATTAAAAATAGGCGTCAAATATAACCAAAGAGGTATGCTATGTCAATAAATTCAATTATCTAAAAAATACGTTAATCTAATCTTTTTTCTTTTTTAATAGGAAAAATATTACAATCAATAGAACTAATCCCGCAAGAATATATATCCAATATGGTGTTTCTTTTAATTTATACGGTTTAAATGTCACTGAAATAGTTTTGCCGCGACCGATTTCAGATAATGAATATGACCAAGTTAAAATATTACCAGACTTATTAGTTGCGTTGTGAGTGATTATTTCCCCGCGAATATCATAATTATAGTTAACCCTGAATTGATTTCCATTTATACCAAAACCTGTTGTTACAGGTGGAATAAATTGGCTGAATATTTTTTGACCGGCAGCTCCATCCTCTAATTTGAAACTGGACTGAGCAAATGCGTTTACAGTATTTAATGAATCAATAAGATTAAAACTTATATCTATAACAGCATGAATTGTTGAATCGGTTGAATCAGAATATGTTTGAACGTTTAACAAATTTACAAATTTAGAAGAAAATTCTTTTCTTATAGAATCCGGGTTAAATATTTCCAACTCTAAAATTGTTGCAACACTTGAAGTATCCGAAAATTTCATCCAGTAATTAACTTGCATTTTCCCGGAACCATCCGGGTATATTGTTACATCCTGGTTATAATTTAAACAGCTTGTAATTATAAAAATGGAAATACTTGTTATAGAAATTAATTTTTTCAAGGTGATATAAATATTATTTAAAGAGAATAGAAATTGTTTCAACCTAAATTTATAGAAGATTCTTTAATTATTCATTATTTTTAGGTAAACAATTTTAGGAAATGTAATGCCGACTTATGATTATAAATGTTTAAGCTGCTCAAATAAATTTGAAGTTTTTCAGTCTATGAATTCAAAACTATTGGAAAAATGCCCCAAGTGTGGTGGTAAAGTTAAGCGTCTAATCGGTGCGGGCTCGGGACCGATTTTTAAAGGGAGCGGGTTTTATCAAACCGATTATAAAAATAAGAATAAATCTGAACCTAAAACTTCTGTAGAAAAATCAAAACCAACTAACAAAAAATCCTAATCATATTAGCATAATAATTAGTTCAAATAATAATCTGTATTCAATTTTAAAAGTCAGCACCGATCGAAAAATAAAATATTGGTTTAGCAAATTTATCTATGTTATAAGCCCAAGCTACATCAAATCTTAAAAGAAAATACAGGAAGAATACCCTTGCACCAACACCAGTACCCATCAAAAGATCATTAGTAACTACATTTCCTTCCGAATTTTTACTGAATAATTGAAGGGATTTATCTTTATTCCACGCTGCTCCAGCATCAATATATGCGACTCCTAAAATGTTACTTAATAAAATTGGCAATGCACCAGGAACAAGATATCTTATGAGTGGAAATCTTAATTCATAGTTCATTAAAAAGTATTTGGAACCAATTCGTTCTGAATAGTTATAACCTCTCAATGGTAATACTGCAGTAAGAAAAGCATAATCGCTGTTAGATTCGATAGGAATTTCTGATGTTGCAAATGATCTGTTTATCCAATTTTCTATTCCACCTAAAAAAAATCTTTGTGCGTTAGGACCACCTGAATATCCGCCGGAAAATCTAATTGCAAATGAATAATCTGTCCAGAATCTTAAGTAAGTTCTGTAATCACCGGCAAGTGTGTAAAAACCTAATTTACTATTTCCTAATCCAGGATTGCCGTAAGCTTCTAATTTATATCTTGTTCCTTCAATCGGTGATGTGTAACCCCAAAGCACGTTGTCATGTACAAAACCTAATGATGGAACCAAAAAGGATGTCTGCTCTTCGGGTACAGAAAGATCATCTAGGTTTTCACTACGAACATTCAACCAGCTTAAACCGGCTTCTAATCTATAAAATCTATTTAAAGGGAAATTTGCAGAAAGAGATGCACCGTAATTTCTAAACCTGTATAGATTAATAAAATTACCTCTTACAAGATTAACAAATCTTGCAGTGTGAAAACCTTGTATGCCGTAATTAATTCTGCTGCCAAGATAATAATAAGCTAATCCGTAATCGCTGTTTTTTAAATCGATCTGTAAACCGGTAACACCAACTAAGCGATGATCTCCAAGAACATCACTAAAAGAAATAATTGTAGTTCCTATTAAACCATAAAATGTACTATAGCCGGCATTGGCGTAAATCAAATCAGGACCAAAATTAATTTTATATCGGTTTACTTTGTAGTTTCCGTTTTCATCAAGATTATCTTTTGGCAAGAATAATGAATCGTTTGCATAAACGGTTTTTTCAGTTGAGTCTTTAGAACCAAATACAAATTTTGATAAATCAAGTTTTGAAGTTTTCTTTGTTGAATCAGATTCAATAACATCGCCGGTAAATATTTTAATTTGATTATCATCTTTGGGAACTTCTAAGGTAATACTTTTTGATTCTAAAATTTCCGGTATGCTAACTTGTTTCTTCCTCTGCTCCTCCAATTTAGAAATATAAAGTGTTGGTTTAAGAGTATCTAGATCAGTTTTAGCCTCAAATGGATTGTTCATTAAAAATATTGTGAATCCTGATTCATAAAGTGAAGCGAAAACAAGTTTTTTTGTATCGGCTGATAGAGACAACTGATAAAGTCCGCTTAATGAATTTGTGATAGGTTTAACAGGCGAATTAATTATTGAAGTATTATCATCTTCCTGCTTGATTGATTTAATATAAATATTATTTATTCCATTCAAGTCTGAGATAAACATAAGTCTTTCCCCATCAGATTCTTCTCTCGCAGCCGTTTCATCACTAAATGGTAAATCGGTAATTCTTATTATTTTATTTTCATTAATTAAAAATTTGTAAATATCTCTTTGTAAATAATTATGATTCTGGATTTTAAAGTTATCAGGAAGATCAGTTTTACTTAAAATATTTCCTCTATCAGAAGAAAAATAAATTGATTTGTTATCGTGAGACCATGAAGGATCAGAATCACTAAAAATATCATCAGTAAGATTAATTACTGATGATGTAGCAAAGTTGTAAAGATAAATATCTGATTGCTTTGTGTTTTGTCCCACAAACGCCAGATAATTACCGTCATTGGACCAGGTAACACTTTGAATTGATTCTAACCTTATTGGAAGTGTTTCCTGATCTTTCGATTCCACATCAATAATATAAATTACATCATAGCCGCTGCGTTTAGCAGAGAGAGCTATTTTCTTTCCATCCGGTGACCAGGTTAGACCAGGCGTAAGGATATTAAGTTCTTCAAAATCAGGCGAACGATTACCTTCGACAAGTTTATCAATAACTTTCCCATCCAAGGCATCCATCAAATAAACATCAAAATAAAAATCACGATTAGAAATAAATGCAATCTTATCACCCTGCGGTGAAAGTGCGGGTGATGTGTTATAAAATCCATCGTCTTTTTTAGGATTGGTTAATCTTTTTGCAAAATTATCTGCATCATCTCTTGTCGATATATCGGGCCAAAAATTTCTCTTAACTTCTTTTTTCCATCTCTCGCCAAGTTCCTCCACATCAATTCCTAAAGTTGCTTTAATTCCCTCAGCAACATTTCCGACACCTTTAATCTTGTTTAGAAGCTCGCCAATTTTTTCTTTACCATATTTATTAGCAATGTAATAAAAAACTGATTGTCCTCCTCGATAAGCAAAGTATCCATCTAATCTTTCAAGATCAGGAAGATACTCACTAATTGCAGCATCGCGTATAAACATATCGGTATCAACATCCCACCCCAAAGCTTCATACTCAGCTAATCCTTCGCTAAACCATATTGGAAATTGAAGTGATATATTGTTTGATATTATATTTTGAATTGACCCGCCGTAAAACATATCATTCATTACTGCATGAACTAATTCGTGATGAACAAGATGTTCAAATTGTTTATATGATCCTGTAAATTGTATAACGACACGATTTTTAAATAGCTCTGTAAATCCCTGAATACCTTCACTCAAATAACTATCGATAATATTTGTTTCCTGAAAATCATTTTGTGAATTATATACAATTATGGTTATACGGCTATTTATTCTGTAGTTAAAAGATTTTTGAATTGAAGCAACTGATTTTTCTGCGGCGTCAGCGGCAAATTCAGTTAATGTTTCACCGCCATTCGCAAAATAAATATCAAAATGTTCAGTTTGGATATAGCTCCAATCAAAATCTTTTGTATGCACTTTATTTTTACCAAACTGTGCAAAGGCAATGTTTGCAAGCATGATAATGAGTAGAGATATTATTTTAAAACTTTGCATGTTCATTCCTTTTATTCAAGAATAATAAAATCTAATTCAGATCTTTCTTCGTCAACACGAATTAACTTTACATGAATTTTATCACCTAATCTATATTGCTTCTTAGTTCGCTTTCCGGTAATTGCGTATTTTTTTTCATCATAAACGTAGTAATCATCGTCAAGGTCACGCAATCTTACAAGCCCTTCAGCTAAGATGTCAGTAATTTTAACAAATATTCCAAAATTTGTAATGCCAGAAATTATTGCCGAAAATTCACTGCCCTGATGATTTTTTAGATATTCAATTTGTTTTTGTTTTACACTGAATCTTTCAGCTTCAACAGCATTTCGTTCAGTTGCAGATGTATTCTCGCAAATTTCATTTAATTGTTCAAGTGAATAAATTTCACCACTTTTTTTATTTAGATAATTAAAAAGTAGGCGATGGACTATTAAATCGCTGTATCTTCTTATCGGAGAAGTAAAATGTGTATAATGTTTAAATCCCAATCCATAATGTCCAATGTTTTTTGCCGAGTAAATTGCTTTTGCCATCGAGCGTATTGCAAGTTCATTTATTAATGCTTCTTCCTCTTTCCCTTTAGCTTGATTTAATAACAACTGAAATTGGTTTGATTTTGATTTTGAATTCGGATCAAATGAATAGCCAAGAGTTTTAACAAATCTTGCAAACTCTGCTATTTTTTCCGGATCAGGATAATCGTGCACACGATAAACAAATGGTTTTACAGGTCCGGTTTTAGGAAGTGCAATATGTCTTGCAACTATTTTATTTGCAAGCAGCATATACTCTTCGATAAGCATATTACTTTGCTTCATTTCTTTAATGGAATAAGAAACAGGAACTCCATTATCATCAAGATTAAACTTTACTTCCGGAGTTATAAAATCAAAACTGCCTTCACTCATCCGTTTATTTCTTAATATTTCAGCAATCTTATTAAGTTGAAGAATATCATCAGCAAAATCACCTGCCTCACTTGTTATTATTTGCTGAACTTCTTCATAAGTAAATCTTCTTTTACTGTTAATAATTGTTTTATGAATTTTATAATCAACAATTTTTCCGCGCGGTGCAATTTCAACGATGACAGAATATGTTAGTCTATCCTTATAAGGAACGAGCGAACAAATTTCGTTTGATAATTTTTCCGGCAGCATTGGAATAACTTTACCAACAAAATAAACGCTGTTACCTCTTATAAAAGCCTCGCCATCCAAAGCTGAACCGCTTCTTACATAATGTGAAACATCTGCAATATGTATTCCAATGGAATAGTTTCCGTTTTCAAGTTTCTCGATTGAAAGGGCATCATCAAAATCTTTTGCATCCTCAGGATCGATAGTAAAAACATTTTTATTTCTAAAATCTATTCTGGTTTTTATTTCATCATTAGAAATTTTCGGATTAATTTTTTCTGCTTCAAGAAGTACTTCTGAATTAAATTTATATTTAAGATCAAATTCCCTGGCAAGCGAAATTATCTCTGTATCGTGCAAACCGGATTTTCCCAGAATCTCAATCACTTCCGCTTCCGGATTAAGTAATGGGTTATCCCACAAAAGATTTCCCACAACAACTTTATCACCGGTTTTTGCTCCTGCTGATTTCGATTCATCAACATAAATATCTCTGTGAATTTTCGGATCATCCGGCGAGATGAAATAAAACGATTTAGATTTTTTAATTACACCAACATATTCTTTACGTTTACGTTCAATTACTTTAACGATCTGTCCTTCAATATTTTTTCCTTTTTGTTTGGCAAACAATTCAACTTCAACTATGTCACTATCAAAAGCGGTTCCGATGTTTCTTGCTGCAATAAAAATATCACTAATTCTTTCATCGTTAATAATAACAAATCCAAATCCATTCCGGTTTAATGCTAATTTACCTTTAAGCCGATTAGTTTGCGGCATTTTATTTAGTTGATATCTTTTGCCGGTGCGGATTAGAAATGATTCTTCTTCAAGCTTATGAAGTGCAGCCTTTAACGAAGAATATTCATGATCAGAAGTAAACCCAAGTTTATCTGCAATATCTTTGGATTTATATCCGCGATTCTGATTACGATTAAAGAAAGCTATTAATTCTTTTTTCATTAAAACTCAAAATTATATTTAATACCTAACTCATTAAACAATGGATTATTTATTGAGTTCAATTGATTTTCAGATTCTTTTCTCTGAAGTCTCAACTGAAATCTTTGGGTGATTGGATATTCAATTTTAATATTTGCACGGCTAAGATCCTGAAAGACATCTGTGGACCCGCCAATTTCATACTTAAATTTTCCCGCTTTGCCAATAAGATTAAATTTTGTTTCTGTTCCTGTTTGTCTTAGCTGAACACTTTTAACATAATCGCCCAAGTACTGATTTAAAAAACCGCCCAGCACAGAGCCGGCAAGTGAAGATGCAGTACTTGCCACAGCATTTCTTTCCTGTTGCGTAGCGCCATCTGTAAACTTACCGGTAATTATGAAGAAGAACGCATCCGATGCTGATTTAGTTGGATCTTTTTTATCTTCCTCAATTGCTTGTTTACCGATGTACACACCAATATTATTTTCATCTTTTACAAAATTTTGATTCAGTTCACTTAACGGACCTTTAAGTTTTATTTTTACAGCAACTTCCTGCTCTATTGCTACATTTTTTTCGTCTGTGGGATAATAATAATCTTTGTACGTTCCGACAATATCAATAATTGGATTGTCTAACTTTTCAAAACTCACATTTCCGGTGGCTTCAAAAGATTTAATAAAAGCCAGCTTTGAACCATCTAATAATTTTAACGCTCCGCTGGATTTTGTATTTCCACCAATCGATTCAAGAAAAAAATCCCCGCCCAAAATTAAATTTAAATTCTGGTCCAACTCTTTTGAAAGATTAATAACGACTTCCGCTTCAGTATCCAATTTAATATCAATAGTGTAATCGAGTTTTGAGGCATCGGTTAAAATTTTACCATTTCCATTTTTTCTGGTTGAAGATTGAATTAAACTGTCCAGTTCGAATTGTAATCTGCCTTTTTCATTATATAATTCTTTATATCTGTATATAAATCCTGATGAACTTGAATATGCGGATTTACTTAAAGGGATTGTCATCTCGGCAACAGTTACATCAATAGGCAAAAGCAAATATGATTTCCCTCCGGATGAAGAATAAATAATATCACCCCTTGTTTTTACTGCCAGATTACCATAAGCATAAGGGTTTGATGATTTTGAACTTGGATCGAGGACTTTTAGATCGCCATTAAGCTTAACATAAGAGGAATCAAGTCTAAAGTTTTTTAGTTTGAATATTCCATCGCCTTTGATAACACCGCCATATTGTGTACCCGTTACATTTTTCATTTCAACACTTTCCATCGTAATGACTTCATCATCAATCCAAATCTTAGAATTTAAATCATAATCCATATTATTGTAATTAAGCTTAAACCTTGTGTCTTTAATACTAAAATACCCTATGGCTATTGGTTTTGAAATGGTGCCTGTAATATAAATATCTGTTTCAAGTTTACCTTTCTGAAACTGAATATATGGAAAAATTCCCGCAAGAGAACTTAAATCAAATTCATCGGATTGAATAGTAAGATCAAGCTTTTCATTATTTTTTTTTGTTGAATCGATTATTGCCGAAAGTTCTAAAGGTACAAATCCTGTTACCAGCATTTTGGGCGAATCAAAATTATTGAGAGAATCCACAAACCTTATATCGGTTGTAAGTGAATTGTTTGCATATTTGAACTTAGAAACCAGAGATCCAAAGCTACTGTTCTCATAATAAATATCATTAATGTCAGCATTTATAGAAAATTTGGGATCGGAAAAATTTCCGTTTAATAAGCCATTTATTTTTACATCAGATTTAAATCCTTTTTCGGCAGAAATCCCAACAAGATCCCGTGCAATTCTTTCACCACTAATATTATCAAATAAAATTGTAGTTGTATGATCACCTACCGCTCCAAACTCCCCTTTAATTGAAATTGTACCATCAGCGGCGTTAAGGAGTAAGTCATCAAAGTTAATTGTTTTATTGGAATAGGACAGAAGAAGATTATTTGGATTATATATTTTAAAACGATTATAAAATAATTCTACTGTATCAATATTAATATTCATAACATCATTATTGAATACTGCTAAAGCATTTAGTTTTGCTTTTGCCTTATCTTCATAATTTCCATTAACATCAATAGATAATTTTTCACCATCAAATAAAATTTTTGAGGTAAGGTTGTAAATATTTGCACCTGCATATAATCTATCAGAGTTAAAATTTAATTGGGTTTTAAAACTTGACTGATATTCATTAATTAAATGATTGGTGAGATTACCTGACAAATTTGTGTTAACAATAAAATATACTTTTTCTTTGTTCCAGAATTTTAGATAATTAAAATCAGCAATCAGGTTTAGGGATAATGAATCATCAATAGAATTCATATTCCCTCTCATATCTCCATCCAACTGTAATTGATCTTTACCCAATGCAAGACTTAATGCTTCTTTAAAGTCAAGAAGATAATCCATATTGAAATTGGGGATTGATTTAAAATTATTAACAGCAATTGATTTCTGATAGGAAGTTAAAACTGAATCTTTATTAAAGATAGGGTTAATTTTTTCAGATATGATATTTTTAATTATATCAGCTTCTCGTGAAAAAACATCACCAAGTTTAGTTATAGAAAAATTTCCGCTAAGTGTTAAGTCTGCAATATCTGAAACAAGGTTAATAATTTTCTTTCCACCATCATTTCTTCTAATATCAAGAATCAATCTGGTGCTATCAATATTAAAATCACTAATCTTTGAATTATGCACATCTGTTACTAAAAATAAATCCATACTATCAGGATTAAATCCCTGCCCACTTGCCTGGATTGAAAGGTTTAGTTCTGTTTCCAAAGATTTATTCTGCAAAAACTGTCCAAAATTTAGCTGATTCACTTTGCCATTTATTTCATAGCTTGGATCTTTTTGGTTTTTGAAGTCAATATCTGCAAGCAGATTAACATAAATGGAATCAGATAAAATATTAATTGAAGATTTTATCAAACCATTTTCAGCGCTTGTGTTAAGTAAAATATTTTTCAAATATTTATCACCAAATCTGGAATCATTGGCTGCTAAAGTCATTTGTAATTTCATATTTTTTGGATCAGTGCCGTAACCGGAAATATTAATTTCAGAATTAATATTTGTTGGAATAGAAACAAAAGAACTCAAATCCATTTTTTGGGTGAATAATTTTACATCATATTTCATTTCAGTCTGCATAAAATTCAAACTTGCTGTGCCATTAAGATTTCCTTTATCTGTTCTTAGCGCAAACTTAGATTTGAAATTTTTCAGACCGCCTGTGTATGTTAATGTATCAAACCTAACAACACCGAACTCTTTATATTCAGGTAAGTTTAAATTTTTTAAAAGTTTACCAGGCTCTGTAGGGTCGAGATAGGAATTACTGAAACTTAAATCAATAAAAATATTATCAGCATCAAGCAAATTTTTAATATTTGCTTTTGCGTTTAAAGAAGTGTTATTGTAATCCACGTTCAAGGTTTTTATATTAAAATCATTTAGCGTACCTGAAGCTTCAAATTTTGAAGCGATAGTTCCACTTAACATATTCATTGCAGGAACATAAGTCTCAATTTCCTCAAAATTAAGTTTATCAGCATTTAGAGATAAGCGCAATGGTGCTTTTCCTAATGTTTCTTTAGAAAAATCTTTAATAAAATCTATATCTGATATTCCTACACTAAGTTCTACATCTGATTGATCGGTAACCAGGTGCATTTTATTTATTCCGGCAACTTTAGGTGTTAAAAGTATTGTTCCGCTTAGATGTTTGAGATTAAAAAATTTAAAATTGGGAATAAATGAAATGTCATTAATCGTCAGCCGGTATTCATATTTATTCAAATCGGCAAATGCGTTGAATGAAACATTGAGATTCTTAATTCTAATATCATCCGTGGTTATATTTTGATAAAGTTCAGTACTTCTAACCTTATCATACTTTTGCATGGAAAAATCAACATTCTTTAAAGCAAAATCTGCAACTTGAATTGTAAATGGAAATTCAGAACTTGTTGTATCGGGTTCTTTGGATGGTGGAAATATTTTCAGAAGATTTAATTTACCATCGCTCTCTTCAATCAGCTTTATCCTTGCATTACTTAATTCAAATTTCCTTACATATATATTTTTAAAAAGTAATTTTAAAGGACTGGTTTTTAATTCAATGTTTCCGGCATAAACAACAGTATCATTTTGCAGAGATGTAAGAGTTGTGTTAGTAATTTTAAGTGAGGTAAAAATTGTTCCATCTATTTTTCCGATAGATAATTTTCCGTGTATTTCATCATTCACCACTTCAACGATTTTATCGCGCAGCCAATCCTTAAAAATTTGCGTCTGAGAAATACTGAAGAATATCAGCAACAGCATAAAAATTCCCACAAAGGTATAAACAAAAATGTTTACACCATATCTCAGAGCTTTTCTACCCTTGCCTATAATTTTTTTAGTTTGTTCTTGAACTTTTTGTTGGGACACTAACTTTTATAATTATTAATTATCTTCTGAATAATTTTAGATGTTGATTGATCGTTTACAAAATTAATCGCTTGAACCCTGCCGCCGTTAGCTTCTACAACTTCCCTTCCAACTATTTTATCCATTGCCCAATCGGCGCCTTTAACTAAAACATCGGGAATCAAATCGTTTATAATTTCGGCTGGAGTATCTTCTTCAAAAAAAGTTACAAAATCAACCGGTTTAAGATTTGAAACAATAAATGCTCTTTCATCCTGCAATAATATTGGACGTTTATTTCCTTTAATTCTTTTTACGGATTCATCAGAATTTAAAGCAAGGATTAAAACGTCTCCCATTTCTTTTGCTTTAACAAGATAGTCAACATGACCGGCGTGGATTAAATCAAAAACACCGTTTGTAAAAACAACCTTCTTTCCTTCAGTTTTAAATTGTTTCCTTAACTCTTTAATCTCTTTTCTGGTTTTGATATTGCTCATTTATTTTCTTTCAATACAGTATTAAAAAGTTTATCAAGTTCGATAGGAACAATTCCAACTTCTTCACAAACAATTCCGCCTGCGTAATTAGCAAGATAGGATGCTTCCAGAATATCAGCACCTGCAACAAGAGCCATAGTTAAAGTAGAAATAACTGTATCACCTGCTCCGGAAACATCTGCAACTTTTCGGGCTTTGGTGGGCATTCGCTTTTCAGGTTTACCTTTTTCAAAAACAGCAATACCGCCTTCACCAAGAGTTAATAAAATATTTTTTGCATTAAGTTTTTTTAGTAATGTATTTCCCGCAAAAGAAACATCTGCGTTAGTTTTAACTTTTTTACCAAGAATATCTTCTGCTTCTTTTCTGTTAGGTTTAAATACAGTAACATTTTTATATGAAAAAAAATTATTGAACTTGGGATCAACGGTAACAATTTTTTTATACTTATTGGCTAATTCAATAATTTGTTTGATGAGTGAATCAGAAAAAACACCCTTATTATAATCCTGCAGAATAATTCCATCAATACTTTTGATAATACTTTTTAGATGATCAAAAATTTTCTTTTGAATTGATGCAGTAATTATCTTTTTGCTTTCCTTATCAATTCTTACAATGTGCTGACTATCAGCAATTACACGTGTCTTTGCTGTAGTGGGTCGTTGATCATCTCCAAAAATTCCGTGATGAGATATTTTTGCTTCTGATAGTAATGAGTTGAAGATTGTACCAAAGTTATCATATCCAATTACACCAATTGGTTCAGGAACGCCGCCAAGCTTTGCGATATTTAGTGCACAGTTTGCTGCACCGCCGAAACGAAATATTTCATTTTCAACTTCCAGAACAGGCACGGGTGCTTCGGGAGAAATTCTTTTTACATCGCCCCAGTAATAAATATCAAGCATCATATCGCCAATAATGGCAATACGTTTTCCTTTAAAATTATTTTTTAATTCTTTTAATCTCTTTTCAGAAATTTTAATCATATAAAATCCAGATTAGTTTATAGATTTGATTTAAAAATAACTATAAATAATGAGGGTAAAAAGTGAGGATTTTTGTTCTACTTTTTAAGCTTCGCCAATGCGTTACCAACTTTAAGTTTTACTAATCCGGATGAAGTGCCAATCCAAAGATTTGTTCCATCAAAGAAGAGTGATAGAATATTTGAGGTTGTAACATTTAATTCATTAAGATCTATTGGGGTTACTTTTTTTGTGCGGCGATTTATTAAATATAAACCTTTGCCGTATTCTTCTTTATCATTTTTTTTAAATTCGTAAACTCCTGCCCAGATGTAATTGCCTGTTCGAGCAAGACAGTAAATTCCGTTACCGCCTAAACCATTTGCTTTAGAAATTCTATCCCATTTTAGATTTCTATCCCAGATATAAATGCCGCCAATATTATATTCTGGTTGTTCTTTAGTTATAAACTCATCTGTGCCGAACCAGATATTATTTTTTTCAAATACAAAATCAGAAACAGAAACTGCATCGCCGTTACCATTAAAATTTCTTCCCTTATTACTTAAGAAATTCCAGGCTTCAGGTTCATCTATATTTTTTTTGGTGTCGTATTTATGGACTCCAGATTCTGCACCAAACCAAACTGTACTATCTCCATCAAATGCAATTGAATTAAAGTTGTTCGTTTTTTCATCACCCTTTTGTACACGGTTATAATCAGTAAACTTATTAGACTTCACATCGAGTACAGTTATATTTCTGAATCTTCCAATCCACAACCTGTTTTTCTTTTCATCATAATTTAAACTTCTTATCCAATTACCAAACTCACCGCCTACAGCAAATTTTCTTTTAGTCCACTTTTTAACTTTTTTAGAAAAGATGTATAACCCATCATTTGCACCAGCCCACACATAATCTTTATTAGCAGCCACGCAATAGAAAAGGTCGTTTTCAAGATTCCCGCTTTTAGTTGAATAGTTTGCCCACTTACCATCTTTAATTGAATATTGATATATACCTTGTCCATACGTGGCAACCCAAATAAAATCAGCTTCGCGTTTAATGTCCAAAATTTTTGCACCTTCAAGAAATAACTGGCATTCGCTTTGAGCCAAAGAAAATGTGGCAGCTAATAAAACTATAAAAAATAAAAATTGAGATCGAAGGAGCATAATGTGAAATGAGTTTCTGTAAGAATTTTTATTAAACAAGATTTACTTCTGAAATACTATTTAAAAGATTTGCAGAATAATTAATTTCTTCAAATTTAAATGCAAAGTGATTTTCAAATCCTTTTTTGATAGCTGAGGCTAATTTAGAATAATCAATTTCAAAATTCAGTGCAGATTTAAGGTCCATAGTCGTATCGGAAATCTCTCCAAGTATGGCACTCTTTTTTAATTTATCTATATTCAGATAATCAACAATCTTTTTATGATATTCACCACAAAGAATTGAGCCGTGCTGTAAAATTACATTGCCAATTTTTCTTTGAGCACTTCCGACTAATTTTTTGCCCTTAAAATTAAGTTCACTCTTTGCGGAAACTGCAAAACATATTGCGCTGATTTCTGATTTATAAAATTCTTTAAAGTCTGGCTGCGAATGTTCCAGATCAATTTCTGATAATCTTGAATCGAACTCAATTAAACCTAATCGTAATGCAAGATTAATTTCATTATAAATATTTTTTGCAGATAATTTCGTATCAAGTGGATATATAACTGAATATGTTAATTCCTCCGAGTGAAGAATTGCTCTGCCGCCGGTTGGTCTTTTCACAACATCAATATTGTCTGCATCAGCTTCTTCTAAGTTAATATCATCAAAGGATTGATTAGCACCAAGTGAAATGCAATATGGATTCCATCTATAAAATCTCAACACTGCATTATTGGGATCAGAATTTTGTGCAAGCCGAATATCAAAATCCATATTGTACTTGCCATCATTTGCCCCTGAATTAATGAACTTCCAATTCATTTACCGATTATTCCTCGATTGCTCGTACGAACAAACTTAATTATTTCCTGAACATATTGATTTGATGCTAATTCAGATTCAGCTTTATTAATGCCTTGTGTTACATTTAAACCAGAATTATAAATTAAATCATAAGTTTTTTTAATGGCAGAAATATCTTCTTCATTAAAACCGCGCCTTCTTAATCCAACTTTGTTCAGGCCTTCAAACTTAAGCGGGAAACGACCGCTCAATACAAAAGGAGGAACATCTTTGACGGCAACGGAATTAGCTCCAATCATTGAATGCTTACCAATTGTACAGAATTGATGAACTGCACTTGTGCCGCCAATAATTACCCAGTCCCCAATGCTTACGTGCCCGGCAATTTGAACAGCGTTTGCAAAAATTACATTATCACCAACAACACAATCGTGTGCTACATGAGAATAAGCCATTAGCAAACAATTTTTTCCTACCCTTGAAAATCCGGTTTCATGAGTTCCTCGATGAAGTGTTACGAACTCGTGAAGAACAGTATTATCATCAACAAAAAATAATGTTTCTTCATTACCAAATTTTAAATCTTGAGGTTTATTTGCAACCGAAACTCCCTGTTTGATCTTAACATTGTTTCCGATTCTTGCTCCATTATAAAGAACAGCATTTGGACCGATCTCACAATTATTTCCAATCTTAACATCATCATCAATAATTGTAAATGGAAAAATAATATTGCCATCACCGATTTTAGCTTTACTGCTTACAATTGCAGTCGGATGAATCGTGTTCATAATTACTCTTCAGCTTTCTTGGGTCTATCAACAATACCAGCCATAAAATCAGCCTCTGCCACAAGTACATCATTTACAAAAACCTTACCTGCCATTGTAAATATTTTTGATTTCTTTTGCAGAAGTTCGACCTCAATAAAAAGTTGATCACCGGGCATAACGGTTTTTCTGAACTTAGCATTATTGATTTGCATGAAGTAAACTAATTTTTCTTTAAAATCAGGCAAGGAGTTCAATAATAAAATTCCACCCGTTTGCGCCATCGCCTCAATAATCAATACTCCTGGCATAACCGGCTGCCCTGGGAAATGCCCCTGAAAAAAAGGTTCATTAATTGTAACAGATTTTACACCAATAACTTTTTTCTCTATTTCCAGATGGATAATTTTATCAACAAGCAGAAAAGGATAACGATGAGGAAGTATTCTTTCAATTGCGTTAATATCAAAAACAACACCTTCCTTTTTTACAAACTGAAATTTCTTAACAAGTTTTTTCTGCTGATAAAGTTTTCTTATCTGCTTTGCAAATTCAACATTAGCTTTATGACCTGGACGAGCGGCAAGGATTTGTGCTTTTATTGGTACACCGATAAGGGCAAGATCACCAATTAGATCAAGCAGTTTATGTCTTACAGGTTCATTTTTAAATCTTAGTTTTTTATTATTAAGAATTCCATCATCACCAAGCACAAAATTATTTTTTAGTCCAATACGTTTTCCTAATTCATCCAGTTGATTCTGTTCTAATTTATGATCGACAATCACAACAGCGTTGTCTAAATCACCGCCTTTAATTAATCCCTGATCAGCTAATGCCTCAACTTCACTTAAAAAACAAAATGTTCTCGCAGAAGCAAATTCATTTACAAATTCTTTTTCCATATCAAACAAACCTGTGTGCTGACTTCCGAGTGCAGGATTTTGATAATCAACCATTACTGTCAATCTATATTTATCAAGAGGCAAAGCAACAATATCAACTTGGCGGGATTCATCTGAGTAAGCTACAGTTTCCTCAATTATCAAATAATCTTTTGGAGCATCCTGTTCCACAATACCGGCTTGCTGCAAAGCTTTAACATAGGGCAAAGAGCTTCCATCAATAACGGGAGGTTCAATTCCATCCAGCTCAACAAAAATATTATCAATTTGTAAACCGGCAATAGCCGCAAGTACATGCTCTACAGTATGAACCTTCGCTTCACCAATGCCGATAGTTGTTCCTCTGGAAACATCCACTACATTATCGGCAATGGCTGGAATTTCAGGACTTCCACCCAGATCTACTCTAACGAATTTAATTCCTGAATTAATTGGTGCAGGTTTGAACGTCATTGTGCATTCTGTACCGGTGTGAAGTCCGATTCCACTAAGTGATACCGGATTGACAATAGTTCTTTGAAGTTCAATCATTATTGTTCCGTCTTTTTTACGATAAAATTATTTGAAAAAATAGCAAGATGAATGACTAAATACAATTAGATATGAGTGAGCAGGAGTTTAAGATTATGGATGGCTAATTAATTATTCTTAACAAGTTCTTTTAATGATTTGATTTCATCCTCAAGTTTTTTTATTCGATCGATATAATCTGGAATAAATCTTACCTGAGCTTGCATTTTTTGACTTGCTTTAATTTCCATGGCAGGTGAACCCATATAATAACCAGGCTTAAGGATAGATTTTGAAACTCCTGATTGCGCAGTGATTACAACATTATCACCAAGTTCGATGTGTCCGACTAATCCTGCTTGTCCTGCCAGAATACAATGCCTGCCAATTTTAGTACTTCCGGAAACGCCTGCTTGTGCAGAAACAACAGTATCTTCACCCAGAACAACGTTATGAGCAATCTGAACAAGATTATCAATTTTACATCCGCGTTTTATTAATGTTGATCCTATTGCGGCACGATCGATTGAAACATTGGATCCAAGTTCAACATCATCTTCTAATACTACATTTCCTATCTGCGGTATTTTCTGATAAGTACCATTTTCTTCCTGGCTATAACCAAAACCATCACTGCCAACAACACTTCCGGAGTGAATAATAGCTCTGTTTCCCACCTTGCAATTTTCTCTGATGCTAACATTGGAAAAGATCAGGCAGTCATTTCCGATTTCTGAATTTTCCATTATAACTGTGTTGTGAAAAATTTTTGTATTATTTCCAATTATACATCCGGCAGATATAACAACATTTTTTCCGATTGAAACATTACTGCTGACTTTTGCATCTTTATGTATAAATGCGGATGAATCAATTCCTTCTAAAGGGAAATCAGGATTAAAATATTTTTTGATGATGGCAAAAAAAGCTTTTTCAGGAGATGCAACGGTGATATATGTAATATCATTTCTTGATTTATTAAAATCTGAGTTTACAATTATTGCAGATGCGTTAGTGGTTGGAAAATATTTTTCATACGCAGGCATATAAAGAAAAGTTAAATCCCCGGAATTTGCTTCTTCAATCTTGGCAAGGTTTTCAATTTCAAGATTTTTATTACCAATAATGTTTCCGTTAATGAATGAAGCAATTTCCTGAATTTTAATTTTCATTAATCATCTCTTTTATTTCAGTTTAAGTTTCTCAAGTACTTTAGAAGTAAGATCGTATTTTTCCTTAGCATACAAAATCATTACATCGCCGCTTCGGTCAAAAACAAAATCAAAATCATCCTGTTCTGCAATTTCTTTAAGGACGGTAAATATTTTATTTTGAACCGGCTTCATAAGTTCATCTTGTTTTTGGAATAGTTCACCGCTGGTTCCAAACTTTTTTTCACGATATTGTGCAACCTGAGTTTCCATCTGTACAAGTGCAGCCTCAGTTTCAGCTCTTGTTTGATCTGTCATAATTAATTTACGTTTTTCATAATCGTCATATTTAGTTTTCCATTCATTCTCCATTTTGGTTAATTCACCTTGCCATTCTTGAATTAACGCATCAAGTTTTTGTCTTGAGTCTTTAACATCAGGCAGGTTATCCATAATCGAATCGGAATCTATATAACCAATTTTTAACTGAGCCAAAGAAAATGAAGAAGTGAATAAAATAATTGAAAGAATAATTAGCTTTTTCATCATTAAACCTTTATAAAATTTTCTTGATCAAACATGCTGAATAAAAATAAAAAGTTCTCCCCAAAAATAAATGGAGAGAACTTTATAAAATTAGTGAAATACTAGTTTCCTCTTTTTAAAGTATCTAATACTTTAAAAGTAACATCAAATGCAGAATCAGCATAAAGTAAAATTATGTCTCCGCTTTTATCAAACACAAACTGCATATTTTCTTCTTTCGCAATTTTTTGAATTGCAGCGTAGATCTTTGCTTTTACAGGTGAAAATAATGCTTCCTGTTTTTTATAAACCTCTCCGGTGCCTTGTGTAAATTTTGATTTTCTAAAATCCATTATGTCTTGTTCCATCTTAACTATTTTTTGCTGTACTTCAAGCTTTTTAGCTTCATTCATTGTTTCAGATTGTTTCTGATAATCAGCAATTGATTGTTGATAAACTTGAGTCATCGAATCTAATTGTGCAGACCATCTATTTGTTAGTGCATCCAAATCCCCCTGAGCTTTTATTGCTTCAGAAAATTGAGTCAGGATAACTTCAGAATCTACATAACCGATTCTTAATTGTGTTTGAGAGAAAGCATTAATACTTAATACTAAAAATGCCAATCCAAAAATGTAACTTTTCACTATTTTCCTCGTTCTTTATGATTATACTATTTATTTAGAAACCTTTACCAAACTGAAAATGAAACAACCACGAAGGGTCTTTGCCGTCAACTTCTTTACGATCAAAACCATAACCTAAGTCAAATCCTATCAAACCTATAGGATTGATTAATATCCTGGCGCCAAATCCTACAGATCTACGGAGGTCAAAAATATCTGTTTTCTGAAAACTTTCAAACACATTTCCCGCTTCTGCAAATCCCAGAAGCCAGAGTGGAATTGGTTCCTGTGTAACTGATAATCTTATTTCAGCTCCAATTTTTGCCATCACCCGTCCGCCAATAACATTTCCAGAAGGGTTAATGGGACCAACGGTTCGATCATCATAACCTCTTAAAGATGTGGTGGCAATAACCAATCCGTTACCACCCATATAATAAAATTCAAATGGTTGGATATTTGTGCCGGGAACAATTTCATCGATGTATCCGAGATCGGCAATTGTATATAAAGTAATTCGATTTGAATTAAATAATCGTCTATACCACTCGGCAGTAAAACCAATTTTTAAATAATCAACATCGCCGGGAAGTGGCCCACCTGAAAGCTCAGCATCCAATGTTAAAGAAGAACCTGTAGATGGGAAGATTGGATTATCAATATTTTTTCTGGTAATTAACGCTCCCAATGTAAACTGATTTGTTTTACCTTCCTTATAAAAGTTTTGTCCTTGAATAACATTGTTGTACTGATATTTTACCCTGCCTTGAACATAAAAGAAATCATCGGGCCATTTTAATCTGCGCCCAACTCTAATAGTTAAGCCTGATTGACGCAGATCATAAACATATTGTTGGCGAGTATCAAAAACTTCTGCACCAACTGATGTTGGGGTATCAAATAACCAGGGTTCTGTAAACCCAAGAGTAAAAGTTCTGTAAAGACTTCCAACACCAAACTGCCAGTTAAAACTAAGAACCTGTCCGCCGCCTAAACTGAATGGTTCGGCAATAGAAAAGTTTGTTAATGTAACGCCCACAGCTCCGCTAAACCCAAAACTTCCGCTGTAACCAACTGATGCATTTAGATAATCACTTGATTTTTCTTCAACATTAAATCCAACATCAACTGTGCTGTCGCTTGAAAGTTTTGTAGTTATTCCATCAGCTCCATAAAGTTTTTCAACATTAAAGAATTGAAGGTTAGCTAAATTTTGGACACTTCTAAAAAGTAACCCGCGATTAAAATAATCGCCCGGTACAGTGTATAATTCTCGTCTTACAACTTTTTCTTTGGTCTTATCATTTCCATAAATATCAACTTTACCAATTCTAAACTGATTTCTTTCTTCCACTCTTATTGTTACGTCGACTGAATCTTCAGCTACTTTATTTTCTTTTGTTTGCAAATTAAAAGTTAAATATCCATTATCTAAATAAAGTGCTGAAACATCGGATTGTTTTTCATTTCCTCGTAAGTTTTGTTCAAACTTCTCAAGGTCATAAATATCCCCCGGTGCAAAATCCAACCTCTCTGTTAAAGCATAAGCCGGATAAACGGTATTACCTTCCCAAATAATGTTCCTGATTTTATATTGAGAACCCTCATAAACATTCATCACAATTTTAACATCTTTTTTATCATTTGAATAGATAAGAGAGTCTGATAAAATTTCAGCATCTCTGTATCCATTTTTCTGGTAGAATTTTAAGATAAGCTCCTTATCTTTTTCATAATTAGTCGGATTAAATTTTGCTCCATCCCAGAATTTCCACCATTTGGCTTCGGAAGTTTTATCCATTTCACCTTTTAAATCTCCAGCAT
The DNA here is from genome assembly GCA_037444745.1 of Ignavibacteriales bacterium. Lineage (GTDB taxonomy): Bacteria > Bacteroidota > Ignavibacteria > Ignavibacteriales > Ignavibacteriaceae > IGN3. The sequence continues at coordinate 72,715 of JBBILT010000011.1, forward strand.
CAAAAGCCTTATTACCCTCAAAAGAAATTTCCCGAACTACTATTTTCTTGCCTTCTTCAATTTGAATTTTTAGAAGCATTCTCTCTTTTATTTTTGAAATAAGATTCGAGGATTTGCTTTCGTTTAAATAATATTCAGATTCATATTCATCCGCTAAATCTTTTGTGTTTCTCCATCTTACTAAAATTTTATCTGTACTTGTGTCTGCAGAAAAATAATTATAATACTTTGTATTAAACTTTGTATTAAAATATCCATCGTCTTCATAAAGTTTATTAACATGTTGGATTAGTTTTGAAACTTCCTGAGGTTTTAAAATGGATCCACGCAGAAAAGTTATTTTCTTTTCAATATCATCGGTACTTATTTCGTCATTGCCTTCGATAATTACCTTTTCTATTCTCGGATATTCTTCAACTTTAATCAACAAGAAAACGCCATCAGAAAGTTGTTTGTCAATCACAATCTGAACATCTGAAAAAATATTAAGTGCCCAAAGATTTTTTATAGCATTTATAGTTTTGTCTCCGGGTATCTGCATTTCATCGCCCACCTTTAACCCGGTTGAAACGATGATAGTGTTTGCATCGGCTGATTTATTTCCCTGAACTGCAAGCCCGAGTATTTTATAAGTCGTCCTTTGCTGTTGAGAAAAGATATTTGCTGCAGAAAATAATATTAATATTATTAAAAATAATTTAAACAATCTCATTCGGGAGGAGATGAACATTCTCGGGACCTTTTTCCTTTTCATTCTTCTTGATTTGTTCGCTCACTTTACCAAATCTTCTTTCTCTTTTCTGAAATATTTGTATTGCTTCATACAAATCTTTTCTAGAAAAATCCGGCCAAAGTGTTTCTGTAATTATAAATTCAGAATAAGCAATTTGCCATAGCAAAAAATTACTCACCCTAAATTCGCCACTTGTCCTGATAACCAAATCAGGATCAGGAATATTTTTGGTGGTTAAGTTAATAGAAACCAAACCTTCAGTAATATCGTTTAATTTGATTTGCCCCTGACTTGCAGCCCTTGCAATTTCTTTTATAGCTTCAAGCAATTCCCATCTTCCGCTATAACTTAAAGCTAAATTAAGAACCATTTTTTTGTTGTTTTTCGTTCGTTCAATATCAGCAAAAAGCTGCTTCTGAACTGCAACCGGTAAAGAACTGGTATTCCCGATTGTTGTAAGACGTACATCATTATCATTAAGTTCATTCACACGATCTCGCAGACTGTTAAGTAAAAGTCTCATCAAAGTAGAAACTTCATCCTTAGGTCGCTTCCAGTTTTCAGTGGAGAAAGTGTAAAGAGTTAAATATTTTACACCAATTTCTGCACACGCTTCAACAATTTCCTTAACAGTATCAACTCCCCTTTTATGCCCTGCAACTCTGGGTAAACCTCTTGCCTTAGCCCAACGTCCATTCCCATCCATAATAATAGCAATATGGTTGGGGATTTCACCCGATTTTTTTAATGCTTCAGCCAGTTGCTCATCGGATGCGGAGTTTTTTTTCTTCAAAATCTAAATCCTGTTATTGATTGAGCGTGCAAAGTTAATTTTACCGTGCACGAATGTCAAGGTAACTTAATACTGCTAATTTTATGACAATTTGGAAATAATACTATTTAGTGAGGTATTGAAAAGAAATGAAAAGGCAGAAAAAGAACTCGGCCTAAAAATATATTGTTAGGAAAATAAAACTCTGTTGGTTCTGGATTCATTTCGCAGATTAAAATTTTGTCTCTCAGATATTTGAAAAAGTTTAATATTTTTCCTCGTATCCAGATCTAATTCTTCCAACAAAGCTTTCGCAAATTTTAGATTATTGGCTGACACACCAATAAACAGCAAAACTTTTTTATTGGATCCTCGGGTTTGTCTTTGTGCCAAATAAGATAACTTATTTTTTACAAAAGAAGCATCTTTAAAATCCTGGTCAGTTAATGTAATTCCAATTGCATAATTATCTTTTTGTTTTGCAATAACATCAACTTCAAATCCACCGATACTGGAGGGCTCAGGAAGGTAGGTACCATACTTTCTATAAATGGTTAAATAACCTTTTCTCCAAAACTCTTCAATTAGTAAATCAATATCTTTTCTTCTATCTGTATCCATATCAATAACTCCTTTTATGATGCAAGGGGAATAATCGGAATAACCGGTGAGAACCTCTTGTGATCCATTACTCTAATGTTTGCAATTTTATTATAACTGAATTTTTTAATTTCGCTGGAGCTAAATACTCTGCCATAAATTACTTTTGAGCCGTTTTTTTCGATAGTCAAATAATATGGTTCAATCAATGTTTCATTAAATCCGTATAAAAATCTTACACGGTTTCTATTCTTAATTGCTGATTTAAATATTTCTGTTTTCATATTATGTTCCTTCTAATTTAACCATCTTACAATGCCGGTCACTTTGCCTACTATTGAAAATTCATTTTTGTTTTCAATAATTATTGGTGAATAATTTTTATTCTGGGGAATTAATTTTATTACCTGATTTTTGTACTCATAAACTTTAACGGTTATCTCATCATTTATCCGGGCAACAACTATATCGCCGTTTGCTGCGTTTGTCTGGGGAACGATAATTACCAAATCATCTTCGAATATTCCTGCTTCAATCATACTATCGCCCTTAACCTTAAGTGCGAAACAATTTTCTGTTTTTTTCAAAAAACTTGGATCAATAACAACAGAACCCTCAATATTTTCTTCTGCAAGTATAGGAGAGCCGGCAGCTACTCGTCCTATAATTGGTATTTTGTTATTACTTACTTTTTCTGAGATATCGATAACAGCCGAATTATTGAATTCATCCTTGGTAATACTTATCCCTCTGCTTGCATTACTTAAAATACTTAGATACCCTTTTTTGGATAATGCATCCAAATGTCTTTTAACACCAAATGTTGAAGAGATATTGAATTTTTTTCCTATTTCTCTCAGTGTTGGTGGATAACCACACTCTTGCTGGAATTGTTGAATAAAACTTAAGATTTCTTCCTGTCGCACAGTTAATTGTTTTTTCATAATAGTGCTCATTTGTTCACCTCAAATATAGTGCACAGATGTTCACTTGTCAAGTATTATCAAAAATTTTTTTAATGATGAGAAATTGAGTGAGGATTGAGAAGGTGAAAGAGATTTTGCCCTATTTCATTAATGTGCAATATTCCCCTGAATTTCACTTCACCGGGACCAAAAGCAAATATTCCTACAGGTGAAGGAGTGTGACCACCAGTTGTAAAAGAAAGTTCGAGTTCTTTAGCATCCCGATTACCTTTAACAATTGACATTCCCCCGGTTTCATGATCAGAAGTAACTAAGACTAAAGTATGCCCATCCATTTTAGCAAAATCCAAAGCTACTTTTATTGCGGTAGAAAAATCTTGGGTCTCATCTAATAGTTCTATGGATTTATGATCGTGTGCTGCCCAATCAATCTGTGATCCTTCAATCATTAGTATAAATCCATTTTTATTTTTCTTTAAATGATCTATTGCACATAAAGTTAAATCGCCTAAAGAATAATTTCTTTCTGAAGCTTTTGGTAAACCATCCATTGCCATTAAGCTAATAACATGATTAATTGAAACCGGAATTTTTTTAAGCTTATCAAAATCATCTGCATACTGATATTTTTTACCTTCAAATTCATGAATAAGGTTTCGATTATCTTTGCGTTCACCAACAAGATTTTGTGGTAAAAAATATTTTTTTCCACCACCTATTATTACATTAACATTTTTATCAACTAACTGAGATGCAATAAGTAACTCATCATTTCTATCATTAGTATGGGCAAAAAAGCCGCCAGGTGTAGCATGAGATACTGTGCTTGTAACAACTAACCCAGTTGATAATCCAAGAGAAATTGCTTTTTCAAAAATTGTATAAAGAGGATTACCTAAAGTATCAACGGCCACGAATTTGTTTTTTGTTAAATACCCGGTCGCGATTGCGGTAGCTCCTGCAGCAGAGTCGGTTATCAGTTTATCTGCGGAACAAGTTATTGATAAACCTATTGATTTAAATTCCTTGAACGGTGAATTAATATCAGTTAATAAATTGGCACCAACACTGTTGATGCCCATTCCATCGCCAATAAGAATTATAATATTTTTTGGCCGTTCGTTTTGTGCACTTAAGAAATTAATTGTCAGTAAAACAATAAGAAAAACCGAGTTCAACTTCCTCAACTAACTTCAACTCCCTTTTTTTCTACTTTAACAATCCAGCCCTGTTTATCTTCTTTTTCCCCGTGATGAATAGAAGTAAGTTCATTAAATAATTTAAGATCAAGCTCCCCAGCTTGGCCACTATTGAAAGACATTTGTTTATTCTTATAAGTAAGTGAGCCAACAGAAGATATTATAGCTGCAGTTCCTGTTCCAAATAAACCTAATAAGTTTCCGTTATCATAAGAACTAATTATTTCATCAACAGAAATTGTTCTTTCAACAACGTTCATTCCCCATTCTTTAAGTATCTGGATGACTGATCTTCTTGTTACACCGGGTAAAATTGAACCGGTTAATTTGGGAGTTGCAACTTCATTTTTAAAGTTTACAAATATGTTCATTGTCCCAACTTCTTCTAAATATTTTTGTTCAACACCATCCAACCAGAGAACTTGTGTAAATCCTTTTTTTGATGCTTCGCTTGCAGCCAATAAACTTGCCGCATAGTTTGCTGCAGTTTTACATTCACCCAAACCTTTTCTCACTGCTCGCACATAATCATCCTGAATTAATATTTTTACAGGTTTAAATCCTTCGGGATAATAAGCTCCAACCGGTGAAAGTAAAATAACAAATTTGTAATCATTAGAAGGTCTCACGCCCAGGGCTGAATCAGAACCAAACATAAATGGTCTTATATATAAGGCTTCTCCTTTATTTTTAGGAATCCAATCACTATCAATTGCAACAAGTTCTTTAAGGGCATCCAATACAAAACTCGCATCAATTTCGGGCATACAAATTCTTTTAGCTGAATTATTCAGCCGCTGCATATGCACATCTGGACGAAAAATAACAACTTCATCATTTACAGTTTTGAATGCTTTTAGTCCTTCAAAGATTGTTTGTCCATAATGAATAAATGAAGTGGCAGGGTGCAATTGAAGAGAGTCAAGTGTTTTAATTATCGGGTTGTGCCATCCCTTGGCTTTAGTATAATCCATTTCAAAAATGTGATCGGTAAAAATTTGACCAAATCCCAAATTTTTAGGAAGAATAACTTTTTCAGTTCTTTCTTTAATGAGATATTTAATTGGTTCCATGATAATTTCTTCCAAATTATTGAAGGTTTTCTGATTATTAAATTATTTGAGTTACAATATAAATTTTATTTTTTAAGATGCAATTAATTATTAAAAGTACTTAACATTACTTGAGTTTAAAACATCAACATCCAAAGAACATAATCTAGAATTAAAATCAAAGCGGCTGAAATTACAAATGATCTTATTGTTGCTAAACCAACGCCTTCTGCACCGCCTTCGGTTCTAAATCCTATATGACAACCAAGCAATGCAGTAACACCACCAAAAAAAATAGTTTTGATTAATCCCGAAATCAAATCAGACATAGTAAAAAATCGCTTAACGGAACTAAAAAAAACTGCTGATGAAACTCCAAGAAAATAATTTGAAACTATGTAAGCTCCAATAACAGCAATAACGTTAGCAAAAATCACTAATATCGGCAGCATCATTATCGACGCTAAAAATCTGGGCATTGCTAAATATCTAACGGGACTAATCGCCATCGTTTCAAGAGCATCAATTTGTTCGGTAACTTTCATTGTTCCAAGTTCCGCCGCAATAGATGCGCCAACTCTTCCCGCAATTACAATACCAGTTAAAACGGGTCCAAGTTCTGTAATGATTGCCCGACTTGTTGCGCCACCCAAAAATGACATTGGTGCAATCCCTTTTAATTGATATGCGGCTTGCCATGCGGAAACTGCTCCCGTAAATATCGCAATTATTATTACAAGCGGAAGTGAATTAACACCGATGTGTTCCATTTGAAATAGAATTATCTTTTTACTCTTAAATATTTGAGGAAAGTTTCTTAGTATTCCAATAAAAAGATTTGTTATTTGCCCAAACTCCTGAAGGAAATTTAAAGTAATTTTTCCGAGTTTTTGAAATACTATGGAGATCAATTTTTTTATCCAAAATTTTCTATTGCAAACTTAAGTAATTTTGTTTCAATTATTGGTTCGAAATACCTCTATGAATGCAAATTTTTTTTTATTGACTATTTCAGATAATTCTATTTATTACAATACAATTATTCAAAACGAGACATCTCTAGAAAAGTTAATCTTTTAAATAATAATATAAATATCATTTTTCTAACCGAAATTTGATAATTAGTGGCACATTAGTTATTAGAGTGTAGTACTGATTATGAAAGCTGTATCATCAGTTAAATAAATATTAACACAGCAAAACAGTGAATCTAGTTTGGAAAAGAATACAATAAATATTATAGATAATGCACCCATAGCTATCCTTACATTTAGTAAAGATGGAGAGATAGAATATGCTAACCGCACATTTAATGATCTCCAATTGCTTTATGGATTTGAAAATCCACTTAACCTCATAGGATCAAACATATTATCTAAGGAAACTTTTCCCAATTTATCCATTCATGAAGAGATTAATGATGTTCTTAAAGGTACGCCCTTTGAAAAAGAATTAAGCTTCATTGAAACTCGATCAAAAGGATTGATTCATTTGATTGTAAAAACTGCACCCATTTTAGAAAATGAAGAGGTTGTGGGTGGAATAATGATTATTGAAGACATTAAGGTTTTGACAAAAACTAAAAAGGAATCTGCATTAAGAAATGATTTTATTGAAAATGCCGTACACAATGTTTCGGATTTTTTTATTGTTGTTGATAAATTGGAAAGGATACAATTCTTCTCAAAAAATATTCTCAATTTTATTAACGTTCCAGTAGATCTAATTCAAAATGTTGGAGTAGGCAGTTTATTTGATTCTGAAACATCACGAATTGTTAAAGATTATATTGAATACACTCGCCAAAATAGAACAGCAGTTACTGAAAAAATTTCTTATCAAACCAAAGGAATAAAAAAAATCTTTGAATGCAGATTTGTTCCTCAGGAAAATTATCGAAAAGAAATCAGCTTTATCTATTTGTTCTTCAAAGATATCACCGCACTGGAACGAGAAATCGATACACTTTATAATGATCTAAATCAGTTAAGTTTTTATCAAACAATTTCCGCAAAATCACATAATGCTTTATTCGTTATTAGTTCTGAAAATAAAATTGAGTATTGGGATGATAATGCAGAAAAACTTTTTGAAACAGATAAAAATAAAGCTGTGGGTTCAAATGCTTATAATGTAGTAAGTGTTTTATCTAACAATTTTTTGGATATCATTAGAACAAAACTGATTGATAAAGATTACCACAAAATTGTATTAACCTATTTCGATAAAAATCACGAGAAAAAAACTTATGAAACTTATTTTTCTTTTTTGGATGATAAAAAATTAAAAATCATAGTTAAAAGTGTAGACATAACTGATAAAATACATTTTGAAGAAGGATTAAAATCATCCTTAAGAAATCTTAGACAAATTTTAACAAAATCTCCATCTATGTTTTGTAATCTTGATCAGGATGGACAAATTATTTTTACCAGCCAATCATTCCAAAATATTTTAGGTTATGGTGAGGAGGAATTATTATCAAAAAGTTTCTATGAATTAATTAATCCTGCTTACTTAGAAAATAATATCTTAGAATTAAAAAGTTTTGTTGGGGAAGAACCCAAAATAATTGATCTTCCCTTCAGGGATAAAAACGATCACATTATTTCTTTACAAAGCACCTTTTATTTTACAAAAGATAAAGAAAATAAAATCCAAAATTTTAATTGCTTTTTTGAAGTAATTGATAAGCATAAAAATAACGGACAGGAATCAAATCTTTACCAATCCCTTGTTGAGTTTTCATACGATGGTATTGCCCTTGGCTGCGAAGGAAGAATTATTGTTGCAAACAAATCCTTTGCAAACATATTTGGATATAGTAGTGGTGAAGAACTTATTAATAAAGAAATTATAAACCTTGCATCAAATGATGATATTCTTAAAGTTGCCGAATATTTAAGACTTATAGAAAAGAAAAGAGAAGTACCAGCACGATTTGATTTTCTTGGAAAGAAAAAAGATAGCACAAATATTCATACTGAACTTTCTATCGGGCTATTTGAGGCAAAGAATAAAAATTATACTGTTATGATTGCCCGCGATGTTACAGAAAGAATTAGAGCACAACGTGCAATAAGGGAATCAGAAGAAAAATACAGAAACATCACAGAAAATATTGATGATTTTCTATTTACGTTTGAAAGAATCGGATTAGCATTAAGACCTATTTTCTGTACTTCTTCAATTCAAAAAGTTACTGGATATTCACAGGCAGATTTTCTTACAGATTCAAAATTATTTATAAAAGTAATTCATCCAGATGATTTTAAATCTATCAAACCAAAGCTTCTTAATCTTCTTAAAAGCCGCATTCAACTTTCGAGTGAATTTGAATTTAGAATAATTAATAAACAAGGTAACATCGTTTGGGTTAGAACCAAATTAAATCTTGTTAGATCCGGCACCGGAAGAATACAGAAAGTATTTGGATTAGTAAGTGATGTAACTTTTAGAAAAAAAGCGGAAGAAGAATTAAAAAAATCAACACAAAATTTAATTAAGCTTAACGAAACCAAGGATCGTTTTATCTCGATAATCTCCCACGACCTCCGGACTCCGTTTAGTTCGATCCTTGGTTTCACCGATTTGCTTGCTAACGATGATGAGCTTACTGAAGATGAGCGTAAACAATATGTAAAATATATCCAGGAATCTTCGCGCTCAATGCTCGCTCTTGTTAATTCACTTTTGGATTGGACAAGATTACAAACAGGCAGAATAAAATTTGAACCGCAAAAAAATGATGTTACAAAAATTCTGACCGATTCAATTAATGCTCTTTCAGGCGCAGCCATGCTAAAAGGAATTGAAATTACTTCCTCATTGCAGCAGTACCTTTATTTATTTGTTGATAAAAGTTTAGTTACTCAGGTGTTTAATAATCTTATCTCAAATGCAATTAAGTTCACGAACAGAAATGGAAAAATTACAATTTCTGTAAACCCTGCTAACACTTCACGCTTTGTTCAATTTAATATTAAAGATACAGGTACCGGAATAAAGGAAGAAGATATTCCAAAACTTTTTAACATTGATTCAAAATTTACTTCTGAAGGAACGGCAGGAGAAAAAGGAAGCGGATTAGGACTTTCACTTGTAAAAGAAATTATTGAAAAGCATGGTGGTACAATTTCGGTTGAAAGTAAATTTGGTGTTGGTTCAGAATTTAAGTTCACACTTCCAATTGCTTCATCAAATATTCTTATTGTGGATAATAATAAAACTGATCGATTACTTTATTCAAAAATTTTAAAAAATATTACTCCTGATTATTCAGTGGAAATTGCTTCCAACGGAAAAGAAGCTATAGAAAAAATATTACTTTCACCTCCTGCATTAGTAATTACAGATCATACAATGCCAGTAATGAATGGTTATGAATTTATAATAGAGTTAAAGAAATTAGATATAAAAGGAAAACCCCCTTGTATTGTGCTTAGCAGTGATATTGATCGCGCAGCAATAAATGATTACAACGAACTTGGAATTGAATTTGTTTTTCAGAAGCCGGTAAACTTAAGCAACTTTAAACTTGCTATTGAAAAATCACTTCAAAAAGGATTGAGTGAGGATTAGATTTAATAAACCTTTGAGGTTGCAAAGCAGAAACCTCGAAGGTTGCTAAACATTACTTTCTTTTTAACACATATCCAGTTGAAGGTTGAACTTTAATTTTTCCGCTTACTTTTGCAAGAGGTTTTATTCCTGCCTTTCCCGGGTTAACCAAAATATCCCACTTCCCTTTCGGCAAATCGCATACAACTTCCTTTAACGGATGTGCGTTGAAGAGTACAACAAAATCTTCATCATTGTGTTTTACTTCATATCCAAGAGCAAAATCATTATCGTGAACAGAAATAAATTTTACTTCATCATATTCAGCCTGGCGGAATGATTGAAATTCTTTTCTAAGTTCTATCAAGCCTTTATAGTAATCCCATAAATCCTGATTCATCTTTGCATGATTATAATTAATATAATTTACCTCGTTGTCTTTATCATAAGTGTTGTGGTCAATCATTCCACGATACGGATCATTTTGGTTTGCTAATGGAAGAACTTTGCTTCGCGCAAATTCCTGTCCTTCACTTATCATTGTAATTCCGCGTGTTGTAAATAAGAACAATGCACCAAGTTTATTAAGTTTTAATTGTGTTGGAGTAAGCTTTGCATTTTTATCAAGGTCTTTAATTACTTCATCAGGTTTTACATCGCCGAGACCAAGCCTAATAAAATCACCGAACGTATAACCGTCGTGAGATTCCAAATAGTTAACTGAGTGTTCAGGCTTTTGAAATAAGCCTAGTGAATCTCTTATAAGTGTTCCATTTACATAACTTTTAATTCTTTGCGGTGAATTATTTCCATACCAGTTTCCAAAAATCCAGCCGTGTCCATTGTTAGGGTTTTCGCCTTTAATTCCATTTCTTATTTGATCATTCCACGCACCCCAGCCGCGTAAAGAAAATCCTGCAGGATCATTGCCTCCACCCCAGGGTTCACAAACAAACACTACAGCAGGATTTATTTTTTTGGCTTCATAAATTATTGTTTCGATAGTTTGCCAATCAATAAGTTTTCCAAGATCAAATCGGAACCCATCAACATGATATTCTTTCATCCAATATAAAATGCTTTCAACGATTAAACGTCTCATCATTGGTCTTTCTGTTTTCAAATCATTGCCGCATCCGCTAATTGCACAATAACTGCTATCAGGATTTAATCTGAAATAATATTCTTTATCAATTTCTTTTAAGTTACCAAACTCATATTCTGAAAGATGATTGTAAACTACATCCATCATCACTGCAATGTTTTCTTTGTGGAATGCTTTTACCATATTCTTAAAATCTGTTACTGCTTTTGCATCTGCACCGCTCCATTTATTCATTTCTATCGCACGCACGTTTTCCGAGAAGTATGATTCAGGTGCAAAAAATGCTGCGGTCATATATCCCCAATGATTTCGCTCATATGGATTCCAGGTATTAAATTTTCCGCGTAAAGAATCTTTAAAAGGAATTTCTATGTTCGCGAATTCCTGTGATGGTAAAAGTTCAATCGTATTTACGCCAAGATTTTTTATGTAATCGATTCCACCAGTTTTATTTTTTTCTATTAAGCCTTTATATGTTCCTCTTTCTTTAACACCAGAAGATGGATGTTCGGTCATATCACGAACATGCATTTCATAAATAATTAAATCGCGCCAATCTCTTTGTATCCATTCATCTTTCTGCCAGTCATAATTACCTTCCTTAACAACCATGCTTTTGCGCGGAGTGAAATATGTATTATAGCTTGCAACAGCTTTTGCGTAAGGATCGAGACAAAGAACAACATCTTTATCCTTATGTTTTATCTTGAAGTCATAAAATTTTCCATACAATTCACCCTCAAGCGATGTTTCCCAAACGGCATTTTCATCTCGCGTCATCTCATATTCTTTTCCGGTTTGGTCATCAACTTTATTAAAAATTACGAGAGAAACTTTTTCTGCATTTGGTGTAAATAATCTGAAGTATGTTTTTCCATTCTCGACAAACGAGCCGAGTTTTTTATCAGAATAAAATTTATCAAGTTCATTTTGTCTTAATTGAAACTCACTCTGATATTTAGTCTGAGTTTTTGATTTATCTGAAACGTACAAGGTACTTCCTGTAAATGTTATTGTAATTACTATTATTATAGATATTATTAGAAAATTTTTCATAACATATTCTGATTTTTAATTCAATAGGACACTGATCATTATGATTATTTATGATCTTAACTGATTTTAATCAATCAGTTAAATCAATGTACAATTGTAATTTTATTCTGAATAAATTTTTCCATCCACAACCGGTGTAACACAAATTAATGGATTTTCTGTAACGCCAAATTTCTGGAAAATATTTTCAAACAATTGAAAATGCATTCCACGTTTTTCAAGTTTATGTAATTTATTATAGTTCATAAATTTTCCATTTTCATCTGAAGGGGCATCAAAAATTATTGCTTTGGAATAATCTTCTTTGGCATGAGATTTTAAGAATTCAATTTTTCTATTATCGCCGCCTTCCATTTCGTAGGAGACGACTCTGAATTCCTCAACCAATCCGTTATTTATTATTAAATAGATATTTAAAATAATTTCGTTCATCGTTAAAAGGTGAATTATATAAACAAACAAAACTTAAAATAATTGCATATACAAATGCAAACTTGCACATTATACTTTCGATTGATGAAATTATTGAATAATTGCCGGCAGTAAAAATTAATGTAAATCCAATTAGAGATGGAATGCTTATAAAGATTGCTCCATAGAATAATACTTTAGCGATTACTTTTTGTTTTTTGTTATCTGTTCTGGAAATAAATTTTATCAATAGTATTATAGAAATTAAAATTGGCAGATAATAAAACGCACCAAATAAATCTCCTAATGGATAATGATAACTAGCATAAAGTACGGTGCACTTTGCAACAATAAAATTTGGAATAACAAACAAGTAATAAACAGAAAATGTAATTGCTGGAATAAAAATTAAAATAATTTTTGCATTTAGATTTTGATTTCGAGTGACCGTAAAGGCAAGCAATAAATTTAATGGTGGGAGAAAACTAATAATCACAAATGCAAGAAATGGATAGAATGAGTCTTGCAATCCAACCTGACACATTAGAAATTCCATAGATTGATAAGCAGCCAACAAAGCAATCATCAGCATCGCAATAATGTTGATTCTATTTTTCTCAATAAAAACAAGTAAGTTAAAGAGAAGCAAAAACTCTATACACGCAAGAAGTAATGATATTATCCCGTTCCAATTATTCAAAACTAATTCCTGATTTTTGAAGACAAAAATAATGATTTCTTTGGGCAATAATGCTATAATATCTAACCTAAAAGAAGCTCAATCTTAATTCTTAATATTCTTTTGTTCAGGTAAGTTCATTTCAATAACTTAAAAGGACATTCAATTGAAAAATAAATTTTTGTTTCTCTCAGCTTTTGTTGTGCTTTTCTTCACTGGTTTACTAAATACAGCTCTTGCTCGGAATGAACCCGTCCTGTATTTCTGTGAGAAATACAATTCTAAAAATGGTGAGGTTGGTGTTAGCGATAGATTTACAACCGGCTATTTAACTGTTATGGTTAAGTCTGATCATACTCTTGATCTTAAAGATGTTCACATTCAATTTGATAAATTAAATGACCGCAGCAAGAAGTTTGAGTTCTACAAAAAATTTGCTTACTCAATCGATTCTGAAATGAGCTATGTTTTTTTTGCTAAGAATTCAGATAGCGATTTGACGTTTGAAGAACCTGGATTTTATAGAGTGTTTTTGTTGGATGATAAAGGTAAAACAGCTGCCAGCGCATTGATTAAAATTATTTCTAAGTAGTTTTTTATTACTTATAAAAACGAAAACGGCAGCCGATAGATCGCCGTTTTTAATTTCAGTTAATTATGATTTAAACGATTCAATTCGAAATTGTAAAACAATCACTTTCAAAGAAAATTTTAGGATTATTTTTATCAGAAATTCTCACCTTCGCCTGAGTAGAAATAATATTTGGAACTTTCCATTGATAGACTCCCGTACTTGGATATGACTGTTCAATATTATTCCAGCTAGCACCATTATTATATGAGTACTCAATTTTTACATCAATAATCCCGAAACTTTCCCATTTAATTAATTGTGCTGATCCTACTTTCCAGTTTTCAGTACAACACGGAGAATAAAGATTCAAAGGTTTCGAATGACCGTCGTAATAATATTTTAAAATGGTACCTTTCTCTCCGACAGCGTACCCCGTATTACCATTAAAAAATAGTTCTTGAATATTATAAAGCGTATTTGTTCTCTCTCTCATCCAACTTATCCCACCATTTTCGGTTCTTAGAATCACCCCATCTACGCCACAGACCCACCCCACATTTTCGCTAACAAAATGAGCACCTGTCAGCACAGTATTTTGTTTTGAACTTCTAATCTTAAACCAGTTCTTACCATTATCAGTAGATTTCAGGACAACATCTTGATTGTAGCTTCCCCCAACAATCCAACCAGTCTCATCATAAAAATAAATTGAATGCAACCAAAAAGGAGTGTTTGCGTTAACAGTGTACCAAAACTTTCCTTTATCATTTGTTCTGAGCAATTTTCCACCTGTGCCTACTGCCCAGCCAGTATTTTCATCTTGAAAAAATACATCGATTAAGCCGCAACCATTTATTTGGTTTTCATCAGTCCAGTTTTCCCCACCATCAGATGTCTGAAGAATTAGTCCCGACCTTCTATTTTCAAAATTATAAAGAGCGGCATAACCATGCTTTTTATCTGTAAAGTAAATAGATGCAATATTAAGTGATGTTTTACTATTCTGCGGAACCCAATTCTCTCCTCCATCCGAAGTCTTAAAAAGAATACCATGATACCCACCTACCCAACCACTGTTTTCATCAACAAAAAAAACTGCAGAATAGTCTCCATGAATTTGGGATTGCTGAGCAATCCAGGTATTTCCTCCATCAATTGTCTTTAAAATTGTAGATCCTTTTCCAACCACCCAGCCTAAATCAGGTGTAATAAAATAAAGATCAAAAAGATCTGAATCAGTACCAACTGGTAGCTTCTGCCATTGAGTATATCCAGTTGCTACAATAGTTGTGATAAAAAGAAAAACAAAAAATATTTTCATAATTCACCCCTAACTATTTAATAAACAATCTTTCCGATTGAATAACAAAATTCCTTTTCACTTCCTATGTCCAATCATTTTTTCAGGTTGAACTACTTCATCAAATTTTTCTGCTGTCAGTAGCCCCAGTTCCAAAGCAGCTTCTCTAAGAGTTTTATTTTCTTTGTGAGCCTTCTTAGCAACCTTTGCGGCTTTATCATAACCAATTACCGGATTTAGAGCAGTAACCAGCATTAAAGAATTGTCAAGATTAAATTTAATCTTTTCAAGGTTTGGTTCAATACCAACAGCGCAATTATCGTTGAATGAAAGACAAGCATCTCCTAATAATCTTGCTGAGTTTAGGAGATTAAGTATCATAACAGGTTTAAAAACATTCAACTGAAAATGACCTTGCATTCCTGCCATTGTAATTGCAATATCATTGCCAACAACCTCTGTACAAACCTGTGTAAGAGCTTCATTTTGAGTCGGATTAACTTTTCCAGGCATGATAGATGATCCAGGTTCATTTGCAGGAAGAATTAATTCACCGATGCCGGATCTTGGACCTGATGCATAGAACCGTATATCATTTGCAATCTTTGTAAGACCTACAGCTAAAAGTTTAAGTGCCCCTGAAATTTCAATAATGGAACTGTGAGCAGAAAGTGCTTCAAACTTATTTACTGCAGTAACAAAGGGGCAGCCAGGAGTAAGTTCAGATATTTTTTTTGCCACTAAAACATCAAACCCCTTAGGTGTATTTAAGCCAGTTCCAACTGCTGTTCCACCCAAAGCTAATTCATGTAAATGCACTGTTGAGTATCTAATAGCCCTTAATCCATGTTCTACAATAGCCGCAAAACCTGAAAACTCCTGTCCAAGCGTAAGAGGAGTTGCATCCATCAAATGCGTTCTGCCTATTTTAATTATATCTTTGAATTCCACTGATTTCATTTTCAGAGTATTCAATAGTTTAGTTACGCCAGGAATAGTAATGTGCGTGAGAACATCACAAGCCGCTATATGCATCGCAGTTGGAAAAGTGTCGTTTGAAGATTGAGATTTATTAACATCATCATTAGGATGTATAAAATGTTTACCTTCTCCAAGTTTTCCTCCCTGTAATACGTGAGCGCGATTAGCTATTACTTCATTAACGTTCATATTGGATTGTGTACCGGAACCTGTTTGCCATACAACAAGCGGAAAATGATCTGCTAATTTTCCTTCAATTATTTCATCACAAACCTGGCTGATTAACTTTGCCTTTTCCATTGGTAATACACCTAATTCAGCGTTAGTTAGAGCAGCGGCTTTTTTTAGAATTCCAAACGCCCGGATGATTTCAACAGGCATTTTATCTCCACCAATTTTAAAATTTTCTTTTGATCTTTGAGTCTGTGCACCCCAATACTTATCGGAAGGGACTTGAATTTCGCCCATTGTGTCTTTTTCAATTCTGTAATCCATTTTTTAATCCTTAAATATTTAATAAAAAATTTTTGTTATCTATTGATATTAAAATAATACAATTTTATTTGAGATAAACTTTTGAAAACTAAAAACCGAATCCGAATTTTATTAAATTATCAAGATCTTTTATTGCTTCTGGTACTCTAGAATTAAATCACAAAACAAAATTTGCATTAATTTAAATGATAGTACTCAGCTAAGAATGAACAAATTGGTAATCGAGAAAAAATAACTGAAAATATCTAAAATTGCTTACCAAATAGTAAATTTTGTTCGAAGATGGTACAGCAATGAAAAATATGATTGATAATAATAAACAAAATCTAAACTTCGCTTCAATTCTTAATTAGAAAATAAATGGAATACTATTTGATAAGGATACCCATATTCCTTTGAAAAATATTTCCTAAAAGAGAATTATAACTTCGAAATAGATTTATCTAACTAAGCAATGAAGAGAATTCTATTTGCATAGACTTTGATAAAAAGATTACTACTTTTGTTGTGGAATTTTTTTATAAAATTTTTAAAAGGAATTGTTATAGAATATTGATACAATTATATAATTAATTTCAGATTAAAAATGAATATCCCACTTATTGATCGCAGCAATTATCTAAAAGGTTTATTTATCACAGCAAAACTTGATAAAGAACTAACTGATAAAGAAAAAGATATTTTAAAAAAAATTTCAGATAAATTAGGTTTCGCCTCTGATTTTTTTCAAGAAACTACAAAAAGCCTCCTAATCAATAAGTATATAATTGAGGAACCAATAGTTTTTTCGAGTAAGGAAATAGCGCTCTCCTTTATAAAAGATGCTGTAAAATTAGCCTGCATAAATGATCTTATAACTGAAGCGGAAATTAATTGGCTGAAAAATATAGCCGATGTTAATAAAATTAATAATGGTTTTGTTGAAAAAGAATTTAAAAATTTCAATGGTTTATCTCCTTCGATAGTTGACAGTGATTTTGCACTTTATTCAATAATTTAATTTATTCAATTAACCCAGTAAATACTCTCTGATTTTTTTGTCCTTTACCTCTCTTATTTCTAATTTTCATTAGAAAGTTTAATAAAATTATTCTTATTCAAAATATTTTTACTATTCTAAAAGGATCTTACCATGAAAACAATGAAAGCATTAGTAAAAAAATATGCAAAGCCAGGAATCTGGATGGACGTAGTTCCAATACCTGAATACGGACCAAATGATGTATTAATCAAAATTCATAAAACTGCTATCTGTGGAACAGATATTCACATCTACAATTGGGATGAATGGGCACAAAAAACAATTCCTGTTCCAATGCACGTTGGACATGAATATGTTGGAACGATAGAAGCTTTCGGCTCAAACGTCCATGACGTCAGGGTTGGTGATTTAGTAAGCGGTGAAGGTCATATCGTTTGCGGTACTTGCAGAAACTGCCGCGCCGGTCGTGGTCATCTTTGCCCAAACACGAAAGGCGTTGGTGTAAATCGACCCGGAGCTTTTGCAGAGTATCTTGTTATCCCCGTTCAAAACATTTGGCATTGTGATCCTAAAATTTCTACTGATGTTCTATCCATATTTGATCCATTCGGAAATGCAGTGCATACAGCTTTAAGTTATGATTTACTTGGTGAAGATGTTTTAATTACCGGCGCTGGACCAATAGGAATTATGGCTGCGTCAGTTGCAATTCACGCAGGTGCAAGAAATACAGTAATCACAGATATGAATCCGTATAGGCTTGATCTTGCCAGAAAACTTGGTGTTACACGTGCAGTTAATGTTACTAAAGAAAAACTGCCTGATGTTGTTACTGAGCTTGGAATGAAAGAAGGCTTTGATGTTGGATTAGAAATGTCTGGCAGTATAAAAGCATTTAATGCTATGATTGAAGTTATGTTTCATGGCGGCAGCATTGCATTGCTTGGAATTCTTCCTTCAAATGGAGTAGTTGATTGGACAAAAATTATTTTTAACGGATTAAATATTCGCGGCATTTACGGAAGAAAGATGTTTGAGACGTGGTACAAAATGCAGGCAATGGTACAAAGCGGATTGGATATTACTCCGATTATTACACATAGATTTAAGATAGAAGATTATCTTGAAGGATTTGAAATAATGAAATCGGGAAACTCCGGTAAAGTAATTTTAGATTGGAATTAAAAAACTAACCACAAAGAACTCGAAGTCCGCCGCGGCGGATCACAAAGTTCACTAAGTTTTTCTTTGTGACCTTTGTGAAAAAACTTTGTGACCTCTGTGGTAAAAACGTATTATAATAATTAGAAAGAGTTAAATGAATACTGAGACAAAACAACACTACACAAACATCCTAACCAGCATTGAAAAAGAAGGTCTCTTCAAAAAAGAAAGAATAATCACCACCCCCCAAAGTGCACACATTGCAGTTACAACCGGACAGCAAGTACTAAATATGTGTGCAAATAATTATTTGGGTTTGGCTGATAATCCAGAAATAATTCAAGCCGCTAAAGACAGCTTTGATAAATGGGGATTTGGAATGTCTTCTGTGAGATTTATCTGCGGAACTCAGGAAATTCACAAAGAATTAGAAAAGAAAATTTCTGAATTTCTTGGGACAGGAGATACAATTCTTTACACTTCCTGCTTTGATGCAAACGGCGGACTGTTTGAGACCCTGCTTGGCGAAGAAGATGCAATTGTAAGTGATGAACTAAATCACGCCAGCATTATAGATGGAATAAGATTGTGCAAAGCCCAGCGCTATCGTTACAAAAATTGTGATATGAATGATCTGGAAGAAAAACTCAAGGAAGCTAAAACGAATAATGCAAAAAATATTTTAGTTTCAACCGATGGTGTTTTTTCGATGGATGGATTTATCGCACCATTAAATAATATTTGCGATCTTGCAGAAAAATACGGCGCAATGATTATGGTTGACGATTCACACGCAGTTGGTTTTATGGGCAAACATGGTCGTGGTACTCACGAACACAACAATGTTATGGGAAGGGTAGATATTATTACAGGAACATTAGGCAAAGCGCTTGGCGGTGCAAGCGGCGGTTATACTTCTGCAAGAAAAGAAATTGTTGACCTGCTTCGTCAACGTTCACGACCATATTTATTTTCAAATACAGTTGCGCCAAATATTGTTGCGGCTTCAATAAAAGTTTTAGAAATGCTTTCTTCAACTACTCACTTGCGAGATAAACTCGAAGACAACACAATATATTTTAGAGAAAAAATAAAAGCTGCCGGATTTAATATTAAAGACGGTGTTCATCCAATCGTACCAATTATGCTTGGCGATGCTGTGCTTGCACAAACTATGGCTGCAAAAATGTTAGAGAAAGGTGTTTACGTTATTGGATTTTTCTTCCCTGTCGTTCCAAAGGGAACAGCACGAATTAGAGTTCAAATTTCCGCAGCACACTCAAAAGAGGATTTGGATTTTGCAGTTCAAAAATTTTCAGAAGTAAAAAAAGATATGGGAATTTAATTTTATGAAAGGAGTTATTATGATCAATTTAAAATCTTTGTTGTTGTTTCTTGTGATATCAGTTCTAATTACTAATTGTTCGAGTAAAAAGGAATATTACACACCTGAATCTTTAATAAAAGCGAATGCAGAATATATGAATAAAGAAGATTTTGATGGTACAATGTCAACTATTCATCCCCAAAGTCCGTCTTATGCTACAACTGAATCTTTGGTAAAAAAAATCTTCGAGCGTTATGATTTAAATTATAAAATTGAAAGTATAAAAGTTCTTGAAGAGAATGATAAAGAAGCAAAAGTTCAGTTTACTCAGATTACAACAAAAATTAAGGGACCTGATTTTAAAGGTAATCGCGCAACCGGAATTCATACTCTGAAAATGGATGGTGATTCCTGGAGAATTTATTCTACGGAAATGACAAACATAGAATTTCTAGATAAAAATGAGTCACATAATTGAAATAGTAAAAGGCGATATAACAAAATTAAAAGTTGATGCTATCGTAAATGCCGCCAACAATTCACTGCTTGGCGGCTGGGGCGTTGATGGAGTTATTCATCTTGCTGCGGGAACAGAATTGCTAGAGTTCAATCGTAAACTTGGCGGATGCGAAACTGGTGAAGCGAAAACTAGTCCAGGATTTAATTTGCCTGCAAAATATATTATCCACACTTTTGGTCCAGTTTGGAATGGCGGTAAGAACAATGAAGATAAATTACTCGCAAATTGTTATCGCAACTCCTTAAAACTTGCTGTTGAAAATAAAATTACATCAATAGCCTTTCTTGCTATCTCAACCGGAGTTTATAGATTTCCCCTGGAAAGAGCAGCAATGATTGCAATTGCTGAAGTAAAAAAGTTTTTATCTAAAAATAAGTTCATCGAAAAAATAATTTTTGTTTGCTTTGATAATGGGACATATCAGACTTATCAAAGAGCATTGTAGTTATTTTCCCTGTTTTAAATTTTACTCAATGGATTGATTATTTTTTCTCCGACCATTGAGTATTTTATAATTCCATCAATAAAAAAATAATTCTAATACTTTGCCGGCTGGATTTTTTCTGCACCATCAATCTTACCAATTAACAATTCTGGTTTGTGAATTAATATTGGTAAACATTTTGAACAGATATATGCCGGCTTGCCAGAGTAAACAAGATTAACTAACGGCATTTCATTTTCGGATGCGTTACAATTGAGGCAATAATTTGTTATTATTTTATCACTCATCTCTATTCCTTTCTAAAAATTATCTTAAAAATATTAATGCAACTCCTGCAACTGCTATAACGGCACCTGTAATAGCACGCCAGGATAACTTTTCTTTGTAAACGTACTTTACCATTGGAAGCATTATGATTGGCATTGTTGACATTAATGTTGCAGCAATTCCGACCTTAGTATTTTCAACAGCAATTAAACTAAATGTAATTCCTAAAAACGGACCTAAAATAGTTCCGAGCAATGTAACACCAAACGCTGATTTATTTTTTGTAAAAACTTTGTAAGGATTTTTATATTTTTTTAACAAAAGCATTAATGGAAGAAAAATAATTACGGATGAAAAAACACGAATAAATGTTGCAACAAATCCAGTTATGTGTCCTTCATTAAAAGCAAACTTTGCAAAGATTAATCCTCCCGCCTGACCCATTGCGCCAAGAATTCCATAAACAATTCCTGAAGTCGTAATATGATATTTTGAATTTGCATTTCGTTCAAGTATAACCAAAGCAATCCCGGAGATAGTAATCAGTATTCCAATAATTCCAAGAAAAGAAATTGTTTCGTTTAGAAAAATGAATGCAAGAATAGCAGACATAGCGGGAGAAAGTGCCATCAGCAGCATACTAATTCTTGCCCCTATTATTTGATAGCTTTTAAATAAAAAAGTATCGCCGATCACTAATCCAATAACACCACTTATAATTAGGTTTGTGAATTGTAAATTTGACAAATCAAATCTATAACCCATTGTTAAAACTGTTACGATTAAAAAAACTGAAGCAAATATCTTTCTATTAATATTCAGTTGAAGCGAACCGATTTTTTCTGCAGCAGAAGAAAACGCGAGAGAGGTTCCTGACCAAAGGACAGCTGTTAATAAAGCGCTTAATTCACCAAGATAATTCATTTAAAAAGATATGTGTGATTGAATAGATTTTTATAAACAGAAATATATTAGCTTAAAAATTGCAGGAAAACTGAATAAACAGTCTTCCCACAAATAATATTTTATAAATTAAAATACATTTTATATTCAAACGGATGAGGCATTGTACCTATTGAATGAATTTCTTCGTTCTTCGTCTTAACCCACTGGTTTAATAATTCATCTGTAAATATTCCGCCGCGCTTTAAGAAATCATTATCAGCAGCAAGTGTATCCAATGCTTCAGAAAGATTTCTTGGCAGAAAGTGAATTTTATCTACACCATTTCCATCAAGAAAATTTTTATCATAGGGTCCATAACCTTCTTTAACGGGATCAATCTTATTTACAACTCCATCAATTCCAGCAAGCAGCATAGAAACTAAAGCTAAGTAAGGATTTGCTGTTGCGTCCGGCGGGCGATATTCAAATCGTGTTTCGTTGGGATTAGAAACATATTTTGGAATTCTTATCGCACTTGCTCTATTGCCCTGTCCATAAGTTAAAGCGACGGGTGCTTCAAATCCAGGAACTAACCTTTTAAAGGAATTTGTACTTGGATTTGTAAATGCTGAAAGTGCAGGAGCGTGCTTCAGCATTCCGCCTATAAAATATCTACCAAGTTCATTCATATTTCCGTACTCGCCTTTTTTATAAAAAAGATTTTTTCCGTTCCTCGTTAGAAAAAGATGCAAGTGCATTCCGTTACCTGCCTGCTGATACATTGGTTTTGGCATGAATGTAATGAACAATCCTTTCTGCTTTGCAAAGTTGAAAAGGATATATTTTGCTGTTATAATATTATCTGCGGTGGTTAACAAATCACTAAAGTAAGTTTCAATTTCCTGTTGTCCTCTTTCCCCAACTTCGTGATGATGATACTTTACATTAATTCCCTGAGCCTTTAACAACTTACAAGCTTCATCGCGGAAATCATCATACTCATCAAAAGGATTTGCTGCGTGATAAGCTTTCTTATAAAATTCTTCCGCATGCTCAACTCTATAATAAGATGAGGCGGTTCGGGTATCGTATTCTACTTTAGAAAAAATATAAAATTCAAATTCTGGCCCCCACAAAGATTTATCTGCACCAGTGGTTTTTTTTAATAACTCATTTGCTTTCTTCGCAAGATATCTTCCATCCTGATCAAAGGGACTTCTCTTTTCATCAGTAAGTACGATGTGAGAATAAAAACTTAATGTTGGTGCATCACGAAAAGGATCAATGTTTGCAGTATCCAAATCAGGCATTAAAATCATATCGCTGTTTTCAACCTTGCGAAAACCGTAACTCGATCCATCAAACCCAACGCCTTCACTTAAAAGTTTTTCAAGTATGTTTGGATAAACCGGAAGTGATACGTGATGAAGCCTTCCTGTAAGATCGATCGCCTTTAGGTCAATTATCTCAATCTTATTTTTTTTAATTAAGTCTTTACAATTCTGAAGCCGGTTGTTATTCATAATAAACCTTTAGTGATAAAGTCATTTGTTTATTTGTTTTAAAATTATTTTAGATAAAAATGTGGTTGACTCAAAAATTAAAAGTACAGAATTGTCATTCCTACGAAAATGGGAATCCATTTATTATATGGATTTTGGATTCCCGTTTACACGGGAATGACAATTAAAACTCAAAATTATAAGACAGCCTCAAATAACTATTTAACCATTATAATTTAATGCTGCCAAACCGGGGAAGATTGATGTTGTATCAAGTTCTTCTTCAATTCTTAAAAGCTGGTTATATTTTGCAATACGATCTGTTCTTGATGCCGAACCTGTTTTAATCTGTCCTGCATTTATTGCAACAGCAACATCAGCAATAGTTGTATCTTCAGTTTCGCCCGAGCGATGGCTTATAACATTTGTATAGCCCGCAACCTTTGCCATTTCAATTGCATCAAGTGTTTCTGTTAGTGTGCCAATTTGATTTAACTTTATAAGAATAGAATTTGCAACACCGAGTTCAATTCCCTTGGCAAGTCTTTCTGTGTTAGTTACAAAAATATCATCACCAACAAGTTGGATCTTGCTTCCAAGTTTGTCTGTTAATAATTTCCAACCATCCCAATCATCTTCAGCCATACCATCTTCCAAAGAAATTATTGGATATTTGTTTGCCCACTCAGCCCAGTAATCAACCATTTTTTCTATTGAGATAAGTTTATCAGGTGCATATTTAAAAAGATGATAAGCATTTTTTTCTTTGATAAAAAATTCGCTTGCAGCCGGATCTAGTGCAATTGCAATTTGTTCCCCGGGTTTGTAACCTGCTTTAGTTATCGCTTCAAGAATTACTTCAATTGCTTCTTCATTTGATTTTAGGTTCGGTGCAAATCCGCCTTCATCACCAACTGCAGTGTTGTATCCTTTATTTGATAGCACCGCTTTTAATGCATGAAAAGTTTCGGAACCCATTCTAAGTGCTTCGGCAAAACTTGGAGCACCTACCGGCATAATCATATATTCCTGGAAGTCAACATTGTTATCGGCATGCTTACCTCCGTTAAGAATATTCATCATAGGAACAGGAAGCGTTTTTGCATTAACTCCACCGATGTAACGATAAAGCGGTAATCCAAAAAATTCTGCTGATGCTTTTGCACATGCAAGAGAAACACCAAGCATTGCATTTGCACCAAGGTTGCCTTTATTTTCTGTTCCATCTAATTCGATAAGAAGTTTATCGATTTCAACTTGTTCAGTTGCATCAAAATCAATAAGCTCATCTGCAATTTTTTCATTTACATTTTCAACTGCTTTAAGTACACCTTTACCACCATAACGACTTTTATCGCCGTCTCGTAACTCAACAGCTTCGTGCTCACCTGTAGAAGCACCGCTGGGAACTGCGGCTCTTCCCATTACTCCGGATTCAAGATAAACATCAACTTCTAAAGTCGGATTACCTCTCGAATCTAAAATTTCTCTCCCAAATACATCAACTATTGTTGTCATCTTTTAACTCCTGATTTTTCTAAATGTGATTTAAAATTTTATTTAATTTGTTTTTCAAAATTAGCTAAATAGGAAATGGAATTGAAATTGTTTGAGTAGAATGGTGTTAATAATTTCTAAATTTTTCAAGAACTCAACACATATAAAGTTAAGCTAAACTATCATTTCGAAGCGGTCATAGACCTGCCTACCGGACAGGCACGCTGAGAAATCTAATCCACATAGAACAATAAGATTTCTCTCCCGATAAACCTGTCTGCCGACAGGCCAGATCGGGATCGAAATGACAAAGAAATCATTCTATCTATAAATTATAATTTGGAGGGATAATTTTTGTTAATCGTTTTAAAAGTTTTTCTACAAATTTGGATAGCAGCGATTCTTCTTTATCAGAATGCTTTTCACTGTAGCTTCTTATCGCAAAATAGATTCCGATATCCTCGCCCTTTTCAATGCTTAAATAGTATTTGTGAGCCATAATATCTGTATAAAGTTTTACAGAGTTTGTATTAGGAAAGTAATCGAAAATTTTAAGCTTGTTAAACTCTTTAATAATTGGATTATATATTTTTTCAATCCAGTCGTTAGCTGCAAAAGTCATTTCAACTTCGCTGCCGCTTTTTTCACTTAAATACCATTTGTGTTCTTCAATCTGTTTTAAGATAGATTCAATTGAATATTGATCTGTAATTTTGAAAAAATGTTTTTGCACTTCAAGTCCTGTCATCTTTTCAAACTCCGCAATTTTATTAAGCAGCTCAAAATGATTTTTATACTCCTGCTTGAAATATTTCTTATCCTCATTTAAATCTACCTCACTTTTACCTTTTTCATCTTTAGGAAATTCTTTACTGATTTCCGTCATTGAGTCATAAAATCTTTTTACATCTTTTTTAATGTGATCATCAGAAATTTCTTTCAGAAATTGAATCGTTTCAGAATCTGATAAAAATGCTTTTAATTCTGTGCGGGTTTTACCTTGCTCATCTTTTATCTTAATAAACTTTATAAGAACATTTGAAAGCGAAGCATCACCCCAAAAAATATTATTAAAGTGCAGATTGGCTAACAACTCAGCCGCTGCTTTGTAGATTGACTTTCTGCTCGTATCCGAAAAATCCCATTTAAATAAAATAGAATGCGGAATAGATTTTGTTTCCAGTATTGTAATGATGAATGCGAGACTTTCATTGTCATCAGAGTTTATTTCAAACAAATTCTTTTTATAAAAAACATATCCAGCCGGAATTAATGTATGAATTCCCTTTTGCAATAACTTTGTAAAGGTCTCACTCTCAAAATATGCGCTGATCGGATTAGTCTGTTTAATCGCAAAAGAAAAATCCTTCGTCTTAATAAATCTTACCGTGTGTTTTGAAATTCCCTTTCTGATTTCTATAAACTTCACGTCTTTATCAGTCCATTTATTCAACGGAATATCCCACGGTAAATTTTCCAGATCGGCACGGTAACCAGGTTCAATATTTAATACAAGATATTTTTTATCCATTTTTTTTAGTGTTATTCTTAGTTTCATTTGCAATATAACTCAATTGAATCGAATCAAAAACTGTTCTATGTTATCATAACTTTAACTGTTCCCAAGATCACAAACATTTATTCTAAATAAACTTTTAATTACCTTCGCAAGGAAAATTCATTTTTTTTATAATCATAATACAATTCGTCTTTACAATAATTGATGTTAACTGCCTCGGTACATAACGAAATTTTAATTCTTCTTATTCAACTTTTTGTTTTGCTTTTATTTGCACGAACATTCGGAGAATTTTTTCAGAGGATGGGACAACCAACTGTAGTGGGTGAAATACTTGCGGGAATTGTTTTAGGTCCTTCTTTGCTTGGCGGCATTCCTCTTTTTTCTAATTGGATAATCCCTCAACAATCTAACGGAACAAATTTACTTGAAGTTATAAGTCTTATCGGCGCAATGCTTTTATTGCTGATAACCGGACTCGAAACTGATCTTGCATTAATTAAACATCACGCACGAAGTGCATTTGGTACCGCAATTGGTGGTTTGATTTTTCCGCTGGTTTTAGGATTTGCTTTTTGTTTTTTTATCCCTGATTCCCTTCTCGTTGATCCAGCACAAAGAAT
Organism: Ignavibacteriales bacterium; assembly: GCA_037444745.1. GTDB lineage: Bacteria > Bacteroidota > Ignavibacteria > Ignavibacteriales > Ignavibacteriaceae > IGN3. The sequence continues at coordinate 99,889 of JBBILT010000011.1, forward strand.
CGTTTTTTCCTTATTCATTGCAACAGCGATTTCAGTCTCTGCAATTCCGGTTATAGCAAAAGTATTAATTGATCTTAAATTAGTTCGTACAGATATTGGACAGATCACAATTGCAGCCGGAATGATTGATGATACAGCAGCATGGATTATATTATCAATTGTATTAGGATTAATTGAAGTTGGTGTAGTTACTGCTCAAAATGTTTTATTTTCTGTTGGAAAAGTTTTAGCATTTCTAAGTATTAGTTTTGTTGCAGGTAAATGGTTAGCAAGTAAAGCTATCAGTTTTGCTCAAAACACTATTCAGAGCCGATACAAATTTTTAACTATCCTCATACTATTTAGTTTTGGATTGGGCGCTGTTGCTCAATCCTTAAAGCTTGAGGCTGTACTTGGAGCTTTTGCAGCCGGAATGATTTTTTCACGTATTCCATCTATTCCAAAGGAAGCGATTGAAAAAATTGAAAGTATTACATTCGGAATTTTCGCTCCAATATTTTTTGCTGCGGCAGGTTTAAAGGTCAGTCTTGAGCCATTACTAAACCCGGAATTACTTCTTATAGGTATTAGCTTAATCGCTATTGCAACAATAAGCAAAATAGCGGGTGCTTATGCTGGTGCACGAATATTTGGTAAGAGCGATCATTGGACAGCATTAAGTTTTGGTGCTGGTTTAAACGCACGCGGTGCGATACAAATCATTATTGCTACTATTGGGATTTCGTTTAATATTATTTCAAAGGAAATTTTTTCTCTTATTGTAATTATGGCAGTTGTAACATCAGTACTTGCGCCTTTTATGCTGCGGTTTACTCTTAAAAAAGTAATCCCTAAGAAAGAAGAACTTGAAAGATTAAAACAAGAAGCACTTTTAAAAGATAATATTATGTCATCTATCCACCGGGTTCTTTTGCCCGTAAGAAAAAGGGATGATATTGAAAAGAAATTAATTGAAGCTAAAATTATTAGCAGACTTGCCTTAAAACGACAACTAAACTTAACTTTATTAACCGTTACAAATTCCCAAAATAAAAATGAGTGTGCACTATTTTTAGATGATCTTGAAAAATTGTTCACTGATATATCGGTTACAAAAAAAATAATTATCTCATCCAATCCTATCGAAAGTATCCTTGAAGAAGCAGGAAGGAGTTATGATTTAATTTTTATCGGTGCAACTGAAAAAGATAAACATCCCGGAATGATTTTTAATCCTGTTGTTGATAATATAGTCCGTTTGTCGCCTTGTATTAGTATTGTTGTTCAAAGCGGTTCACACCATGATAATTGGGAACCAAAACGAATTTTGGTACCAACAAACGGCAGTCTTGCAGCAAGACGCGCAGCACAGGTTGCATTTGCACTAGCTTCCGATAATTCACACGAGGTTCATATACTTAAAGTTATCGAAGAGAAAAAAGATTTTTATAATCTTGATCTCGAAGGAAGCATTAAAGAGAGACAATTTATGTTCGCATTTCAAACTGTTGAAGAATTGAAAATCCTTGGTGAGTCTTTGTTGGTAAACACGTTTGCAGAAGTTGAAGTAGGAATCGATACTGAAACAACTATTCTTGAAACCGCCAAAGAAAAAAATTTTGATCTTATTGTTCTTGGAACTGATATAAGACCCGGCTCTGAAAAACTTTACATCGGACCGCGTGTTGAAAGAGTATTGAACAATGCCCCTTGCCCGGTATTATTAGTAAACTCTCAATAATCGCAACGCTTCAAGCTGCATCCATTCAAATTTAAATTCATCCAACACTAAAAAAATATTATGACTTATGGAAGCAAAAGAAATTTTTTACAAAGCATTAAACACAAATTATCTTATCATTGAAGAAGCATATCTAAAAACTGTTCTTGATAATTCAGAAATAATCAGGATTGAAGACACACATCTTTCAGATTTTATTCGTGTACTTAAATATGAAGATAAGCTCTTTGTTCAGGAAACTACCTTTAAAAAAGAAATTATCATTAGAAAAATGAACTCAATGAAAGATGTTGATTTCTTTGTTCAGGAAAGATTGGATTATTATGAACGCAAATGGGATGGCTGCGGTTGCAAGATTGATTATTATGAGTGATTTAGAAAGTCATCACGAATCTCATAGGGATGAGGTGATCTGTAGAGTTTAAAACAGATTGCTTCCCCCGATTTCATCGGGATCGCAATGACAAATTCTATACGTTAATCCTCATCCTCAAGTTCGTGTGTTTGTGTGTTATGCTCAACACTAAATAAAAATTTTGCTTTTGGATTTTTTTCCTGCGCACTTGCAATTGAGTATTGAGACTCAGCTAAGAATACAAGTTTGTTATGTTTATCTAAAAATAAATTGTGAGAACGTATTCGCATTAACTCGTCGATATCTTCTTCCTTATCATACACAACCCAGCAAGCTTTATAAAAATTTAATGGACGAAATCTGCATTGCGCTCCATACTCATTTAATAATCTATATTCCAGAACATCAAACTGAAGATCACCAACAGTACCAACAACTTTTCTGCTTCCATTATTCTGAATAAAAACTTGTGCAAGTCCTTCATCTGTTAATTGCAGTATTCCTTTATTCAATTGTTTTGATTTAAAAGGATCTTCAAGATGAAGTTCTTTAAATATTTCCGGTGAAAAAGTTGGAATACCTTTGTACATAAAATTTTCACCCTCAGTAAGTGTATCTCCAATCTTAAAATTGCCTGCGTCATAAAGTCCAATTACATCACCGGGAAAAGCTTCTTCAATTGTTGTTCTATCCTGCGCCATAAACGATGCTGGATTTGGAAATTTAATATCACGGTTAAGTCTTACGTGATGATAAAATGTATTTCTCTCAAACTTGCCGGAACATACACGAAGAAATGCAATTCTGTTGCGATGTTTCGGATCAAGGTTAGCGTGAATTTTAAACACAAATCCTGAAAATTTTTCACTCTCAGGTTCAATAAATCCCTTAGTGGTTTCTCTGGGAAGAGGCTGCGGTGCAATTTCAACAAATGTATCCAGTAATTCTTTTATACCGAAATTATTTATTGCACTTCCAAAGAAAACCGGAGCCGTAGTTCCATTCAGATAATTCTTAATTTTAAATTCATCATAAGCTCCGTGAATAAGTTCTATTTCATCTTTAAGTTTTAATGCATCATCACCAAAGTATTCCACTAATTTAGGATCATCAACTCCATTAAACTTTTCAATTTCATCTTCAATCCTTTGCTTATTTGCTTTAAAAAATGAAAATGAATTTTCATAAAGATTGTAAACACCTCTAAAGCTAACACCAATTCCCATTGGGTAACTTAAAGGTCGAACTTTAATATTAAGTTTACTTTCTATTTCATCAAGTAACTCAATTGGATTTTTGCCTTCGCGATCGAGCTTATTAATAAAAACTATTACCGGTGTGTTGCGCATTCTGCAAACGTTCATAAGTTTTTCTGTCTGCTCTTCAACTCCTTTAACACAATCGATAACAAGAATAACACTATCAACAGCGGTTAATGTACGATATGTATCTTCCGCAAAATCTTTATGACCCGGAGTATCAAGAAGATTTATGTTTACTCCATTGTATTTAAAACTTAATACTGATGTTGAAACCGAGATACCGCGCTGCTTTTCTATTTCCTGAAAATCTGATGCTGCAGTTTTTCTAATCTTATTTGATTTAACTGCACCTGCAATTTGTATTGCACCGCTGAACAATAGAAGTTTTTCTGTTAATGTCGTTTTACCTGCATCAGGATGACTTATTATTGCGAATGTTTTTCTGTTTTTAATTTCTTTAATAATGCTCATTATAATTTTAATTTAATTTCTAATAGTTGGGATAAATAAAATCGGCTGCTAAAAAGCCTGGATGAAGTTTAATTGACGAGCTAATAGTTTTTATTTTTATACATAACGGTGCAAATATAAATAAAATTTGATTTAGGCTACAGTAGGTTCTTAACTTGAAATATAATGTTTTGAAAATAAATAATTAGAATGGGAATAATATTGATAAGTGCCTTTCCCAGTTGCTTTGAGATCCTTGAAAGGTTACGCAATAATTAATAACACTAATCACTATAAATATTTAATGTATCAATTACACATTTTAATAATTCATCGGATCGATAAGGCTTGGATATATAATTATCAAAACCTGAAGATAAAAATGCTTCCTTCTGACCGAAACTTGCATAAGCTGTAATTGCTATAACGGGTATTGCCCTTCTATTTTTAGATGCCCGGATTTCTTTCATTACATCTATTCCATTTTTCCCGATGCCAAGGTTTATATCCATCAAAATTAAGTTATAATCATTTCGCAAAAATAATTCAATTGCCTCTTTCCCATCTTTAGCAAGATCAAGCTTATAATAATTTCTAAGCTGCAGCTCCATTATTTTTCTGTTTACTTCATCGTCTTCAACTATAAGAATTTTTTTACGGGATTGATTTGCTGCGTCTGTCATAAAAAAATATTCCTGTATTTAATTTACTCAAGTGGACCATCAAACTATTTATTGAACATAAAACCGTTGAAACGGTTGCGAAAATTTGATTTTCATTATATTAACCGTTTTAACGGCTTACAATAACAAGCGATCAACTTAATGGTTTAATAAATTGCTCTACGAAAATAATATTAAAAATCTAATTTCAAACAGCATTATTAAGTGAAACAATCTGCCTCTTTTTTGTGGTAGATTGCTTCTGACTAATGCCCCCGCAATAACTGAGACTATACTTAAATAAACTTACCGATTGTCTCGAGTAATAATTTTTTCGAGAACGGCTTTGATAAATAATCATCACAGCCGGCTTCTAATGAGTTCTGCCGGTCCATGTCAAAAGCATGTGCTGTAATCGCTATTACCGGAATATTGGAATATTCTTTTGACGATTTTAACTCTTTTGTTAATTCTAAACCGTTCTTGTTTCCTTTAATTGATATATCCATCAATATTAAATCAATCTTATTTGTTTTCAGAATTTCTAAAGCACTCTCGGAGTTATCGGTAACAACTGTATTGTAATTAGCATCAATAAATCTTTTTACTGTGGATTGGTTTATCGCGTCATCTTCAACTAATAGCACTAATGGTTTATTTTCTCTTTCTTGCGATAAAACATTTTTAATAATTTTTTCTTCCGTCAGCTTTTCAACTGTCGATTTAATGGACTTTCCAAAATTAATAGTAAATGTTGTGCCCTCGCCTTTTTTACTCTCAACCGAAATACCTGCTTTGTTTAAACCTAAAAACTTTTTAACAATTGGAAGCCCGAGTCCCACACCTTCATAAGCACGACCATATCCCATTTGCTCTTGCTGATATGGTTCAAAGATGTGCTGAATATAACCTTCACTTATTCCTATTCCGCTGTCTTTTAGATCAAGTAAAACTTCATCATCATCTCCATTGTAAAGAATAATATTAACAAAACCTTTATTTGTATATTTTATTGCATTATCAATCAAATTGGAAATTGAATGCGTTATTGAATATTCGTCACCAAATATCATTACTTTTTTATCAATCTTATTTTTAAAGGATAATTCCAGCTTTCTACCTTTAGCCGCAGTATTAAATTCTTTAACTAAATTTTCACAGATTGAAGATAGTTCTAATTTTTTAGGAGTTACGGGAAACTCCCCTGTCTGGATACGTGAATAGTTCAATATCATATCAACTGTTCTTATTAATCGATTGCTTGAATGATCAATTCCAACAAATAATTCTTCATCTCCCTCTTTAATATGTTCAGCATAAATATCTTTTATTATACTCGTCAATCCTAATATTCCGTTCAATGGAGATCTTATTTCGTGAGAGATATTCGCAATGAATGCATCTTTGAGTTTGTTGGCTGATTCAGCTTTTTCTTTAGCATTAATTAATTCCACTACCATCATTTTCTTTTCTGTTATGTCTTCTTTTACAGCAACAAAATGCGTTATATCCCCTTCGTTGTTTACAAGTGGAGAGATCAATACGGATTCCCAAAATAAATCCCCGTTTTTCTTTTTATTCCGCATTTCACCTTTCCATTCTTTACCCTGTAAAATGTTGTTCCAAAGCTCTTCATAGAATTTTTTATCTTGCTGACCGGATTTTAAAATACGCGGGTTTTTACCCATTACTTCTTTTTTAGAATAACCGGTTGTTTCACTAAACTTTTTATTTACATATTCTATATCACCATCCTGATTTGTTATTACAACCGAGGCGGGACTTTGCTCAACCGCTCTTGATTGTTTTTTTAGTTCTTCTTCTGCTATTTTTCTTTTTGTAATATCAACAATGTAACCTCTTATCTGAATAAATTTGCCTTTACTATCAGACTCAGCCACAGCATTTTCAATCGTATAAATCAATTTCCCGTCAAGTGAAACATATTCACATTCAAAGCTTTCAACTTTTTTATTCTTTTTTAGAAGATCAATAAATACAGTTCTAGGAACTGAATCTGAGTAAAGTTTTTCAATAGGGAATTTAAGTGCTTCTTCCCTGGATTTAAAACCAAATATATTTAAAAATGTTTTGTTACAGTTTAATAACTGCCCTGAAAGAGTAGAGATATAATTAGCAGATAAATCATCCTCGAAAAACTTTTGTAACTCTTCCTTGCTTTTACGCAGTTCTTCTTCGGCAAGTTTGCGCAGCGTTATATCACGTGCAACATTTCTAAATCCAACAACTTTCCCGGATGTATCGCGAACTATATTGGTAATTTGTTCTACCCAAATAATTTTTCCATCTTTACAACGAACTCTGAATATTAGTTGTGTATCAGATACGCCTTTTGCTGTTTGTTCAAAATAATAATCTATAACCAATCGGCGGTCTATCGGTGCAACAAGACGAATATATGATTTCCCAAGAATGTCCTGAGCGGGGTACCCTATTGAGGTAAAACTATTTGGACTGCAGTATTCAATCCTTCCCTGCCCATCTGAAATGTAAAAAACTTCATTAATATTTTCTATGAGATTCCTGAAGCGTTCTTCGCTTTCACGCAGTGTTTGTTCTGCTCGTTTGCGTTCACTAATATCGTGTGCAACACCTTGAAGTCCTACAACTTTTTTATTTTTTATAATAGGACTTTCATAAACTTCAAGTAAAATAGGATGCTTATCAGCGTGTTCAACTTCCACTAAAATTGGACCTTCAGTTAATTCTCCTCTCAGGTGTGAATGTGTTTTTTGTTTTGCATACTCATTAATTTCATTATTAGTAACAAACCAGTGAGATTGATTTAACCATTCATCGACTGAACGCCCTGTAATTTTTTTAACGGATGGTGAGATATAAGTTACTTTTGAATTAACATTCTGAGAATAAAAAAACAATTGAGGTGTGCCTTCAATAATCGTTCGCATCTGATTTTCTTTTTCCTGTAACTGCTCTTCCATCAACTTACGATCAGTTATATCAAGGTTCACAGCTAATATACCAAATGGATTTCCTTTGCTGTCTTTCAAAAGAACTTTGCTACCAATGTACCAGTGTTCCTTCCCATCTGTTGAAGTAAAATTCCTTTCAATATTTTCCAATGTTTTTCCCGTTTTAATTATTTCTTCTTCCTCAATCCTGCTTTTTTCTGCGTAATCAAATGGAAATATTTCAAAATTAGTTTTCCCGAGTATTTCATCTACTGATTTTTTCCCTGCAGAAAGAGCTGCTGCCTGATTTGCAATAATTCTTCTGCCCTGTAAATCTTTTACATATATCGGATTTGGAATGCTATCAATTATATTTTTTAATAATGTACGTTCATTTGATAATTCCTCCTCAGCGAGTTTACGCTTGGTGATATCATTGTAAGAAGAAAGAAAATGATTCACAGTCCCATCATTATTGCGCTGACAAACGACAGAAAGTGTGATATAAATGATGCTGCCATCTTTTCTAATAAATCTTTTGTCTGTTTCATAATTATCTATTTTGCCTTCCAATGCTTGTTGAAACAATTTTAAATTTTCAGCTAAATCTTCAGGATAAGTTATTGAATCCCAGGTAAGTCCGCTTAATTCCTCTTTACTATATCCCAACATTTCGCACAACCGTTGATTAATCTCGATCCAGGTTTTATCAGGAGCAGTAACACTCAATCCAATTGAACCAGAATCAAAATAGGATTTAAATTCTTTACGACTTTTACGCAGGGCTTCTTCTGTTTGTTTGCGTTTAGTTATATCCCGGAATGACCACACGCGGCCACTAATTTTATCTCCCATTAAAAGAGGAGTGGAAAACCTTTCAAAAACACGACCGTCTTTAAAAATAAGTATGTCCAAATCTTCATCTGTAGTATTATAAAGTTGATGTACTTTATTTAGAAACTGTTCCGGGTTGAGTAATTGATCTAATACAAATGTCAATAAGGTTTCATCATCTCCCGAGTTAATAAGGGTCTTCGGTATTTGCCAAAGCTCAGCAAATTGTTTATTAGTTTTGATAACTTTACCATTTTGGTCAACAGCTAAAATACCGTCCGCTGTGGATTCAAGGATTGCAGCAAGCTCGATTTCCATTTCATTCAATGCTTGTTCAGCCCCTTTGCGTTCAGTGATGTCTCTTGCGATTGCTAATAAATTTAAATCTTTATTTTCATTTAATATTGGAACAAGGAATTGTTCATATATTCTAAATTTTTTATCATCACCATAAGTGCGATATTCAAATTTTTGAATAGTCCGGGTGGTAATACATTCGTCAAATTTCTTTTTATAAATTTTAATAGATTCTTTAGATAGATAATCGAATAGACTGCTTCCTATAACTTTTGCCTTTGTAAATCCTTTTGCATAGTGATTAAGAAATAAGTACTTGCCTTCTATGTCGTGCAGCGCTATATAGTCCGGCGAATTGCTTACTAAAGATCGCCATTTAACTTCATTGTCTTGTAATTCTTTTCGTGTTTTATATGCTTCGGTTACATCAGAAAATACTAATACAACACCTTTAATATTTCCCTTACTATCTTTAATTGGCGCTGCACTGTCCACAATGTTTCTTTCGGTCCCATTGCGAGATATAAGAATTGTGTGATTTGCCAGCCCGACTACTTTGCCCGTTTTAATTACTTTCTCAAAAGGACTATCAATTGCTATCCGGGTATCAGCATTTATTATTTTGAATATTTTGTTGAGTGGTTTTCCTATTGCATCATTTATTTTCCAGCCGCATAATTTCTCTGCAGTTGGATTCATTTTATTTATACTACCTTTATTGTCCGTTGAAATAACTGCATCACCGATAGAATGTAAAGTAATGGAAAGATTTTCTTCACTTTTACTCAATGCTTCCTCTGCCAGCTTGCGCTTTGAAATATCCTTTGCAAAAGAAAATGATAATTTTCTGCCGTCGTAATCAAAATAGTTTATAGAAACTTCTACAAAAAATTCTGTACCATCTTTTCTTTTATGAATAGACTCGATTGTCCCCGAACCTTTTTTGCGAATATTTTTTCTATGCTCTTTCCATTTTTTTAATGAAAAGGTCGGATCAATATCAAGGATACTCCTGCTTGTCAATTCTTTATAAGTATAACCAAGGCTTTTACACGCTTGTTCGTTAGCGTAGTTTATATTTCCTTCTTCATCAATTTGATAGACACCTATTTGAGAATGATCAATTCCGAATTGAGTTATCTTAAGTTTTTCTTCTGCTTCTCTTTTTACTTTTTCTTCTTCAATAAATTCTAAAGCAAAGGATAAGTCCATAACCATCTCATCAAGAAGATTTATTTCCTCATCATTAAAAAATAATTCCTGTGAAGAGTATAGAGTGAATGAACCAACAACTTTACCAAACACTTTAATCGGAAAAGATGCAGAGGATTTGTAACCATATTTTACAGCATCATTCTTCCCGGGAAGCATTCTTTTATCTGATTCAATATTATTTGAAATAACGTGCTTGCCTGTCTTTACTGCTAAACCCGTCGGTCCACCGCCTCGTTTTTTATCATTCAAATCAATATTAATTTTTTTTAAGTAATCTATAGAAACACCTGCTGAAGCAATTACTTTTACTTTGTTATCTTCTCTATCAAGCATTCCAATCCATGCCATTGCATAGCCGCCATTATTAACAGCAATACGGCATATACTTTTAAATAATTCATTAGCATTTCTTGTTCGTACTATCGTTTGATTAACTTCGCTTAGGACAGAATAAACTTTATTTAGTTTATTTATTTTTTCTCCTGCAAGTTTTTGATCGGTTATATCTCTGGCTGTTACAAGTGCAGCTTTACGTCCGTTATATTTTATTGTGTGAGAGGTTATTTCAACATCAATAATTTTTCCGCTTTTAAATTTGTGTCTCCAATTGCGGGATTGTTGAAGTGCCGGACGCTTTTTTGAAACATCTTTTATCAATCGTTCAACATCTTCTTTGGGCCTGATATTTTTTAGCGTCATTGAAAGAAATTTTTTTCGCGAGTAGCCGTACTTTTTTACTGCGGCGTCATTAACTTCGAGAAAAGCGAGAGATTGAATATCGTAAATCCACATTGGCAGCGGATTATTCTTAAAGAGCAGATCAAAATTTATTTGATTAATTCTTGCTTCAGGGGACATAAGTCCTCCTTAAATTATTTTAGTTAAATACTAAATCAATGAATCAATTACTCTGAAATTTTAATAGTGGTAATTTAGTTTAAAAAAACTGAATTCCCATTGTTTGCAGAGATTGGAACACGGATTTAAAATCAGATCTAATTCATGTGTTTTCAGAAAACTGTTTTAAGGATTGGGTAGAAATTACATAAAGGTAGTTGCTTAATTTAGGAATTATTTTAGATTTTGATAATAGGAAGTAATTTATCTAAGATCTATAAACATCTTTTCTGTGAGCAATTTTTATTATATAGCCAATCAATATCTGATCTTTAATTTCAAACAGGATTCGATAATCACCAACTCTTAAGCGATAACGTTCACTGGCTGATAATTTTTTTGAATTGATTGGACGTGGGTTTTCTATTAATTGATCAATTGAGCTAAGAATCTTTTTTATTTCACTATTAGGCAAAGAGTTTAATTCTTTGGAAGCCGACCTCTTAAATTCAATTTTATATTTTGCCATCTCGTTTCAATTGAGTTAAAACTTTTTCATAAGAGATTGTAGGTTCTTTTGCGCGATCTTGAAATACTTTTAAATCTTCTTCATCTTCAGCTAATTCTTTTCTTAAAGCTTCATCAATGATTTGAGAAATCGACACAGAAGTCTCCGCAGCTTTCAACTTTAAAACTTTATGTAATTGCGGATCAAGATAAACTGTTGCTCTTTTGCTTAATGTTGCCATAATTATTCCTTTCTTACTTACAATATAACGCTGTAACGTTATAACGTCAAGACGTTTAGTTGCTATAAAAGAAACATTTCTAAAGAACCTTTTACATCTTTCCCTAAATCAATCGTAATAACTTTTCTTTTGTTATCAATTAAAGCTTGCCTATCACCTAAAGCTTGTGCTTTTATAAGCATTCCAAAAGTGATTAATGATTTTTCTTCACCAGCGTTTTCCGGGATGGGTAAATCTTCTTCAATGCTTGATGTAAACTGAATAAAATATCCGTTACCAGAATCACCTTTATGTAATTGTCCTGTTGAGTGCAAGAATCTTGGACCAAATCCAAGGGTTGTTGCAACTTTATATTTTTTCTGTATCGATGTTCTAAGTTTCTGTAATGCTTCCATGGTTTCTTTATTGGGAGTTAGATAAGCCTGAATAGCAGCATAATTTTTTCCACCTTTGCAATCAGATAAAAATGAATCTAAAACCCCACCAACAAATTTAGCTTTTACATCGCCATATACCTTTATACCTTTTCCCTCTATTGCTGGAATTAATTCTGGCAACTTACCTTTCTCCTCATACTCCTTCATCATTTGTCTTGCTACAACTTTAGCCTGCTCAACATTGGGTTGATTATACGGTTGGATTTGCATTACCCAGCCTGCTACTGCAGTTGCAAATTCCCACATAAAGAATTGTTTACCCAGATCAAGTTCAAGTTCAAGCTTAAGTTCAAGGAATGGAAAGTTTTTAGGTTTTAATTGATTAACTTTTTTATCATACGTTGTATCGTCTTTTAATTTTATATAAACAAACAATCGATCGCTTGAATAATATTCCGGTGATTCAATCGATTCTAAATCAACAGGAAGAATTCCCTTCCCTATTTTGCCGGTACTTTCTGCAATTAGTTGTTCAATCCACACACCGATGTAAGAAAATTTTGGCGAGATAATAAAAGTCAATTTGTCTATTCCCTGCTTTCCTAAAACTCCTACAATTGTTCCGATAACTGCAGCCATGTTTTCAGAAATCTCTTTACCGGATTTTTTACAATTAAAAGTTTCTTCTTTTGCAACAGCTAATATTTTTTCAACATCAACTCCAACTAACGCTGCAGGCACAATTCCAAACAACGAAAGTGCAGAAAATCTTCCGCCAATATTTGGATCGTTAAGAAATATCTTTCTAAAATTTAAATCGTTAGCAACTTTTTGTAATCCACTTCCCGGATCTGTGATAGCAACAAAATGTTTTCCAACTTCTTTTTTACCCAAAATGTGCAGAGCATAATTGTAAAAGAATTTCATAAATGAAAAAGTTTCGACTGTGCCGCCGGATTTTGTTGAAACAATGTATAATGTTGTTGCCGGATTAAACTTCTTTGCATAATCCATCACAACTTCAGGATGAGTTGAATCCAAAACAGCTAAATCTAAATATCTTTCTTTAACGCCAAACGTTAATCTAAAAACTTCCGGAGCTAATGATGAGCCGCCCATTCCCATTAATAAAGCATTTGTGTATCCTGCTTCTCTAACTTCCTCAACTAAGTTTTTTATTTCATATAATGATTTAGATGTTACTTCAACACTATCGAGCCAGCCGAGTCTGTTTGATATTTCTGCGGGATCATTACTCCAAACGGAATAATCTTTTTTCCAGATTCTTTCAATTACATTCTCATCATTAAGTTTTTTAATCGTTTCATCAATTAATATTAAATTTTTACCAACTGAATATTTAAATGACATTTCATTTCCTTTCAAACTTTATATTTTCTTTATTAGAAATATAGTAATGATTAATTGTGAAATAATAATGATTAGCTGTTTTGAAGGTCATTAACTAAATTATTATAAACGATAAAAGATTTTTTTGAAGAAGAGATCAAATAAAACAATAGCATACTATTTAATTTTTATCTGGATTGTTGCGGCATTTTTATTAGAATCCACCGATCTTTGGATTTCTATAAATCTGTACAATCCAAATGCCGGCTGGGCAATTTTTCTGGAAAGATTTGGTGAGATTCCTGGTTTATTAATAGTTCTAACAGGCATTCACATTTACATAGTTACTCTTCGAAAATCATCAAACATAAAAACAATTTTATTTACAGCTCTATTTCTTACAATAGGATCACTGATAACAATTTATATTATTTTGACTTTATCAAACGCTGCAGCTAATAATTCAGAATTGTTTTTAAATAATCAAAATTATTTTTTCTTCTCAGCAGTTCTATTAAACATTCTTTTATCGCTTCTTTTCAGAAAGCGATATAAGTTTTCTAAAAAATCGATTTTGTTTTCACGCTTATCTTTTAAAATGTTTTTTTTAGGATATATACTTTTTGTTGAGCCGTTAAAAATATTGTGGGGCAGAATTAGATTTAGAGATCTTGCAGAAAATTATTCTAACTTTAGTGCGTGGTATATTCCAAAAGGCATAACAGGAAATGATTCTTTTCCTTCGGGTCATGCTGCAATGGGTTTTATGCTGATTGCGTTATTTGTTTTTTTTACGGATAAATCTTTTTATAAAAGGATATTTCTAAAAGGAATAATTTTAAGTTGGGCATTAACAGTTTGTGCCAGCAGAGTTGTTATAGGTGCGCATTTTACTTCTGATGTTTTATTCGGAGCTTTTGCAATAATTATTTCTTATTTGTTTTTAATAAATAATGCAAATAAAACATTAAAAGCCGAAACCGAATAATTTTATTTTTTACCAAAATATTTTTTGTAATTGCTTTGGGTAAATAACCCGATTAGTCCATCATAAATTCCGCCTTCTTTAAATCCATCATAAACTCTAACAGCAATGGTATTCTCTTCACCAAACTTTAAAAGTTTTTGTGGAACAGAATAAATTCTTGTTACACGATATTCATCATTTTTATTAAACTCAGTTGGTATTTTTTCAAAATTCCATCTACCGGTAGAACCAACAAGAATACCATTAACAAATGTTTGATCGATATCATCTATCTTACCTAAAAATAAAATCATACTTTCATCAGCAAAATCTTTTGGTAGAAAAAATGTTTTTTTATACCAGGCAAATCCATCATAATCCTGATAACCCTGAACATCCCAGTTTGCAGGAACCATAAGTTTATCGGTATTAGAATCAATGGTATTATTTTTTAGAAACGATGAATCATCACCAATTTTGAAATCCCATATTCCGCTTAAATTTACATCAGGCTCAAATCCACCTTCATAAGTGTACAACCCAATCCTTCCGCTCAGTATTCCGCCGTCAAGTTCATCATCGTAAATTCTTACGGCAATAATATTTTCACCATCCTTATTTAAATATTCTTTTGGGATGTAATATTTTCTGAATGCATTGTATGCAGTTCGATAGTTATTTGGAAATCCGCCGGAGATGCCAATTAAATTTCCATTGATAAAAGTTTGATCAACATCATCAACATATCCTAAAATAAGATAGAGATCTTTTGCAGCAACATCAGGAGTTAATTTAAATGATGTTCTATACCACGCATATCCATCATAACCAGGAAATCCTTGATTCTCCCACGAAGAAGGAACTTTAACTTTTTCCCAATTTGCATCGTTGAACTTTTGATCCTTCCAGCTCATATCATCGCCAAGACTGAACTTCCATCTTCGCGAAAGATCAAGAACTAATTTTTCTACTTCACTGTTTTGCTGAGCTTGATTTCTATTTTTAATACAGCCATTAAAATTCAGCATTAGTGAAAAAAAAATAATTGTGATGAAGATATATGTGCTTTTCATATTTTCTAATTGATTTCTTATGCAAACCTAAATTATAAAATCATCAACATCATCACTGCAAAGTAAACAATTGTAAAAAATTGTCATGGTTTTGATTTGAGAGATAGTTCAAAATAGCTATTTTCTAAATGAATTAAATCATATTTCTTGAAGGCACAAATGAAAAAGGTTTTAACTCTTATTCTATTTTTAACAATTGTTGGAACAGTCATTCCACAGAATGAATTTCAAATAAAAGATTCGTTGCTTTACACTAAAGCAGTTCAACTTTGCAAAGACTTTATGATAGTTGATACACATATAGATTTGCCCGATTGGCTTTACGATGGATGGTTTGATGTGACTCAACTCAGCAATGGTGAAATCGATTATCCTCGTGCAATAAAAGGCGGACTTGATCTTGCATTTATGTCAATTTACACCTCACCAAGTTTGGAAGGGACAGGCAAATCAAAAGTTAAAGCTGATTCGATGATATCCTTAGTTTATAAAATGGTAAACGATTATCCAGATAAGTTTTATTTAATCAAATCAACTTCAGAAATAAAAAATAATCTTAACAAAAATAAAATTTTGCTAACAATGGGAATGGAAAACGGTTCACCGATTGAAAATAATTTGCAAAATCTAAGCGGGTTTTATGATAAAGGAATACGGTACATAACACTTGCCCATTATAAAGGGAATCATATCTGTGATTCTGCTAATGATCCTGAAAAAAAATGGAATGGCTTAAGTCCGTTTGGTGAAAAAGTTGTAAGTGAGATGAATCGTTTAGGAATTATGGTTGATGTTTCCCATATAAGTGACAGTTCATTTTATGATGTAATAAAATTAAGTAAAGCTCCTGTAATTGCGTCGCATTCGTGCTGCAGATTTTTTGTTCCGGGACTTGAACGCAATATGAGTAATGAAATGATTAATACTTTAGCAAAGCATAATGGAGTTATTCAAATTAATTTTGCCAACTTTTACTTGAGAGAAGACATTTATAAACAATATTCTGATGGTCAGGTAATAATTAAGGAATATTTAAAGGAAAATAATATCTCCGAAGGAACTGACAGTGCATGGTTCTATGAAGAAAATTATTGGAAAAAAAACCCGTTAATCAAAGCAACGGTAAAAGATGTTGCAGATCATATTGATCACGTTAAAAATTTAGTTGGAGTTGATTATGTTGGACTCGGATCTGATTTTAATGGTACAGGCGGTGAATTACCAATTGGCTTAGAGGATGTTTCCAAATATCCAAATCTTGTTTACGAACTTTTGCTGCGTGGATATTCCGATGAAGAAATAGAAAAAATACTTGGTGGAAATTTGTTAAGGGTTTGGAAACAAGTTGAAGAGGTTGCTGAGAAAATGAATTCCAATAAATATTAAAATGTCATTCCCGCGAAGGCGGGAATCCACTTTATGGGCATTATGGATCCCCACTTATGTGGGAATGACGTTTTCGGCGTTATCAAAATTACTATCTTCCATTACTTAACATCTACAGTTCTGTTAGAACTATTGACAAGATATTCATTATAAATTGCATAACTCATTCTTCTTACTCTTGGATTTTCATCTTTAGCAGTAAGCATTTGCAATTCTTTCATTCCCTTTTCACTACTCATTCTGAATAACGCTAAGCCAATTAATACTTTTATATCAGAATCTTTTTCAACTTTTAATTGTGAGATCAGCTCATCTTCTAAATCGGATATTCTGTACTTACCGACAAGATAAATTGAACTTTCTCTAACCCCAGTGTTATCTGAATGAATTGCCATAACCAAACTTTGTGAAGAATTTTTGTTTAACCCCAAATCCTTTGTGCTTTGATTTTGAGCAAATGAGTTTGCAATTAAAGCAAAGAATAAAACCACTACCAATCCAAAGCAAACTTTCTTTGAACAGTTTAATAAAGATGTTTTCATTTTGAACCTCCTGTGAATAAATTAAAAATACATTTAAGTTTCTGATACAAACGTAATTTATTGAATTGTCAGAGGTGTCATCTGAACGTAAAGAGATGTAAAGAAATGTCATGAGAATTATGAATTGGAAATGAAGAATTAAAAGTGATCTGTAGTTAAAAGCCCAATAAAACATTTTTCCTTGGACTGTTCATATTACCAACTTATATCCAATTCCATGCACAGTTAAAATTATTTGTGGATGATTCGAATCAACTTCAATTTTTTGCCGAAGCTTTAAAATAAAATTATCGACTGTTCTTGTTGCGGGATTTTCATCGTAACCCCAAATTTCAGTTAACAAATCATCCCGACTTACAGTTGAGTTGCGGTGTTTCCATAAGTGATGAAGTATTTCAAATTCTTTGTGAGACATTTGCACATCTCTGTTTTTTGAAGTTGCTTTGTATCCATTAAAATTTATTTCAAGCTTTCCAATTTTAATTTCACGCGCTGATTCATTCATCACAAGGTTTTCACCTCTGCGTAAAATAGCTTTTACTCTTGCTAGCAGCTCACGCAAGCTGAATGGTTTTGTTACATAATCATCAGCACCAAGTTCTAATCCAACAACTTTATCTATCTCTTCGCCTTTTGCAGTAAGCAAAATAATTGGAGTAGTAATTCCTGCTTTGCGAACTTCTTTACAGACATCAAACCCGGATTTTTTCGGCATCATCACATCAAGTATTATAAGATTATAATTGTTCTCAAGAATTTTTTTCAACCCCTGTTCACCGTCGTTTGCTGTCTCAACATCGTAACCTTCAAACTCAAGATTATCTTTTAATCCGGTCCTCATATTTTGTTCATCATCCACGACTAAAATCTTAGACATTTTTGTCTCCGTTATTCAATTGAGAATTTTTGGGGAATAATAATTTAAAACTGCTTCCTTCACCAATCTTACTTTTAAGAATAATTTTTCCTTTGTGTGCATCCATAATCTGCTTTACGAGTGATAGCCCAAGCCCTGTACCTTTGGTTGTATGCACAAGTCCGGAAGAAACGCGATAAAACTTATCAAAAACTTTTTCTTGATCTTCTTCTGCAATTCCAATCCCTTTATCAATCACCTCAATAAACACAGAATAATTTTCATTACCAATAATCATTTTTATAAATTTAGTTTCACCGCTGTACTTAACTGAATTGTCTAAAAGATTTACAATTGCTTCCGACACCGCTTCACGATCTATAACAATTTTCGGAATATCAATTCCAGGCTCATATTCAAAATCAAATCCCTTATTGTAGAGATGATAGCTGTAACTCTGGTAAACCTGAATTACAACTTCATTTAAATCTTCTTCTGCAAAATTAAACTTTCGCTTCCCTGCTTCCATTTTGGAAAAGTTTAATATTGTGTTAACAATTCTTCCCAATCGATTAGATTCGTGACTTATGATTGAATAATATTCTTTCTTCTTCTCTTCAGTCTTCACTCGATCCATCTCAAGAGTTTCTGCAAACATACTAATTAATGCAAGAGGAGTTCGCAGTTCGTGAGAAACATTGGAGACGAAATCCGCTTTTGCCTGCGCAAGTTCTAATTCTTTTTTAACAGCACGATAAACAAACCAGACTGCTGCGATTAAAACAATCAGCAAAATTCCAATCAGAATTAAATTATTCATTGCCCGTTCAGTCACTAAATCTTCAATGGATTTTCCAACTAAAGATATTCCCAGATTATAATCAGGAAATATCCATAATGTCTTTTGAGATTGTACTGATCGTTTTTCAAAATCTTTTGTGGAGTTGTACTGAAAACCTGTTTTGGGATTTATAACAGAAATTACAAATTCATTCTTTGCCACTTCCTGCAATCTGGGGGACAATATTTGGGTGATAAAATTCTCCGGATTTATAACTGTTCCGTAAATTTTTTTTGTTTGTGTGTTTAAACCTGTAAACACCAGTAATGATTGATTGTCTGACCTGGGTAGAGCAACGGGCTCAATTTTATTATATCCTATATCCCGATAACCATAAAGCTTACTGATTTTATTAGCATTACTTGCAATAACTTCTTTAAAATATTGCTCTAGTGAGTCAATGTTTGTTACGCCACTATTTCTCTTAAAATAAAATGTAATCTTTTGAGCATTAAGACTATCAATTGTAAAAATAAATTTTACTAATTTATTTTCGTTCAATAAGTTGTTAAAAGTCTCTGCGCTGCTGGGGGAATTTTTAATGGATTCAAGATCATCAATTATACTGTTGGCACTGTTTCTAACAATATCTTCTGAATACTGATTAACTGAAAATAGAATTGCCTGTAGTTGGTTGTTATAGATTTGTTCGAGAACCTGTTCGTTCTCGTTTAGCTTACCTAGTTCATTAAATAACAGAAATGCAATAGGCAGTATGATTATGAGTATAAGTATTAAACCTATTTTTTTCATAGAACGTTCTTTTGTATATCCATTTGTCAGTCTGAGCCTGTCGAAGACTGACCGTACTTAGGTTTAAAGGTCACACTTCGATTTCGCTCAGTGTGACAATGGAATTTTCATCAAACTACTAATTAAAATTTATTTTTTCTTCAACTGCTCAGAAACTTTACTTTGTACAATTTCTTTTATGGAATCGTAAGATAGATCCTCAGGTAAAATTGGTTTTAAAAAATTAACATTAATTTTTTTCCACGGCTTTGGAAAATGAGTACCGCGCGGTAGAGCATCGTAAGCTCCATTTATGGCTACGGGAACAATCGGAATATTTAATTCACGACTAAGTATTGCAAAAGTTTTTTTGAAATCACCAATTTCACCAGTTTGCGAGCGCGTTCCTTCGGGAAAGATTATAATATTTTTTCCGCGTTTTAAAACTTCAGCCATTTTTTGCAAAGATGTTTTTAGATCACTTAAATCCATAACTATAACATTGCTTTTAGCTGCAACTAATTTTAAGAATTTATTTTTAACATGTTTTTCTTTTGCATAAAAGTAAGTTTGCTTCATCAGCTTATTTTTTAAAAATACTGCAACAAATAATCCATCAAAAAAGCTTTGATGGTTTGGTGCAAGAATGAATGGACCATCAGGCAGGTTTTCTAACCCTTCGCCTTTTAATCTGAAATAAAGTTTTAGAAAAACTTTTGCAATGTTTTTTATAATGTTATGCGTAAACCAGCTTTTAGGAAGATCAAGATCGAGATGCTCTTTAAATATTTTTCCCCAATCAATTGCCTCAACACTTAATTTTGTTTTCCTATCTCTGATATTTTCTGCCAGTTCAACAATGTTTGGAAATCCAACCAGTTCTGCCTCGGTTAGCTTAACTCCAAAATTAGATTCCAGATAAACACCAAGATTAACTTTATCTAACGAATCCAATCCTAAATCAATTTCAAGATGATCAGATGGACGGATAGTTATTTCTTTTTGCTGCTTTAGAAAATCTTTAATTAAAAGGTATTCCTGAAAATCAGGTTCAACAATACTTTCTAATTTCTCTTTAGAAATCATTTCAAGTTTAGGGAATAAAAATCTTTTTAATTTTAACAATCTTGTACGCGGCAAAGGTTCTTTTATCAAACTGAACTTCATTACTTTTTTATAAGGAGTAACAGATTGATTGTACTTATCAATAACCTGCCACTTAATCATCTCTTCAACATTCTCAATTCCAAGTTCTTTTGCTTTTTGATAATCCGGATAAATTACAGCGTGCAGCGTATCTTGTTTTTCAAAAACTCCAATCTCTGTTATAACTTCTGTCATGCTTTGGATTTTATTTTCAATCTCTTCGGGATTAATATTTTTACCGTTGGATAAAACAATAATTTCTTTTTTTCTTCCTGTTATAAAAATTCTGTTATCATCATCTAGATATCCCAAATCACCTGTGTAAAGCCAGTCGTCTTTAAGTATCGCCGCTGTTTCTTCGGGACGGTTGTAATATCCTTGCATAACATTTCTTCCGCGGTTCACAATTTCACCATCAACAATTTTTACTTCATTTG
The DNA here is from genome assembly GCA_037444745.1 of Ignavibacteriales bacterium. GTDB lineage: Bacteria > Bacteroidota > Ignavibacteria > Ignavibacteriales > Ignavibacteriaceae > IGN3. The sequence goes on from JBBILT010000011.1 coordinate 120,910, forward strand.
TTTTAAGCGGCTGCCCTGCAGAGCCAGGTAAAACTTTGCCCGGACGAGTAAAAGTAATCATTGGAGCGCACTCGGTCATTCCAAAACCTTCAAGTATTTCAAATCCAAGTGTTAGATAATCCTTAGCAACTTCCTTATCCAATGCTGCGCCGCCGCTTACCATATATTTAATATGTCCGCCAAATTTTTTTTGGACCGAACCAAATAATTTTCTCGAAAAACTTAGCGAGTTTTTCTTTTCCGCAATTTTGAACAGAAGTTTTGCAATTGCGCTTTTATCAATTTTATCTCTAATCCCTTTTCTTATAAGATTATACAAACGCGGAACACCTATGATAATTGTAATTCCGTGTTGCAGTGTTGCCATAATATCTTCAGAAGCCAATGATGGAGAAAAAGCAATTGTTCCGCCAATACTTAATGGAATTATTAATGTTCCCATTAAAGGAAAGATGTGATGCAGCGGCAGCAATACCAAAACAAGGTCTTCGTAGGTATAAACATTTACATCCGTTGTTACAGCTTCGATGTTTACAAGAAGATTGCCATAAGAAAGCATTACGCCTTTTGGTGAACCCGTTGTACCGGAAGTATAAATTATTACGGCAGTTTCTTTTGATTCAGGTTCCGGAAATGCAGCATCAATTATTGATTCTTCAATTTTTATCTCATCAAGATTTATTTTTTCTATTTTATGATTTAACTGTGCAATAGCTTTTTCACAAACCTCTTTAGTTCCATTGGAATAAATAATTACTTCTGGTTTACAATCATTTAAGATGAAGGCAACATCATCGGCTGAAGATAAATAATCGATCGGAACAGCTATTGCTTTTTTCATCCATACAGAATAAAAAGTATAAACCCATTCAAAACGATTTTCAGAAAAGACTGCAACCTTTGAAAAATTTTCTGAGGAGAGTAACGATGAATACGAATTTACGTTTTTAATTAATTGTGCGTAACTAATCTTCTGATCCTTAAGAATCATAGCGATTTTATTGTGATCTTTTAAAAACATTATTGCCTTTAGTTGATGAAGTGATGGTTCAAAAATATCAAAATAAATCGTTAAATGCTTTATAGTCACACGGAGCGAAGTCGAAGTGTGATATTCTAAATATTACAACTCACTTTAGATTATTTTTACTATTCAATTGTATTCCTCCAATAATTTTCTTAATTATTAATAACATCATTTGAGGAAATTATGGAATACACACGCGAAGAATTAATTGCCCAGAAAAAATTACAACTAAAGGTTATAGATGTTGTCCTCGGTATACTTGTTGGAATGCTTTACGGATATGCAATTCACAATTTAGTTGTAGGCACGTTCATCGGAATCGGGATTGGAATTTTTAAATGGAAAAACTCAATTCCATTTTGGGGTGTTTTTATTTTAACTATCGTTTTTTGGTTTGTTATAATATTTCTAAAATAACTCCGAGCTAAAAATGAGTGAGAAACAAAAACCCGAAATAGGTTCCATCACGTGGTGTGATTTAACTGTTCCCAATGCTGAAGAAGTAAAAGATTTTTATTCCAAAGTTGTTGGATGGATGCCCGAAGGATTGTCAATGGGTGATTATGATGATTTTACGATGAGCGCTCCAGAAAGCGGTAAAGTTGCCGCAGGTATTTGTCATGCAAAAGGATCAAATGCAAAACTTCCTCCGCAGTGGTTAATTTATATTACCGTTGAAGATGTGGATAAGAGTGCCGAATCCTGTATCCAACTTGGTGGTAAAGTTATTGTTGAGCCAAAAAATATGTCCGGCTATGGAAGATATTGTGTAATTCAAGATCCGGCTGGTGCAGTATGTGCTTTGTTTAAACCGGAGTAAATATTATATAAAAACTACTGTACTGATTTATTTTAAAACCATCATCTTCTTTGTTGAAACAAAACTACCCGATTGCAACCGATAAATGTAAACTCCATTCGCAAAACTGCTTGCATTAAATTCCACTTCGTAATAACCTGGCTCTTTCTGCTCATTTACTAATATTGTTACTTCATTGCCAAGTATATCATAAATTTTTAATATTACAACGGACGGGGCAAGCCCCATCCCTACATTGGGGATGCTATATTGAATTTTTGTTGCTGGATTAAATGGATTTGGATAATTTTGTTCAAGTTTATATTCTGTTGGTACCGAATATTTAAGAATAAATTGTTTTGTTGAGTACACAGATTTGCTGTTAGTGATTAAAAATTCAATTGTATCTGCTTCTGTTTTCCCAATGTTATAATCAACATCAAAATTAAATGCAGCTTCAATTTCTGTGCTTTTATCTATATTCTCAATCAGTTTTTCTGTTTGATTGAATGATAAGTTTTGTGAATTTCTAATAACCTTTACTTCAAGATTATTTGTTGATTCTGTAGTTGATACATTTGAGAGTTGTAGTACTATCTGATTGTTCTTAACTCCCGGCTGAACATTATATGTGTTTTGCGCTGCTATTATTGTTGATAGCAGAATTACAGTTAATAATATTTTCATTTTAATTCCATTGTTTGATTGCTTCATTGTTTTTTCTCTGTGATCTTTGTGTTGACTTTTACTTTGTGAACTTTGTGGTTAATTGCTTTTTTTACCACTCCCAAAGGGATGGCTTTGCCAAAAGAACTCAAAGATTTTTCACAAAGCACACACAAAGTTTTTTATTTACATTTTCCATTAACCGTCTTACATTTATGGAACATTAAGCAATATTTCTACAATACTGTTTACAGAAATATCCTGCTGCTTATCCAAACTAACACTTCCAGAAGTTGCTCTAAAACTTATGTTTGCTGGTAATAGTTCTTTTGTTGCAATTCCACTTGTGTTTGTTGTTCCTAGATTTCTCCACGCACCTGAGTAATATTTTACAGTTGCGTTACTTATCGGCTGATTGTTACTTGTTTTACTAACTTTTACAGAGCATAATACAGTATTAAAATCCACAACGGGATTTGTATTTAAGTTTTGCTGTTTATCCTTAGAAACATATTCATAAGTCATTCTAAAACTGTAATTGATTGGAAGCAGTTCTTTATATGCAACTCCGTTTGATGTTGAACCGAAGCTTCTCCACGCACCAGCATAGTATTGAACTGTTCCTGCATCTATTAAATTTCCTAAACTGTTTTTTAATTGAACTGCCGCATTTACTGTTTGGAAAACAACTGTTGGATCTGATGAAAGATTTTGCTGCTTGTCCAAACTTCCGTATCCATAAGTCATTCTAAAGCTGTAATTGATTGGGAGAAGTTCTTTATATGCAACTCCATTTGAAGTTGTACCAAAACTTCTCCACGCACCAGCATAGTATTGGACTGTTCCTTGATCTATAAGATTACCAAGACTGTTTTTTAATTGTACTGCTGCGTTTACTGTTTGAAAAACTACTGTTGGATCAACAGAAAGATTTTGTTGTTTGTCTATGCTGGAATATTCATAAGTCATTCTAAAACTGTAATTGATTGGAAGCAGTTCTTTGTATGCAACTCCGTTTGAGGTTGTACCGAATGTTCTCCACGCTCCTGCGTAGAATTGAACTGTGCCTTGATCTATAAGATTTCCAAGACTGTTTTTTAATTGTACTGCTGCGTTTACTGTTGTAAAAGTATAAGTATTATTTTGTGCGTTTACATTATCTGCTTGTAAACTTGCATACTCATAGAAAACTCTTATGCTTAATGTCGGTTTTATTGTTATAACTGTAAAAGTTCCATCTCCATTATTAACTGCATCTTTCCAACTGCCCTCATAATACTGAACATTACTTGCAGGTATTTGGTTACCCAAACTATTTTTTAGGTTTACAACAAGGTTAGGATTTGCTGGCGGCTCTGGCAGCCTGTCTAAAATATACTGTGCATTCCAGTAAAGAAACTTCCAGCCTTCTATTGTTACAAAACGTGGATCTGTGTTAAGTGAGTCTTTATAAACATTATCCACCAAATCCTGAAATGCTTTAACCTGTACTCTGCAAGCGAGTGAATCTGTTGCTTGTAAGTTTGTTTTGGCTGTAGTTAAAATGTTTTTTAATTCATTTGAGAAAGCAACATCACCAAGCCAGTTATAAATTTGCAATGTGTCACATAGCAAGTGCGAATAGACAATATATTCTAAAATTGTTGATACCGTTTTAGGCGGAGTTGGCTCATAATTTTGTAGTACTGTAGCATAATATTGTTGATCAAACTGTGACAACGCTGAACTTGCATTCTCTAAAATAAAAACATAGTTAGATGGAGTAGCAAAGTTTATCAATAATTTTTCTAATATAATGTCTGCCAAAGTGGTATCAGTATTAAAATGAGTTTTCAAAAAATTCTCATAGTCTAAATAATCAAAATTATCTAAATAGCCTAAAATGTATCTTTTCGTTAAATAATAATTATTATCTGAGTATATATTGAGTAGCTCTGGAATTATCTGTTCGTCGTAACGTTCAACTAAATATGTAACAGCCCTTGTTGAGTATTCCCCTGCATCAGTTGAATTTGCTATTCTTAATAATTCATTTTTAGCCTTAACTTCATATTGCGGTACATTATTTAAAATTTGGCCAAGAAGCTTTGACATCTCTGCGGTAATTTTGGGATTAAGAGAATCAATCCAGGAAATTATAAATTCACTTTTCGAATAATCGCCTTTTTTAAAAAGAAGTCTTGCAACATCGTATTGTAATAATCTAATCCTAAAACTATCTTGCGATTTCGGTTGGATTCCCGGAATTCCTGGTAAATATTGAACTGTATCAATGAATTTATGTGCATATTCAATAGCAAAAGGAGAGTTGAAAAGAAATAATCCTTCAAGATAATCTTCTGCAATATCCTGTTCTTGAGTGAAAATTTTTTGTTCTAACTTTGGTAAGGCCTCAGAAATTTTAAAAGTAATAATATCCACAATTGCTTTTTCTCTAATCCAATATTTACTACTATCCAAATTATCTATAATATTTTGTTTTTCTTCTTGAGATAGAGTTTGTGCAAGCAAGGAAAAGTTAAGAGCAATTAAGAATAAATAAAATATTTTTTTCATAAGTTCCTCAAATTCTAAAAAATAAAAATATTACAACTAAAAACTTTTGTTATCCTATTTAAGGACAACTATAACAAGGAAACTGTGGAAATTTCGTTTTGAAGAAGAAATTTACCTGATCCATATATTCTTTGATTAGTTCTCTTATTGCAAAATGACATTGAATTGCTTGTTCATCATTTTCATCGTGGTATATTTGATTACAACGATTATAATATTGTGCAAGTGAAGTTTGAATATGTAATTCTACAGCCTCTAATCCCCAAAGAGTATTATATTCAACACAAGTAAAATCTAATTCTTTTAATTTGTCAATTAAGATTTGTTTATTATCATTTAATATTTTTAAGTATCTATCACCATGAATGCCTTCGTGAGTTCTTATTACCTGCCAAATATAATATCCAGCTCTAAAAGGACTATCATTCCCAACACTAATAGGATATCGCTGATGACCGCAAAAGTCATTCATTGCATCTTTACCGCTTGAAACTTCAGTGCCGACTGACATTAAATCTCCAATTATAATTCCATAATTTGGGTCATTTGTAATGATATCTTCACAAACAGACTCTACAAAATCATAATAGAAGTTTATCAATGGAAATAATCGATCGGGCGTAAGTAAAATGAATTTCACTCTTTCGTCATCAGTCTTACAAGGTTCAATTTCCCAACTTTTTCCCCAGTTCAACTCCTTTCGTTTTCTTTCATATGGAACAGGCGTTGATTGACCTACATCGTTTGTGGTTGCATTTATGCCACAAACTGTTACGAATTGTCCCTCGCGAAATTCAAAATTATTTGGTTGCCTATTCATTAAGATATTTAAATCATCGTAATCAAAATCCCCACAATTCTCAAAATCACACTCTTGTTGTTTTATAACCACATCACCAAA
>JBBILT010000012.1:0-123654 GCA_037444745.1 Ignavibacteriales bacterium
TTTATTTCAGTCCAAGGTTCTCTCTTTCTTATGCGCTTACAGATTTAACAAATATAAATTTTAGTACTGGAATTTATTACCAATCCCCATCTTACATTTGGTTAGAAGCATTTGAAAGTAACAGAGATTTAAAAATGATAAAGGTTAACCAATTTGTTTTGGGATTTGATCAGCGAATTTCTGCCGATGCTTTGTTAAAGGTAGAAGCTTTTTATAAAGATTATAATAACTATCCAACTAGTACTATCAGACCATATCTTGTTCTTGCAAATACAGGAGCTGGTTTTGCCGGCAGTGATGATAATTATTCTTCATTCGGTTTAGAGCCATTGGTTAATGCAGGTTTTGGTAAAGCACGCGGAATTGAATTATCGCTTCAGAAAAAACTTTCTGAAATTCCTTACTATGGAATTTTTAGTTTTACTTACAGTAAATCAGATTACACTTCGCTGGATGGAATTGAACGCTCGGGAAGTTATGATCAGAACTGGATTGTAAATTTAAGCGGCGGTTATAAGTTTGATGAATTCTGGGAAGTCAGTTCTAAATTCAGATTTGCAAGTGGTAAACCTTACACGCCATTTAACTCTAATGGGACACAGAACATTATTGATTATAATACGAGAAGAATAAAATCCGCACACAGTTTGGATGTTAGAGTTGATAAACGATGGTACTTTTCCGGTTGGACTTTGATAACATATCTTGATATTCAAAACATCTACAATCAAAAAAATCAAAGTGGAATACGCTGGGACAGACGTGAAATGCGAACTGACGAATCATCTTCAATCGGTATTTTGCCATCAATAGGAATAAGTGCGGAATTTTAGGAAAAGAATAGTACGCAGATTTTTATGATCGATTATGATTCGGACTGATCATAAACCATCTTAATTAATCATAGAGATCAGTGTACCATTGAATTTAAACCACAAACACCTTTGCAATATCAACAAGTAAAGATGGATTGTTGATTAGCGCAGTTGTAAATACCTTACCAAGTGTTCTTTTTTCGATTGGAATTTTAAGAATAGAATGTGCAATGCTGTTAAACTTATCATCAGAAAAATTATAAATGCCTTCTTTAATTCTGTTAAAAGTTTCATGGCGTTTGCCAAGCCTGTCATTCCATGCTTTATCGTAAGTTAAGATATGATCAATTTTATTTTGTTTGATTGCTTCGCCTGCAATTGTTCCTGCAATCTTTCCACCGATCATTCCGCTTGCAATACCACCTCCGCTTAATGGATTTACCTGTCTTGCTGCATCACCAACAAGCATTATTCCGGGACCAGAAATTTTATCAAGCGTAATAGAGCAAGGAACTCCGCCGGCAATTTTTGTAAGTACAGGTGCGTTTGGATAATGCTTATTCATAAAATCATCAAGATATGATTGTGCAGGTTTTTTCTTTCCGATCAATCCGCTTACACCAAGTCCTATATTTGCTTTATTGTGTCCTTTAGGGAAAACCCAGAAATACCCGTTTGGTGCAACATCCTGCCCAAAGTAAAAGTAAAGCGTATTTTGATCAACAGGAATGTTAGCTGCTGTAATTTGCACAGCGCTTTCCATATCACGAAAATCTATATGTGTTTCAAGTCCTGCCCAGCGTCCCAAACGAGATTCAACTCCATCAGCAGCAATTACAATTTTTGCTTTTACTTCTTTTTGTTCACCGTTGTGTTCGAATTTTACTCCGCTAACTTTACCATCATCAAACAATAATCCGTTAACGTAAGCACGAGTTAAAATTTCTGCTCCGGCTTCTGCCGCAGTTCTTGCAAGTTCGTAATCAAATATTCTTCGTTCAAGAACATAACCAGCATCACCAAAATCTACAATTACTTCAGAATCATCAGGAGCAATAAAAGAAAACTTACTAATCTTAGCGGCAATCCATTTATCATCACTTGGAATAAATTCCTCTACTCCAGCTTTGCTAATTGCTTCACCGCATCTAACAGGATAACCAACATCACGATCTTTCTCAAGCATCAAAACAGAAACACCCTGCTCAGCAGCAAACCTTGCGGATATACTACCCGCGGGACCGGCTCCAACAACTATTATGTCATATTCAGTTTTCATTTTTTTAATCCGTGTTAATCCGCTAAATCCGCGTCATCCGTGTGCCATTGTGGTTTTGATAGAACACGGATAACGCAGATCATGCGGGTTTTCGCTGATCAGAACAATACTCCATTTTTATTAAACTTAATAACTTCAATCGGGCAAGACCAAACACACTTTGCACAATTTGTACATCGTTCATCAATGATAAAAATCTCAGCTTCTTTTAGTTCGATTGCATCTTCGGGACAAACGCCAACACAGCATCCACAGAAATCGCACCTATCAGGTAAGATTTCTATCATCAGTTTTCCGTTTTTTGCTTGGCGGTAGTTCATATAATTTATAATAAAACACAGACTGATTCGCCGCGGCGAACTGTGCTACGTTAATTAATTTTATTTTTTATGATTGTTAAGATAAATAACTCTTAAAAGATGAAGTTCAGTATAAGAAATTTCACCATTAAATTTTTCAAAAATATTTTTCATTGTAAGCGTTCCGTTTTCATCAAACTCGTTAAAAATTTTTTTCTGTTTGGATTTATCAATCGTGACTTTTTTCAGTAATTCATCAACTCTAACTTTATTTCCTTCATTCGTAAATCGTGCAAGATGATTTATTATAGTCTGTTCCTGAACATTGTATTCTACAGCTAAATCAGTGATTGAACTTCCGTCATTGCAAGCTTTTGCCACAACTCTATATCTCGGTTCATCGTGTAAAGATTTTCTAATTCTTATTGTTGGCTTAACTTTTAGATGCTCAACACTATTTTCTTTAACATACTTTTTAATGATGTTTAAAAATGTTGCGCCATAACTTTCCAGTTTTTTAACACCAACGCCGCCAATTCTTAAAAATTCATTTTCTGTTTGTGGATAATCCGTTGCCATTTGGATAAGTGAACTATCGGCAAAAATAACAAACGGCGGTATATTTTTTTGATCTGCAATTTGTTTTCTTTTTACACGCAGCAGTTCAAATAGTTTTTGGTCATATTCAAGACCAATTGATTTGAGTTTCCTTTTTCTCAATTCGGGTTCTTTAATCAAACCAAAAACTTTTTTATTGTTGAACAAAACATCCGAAGCAGATTGCGATAACTTTAAACTTCCATATTCATTATCACGAATAACAATTTCTTTTTTAATTAACTGATGCGAAAGAATCTGCCATTGTTTTTTGCTTAGCTCTTTACCAACACCAAACACGCTTAGCTTATGATGATTGTTACTTAGAATTCTATCGGTATCGCTGCCAAGCAAAACATCGATGATATAATTTAAACCAAAAATTTCTCCGGTACGTTTTAAGGTTGATAAGAACTTCTGAGCAAAAATTGTAATATCAACATTATTATTGTCGGTTTCCTCAGCAGTGCAATTATCACACATTCCACAATCATCAATCTTATAAACTTCACCAAAATAATTTATAAGCGGCTGTCGTCTGCAGATTTCAGTCTCGGCATACTTTATCATTGCTTCAAGATGAATTTTTGCAGAAAGTCTTTCGCGTTCATCTTCCTTCTGATCAATAAAATAATTTATTTTAGAAATATCTGCATAACTAAAAAGTAAAAGACAATCAGAGCGAACACTATCACGCCCCGATCTTCCGATTTCCTGGTAATATGATTCAAGATTTTTTGGCAGGTCGTAATGCAGCACAAAACGTACATTGGATTTATTTATTCCCATTCCAAATGCAATTGTTGCAATAATTATTTGAACTTCATCTTTAATAAATAAATCCTGATTTGTATTTCTTTCTTCATCAGACAAACCAGCATGATATGGTTTTGTTGAGTAACCAAGTTCGGATAAATTTTCGTGAAGACTATCAACTTGTTTACGCGAGAAACAATAAATTATTCCCGATTGATTTTTATGTTCGTTAAGAAAATCAACTGCTTGCTGAAATGGTTCGCGTTTGGGAATTACTTGCAGAAATAAATTTGGTCTATTAAAACTTGCAATAAATTTTTTAGGATAATCCATTTTTAGGTTTTTCATAATATCTTCCTGCACTCGCGGAGTTGCAGTTGCAGTTAATCCAACACAAACTGCGGATAGAAAACTTTCTTTAAATTTTCCCAACTGCCGATAATCTTTTCTAAAATCATGTCCCCATTCCGAAATACAATGTGCTTCATCAACGGTAATGCAATCAACTTTAACACTTTTTAGTAAGGTGCTAATGTCTACTTTCTGCAAAGATTCGGGCGCAAGATAAAGCAGTTTTGCTTTGCCTGATTTTACATTTGCAAAATTTAAATTATAAGCTTTTTGTGAAAGCGAACTGTTTAACAAAGCAGTTTCAACGCCAAGTTGCCTAAGCTGCTCAACCTGATCTTTCATCAATGAAATCAAAGGTGAAATTACGATTGTTAATCCATCAAACATTAACGCTGGAATTTGATAACACAAAGATTTTCCACCGCCGGTTGGCATAACAACAAGGCAGTCTTTTTTGTTTACAATGCTTTCTATTATTTCCTGTTGGAGAGGACGAAACGCAGCGTAACCAAATATTTCTTTTAAAATTTGTTTTGCTTTTCGCATTTGGGATTATGGATTGGATTTATTTCTCCGTGTATCTCTGTGTCTTCTCTGTGAAACTCTGTGTAATCAACTCTAAATCCTTACACGGAGAAACACAGAGAAATCACGGAGTACCACAGGGTAAATTCTATTGCTTATCAAGTTCCTCGCGCACTGATTTTTTTTGTCTTTCTAGTTCGTGTTTTTCTTTCATCAGTTCTAATAATCTTTCTTCACTATCAGAATTTTCCTGCGCATTTACATTTGCTGCTATTTGTAAATCAATATGCATCTGTTTGTACTTAACCAATAAATCAACAGCATATTTTTTTGTTACCATTTCCTGTGTGATCGATGGATTTAAATCTTCCCAGTTATTACTCAAAGAATATTTTTCAATTGTTAGTTCTCTCAAATAAGATTGAACATCATCATCATATAAAGAAATTAAATCGGCAGGATTTAAACTACCGCGATTTTCATATTCAAAATAAACTTTCTCAAAAATCTTTTTATGGATATCAACTAGTATATCTTCTTCGTGAATGTTATAAGTTATCAGTCCTATAATCTCTTCATTGTTTTCAAACAACAATCTTATTATTTCTCGTTCGGTATTATAAAAGTGCGGCGGAATAGTTTTCTTCTCACTCGGAATTAAACTTTCCTGCTGTGCTTCTTCTTTCTTAAATATTCTCTGAGATTGTAATCGATTCTGTTTTTTCTGAAAATCCAGTGCTTTATCTAACTCAGTTTCAATTAGCTTTTCTCTAAGATTAAACTTTTTACCAATGTTGCGAATCAAAAGATTTCTTTTCAATTCATCATCAACAAGCGCAATTGGCTTTACAAGATCGCGTATTGCTTCAGCCATTTTTGTCGGATCATCAAACATTCCTTGCGCTTCATAGTATGCTGTTTGATACTCAAGAAAATTCTCAGCCCGTTTAATAATTTCATCAAACGCTTCTTTGCCAAACTTTGTAACATAAGAATCGGGATCTTCGTCTTTGGGTAAAGTTGAAATCTTTACATCAAAGTCTCTCTTCAATAAAATCTCAATACTTCGCATCGAGGCTTTAATCCCAGCAGTGTCGGCATCAAATAAAAGAACAACATTTTTAGTATAACGAGAAAGAAGTTGTGCCTGATCATCAGTTAATGCTGTTCCGGAAACAGCAACTACATTTTTAACTCCAGCTTGATAAAGAGAAATTAAATCCATATAACCTTCAACAATTATCGCTTTATCAATTTTTCTAATATCATCTTTGGCGTGCGAAAGTCCGTATAGAATTCTGCCTTTAACGTAAATAATAGATTCTGGTGAATTAATATATTTCCCACCCGAGTCATCTTCGCGAAGTTTTCTTCCAGCAAAAGCAACAACTCTTCCGTTTGGAGAAAATATTGGAAAGATTATTCGTCCAGCAAGTTTATCATAAACTCGTCCATCATTATTTCGTCCAATCAAACCAAGCTGAAGTGCCTTTTCTAAATCTATATTTTTCCCTTTTAGAAAGTTTACCAGATTTTCATAACCATTGTGTGCAAAACCCAAACCAAAAGATCTCATTGTTTGAACTTTAAGATTTCGTTTTTGGAAATAGGTTCTTGCAATTTCACCTTCAGTATCATTTAAAAGATTGTTAGAAAAATATCTGGCAGTTTCGGTATTGATATCATAAAGAATTTCCTGCTCTGATTGTTTTTCGTTAAAGCCCTCATCATCGTAACTGATTTCAATCCCCTGCTGCTGGGCAATTTCTTGTATTGATTCAACGAAAGATATTTTTTTGTAATCCATTAAAAATTTAAAAACATTACCGCCAGCGTGGCATCCAAAGCAATGAAAAATTTGCTTTTCTTCAGTAACTGTAAACGATGGAGTTTTTTCGTTATGGAAAGGACACAAACCAATATAATTTTTTCCACGCTTTCGCAATTGCACATATTCGGAAATTACATCAACAATGCTGATTGAATTGCGGATTTCTTCTATTTTCGATTCAGGGATTCTCATAGCCGAAATATAATAAGATTAAGGCTCAGGATTTTAAGACTTTCGGTGTGGAGATAAATATTTTTATATTTGATTAAAGATACTGAACTAAATTGGTGGCTTTTAGTGTTTTAAAGTTTTAGCAGCAGAAACTTATTTGCCACAAAGGCACCAAGGCACAAAATTACACAAAGAGAAAATGCAAGAATCAATAAATCAAATAAAAAAATACTGTAATAGTCTAACACAATACTCGCGATATAAAACTCGTGAAGTTAAGATTGGTAATATCCCACTCGGAGGAAATAATCCAATCCGTATTCAATCGATGACAACAACAGATACGATGAACACAATTGCAACGGTTGAGCAGACAATAAGAATGGTTGAATCTGGCTGTGAATATGTTAGAATAACTGCGCCAAGTATAAATGAAGCAAAAAATCTTGAGGCAATAAAAAATGAATTGAGAGCACGTGGATATAATGTTCCGCTCATTGCAGATATTCACTTCACACCAAATGCCGCAGAAATGGCAGCGCGAATTGTTGAAAAGGTTCGAGTTAATCCGGGCAATTATGTTGATAAGAAAAAATTTGATTTGATTGAATACACTGATGTTGAATACCAGGAAGAGATTGATAGAATAAGAGAACGATTTACTCCGCTTGTAAAGATTTGTAAGGAATATGGTACCGCAATGCGAATCGGTACAAATCATGGTTCGCTCTCAGATAGAATTATGAGCCGTTATGGCGATACACCGCTTGGGATGGTTGAATCGGCTTTAGAGTTTTTAAGAATTTGCGAAGTTGAAAATTATCACAACATAGTTTTATCAATGAAAGCTAGTAATCCGCAGGTAATGGTGCAGGCTTACAGATTATTGCTTAATAAAATGGAAGCTGAAGGAATGAATTATCCTTTGCATCTTGGAGTAACAGAAGCCGGCGGTGGTGAAGACGGAAGAATAAAATCAGCACTTGGCATAGGAGCGCTGCTTGAAGATGGAATTGGCGATACAATTCGAGTTTCATTAACAGAAGATCCTGAGTTTGAATCACCCGTAGCAATTGCCTTAGCAAATCGATACAAAGGAAGAGAGAATCATAAATCAATAAAAAAGATTGATGAATCACCCATCGATCCATTTGGCTACAACAGAAGAAAATCTATCGAGGTTTTATCTATTGGTGGAAGTAATGTTCCAAGAGTTATGGCTGATTACAGCAACAGAAAAATCACATCACCAAAAGACTTGGTTGATATTGGTTACACTTACGATGAACTAAGTGATAAGTGGAATCTTTCTGATATTGCGGCAGATTTAATTTATCTTGGAAAAAATGTTTTACCGTTTGGCTGTCCGATTGGCTTAAAAGCTATTTATGATTTTGAAACATGGAAAAATTTTGAAAATATTTATAACAGCTATCCAATCTTTTTATCAACAGAATTTCTTTATGCTAATAAAAAATCAAACGAACTAAATTTTATAATTATTAAAATCAATGAATTATCAGAAAATTTTATCAGTAAAATTAAAAATGACAAAACTGTTGTGTTGATACTTGAAACAGAAAATCTACATGGAATGGCAGAACAAAGGAGAACATTTTTTGAACTTATTAAAAAAGAAATAACTAATCCTGTAATAATCAAAAGAAATTATTTCAGCATTACTTTTGAAGATTTGCGGCTTTATTCATCAACAGATTTTGGTGCTTTATTAATTGATGGTTTTGGTGATGGTGTGTGGTTATCTGTTAGCGATTTGAAAACTGAAGCAGAAAAATCCGGAACTTATGCTAAAAGCTTTAGCAAGAAATCTGAAACAAAAGAAAAAATTGTAAACAGACTTTTATTCAACATCTTACAAGCAGCACGACAAAGAATATCAAAAACAGAATATATCGCCTGCCCATCTTGCGGAAGAACTTTATTTGATTTGCAGGAAACCACAGAAATGATCCGCAACCGGACCGAACATCTTAAAGGCGTAAAGATTGCAATTATGGGTTGCATCGTAAATGGTCCAGGAGAAATGGCAGATGCAGATTATGGTTATGTTGGATCTGGTGTTGATAAAATTACTTTATATCGTGAAAAGAATATAGTTCGTCGTAATATTCCAGCAAAAAACGCAGTTGATGAGCTTATTGATCTGATTCGTGAAGACGGCAATTGGGTTGAACATTGATTTAAAGCAAACAATAATTGTTTATTTTCCTGAATAGAATTATATTTATACATCAAATATGAGAAGATTAAATCCGAAAAAGTTAAAGTTTCTTGCAAAAAATGGCCTGAACGGTCAAAATGCGAAGACCAAAGGTTTATAAGAGTGCACCCTACAATTAAAGGGTGCATTTTTTTTGTTATTTATGAGATGTGATAAAATTATCAAAATAATTGAAGACTGGGCACCTAAATCCATCGCCTGGGAAAAAGACAATGTAGGTTTGCAGGTTGGATCATTACGCCGAGAAGTTAAAAATATTTTACTTTGTTTAGATGTTGATGAAAAAGTTGTTGATGAAGCAAACAGAAAAAATTGTAACCTCATAATCAGCCATCATCCCCTGCTCTTCCGATCTTTAAAAAAACTTGATAGTGGAAAAGATAAAAAATCAAGAATAATAGAAAAGCTTATCAAAAAAGATATTACACTTTACTCGGCACATACCAATTTAGACTTCACAAAAGACGGTGTAAGTTTTCAGCTGGCAAATAGACTAAAACTAATAAATCAAAATTTCCTCGTAAATCTTTCATCAAATCAAAACAAAATTTCTGTATTTGTCCCGGGCTCACACGCAGATAAAGTTGCAGATGCTATGCACAGTGCTGGTGCTGGAATAATTGGTGAATATTCAAATTGCAGTTTTAGAACATTGGGAACAGGGACTTTTAAAGGATCTGAAAAATCTAATCCCAAAGTTGGAATAAAAGGAAAAATTGAAAACGTTGAAGAAACAAAAATAGAAGTTTTAGTGAACTCTTTTGATTTAAAAAAAATAATAACTGCAATGAAAAAAGTTCATCCATACGAAGAAGTTGCCTTTGATGTTTATCCGTTAGCAAATGAAAATGTTAATTATGGAATGGGCGTGATTGGCGAACTGAAAAATGAATTATCTCAACAAGAATTTTTAAATCTTGTTGCTAAATCTTTAAAGACAAAAAATTTAAGATTTACGCGGGGATCTAAAACTAAAATTAAAAAAGTTGCAGTTTGCGGCGGATCAGGAAGTGATTTACTTGATGCCGCAATTCAAAGCAAAGCTGATGCATTTGTAACTGCCGATATAAAATATCATACATTTCAGGATTCAGAAAATGAGATTCTTTTAATTGATGCTGGGCATTATGAAACAGAGAATCCAGTTTTAGATGAAATTAAAAAGAGAATTGAGAAGTCTCTAACAGATAAAACAAAAGTTTATAAGTATTCGGGTTCAACAAACCCAATAGTTTTTTATAATAAATAAGGAGCCAGAAAAAATTGTATAATAGATTAAAAGTATTGTACCAACTGCAACTTGTTGATGATCAACTTGATGAACTTGAAGAACTTCGCGGTGATCTACCTAATATGGTTAGATCGCTTGAAAACCGTATTAACGAGTTAAGTGAAGAAACAAAGAATAAAGAAACTGAACAAAAAGATTCTGTAGAAAAAAGGACACAGAATGAAGAAGAGATTGAGAAACTTAGAGAGAGTCAGAAAAAGTTTAAAGCTCAACTTTATCAGGTTCGAAACAATAAAGAATATGATGCGTTAACAAAAGAGATTGATCATTCCGAAGAACAAATATCCAAACTTGCGGCAGAAAACGATGCTCTTGCTGATTTAAGTAAAAGCCTAACTGATCAAATTGAAGAAGTAAAACCCCAGCTTGATGACCTTGAAAAAGAACTAAAAGAAAAAGAGGCTGACTTAAAAGAAATTATTAAAGCAAATGAAAAAGAAGAAGCAAAGCTTCAAAGTGAAAGAAAAAAAATTGAAGATCAGGTTAAAAAGCCTGATTTGTCCGTTTATATGAGAATTCGAAAAGCAAAAAAGGGCAAAGCAGTTTCAACGATAAAACGATCGGCTTGTTCAGGATGCCACAACATAGTACCATCACAAAGACAATTGGAAATCAGAAGGAATACTAAAATTTTTACTTGTGAATATTGCGGCAGAATATTGGTTTCTCAGGAAATAGCAGAAGAAATAAAAGCTGAATGATTTATTAGAAATATCTGCTGACTTACAGATCTAATTTTGTTATATTCCACCTCACTGATTTACTCAGTGTTTATATCTTATAAAAATATTTTTACATCGTAATTGGCTGAATTGACTTTTGTGGTCAATTCTATTTTAAAGAATAATCTAATAACTAAAACCGGGCAATTGCTTCCCGTTTATCGGGGGGAGGAAAGTCCGAACTTCACAGAACAAGGTGCCGGGTAACACCCGGGTATTTCAATTTATTGGAGTAACTGAAAGTGCCGCAGAAAAAATACCGCCCCGACGTGTCGGGGTAAGGGTGAAAAGGCGAGGTAAGAGCTCACCGTCTCAATAGTAATATTGAGAGCCAGGCAAACCACACCTGAAGCAAGGTCAAGTAAGAAAGTCTCCCCGAATTATCGGGGCAGAGTTGTTCGCTCTGAACTAATGCTTAATTGCAGGTTGGATTTTCGGGTAGACCGCTAAAGTGCGTTGGTAACAACGCAACAAGACAAATAATTGCCGTTCCGATTATGTCGGGATTACAAAATTCGGCTTATAGGTATTAGTTATTAGATTTGTTCTTATAAAACATTAATCAACTTTTTTATGCTACATAAACGTTGGAAGATCAGAGAAGCTGAAGACCAAGACACCATAATATCTCTTGCTGAATCACTAAACATCTCAGAGGTTTTATCAAAATTACTAGTACTCAGAGATATAAAAACATTTTCTCAAGCAAAATATTTTTTTCGCCCATCCATTGAATCTCTACATAATCCTTATCTAATGAACGGTATGGAAGCTGCAACCAAAAGGGTAATCCACGCAATTACTGAGAACGAACCCATTTGCATTTATGGTGATTATGACGTAGACGGCACTTGTGCAACGGCACTTCTCTATATGTTCCTTAAAGAGTTAGGTGCCAATGTTAGTTTCTATATCCCCAAAAGATTAACCGAAGGATATGGATTATCCAAAGAAGGAATTGATGCTATTAAATCATTAAAGAATGCTTCACTTCTTATTACTGTTGACTGCGGAATTACTGCAATTGATGAAACTGCCTATGCAAAACAGTTAGGAATGGATGTTATCATCTGTGATCATCATCAGCCCAAAGATGAAATTCCTGATGCCCTGGCTGTTTTAGATCCACTAAAACCAAATTGTCAATACCCTTTCAATTATCTTTCCGGTGCAGGAGTTGCATTTAAACTTGCACAAGGAGTTTCTGAAAAAATTGGCAAAAGAGAAATGCCATTTAAATATTTGGATCTAGTTGCACTTGCAGGTGCTGCTGATATCGTACCACTTATTGATGAGAACAGAATTCTGGTTAAAGAAGGTCTCGATAATATTAATTCCAATCCACGGCCAGGTATTATTGCTTTGATTGAAATCAGCAGCCTTCATCCTGGTAATTTAAATTCGGGTCAAGTTGTTTTTACAATTGCACCAAGAATTAATGCTGTCGGCAGATTAGGCAATGCTGAAAGAGCTGTTGAATTGCTTATTACAAACAGTAAAGAAGAAGCATTAAGATTAGCCAAAGTACTTGAGACAGAAAATTACGAGAGAAGAAAAATTGATGTAGACACTTTTGATAGTGCTTTACAACTTGTAGAAAATTCAATAGATCTTGAAAATGAATTGGCAATAGTGCTGCATCAGGAAGAGTGGCACCCGGGTGTTATTGGAATTGTGGCATCGAGATTAGTAGAAAAATATTATCGACCCACAATTATGCTAACTACTGTCGATGGAATTGCAAAAGGATCAGCAAGAAGCATTACAAATTTTAATATTTATGAAGCGCTGCAAAAATGTGAAGATATGTTGATTCATTTTGGCGGGCATCAGGCAGCAGCCGGATTAGCTGTTGAACTTGATAAGCTACAAGAGTTTAAAGAAAAATTTAATATGATTGTTAGAGAAACAATTACTGAAGAAGATCTCTTTCCAGAAATACAGATTGATGCTAAGATTAAACTTTCCGAAATCACTCCAAAATTTTTAAGAATACTTGATCAGTTTTCACCATTTGGTCCTTTAAATATGAGACCTGTTTTTTTAACCGAAGGAATAGATTTATACAGTTCACCACGGCTTGTTGGCAACAATCACTTAGTTGTTTGCTTCAAACAAAATGGTAATGATAAAATTTTTGATTCAATCGGTTTTAATATGCGTGAGTATTTAGATTTACTTGTAAATAAAAATTCAAAAGTGGATATTGTTTATACAATAGATAAAACAGTTCGGGATGGAAGAGCATATCCCCAACTTAGACTAAAAGACTTAAAGATTAACGAAAAAGAAATTCAGGAGAGTGTGTAATGTCCGGACATTCAAAATGGGCAACTATTAAAAGAAAAAAAGCTGTCCTCGACTCAAAGAGGGGAAAAATATTTACAAAACTTATTAAGGAAATTACTATCGCAGCCAGAGGCGGCGGCGATGTTGCTGGAAATCCACGGTTACGTTTAGCTGTTGATAATGCGAAGGCTCAAAATATGCCTTTAGATAACATCGAACGCGCTATCAAAAAAGCTACTGGTGAACTTGAAGGTGTAACCTATCACGAATTAACTTACGAAGGATACGGACCTGCCGGCATTGCTATTCTTGTTGAAGTGGCAACGGATAATAAAAACAGAACCGTTGCTGAGGTAAGACATCTATTTAGTAAGAATGGCGGAAGTATGGGTGAAACCGGTTCTGTAGCGTGGATGTTTGACAGGAAAGGTATCATTACTCTTCCAGCAGAAAGTAAAAAGGAAGATGATGTTATGGAAATAATTTTAGATGCCGGCGCCGATGATCTTACTGTTGAAGAAGATTATTTTGAAGTACAAACAAATGTTGAATCATTTGAAACTGTAAGAAGAACTTTGGTTGATAAAAAGTTTACTGTTGAAAACGCCTCACTTCAGTGGATTGCAAAGAATTTGATTGAAGTTAAAGGTGAAGATGCTGAGAAAGTTGTTAAGATGATCGAGGCACTTGAAGATATTGATGATGTTCAGAATGTTTATTCAAACGCTGATATTGTTGAATGAGTTAGGAATTGTGGAGTATTGGAATATTGGAAACAAAAGATTCCATTACTCCTCAACTCCAACACTCTTTTGTTACTACTCTTAATTTATGTTACTAATATTATTTTATCATTCCACTAATTTTGAAATTCTATTTTAATGCTTAACATTATTTTATGATCATTTTAGGTATAGATCCCGGAACAAGAATTACAGGATACGGAGTTATCAAATATTTAAATAATTCCTTTCTAAGAGTTGCCGGTGGAACAATTAACTTGCCCATTACCGAACCAATTCCACAACGACTTGAAATTATCTATAGTCAAATAAGTAAGATTATTAAACGATATAAGCCGGACGAATTTGCAATTGAAACTGCATTTTATGGAAAAAATGTTCAGTCCGCTATGAAGATTGGTTATGCACGTGGTGTTTCTATTCTTTGTGCTTTGCACAACAATGTTCCTGCAAGCGAATACTCCCCACGAGAAGTAAAAAAATCTATAGTCGGTAAAGGAGCTGCGAGTAAAGACCAGGTTTCATTTATGATTAAGACTTTACTTAATATTAAATCAGAAAAAATTAAAGTTGATGAAAGTGATGCACTTGCGATAGCACTTTGTCATGCATTCAGAATGAAAACACCGACAAAGAAAACAAAAGATTGGAAATCATTTATTGAAGCTTATCCGGAAAGAGTTCTTAATAATTGAAAGATTAAAAGATTTAATGATTGAAAGATTTTTTAATATGCTTGCGATTTTATTTTTTATTTCAATTTCTTTTAAATCAACATTCAATATTAGAAAATTCACAGGAGGACATCATGAAAGTAAGTTCCTTTGAAGATTTACAAGTTTGGCGGGATAGCAGAAAATTAGTTAAATCTATATATGAGTTAACTTCTAAAGGTACTTTTAGCAAAGATTATGGACTAAAAGAACAAATCCAAAGAGCCTCTGTTTCAATTATGAATAATATTGCAGAAGGATTTGAAAGAAATAATAATAAGGAGTACGTAAAATTTTTAGGCTACTCAAAAGGTTCGGCTGGCGAAGTGAGATCAATGCTTTATGTTGCTTTAGATTTGGGATATATAACAAAAGATGATTTTACAGTTTGTTATGAGTCTTCCATTAATGTCATAGCTCAAATTTCAAATTTCGGTAAATATTTAAGAAAGTATTCTTTTAAAGAAAAGATCGAAAATATCAAATCACTGTTAGTCTCGTTAATCAGAATTTAATTTTTCAATCTTTTAATTTTTCAATTTTTTAATATTTAATAATATGATAGGTTTTTTAACTGGCAAAATAATTTCCTCAAAACCAACACAAATTGTGCTTGATGTAAATGGTGTTGGCTACTTGGTGAATATTTCAATTAATACATTTGAAAAAATTTCTGAAAAAGAAATCGTTTCTCTTTTTATTCATACAAGTGTTAAAGAAGATTCCATAACTTTGTTTGGATTTTTTACCCAATCTGAAAAGGAAATGTTTGAGCTTCTAATTTCTATAAGTGGAATCGGTCCAAAAGTAAGTTTAGGTATTTTATCAGGAATTGCTGTTGATGATTTGAAAGAGGCTATTAGCGGTGGAAATGTTTCTCGTTTAATAGCTATTCCAGGGATTGGAAGAAAAACTGCGGAAAGAGTTGTTCTTGAACTAAGAAATAAAGTTGATGCAATTAAAGCTGATGGAGTAATCAAAGAAACTTCAGCAAAAGATGAGGCAATATCGGCATTAGCTACCCTGGGTTACCAAAGACAGCTTGCAGAAAAAGTTGTGCGTGATTTACTTTCGGAAAATCTTGATTATTCTTTAGAAGAACTTATCAGAAAAGCTTTGGCTGGATTGAATAAGTAAACATCAGTCGTCGTTGCGAATCCCGATTAGGGTGAAGCAATCTGTTTTATGGATAGAGATTGCTTCGGCTAAGCGCCATCGCAATGAAAGCTCGATAGTTTTGTTGATAAATAAAAACATCGCTTTTATTAGTAACTCGCACTGACAAATTAATTATTTAACAACACACTCAAGTTTTACAATCTCTTCAAGTTTCGCTTCAAGCTTATCACCCTTTTCTACTTTGCTTACACCTTTGGGTGTGCCGGTAAAAATCAAATCACCTGGTTCAAGTTTCATTAAAGAAGAAATGTATTGAACAACCTCTGCAGGCTTATGCAGCATTTTATTTAGTTGATCTTTCTGTCTGTACTCATCATTTATTTTTAGTGAAATAGTTTCATTAAGAGTTAGCTGGTGTGATGTTTTTTCAACGAACTCAGAAAGCACTGTGGAAGTATCAAAACATTTTGCTATTGTCCACGGATGCCCTTTCTTCTTAAGATCAGACTGAACATCGCGCAAAGTCATATCAAGTCCGATTCCATATCCCGCTATTGCTTTTTCTGAAGTTTCAAGTTCAGCATCTTTAATATTTTCACCAATCAATAAGACAAGTTCTGTTTCGTGGTGCATTTCGTTTGAGAAGGAAGGATAAACAATTGTATCGCCGGAATAGATTACAGAAGAAACTGTTTTTAAGAATACAACGGGCTTTTCATGAATTACATTTCCAAGTTCATGAACATGTTCAGCATAATTTCTTCCAACACAAACTATTTTGCCAATTGTAATTTCTTTATTGCTGTTTTTGATTTTTATTGTTTTCATATGATTATGTTTTTTGTTTTTTCTTTGTTGCTGCCGGAAATAATATGTTATTTAAAATTAATCTGTACCCGAGAGAATTTTTATGCAAACTTAAATCAGTCGGTGGATCACCAACTGCATGCTGGTAATCTTCAGGATCGTGACCGCCATAAAATGTAAATGTTCCTCTTCCAAAGTTTCCGTGAATGTATCTAACCTGATCTGTCCCCTGTCTTTCTGCTAATATAATTACCGAGTTTTTAATCAAACTTTTTCTAAACATTGTTGTCTGTCCCATAAATCCTTTAATAACATTTGCATGATCTTGTGTTAACATTGTGGGAACCGGATCATACTTAGCAGAGAAATCAAACAAAGTAAAATAATCGTTTTGTTCTAAACCAACTTCAGCAGGTTGTATATCGATATCGCTGTATTCATAAACATAAGGGTTCATATCAATTTTAAAATCTTTAAACGCAAATGTTTTCGAGAAATCTAACTTACTCTGTGCATTAGGATCGGCGGCATCACCATCAAAAACAGGAGCGCAGATGTCCACATCTTCAGCGGCAAGTGAAATATCATAGGAATCAGTCGCGCTGCACATTGCAAACAGAAATCCTCCTTGCCCGACAAAGTTTTTAATAGTAAGTGAAACTGCTTTCATCATTTCGGAAACTTTACTAAATCCATTTTTCTTAGCATCGTTCTCGTACATTATTTGTTGATCGATATACCATTGCGCATTGCTGAAACTGGCATAAAATTTTCCGTATTGCCCCGTAAAATCTTCATGATGTAGATGTATCCAATCATATTTTTGCAAATCGCCGCGAAGGATTTCATCGTTCCATATTTTATCGTAAGGAACTTTGGCATATTCAAGAGCAAGAGTAACGGCATCATCCCACGGTGCAAATCCCGGCGGAACATAAACGGCAATCTTTGGTGCTTTCTCCAATCGGACAACATCCATATTATTATCTTCACTTTGAACCTCGGCATAAATCTGAGAAGCCTGAGATAAACTAATTTGTTCAAAGTAAACTTCTTCAAGTAAACATTCAGAAGTAATTCTATCGGATTGATCTATCATAAATGAGCCGCCGCGATAGTTTAGAAGCCAATCGGCTTTTAGTCCGTCTAACAATGCGTGGAATGTAACACCATAAGCTTTAAGGTGATCAGTTTGAGTAAGATCCATTGGGATCAGGATTTTGTTTTGCGAGAACAACAGAATTGAAAATAAAAAAAAGTGAAATAATATTTGAATGGGGTTTTTAATCATCTTGTTTTTTGATTGTCATTGCGAGAAGTCCTCGACGAAGCAATCTGTTGAATAATTAATAATATTTTTAAGTATTGCTACCTTTATATTCTTATAGATTGCTTCACTCGAATTCGCCGCGGCGAATCTTTCGCAATGACATTCCAGGAATAGTTATGCTGATTTTACATCAGTCTTTATAAAGATCGGCTCAGCGTTTTTTCCAACAACATCTTTCGTGATTATACATTTATCAACATCTTTTTTGTTCGGAAGATCATACATAATATCAAGCATAAAATCTTCAACGATGCTGCGTAAAGCACGTGCACCGGTTTTTCTATCCATAGCTTTTTTTACGATTTCATTCAGCGAAAATGGATCAAACTCAAGTTCGATTCCTTCCATCAAAAATAATTTTTTATACTGTTTTAGAATCGCGTTTTTCGGTTCAGTTAAAATATTCCTCATTGCTTCTTCTGTTAATTGATGAAGCGGTGCTGATACTGGAAGTCTTCCAACTAGTTCTGGAATTAATCCAAATCTTAAAAGGTCTTCGGGCTGAATATGAGAAACTAAATCATCGTCTTTGGTTTTTTCTTTCAGATCAGATGAAAATCCCATTCGATTTTCATTAATTCTTTTTGCAATTATTTTATCAATCCCATCAAATGCACCGCCGACCACAAAAAGAATATTTTTTGTGTTAAGGTTTATTAAACTTTGTTCGGGATGTTTTCTTCCGCCTTTTGGTGGAATGCCGGCAATAGTTCCTTCTAATATTTTTAACAACGCCTGCTGCACGCCTTCACCGGAAACATCACGAGTTATTGATGTGCTTTCACTTTTCCTTGCAATCTTATCTATTTCATCGATGTAAACAATTCCTTTTTGTGCGCGCTCAAGATTATAATCTGAAGCTTGCAGTAAATGAACTAAAACAGATTCAACATCATCACCAACATAACCGGCTTCTGTTAACGTTGTAGCATCTGCAATTGCAAAAGGAACATCTAAAGTTTTTGCAAGCGTTTGTGCAAGCAAAGTTTTTCCAACTCCGGTTGGACCAATAAGAAGAATATTGCTCTTTTCAATTTCAACATCATCCAATTCAAAAAAGTTTGTGCGCGAGCCAATCCTTTTGTAATGATTATAAACCGCAACAGCTAAAACTTTTTTTGCTTTTTCCTGTCCGATCACATATTCATCAAGTGCTTTTTTAATTGTTTCTGGAGTGTGTTGATTCCACTTCCCGGTTTTTTGATTACTGAACGCGGCAAGATTGTTTTTCAAAATATCAACACTGCTGCCAATGCAAATATCACAGATGTAAACATCGGGTCCTGCAATCATACTTCCCACTTCATTGCCATCTCTTCCGCAGAATGAGCACTTAACAATTTTTTGCCCGGGTTTTTTTGACATTAATTATCCTAACTTATTTTTTTCTTTAACTCAATTATATTTTGTCTTGCTTCATCTAAATATAATGACTTTGGAAATTTGGCAAGTAAACTTTCATAAGATTCCACAGCTTTAGCAGAATCTTTTAATCCATACTGATAAATCTGACCCTGCAAATATAGGGCTTTATCCGCATAAATGTTTTTCTCAGCTTCATTAACAATAAGAGATAAATCAGCATTAGCATTTGAATAATCATAAACAGCAATTAACATTTCCGCTGTTCTAAGTTTAGCAATTGAATGAAAAACAAATGCCTGTGGATTTTGTGATAGCTGCAGATATAAACTATTTGCCTCTTCAAATCTTTTTTGTTCCGATAAAAACTCAGCCTTGCAGTAGAGTGAAAGATTAGACGAATCATTCTTAGCTGTGTTCAATAAGATTGAAAATTCTATGGCATCATTTGCGATATTGTCTTTTAGATTGCCCATTACGGTTAACAGATTTTTTCGCGCTGATTCAAAATCATTTCTAAAAGAAAATATTCTTGCAAGCTGATAGTTCGCAAAACTTTTATCTTCGGGATTTATTTGTACAAGTGCAGTTACTGACTGAAAATATTTTCCCGCTTCATCCAGCTTAGCTTGCTGTAATCTAATGTTTCCAAGTTCAATAAAAGCAGGAGAAGCAAATTTTGAAGTTGGGTAATTTTCTGTAATGACTTTAAAATATTTTTCCGCTTCTGCAATGTTACTTCGAAAATGAAGAAGCAATTCCCCTATTCGCAAATTTGCTTCAACAGCAACTTCGGAGTGCTGGTAAACTTTTACAATCTCCTGATATGCGCTTATTACCGGTTCAATTTCATTCTCATCAACTTTTGCGGGAATAAAAAATGATTTCCACTCTGGATTTGCTGCGTTATACTTTTGTATAAACAATGCTTCCTGAGTTTTTGCAAAGCCTAATTTTGCCGCGGGCGTATTTGATTGATCGGGATAATTGTCAATCAAATATCCAAAAACTTTTAATGCTGTTGGATATTCTCCATCACGATAAACAAAATCACCAAATGAATAAAGCTCAGCACCTCTTGTGTTTTGCTTTTTATCAATCTCTTTATAAATATCAAAAGCTTCATCATAATTCTTCTTTTCAACAAACAATCTTGCAAGCAAATAAGCGAAGCTTGTGTTATCTGATTTACAATTTTTAACAACCTCAATCGTTTCATCCAGAGCATTCGGTTTATTTGAATAAGATAAAATTTTACTTTCTATTTGTGGATATTGAGAAGGATTCGCTTTGATTAAATCGCAATATTCGCTTGCGGCTTCACGATAGCGCATTGTAATATTATAAAGTTCAGCAAGATCGTGAGAATATAAAAACGGATCTTTTGAAATTTCTTTACCACGATTCAAATACTCAATTGCTTTTTCAAAATCTCTTTTTTCAATTGCATAATTAGCAATGATGCGATAAGTCATTTCGTTTGTTTTAAATTTTTCTGTTGCATCATCCCAAACAGAATATGCTCTTGTAAGATCACCAGCTGTATAATAAGTTGAGCCGAGCATTCCATACAAACTAATATCCTGCGGAGTAATGTTTATTCTTGAGTTTATAATTGCAGCCGATTCATCATACTTTTTTAGTTGCAGATAGAGCGAATTAAGTTTGGTGAAGTACTGAATATTTGAAGGATCTTTTTTGTTTAGCGTTTCGATAATCTCAACAGCTTTATTAAAATCACCTTTTTGCTCATAACTTTCTGCAAGCATAAACTGATTTTGATCCATTGGACTTTGCTGTGCGTAAAGCGAAAATGCGAATAGGAATATTGTAAGAATTTTCTTTATCATAGCTTAAAAATAGCAATTAAATGCGGGCATTCAAGGGGAGAAATGATGCTGCAATTACATAAAATATGAAAGTAGTGGAACACGGATTAAATGGATAAAATGTTTCCATACTTACAAAATATTTTTTATTTATTCGGTCGCCCTTAAAAATAAGATTAATAAAACAAGCCACGAATTTCACGAATTGTCACTAATGTTTTTTCTGCTTTGTGGTTCTTAGTGAAAATTCGTGTAATTAGTGGCAAACCTTTTTTATATGTCTATTTAGCCACTAAAACACAAAATCACCAAAAGAACTTAAGAACCGTCATATTAGGCATAATAGTCAATTGATAAACTTCTCATTCTTTGGTACTTTTAGCCGTTAAATTCTAAGAAAATGAAGAAAATTTTAATTTTAGGTTCGTCAGGTTCGATTGGTGTTAACACGCTTAATGTTATCAGGAATTTCCCGGATAAATTTAGTGTTGTGGGATTAACAGTAAATTCAAGAATCGATGTTTTAGAGAAGCAAATAAAAGAGTTTCATCCAGAATTTGTTGTTGTAACCGATGAATCTAAAGCAAAAGAATTACAATCTAACATTGGCAATTTGTGTGATGTTCTTTCAGGTTATGATGAATTATTAAACGCTGCATCGCAAAGAGATTACGATATTCTTCTTGGATCAATTGTTGGATTCGCTGGATTAGCTCCAACTCTTGAAGCAATTAAGCGCGGAAAAAGAATAGCGCTTGCAAATAAAGAAACGCTTGTTGTTGCAGGCGAACTTGTTACAAAATTAGTTTTACAAAATGGCGCAGAAATACTCCCTGTTGATTCTGAACATTCTGCAATTTACCAGTGTTTGGTTGGTGAGAATCTTAATGAAGTTGAAAAATTAATCTTAACAGCTTCCGGCGGACCGTTTTTACACAAAGATAAATCGTTTTTTGAAACTGCTACTGTGGATGAAGCTCTCAATCATCCTAACTGGAAAATGGGAAATAAAATTACCATCGATTCCGCAACGATGATGAATAAAGGTCTTGAAGTTATTGAAGCAAAGTGGTTATTTGGTTTACCTGTTGAAAAAATTAGTGTTGTGATTCATCCGCAATCAATAATTCACTCAATGGTACAGTTTATTGATGGATCGATTAAAGCACAACTTGGTTTGCCGGATATGAAATTGCCGATCCAGTATGCGCTTACTTTTCCGGAGAGATTGCAAAGTGATTTTAAAAGAACTGATTTGCCAGCAATTAATAACTTAACTTTTTTTGAACCGGATTTTGATAAGTTTGAATGTTTGAAGTTGGCGTTTGATGTTATAAATGCAGGTGGAACGGCTCCTTGTATTTTGAACGCAGCAAATGAAGTTGCTGTTGATATGTTTATAACTAAAAAAATAAGGTTCTCTCAGATTTCTGATCTAATTAAAAAAGCATTCGATAGAATTGAAAATCATTCTGATCCGGATATGGAGACTATTTTTGAGTGTGATAAGGTAACCAGGGAATTTGTGAGTTCTTTAAATTAAGGCAGATTAAGTTTTTATTCGTCATTTCGATCCTGATTTATCGGGAGAGAAATCTAATTCTTAAAGCACTATAAGATTTCTCAGTCGAAGACTCCTTCGAAATGACTGTTCATAGTTGCGCATTACACATTTAAGTAATAAATAATTAAGCAGCATCCAGGATCGAGAATCTATCATCAGGAATCATTTAATTAAAAAGTATAAAAAAAAATAGAGCATTAAGTTTAGTTAGAATAAGGAGCTTCAGTTTACATGGATTATATAATTTATTTCGCGATTACAATTGGTATTTTGGTTTTCATCCACGAGTTTGGGCATTTTGCTGCAGCTAAGTTAAGTGGAATGCGTGCGGATGTTTTTGCAATCGGTTTTGGAAAAAGATTATTTGGATGGAATAAAAAATCCGGATTTTCGTTCGGTGAACTTCCAAAAGATTTTGATGGTGAAGGACATACTGATTACCGATTAAGTTTACTTCCACTTGGTGGATATGTTAAAATTGCTGGTATGGTTGATGAGAGTGGAGATATTAGTTTTGCCGATAAAGAACCGCAGCCTTATGAATTCCGGGCAAAACCTGTATGGGCAAAAATATTTGTAATTACCGCCGGTGTATTTATGAATCTTATGCTTGCCTGGGTAATTTTCTGGGGCGCTAACTTCTTCCAGGGAAAACCAATTACTCCAACAACTACAATTGGATTTGTTGAGCCGGGAAGCAAAGCTGATTCAGTTGGATTTAAAACTGGCGATAAAATACTAACTGTAAATGGTAAGTCCGTCTATAATTGGGAAGATCTTAGAGCAGCAATATTTATCAATACTCTTGGCGAAAATATAAATGTTAAAGTTTTGCGCAATGGTAAGGAAGAAAAACTTTTTGTATCCAGAAAAAATATTCCCGAGGATGAATCCAAAGGATTATTCCTAATCCCCGCAGGTGTAAAACCAGCGATTGGTGAAGTGGTTAAAAATTCCCCTGCCGAAAAAGCTGGCATTAAAGCTGGTGATATTTTTCTATCCTTAAATAACACAACACTTTACACAGCAAAACAAACTACGGAAATAATATCTTCTAACGCAGGAGTTGAATTACCATTAGTTGTTTTAAGAGAAAAAGACACATTAAATTTAGCAGTAACTCCAGGTAAAGATGCAAAAATTGGAGTAGCAATTGCTCCAGTATTTATGGGCGTTACCAAGATGAGAACCTACGGGTTCTTTGCGTCTGTTTATTACGGCTGGAAAGACATTGAAAAGGTAACATCATTAACTTTTTCAATGGTGGGCAAAGTATTCTCTGGTAACATTGAAGTTGGCAAAGCATTTGGCGGACCGATTAAAATTGCCCAGATAGCTGCTAAGTCAGCGGATTCAGGTATGGCAAGCTTCTTATATTTTCTTGCTCTTTTAAGTTTAAGTTTGGCAATACTAAACATCATGCCTTTCCCTGTTTTAGATGGCGGACATTTAGTGATGATCATTATTGAAGCAGTAATTAAAAGAGAAATCCCAATAAAAATTAAAATGGCAATTCAAAATACAGGACTTGCTATTCTGCTTTTGTTAATGGCGTTTATAATTTATAATGATATTATTTCTTTATAGTATTTTGATTTGTAAAGATGACGTCTTTCTAAAAGATGTCATCTTTTATCCAACTTACTCCACCCATCATTTTTCTTTACCAGCTATAAAAAACTTTCCAACTTTGTAACAACTTCCAGATAAGTTTCCCCTGCAAAACTTAAAAACTGATTCTATTTTAGAAAGGTTAAGATTATATTTGATATGCAAACTACTGTACTAAATATAAAATTAGGTAGAGATAAATCTGCAAGTAAAGGCGAGATAATTGATACTGTGAAACGGAAGAATTTATATTGGATTTCTCAAGTCTCGGGCTGGACATTATTTGTTGTTGTAAATCTTCTTATCATCTCTTCATTTGAACCTGTTCCATTAAACCGTTTTGCCGTCTGGGTTATTTTAGGTTTTAGTGGAATTTTGTTCTCACATCTTTACCGGATTTACATTAAAAAACACAACTGGACCATCCTTCCATTAAAAAAAATTATTCCCAGAGTTTTAGCCGCAAGTTTTGTTGTTGGATTGATAATATTCATTCCCGTTTTTATTTCCGGTTCATTACTGGGTGTTGAAAGAGAATCATCACACTTTACTGTATCTATAATTGCAGGAATTTTAAATATCACCAGCGTAATGCTTGTTTGGTCACTGATTTATTTTTCAGTCCATTATTTCGAACATTCTCAAAAAGCAGAGATAGAGTCCTTAATTTTTGAAGCAGCAGTTAAGGATTTTGAATTAAAAACATTAAAGGCTCAGCTCAATCCGCATTTTATGTTTAATGCCATGAACAGCATCCGTGCCTTAATTGAAGAAGATCCACAAAATGCTAAAGATGCAATAACAAAACTTTCAAATCTTATGAGATATACTTTGAAGATTGAAAGATCAGAAACTGTTCCACTTGCCGAAGAATTAAAAACGATCCAGGATTATCTTGATCTTGAAAAAATAAGATTTGAAGAGCGTCTTAATTATAAAATTAAATCAACACCAGAAGCAGACCGAATTGAGATCCCACCAATGATGGTTCAAACATTGGTTGAAAATGGAATCAAACATGGTTTATCCAAAATAACAGCCGGTGGAGAAATTTCTGTAGATTCAAAAACTACTGATTCCGAATTAATCATAGAGATAAGAAACACTGGTCGGTTTGAAGAAAATGGATTAAGAAATTCTCATGGATTTGGAGTAAGCAATACAAAACACAGATTATCATTATTGTATGGGGAAAACGCGTCACTTACTTTAACAAACGAAAATAACAACACTGTTCTTGCAAAACTAAAAATACCATTAGGAGGTTCAAAGCAATGAAAGCATTAATAATTGATGATGAAAGACTTGCTCGTACAGAGCTTGTTAGACTTCTGGAACCGTTTAAGGAAATTGAAATAGTTGGTGAGGCAGTTAATGCCGAAGATGCACACAATAAAATTTCAGAATTAAATCCTGATGTAATTTTTCTTGATATTCAAATGCCTGGCAAAACCGGATTTGAGCTGCTCGAAGAATTAGACAGCGTTCCC
Source organism: Ignavibacteriales bacterium (assembly GCA_037444745.1). Lineage (GTDB taxonomy): Bacteria > Bacteroidota > Ignavibacteria > Ignavibacteriales > Ignavibacteriaceae > IGN3. The sequence goes on from JBBILT010000012.1 coordinate 25,737, forward strand.
AAAGTTATCTTTACAACTGCTTATGATGAGTATGCATTAAAAGCATTTGAATATAACGCACTTGATTATTTGTTAAAACCTATCGAGCCAGCCAGACTTGAAGAATCTGTAAAGAAATTAATCGAAGGAAAAAGAAAAGACAGAATACAATCAGGAACCTATGAGATACTTACTGCAGAAGATCAGGTTTTTGTTAAAGATGGCGAGAAGTGCTGGTTTGTTAAATTGGAAAAGGTCCGCTTGTTTGAATCCGAAGGTAATTATGTGAGATTATATTTTGATGAGAACAAACCTTTAATCTTAAGAACATTAAATTATCTTGATGAAAGATTAGACAACAAATCTTTTTTCCGTGCAAATAGAAAACATATTATCAATCTTAAATGGGTTGAAAATATTGAACCCTGGCTTAACGGCGGATTGCTTGCTAAATTAAAAGGCGGACATAAAATTGAAGTTTCGCGAAGACAAGCAGTAAAATTTAAAGAGATGCTGAGTTTGTAAATTCTCTTTATTTTTTCTTTGCGTTTTTAACTTTGCGCTCTTTGCGTGAAAAACAAAAGTCTTTCACGCAAACCTGCCTGCGGTAGGCAGGGTTCGCAAAGAATTTCGCTAAGACCGCAAAGAAAGAGAATTAATTAAACAGCTCCCACGCAACACCAAATCTTATACTGCGCCCAGGCATTGGATAATATGGTGTGAGATAGTAATTGTTCCCCAAAAGATTTTGCCACAAGAAATAAACGATGGCTGTTTTTTGTATCTCGCCTGCCAGTGTAAAATCTAGTTTGTTTGATGAAGGAGCTTCTAAAACTCCATGTTCATTAGTAAACACATTATTCTTTCCTGTATAATAAAAAACAAATCCCGTTTTCAAATCAAGATTATTATCGAATAAAATATCTTTATAATAAAGTCCTGTTTGAGTTTGGAATTCCGGAACACCAAATAAATTATTATTATCAGCAGAAAAATAATATGATGAATTTGATTCAAGAAGTAATTTCCAGTAATTTAATTTTAGATTCAGTCCCAATCCATTTAAGTTGCCATATCTTATATAATCAAAGAAAACTCCACCTGTATAAAAACCGTAAGTATATTCGTTATAAAAATATTTTATATCGGCAAATACAAATTCATCTTGATACTTAGTTCCAATTTCGATTAGTGCATATTCTTGCTCACTTGAATTATTTGGATTGAGAACCGATGTTCCGACATAAATACCAAGTCCTGATTTGATTTTAAATAATAAATCAACTCCAATTACATGGCTATTGTTACCTTCTTTAAAAGGCGCTGGCTGCGAATAGTTTTTTCTATATGAGGATGTTTTATAATAAATCGAGGGAATGAAAGTGCCATCATCTAAATTAGCAGAAAGAATGCTAGTTAAAGAAAATAAATTAACATTAATCTTATTCTCCACTGCATTCAATTGATTTGGATTTATGGAATTGTAATATGATCTGCTTGAATAAACATCTTGTTTTTCATAATCAACATTTAGTTGAAACTTAAAAACACTATAATCAATATCGTTACGAATATTTAATCCATAAGTTTTGTTTTCAGAATACTCGCTTGCAAAATCATTTTTTTCATTCTTTGTAAACAAGAAGAATAAACTTACGTCTGTTTTCAGCCATTCAGTTGGTTTAATTAAAAATCTTAATCGCGGCAGATGAGTTAATGTTTTAATTTCCCCATTTGGATATAATATAGGTGCTCGAATGAAATCATATAACACATTATTTATATTTTGTCCGGCTCTACTAATGCTATCAACATCAACACCACCGCTGTAGCCGGCTTTGTAATCGTTATAATTATAAGATGCTATAATGTTAACATCATTAGAAAGTAAATATTTAAGTTTAATCTTTCCCTGCCATATTGAAAATTCTGAGTTTCTAAAAGTACTATCGGCAATTCTATTTGTAATCTCAAAAGAGGAGATGAGTTTATTTGTAATAAGCAAATTAAAACTGCCATCAATCATGGTTTCCCTGTTCGGTCCCTGATAATATTTTATGCGTGAATATGGTTGACGTGAAATAAAATCTCTGGTAATAAAATTTATACTAACGGGATTGTTATATGCACCATACAGAAATCCACGAGGTAAAGGTACAATTTCTATTGAATCAATATCTTCGCTTTGAATCAGATTAAGATTTAGAGTATTATAATAACGATCATTATATGAGACACCGTCTAATAAATAACTGATTGCGCCATTTCCAACACCATAAAGAAAAGATTCGTTAGCTTGACCTGGAAATCCATAGTCTTTAATAAAGTTAAAAGGAAATAATCGTAAATAATCGCCGGCATATCTATATTCCAGTTTCAGCAAGTCCTGCCTTTTACAAATGGAACTTTTCTCAGTCAATGCTGATGAATAAATTGGAACTATAGAATCTCGCTTTACTTTTGTTAAAGATGTATCATTATTTAAAGGACTGTTTGTAACAATTGAAAGAGAATCTGGCTGCAATAAATTATTTACAGCAATCGAATCCTTTATTTGAGCAAAGGGGAAAGATAGAGAAATCAAAAAGATTAATACTAAATAACGAATCATTAAAAATTTTTTAACCAACTTAATTTTAATATTATAGAAAAATAAAGAATAAACATTTCATCATCAAAGAAATTAACACTGTACTGGTAAAATATATGAAATCATTTTACCCTTAATTGATAGGGATGAAATTGATATTAAAAAATATTTTTATTTAAAAATCATTTCATTTGAAAAAAATATTAACTATTTTCACTTACGTAATCAATATTAATTTAATCATTTATGAGAGGGCGCATTATGGCAACAAAATCAATGACCAAAGGACAGATTCTTGATCACCTGTCCAAAAAAACCGGAACAACAAAAAAATTATCCGGACAGTTTCTTGATGAACTCGTAGCTTTGTCATACAAAGAAGCTAAGAAGTCATTTACAATTCCTGGTTTAGGTAAATTAGTCGTTGTTAATCGCAAGAAAAGAATGGGAAGAAACCCTGCCACAGGCGTTGCAATGCTTATTCCTGCAAAGAGAGTTTTGAAATTCAGAATAGCTAAAGCAGCAAAGGATTCCGCTTTATAATCTGAGTTTAAATTGAATTATTAAGGCGAAGGATAATTTATTGTTCTTCGCTTTTTTTTTAAGGAGAAATTATGAACGAGATAATTTACACAGTTGAAAAATCTCTTGATGTTTCAGAATTTATAGAAGTGCTTAAGAACAGCACTCTTGCTGAACGCAGACCGGTTGATGACGAACAACGAATTTCATCAATGTGTAATAATGCCAACTTAATAGTTACCGCACGGTTAGATGCAAAGTTAATTGGAGCTGCGCGCTCAATCACTGATTTTGTTTACTGCACTTATCTTTCAGATCTTGCTGTTGATGTTAAATATCAGAAAAAAGGAATTGGCAAAAGATTAATTGAAGAAACAAAAAAAATAGCTCCACAAGCAAAACTAATTCTTCTTTCTGCTCCTGCCGCTGTAGATTATTATCCTAAAATAGGAATGACGAAACATAATAGTTGTTATTATCTTGATGATATTAAAGATTTAAAGTAAATAATCATTTTCTTCGCTTAATCTTTAAACCTCTTTTATTAAATTTACTAAACGAAAATTGTACGACGAGAAATAAAAAAATTTTCTCGCAGGAATTTCACAACAATTTGACAACAAAGCAATTAAACAATAAATCAATTCTCACAGGTAGAGTAATATGTTAAAGAAGATTTTTCTATATGTACTAATTGTTTTCTCATTAAGTAATGCTCAAACAATTCAGGATTTAATCCAGCCAATAAATTTACTGCAGGATCAAACAACAAAAGTTTTTATCTGTGATATTTTTTATTCTGATAATTACAATGTTGAGTTTAGCTCAAGTAAGAATGTTGACGTTAGTTATGATAAATCAACAATGGAATTATTCTTAACTCCAAATAATAATTTTTCTGGAATGGAATTAATATCATTCAAGCTTAATGGGGAAATTTATCAGATTCCTGTAAAGCTTACCAAAAGCCAAAAATATCTTTTCACCTATAAGCCGCAATCCAATGAAAAAGAAATAAGTTTATTCGGACAGTTTAATAGCTGGGATAGACATAATCTTCCGATGAAAGACACTAATGGCGATGGTGTACTTGAAGTTGAGATTCCTTTAGATCCCGGAAGATATGAATACAAATTTTTTATTGATGGAAGAGAGGTTGTTGATCCGATAAATCCTGTTAAAGTTTCGAATGGAATGGGAGATTTTAATTCGCTAAGAATAATTGAAGAATCCGCAAAAGATAAAATGTTTCTTCACGTTCTTGGATCTGAAAAAACCAATAATGAATTGATATTAAAATTTTACTTTGAAAATGTTGATCGAAGCAATCTTGTAAACAAAGAAAGTTTAACCACTCTTTTCGATAACAAAAAATTTCCATCTGAGTTTATACAAATAAACGGAAGAGAAATTACTCTTACGGTAAAAGCTAAAATGTTTGTAGGAAATCATACTGTGCGAATTGCTGTTAATAGAATGGGTAAAAATTCAAATATCCAAACTGTTCAATTGCAGAACGGAGTGGTCGCTGGAAATTCAGGAGTACATACTTTAAACGATAACATAATTTACAGTATGATGATTGATCGTTTTAGCAATGGGGATAAATCAAATGATAATCCGATTGGTCACGATTCACTTTTTGCTCAGGCAAATTATCAAGGCGGAGATTTGCAAGGCATCATCAATAAAATGGAAGAGGGATATTTTGATAAACTTGGTGTAAATGCATTTTGGATTTCTCCAATTGTTGATAACACAAATAATGCTTATCAAGAATACCCCGCACCGCATAGATGGTACACGGGTTATCATGGTTATTGGCCAGTGTCTTCAACAAAAGTTGAAGAACATTTTGGCGATATGAGTCTTGTTAAAAAATTAATTGATATTGCACACAAAAAAGATTCAAAAGTTTTTTTGGATTACGTTGCCCATCATGTTCATCAGGAACATTGGATGTGGAAAGATCATCGTGATTGGTTTGGGACTTATAATCTTCCCAACGGAAAATTGAATTTAAGATTGTGGGATGAGTACAGATTAACAACCTGGTTTGAACCATATATGCCTTCGTTTGATTTTGCTGGTTCTTATGAAGCACTTGAGTTTATGACCGACAACGCAGTTTGGTGGTTAAAAGTTACAGGTGCCGATGGGTTCCGACACGATGCTGTTAAGCATGTTCCTAATGAATATTGGAGAATGTTAACAAGTAAACTTAAAAGAGAAATTGCTATTCCACAGAATAAAGAAATTTATCAGATTGGCGAATCATTCGGCGGGATTGATATGATTGCTTCTTATGTTAACAATGGACAGTTAAGTGCGCAGTTTAATTTTAATCTTTACGATGTTGCCATTCCAACTTTTCTGGATGAAAAAGCTTCATTCAAATTACTTGATTACCAAATGCAAAAAAGTTTTCAGGTTTTTGGATATAACAATCTTATGGGCAACATAATGGATAGCCACGATAAGATTCGTTATATGGCTTACGCTGATGGTGATCTTGCAATCAATGATGGCAGAGCAAGTGAGTTTGCCTGGAACAATCCGCCTAAGGTTGATCATCCATCAAGTTATGATAAACTAAAACTGCATCTTGCATATATTTTAACAATTCCCGGCATTCCAATTATTTATTACGGTGATGAAATTGGAATGACAGGTTCATCTGATCCAGATAACAGAAGAATGATGAGATTTGATGATGAACTAAACGAAAATGAAAAACAAACCTTTAATGATGTAAGCAAACTAATTCATATCAGAAAAGAACACTCCGCTTTACGATACGGAGATTTTTTAACCCTACAAGCAGATGGAAATGTTTATGCTTTTTTAAGATCAGATATGAATGAAAGAATTTTAACTGTGATAAATAAAAATCCCAATGAACAAAAATTAGAATTTGCTTTGCCTGGAATGTATAAGATCAGCAAAGCAAAAGATCTTGTAGGTAGAAAAGAATATGAGATAAAGGATAATAAAATTGTGATAGATGTTGATGGAACTAAATATTTGATTTTGAAATTAGAAAAATAATAGGAGATACAATGGCTAAATTAACAATCACTTATGGTGTGATATTTATAGTAATGGGTTTATATGGTTACTTTGGAATAAGTAGTGAAAGTATAACTGCACTCATACCAACTTTCTTTGGGATACCAATGTTAATATTTGGATGGCTTGGATTAAACGAAAAATATTTAAAACACGCAATGCATGGTGCTGCTGTTCTAATGTTATTAGGATTTATAGGAACATCCATCAGAATCTTACCAGCCTTTTTCTCTGAAGAACCTATAAAGAGACCGGCAGCAATTACTATGCAGACGATAATGGCTATTCTATGTTTGGTGTTTTTAATTTTAGCCGTTAAATCTTTTATTGATGTCAGACGTAGCAAAACGGAATAGTGGAATGTTGGAGAACTGGAATAATAAATTATTTTCTGACTCCACTATTTCAATATTCCATTATTCCTTTAATAGTTGTAAACAATGTTGAGTAAATATGAAAATCTACTTTTTAATTATCATAACTCTATCACTGTGGTCGTGCAGTGAAAGAAAAGAACCCGTAATTCAAAGTGATCTTGAATTGAAAATGAACAGCATAGCAGAAGATTATGTAAAACTTGTTTTAAACATCGGACAGTACGATGCAGATTTTGTTGATGCTTATTACGGACTCGAAGATTGGCGCTCAGGTTTAAAATCAGATCTTCAATTTGATTCAACAGCTTATAAAAAATTATCAACAAAAACTGATAGCCTCTTAAATGAACTTGAATCTCTGGCTGAATACAAAGCTGATGAATTAGAAACACTTAGGTTCAGATATCTTTACAAACAATTGCTTGCATGCAAAACAAAAATCTTTATGTTAAATGGAGTGCTGCTTCCGTTTGATGAAGAAACAAAAGCATTATACGATGCATCCGCTCCAATACATAATGATGAATTTTTCCAATCAGCAATAGCAGAACTTGATAAAATTCTGCCCGGTAAAGGTGATGTTGCAAAGAGATTGAATGATTTTAAAATGAAGTTTGTTATCCCGACTGATAAACTTAAAAATGTTTTTAATGCAGCAATTAAGGAATGCAGAACAAAAACTTTAAATCATATTAAACTTCCAGAACAGGAATCCTTTAAAGTTGAATACGTAAAAGATAAACCGTGGGGTGCATATAATTGGTACAAAGGAAATTTTTATAGTGTGATTCAAGTAAATACCGATTTACCTATTTACATCGATCACGCAGTTGATCTTGCTGCACACGAAGGTTATCCAGGGCATCATGTTTATAATGCTCTGCTTGAATATAATCTGGCAAACAAAAGAAACTGGGTTGAGTTTAAAGTGTATGCTTTATTTTCTCCACAATCATTAATTGCAGAAGGAACAGCCAATTATGGTATCGATGTTGCTTTCCCTGGTGATGAAAGAATTAAATTTGAAAAAGAAATCTTGTTTCCACTTGCAGGCTTAAATCCTAATGAAGCGGACCTCTATTACAAAGTTTTGGATATACAAAAAAGTTTTAGTTATGCCGGTAACGAAGCTGCAAGAAACTTTCTTGATGGTAACTTGCCTACCGGACAGGCAGGATGGACCCGGGAACAAACAGTAAGCTGGTTGCAAAAAAATGCTTTACGTACAAAGGAAAGTGCAGATAAGTATGTTTCTTTTATTGAAAAGTATAGAAGTTATGTGATCAATTATAATTTGGGAATGGATATAGTTAAAGATTATATAGAGCGTAATGGTGGAACAGAAAACAATTCTACAAAACGCTGGGAACTTTTTGAGCATTTATTATCAACACCACAAACTCCGAGTAGCCTAGTTAAATAAATTTGTCGACCCGAACTTGTTTCGGGTTCTCCTCAATAAATAAAAGATTCCGAAACAAGTTCGGAATGACGGAATCAGAGTGGATATGTCACAAAAAACACAAACAGATTCAACCACAAAATTTTTTATTACAATTATTGGATTGGTTGTTATCGCAATTGTATTAAAAGAGCTTAGCAGCATTTTCATTCCACTTGTAATTGCAATTTTTCTATTCTTTGTCTTTTCTCCGCTTAACACCTGGCTAAATAGTAAAAAAGTACCGATGTTCATAATTACTCTGCTTGATATCGCAATTACATTTGGTGTACTGTACGGAGTAGGAAGAATAGTTGTGGATTCTTTTTTTCAGTTTGCAGATGGATTGCCGTTTTACAGTGAAAAACTTAGCAATCTGATTAAAGTCATCTCAACATCGTGGGGGGTTACGGATCCTTTCTTTACACAATTTTCTTTTGATCAGTTACTTGCAAAACTAAATGTACAAAATCTTGCGGGTGGAATTTTTTCTTCTACTTTTTCTTTGCTCGGTAGGGTTTTGTTCGTTCTATTCTTTTTTGTATTTGTGCTTTCCGGTAATCAGACAATTTATGAGTCGATTAAACATAGATATGTTCTTAAAAAAGTTAATCCTGAATTAAAGAAAATAAAAAAGAATTTGCAGCACAAAGATGTTTCCGTTGATGAACAAAAACTTTTGGATGAATTTCAACATCAAAGAATATTGCGTGAACAGCAGCTTGAAACTACTTTTAAAAAGATAACCGAGCAAATACAGCGCTACATAATTGCAAAAGTTGGTGTTAACCTTGCAGCAGGAATAATAACTACAATTACTCTTTCAATTATAGGAGTTGATTTCCCAATTGTCTGGGGATTATTTGTTTTTCTTTTCAACTTTATTCCGACCATCGGCTCAGCCGCTGCACTTGTGTTTCCTGTTTTGTTCACGTTGGTTCAGTTTGATTCTTTTGGAACAGTAATTCTTGTGCTTGCACTTATGGCTGGAATACAAACTTTGGCATTCAATGTTGCTGAACCAATGATACTTGGTAAACGGTTAAATTTAAATCCTTTATTAATTCTACTTTCTGTTTTGGTGTGGGGCTACATTTGGGGAATTGTTGGAATGCTGCTCTCTGTTCCACTTACAGCAATAATTAAAATTATAATCTCAAACTCAACTTCACCCAATATGGAATTTTTTGAACACTTGATGAGCCAGGAGAAAGAATGATGTTTAATTTATGATGTAAGATGGTTGATGTGATTCAAGAATGTCATTTCGAATCCAGCCCCGCCTACTGGCAGGCAGGTTTAGTCTGTGAGAAATCTTAATAATCTTTATCTATATGGAATGTCCAAAATCTTGAGATGAAATTTTTAGGATTTTATACTAGCTAAGTTCAATAAAATTTTGACATAACAAAATATTTTAAAGATAATCCGCAGCGGTGGATTGAAGATTTTTAGAAATGCCCAATAGATATCTCTCTAACGTCTAAATTACGGTTCAAAGTAAATTTGCAACTCTCAATTAATTTTTGAGATTTTCCTTTAATTTTTTTAGAACTCCTTCATCCACAAAAACCTCTTTAAATATGGATTCAATTTGTTCCTTTGTAATACGGTTAAAATCTTCTTCACGCGGAAAAACACAAACTCCTCCTAAATCTATTGCGGCAGGACTAACTAACATTTTGCTTTCATCTTCTGCAAAGAAAACCGCAGGACGATGTTTTGCTCTTAAAAATATAATTACGCGCCAGCCATATTCCTCTTCATAAAAAGAAACAAGATTAATCATTGGCTCTTGTTCTTCATTCATCAACTCTGAATATGTTTTGTAGAATTTATTAAAAGTGTTTACAACCAAATTTTTATCAAGGCTTTCAATAGAAACAAATTTTCTTAAGCCATCATCAATTGCATAAACAGAAAGATCGCCATCTTCAAATATTTCTTTACCATATTCATTCTTTATCTGATGGAATTCGTCATCAATTGGCATAAAATATTTATTGCCCGCTTGAAAATGCAAATGATCTGGTGCAGAAGCTCCGCATCTTGGTCCATTATAAATAACAGAATAATATTTAGAAATATCTTTACTTAAATCCAGCATATCAGAAAAAGTATCAATTATCCTTTGCGGTTGATGTACTTTGTGTGTAATTGTAAAATGCGTCGGGAAAATTGGAAACGGGTTACAAAGTATAATGTACTTCTCATTGTATAAAATTCCTTTCTGTTCAGACGGCAGATTTTCCTGACACAAAAAACATTTTCTTTCACTTATAGATTTCGGATCAACCTTGGCAGAAGTTGAAGTGATTCTTCCTGCATTAAACTGAGCTTTAATTTTATATCCATCAAACTGAAATGATTTAGATTTTACAGTATTTAAAGTTTCATATCCTTGTGCAAGCATTTGCCATTGCTTTTTTTGGATTTCAAATAATCGCTTTGCAGCATCGGAAAAATTATTTTCTTCAATAAGATTTTTTATTAACAAATCTTCGGTTAAAACTTTCATTTTATTTCTTCAAGTAGTTTTGAATAAACATTAATAATTTGATCTGTTACTTTTTCAAGATCAAAATATTCAACAGCTCTTTTCCTTGCATAATCTCCAAAAGTTTTACGTTTATCAGAATCAAGAATTAATTTCTCAAGTTTATCTGTTAAATCATTTCCATCTTTTACTTTAAAGAGATAAGAAGTTTCACTATCAACAGCAATATCAAGCACGCCATCAGAATTAGAACATACTGATGCTTTGTACATTGCCATTGCCTCTATCAATCCCAAACCAAATGCTTCTGCGTGCGAAGGAAACACAAAAATATCCATTGCTGCAAGCACGTCCGGAATATCCGATCTGAAACCAACAAAGTAAAGATTTCTTAGTTTGTATTCAGAAGCAAGTTGCTTTATACTTTTTGCATATTCATCTTCACCACGACTTGCTTCACCAACAATGACAAACTTAAGTTGAGAATATTTTTTACTTAATTCTTTTGCTGCAAGTAAAAATTCTTCGTGCCCTTTTCCGGAGCTGAATCTTCCAATCATTCCAATCAGAATTTGATTTTCATTAACACTTAATTCTTTTCTTAATTTATTTCTATCAGTTTTTTGTGGATCAAATTTATCAAGATCAACGCCATTAAAAATAATTTTGATTTTATCTTCCGTTAAAGATGTTGTGCAGATTAAATTTTTTTTAATTACACTGCTTATTGCAATCGCAGCATCAACCCTGTTATAAATTTTATTGTGAAGAAAATCCTTCTTAACAATAAACGATCCAATATGTTTTGTAAAAACAAGCGGGGTTTTACTTTTTAAGATTTTTATGGCGGGAACAATTAACCACAAATCTTTTGATGCGTGGCTATGAATTAAATCATAGCAGCCAGATTTTAAAATTGTTAAAATATTTAGAATTGAAAACGGATTAGGTGCTTTCCCAATTTTTATTGAATGAATTATTATTCCCAAATTATTAGCTTCTAATTGGATGCGGGATTCATCGGCACAAAGAAGTTCTACCTTAATGTTTCGCTTTAAAAGTTGTTTTATTCCTGTAAGCGTAACCATTTCCATTCCGCCCCAGCTTTTAGATAAACAGGAATAAAGAATTTTCATTTGATAATTTCCCAAAATAATTTGCAGGTAGACGCAATCCGCTGCGGCAGATCGGCTTGTATATTTAATCTAATTTACTCAAGCTGAAGCTTGAGCTACATTGTATAATGTACAAGCATTAATCTAAGTCGCCTATGCAATAAGTTGTGTCATATACTGTTTCTGTAACACAGACTTAAGTCTGTGCTACGATTTGATAATATTTATTTAAACGCTACGCAAGGTGAATTAATAAATCTTCTTAAGCTTAGCATTTTTAAAGTAATGGATTGCAATCTCATCAAACTGATAACCCTGTTCTGCCATAACTGCCGCACCAATCTGACAGAGTCCAACACCATGTCCCCAGCCAGCACCGCGAAATAAAAACTTTTCAGGGACACCGTTGACTTCACCAAACTTTTCAACTGTAAATGCGGAGCTGTAAAGATGAGTTTCAGAAAGCGTTCTTCTTATTTCAAGTTCTTTTCCGATAGTCAATGTTTTTTTAGTTCCAATTATTTTAAGCTTAACAAGCCGTGATGAGAATCCTCGTTCGACCGGAACAAGATCTTTAATTAATCCAAAATCAATTCCGCTTTTCCTTTTGATAAGATCAGATAATTGTGCTTGCGTAAAATCAACTTTCCATCTGTAAAAATCTTTTGTTTCCTGATCATAATCCAAAAGAATTTGATTTAAAATTTTTGGATCTGTTGTATTACAAAATGCTGGCGGATTTCCCTTTATCCATTTTTCAGCATTTCGTTCCTTCGAAAAATCATCATCAAAATCATCAGCAATAAACTTGTAATCATAAACAGAAGTTAAAGATGGATGTTTAACTGGCTCCCAAACATTTTCAAATGATTCAGAAATTCCTCCGCATGCTTTAGAAAATCTGGCATCCAGAATATGATCTTCTTCAAGTAAAACAATTCCGGCTGTTTGTTCAACTGCTTTCCGCGCCGCGTCCGAAGTCATTTTAGTTACGCCCTGATAACGCTGGCAATGATCGTCTGCGCAAACATCAAAAAGTTTATGATCTTCCCTGTCGTACCATTTAAAAAGTTCATCTTCAGTTTTAAATCCTGATTTATAATTTGTGTGTTCTGATTTTATAGATTTGGATTTTTCAATCTGTGCGAGCAGCCAGCTTCTTGAAACAACTGCTGTTGCTTTTAACATAGGCATTGAGCATTTAGCGCTCATTTCAGAAGAGATAACACTCATTAAATATTTTTCAATAGGAATGATATTAATCGCAGTAATCTTACCGTTATCTTTTATAAGTTTTAACGAATGAGTAAAGCGCTGTTTTTCTTTTCTCTCCCAGTGAAATTTTACTCCGATTACAACATCTCTGATAAGAAATGATTCGCTATCGGGTTCCTGAGGTTCGAAAATAATTTCATCTGTTATTTCAATTTTGTCTTTATCGCTTTTACAGATAATCCGATCATCAATTATTTCGGCTTCGTATCTTCCGTTAAAAAAATGTTTAAAACCAAACGAACTAAAATCTCCGTAAAGCTCAAATTTAATTTTTTTTTCGCTAAGAATTCCAACGCTAATTAGAGGCTCACCCTGATATTGCAACATAATCAAACCCGTTTTATTGATATTTAAATAATCTAAAAGTTTTGTTATTAAAATATAAGAATTAAGAAATACAATTATTTGATGCTTTGTATGAATAGTATATTTATCTCATTCTCTTTAACTTAACAAAAATAATTTTTCATCATTTAATTACTATTTTATGAAGAACAAAAAGCTGCAAACAGTAACTATAATAGGTTTTCCGATGGATCTTGGATCAGGAAGGCGCGGTGTTGATATGGGTCCTTCTGCATTACGTATTGCCGGATTGGGAAACAAGCTAACAAAACTTGGTTACATGGTTGAAGATACTGGAGATATTACAATTGAAATAATGGAAAAGCAAAAGTCCGGCAGCTCAAAACTAAGATACCTTAATGAAATTCTTAAGACATCAGAAATACTTGCTGAAAGAGTTGAAAAAGTTTTAGAGCAAGGCAAATTCCCGATTTGTCTTGGCGGAGATCATTCAATGGCACTTGGTACTATTGCCGGAATTTCATCGCACTGTAAAAAAAATAATTTAACACTTGGCGTAATTTGGATTGATGCGCATACTGATATGAATACTGATGAAACAACTCCATCCGGTAATATACACGGAATGCCGCTTGCCGCTTCGATGGGATTAGGTTTCACAACGCTTGTAAACCTTTTGGGTTTTTCACCTAAATTAAAATCAGAAAATTGCTCTGTGATCGCCGCCAGAAGTATTGACCCGCTTGAAAGACTGAACATAAAAAAATTAAACCTTAATGTTTATACTATGAGCGATGTTGATAAACTTGGAATACATAGAATTATCAGTCGCGTTTTAAAACAGTTTAAAGAAAAAGTTGATCATATTCATGTTAGTTTTGATGTTGATAGTATTGATCCAAACTTTGCGCCCGGTGTTGGTACACCGGTTTCTGGTGGGTTGAATTACAGAGAAGCACATTTACTTATGGAGTCGATTGCGGAGTGCGGTTGTATGTCTTCGCTTGAAGTTGCAGAAGTAAATCCAATCTTAGATTTGCATAACAGCAGTGCGGTGTTTGCTGCTGATTTAGTAGCATCAAGCATGGGGCAAAGAATTTTGTGATCAGTTTTAGATCAACTAATTTTTATTTACTATTATTTTTATTAGTATCACTAATATTTAAAATATTTGGATTGATAAATTTTAACTGGAATAAATTTATCTCCTATGCGTTAATGTTTTGGGGAATAAGCATTTTTTATAATTCATTTCTTAAAAAATACAATTTTGGAATTTTTGCAGGAGCCCTTGCATTTCAAATTGGTGCAATACTTTTTTCTGCTGCTTTATTCGAATTCCTTGAACCGGGAAAAATGATTTTCCCTGCGGCATTAGCTATCGCAGGCTTCGCCTTATTGTTTACAAAACTGGTTGGAAACACAAATAAATTTGTATTCGTGTTGTCAATTATTCTAATATTAGCAGGAATTTTATTGTTGATCTTTAAAGGAAATGTAACGTTAATATTGTTTTTAGAATCCGCTTATCGGCTGCTAAAAGATATTTGGGTGGTATTACTAATTTCTTTTGGGATAATTTTTCTTGCAGCTTTTGAATTTAGGAACGGGAAAAAGAATCAGCCCTAAAATTTTTATCATAAATCAAATTGGATGTAACTTTCTTTTTTATATCCTTAACTTCATTTTCAAGTGATTTGATGTCTGAAGTAAATTTTAAAAAAGCAAATATCAAAAGAGCAAGCAAAGCCGCTATTGCGATGTAAGCCCACATTAGATTTCTGAAATTCTTTCGTTCAATCTCATCAACGCTGGATTTTAGAGAATCAAAATCCTGTTCCAATGCCTTATAGATTTTTTCGTTCAGTGTTTTCTTGCTTGTATCTATTGATTTTATAACGCTTGAATTTTCCTCGAAAGTTTTTATGCCATTTGTATCAGGTTTAGAGGCTATCTCTTCCTCATTAACTTGGGAAATATCTTGCTTAATGGATTCTTCAACTAATGATTCATCAGCGTCGATATTTTCAACAACACTTTCACTATTTTCTTCGGTTAAATAAACTTGCGTTTCGGCACGATTCTCCTGCACAAAATCACCATCTTGTGCTTGTGGATTTAGTGAACTGTCAGTCTCTTTGTACTGGTCAGCCTCCTGTTGTGCCTCTGTTTCCTGAGTAGCAGTTTCTCCAAAATCAACACCGATAAATTCATCTGTTAAAGGTTCGACTGGATTGCTAAATGTTGCTTCTTCAATATTATTTTCTTGCAAACCAAATTGTTCTTCGGTTGGATAAGTCGTTAGGTCATCAATCGGAAGTTTAATATCATCAAGATTGAATTCTTCAATCGGAGCGTTGTCTTTAAATAATATATCATTTTCATTTACATCAACCTTTTCTTTCGTGGTATCAAGTTTGCCATCTACTACTTCTTCAACAGAATTTGGAATATAACTTGCCTCCTCTTCTAAAATTTTTTGTGATCGAAGCTTTTCACTTAACTCAATTAGTTTTAAAGCTACGTTATCTTTTAATCTAGGCTCAGGTATTTCCAATTGCAATGCAAGAGGTAACATTGCAGCAATGTTCTGGTAGTTTCCTAATTCATCCCATTTAAAAGGAAATCCTTCCTCGATATAAGATTGAAGGACTGAGTCATCTTCTAAATCAAGACATCCCAATGCTTTCGCTGGAATCATACCAATAATTTTTTGTTCATCAATCATTGGTTTTCCTCCTTTGCTAAATTTTCCCTTATACTATTTAAAGCTACTCTTAACTTTGATTTTATAGTCGGAACAGGAATATTCAGTTTCTTAGCGATTTCTTTTTCAGATAATCCTTCATAATATGCGAGAGATAAAACATACTGCTGTGCTTCAGTAAGCTGATTTACTGCGGAATATATTGCTCCTCTTTTATCAAATGCTTTGTCTAATTCTAACGAAGATATTTGGGGTGAAATTTTAGGAAGGACAATCTGATTTTCATAATCATCTGTATATTCCTCAATTATCTCTCCGCGCTCCCGTTTAACAAAATCAATGGATTTATTTCTTGTTAATAAAATTAACCAGGTATAAAGTTTCTGTGCATTAAAATTATAAAGGTTGCTTTTCTGCCAAATGATAACGAAAATATCGGATAAAATATTTTCAGCTTTGCTTTTATCAGAAACTATTTTATTAACTAATGTGAATAAAATAGGCGAGTATCTATCGTATAAAATTTCTAACGCTTTTGAATCTTTATTAATAACTCTTTCAATCAATTCCCTGTCAGTCAGTTTTGTTTCCAATGTAGTCCGGCTTTTTAAATTTTGTTTCTGATTCTTATTATAAAAGTATAGCTATGCTTTTAAAAAAGCAATAAAAAATCTAAAGAGTAATAAAATTTGATGTGTATCTAACAATATTTATATCAATTATTTTACTCTAAAGAAAGAGAATAGAATTTTTTTTAGATAAAGTATGCCGGCTATCTTATTTTTTCAGGAGTTATCGTTTGAATACTATTGGAATAGTAACCTGAACTTTTACTGGTTTACCCCTTTGCTTGCCTGGAATAAATTTACTTTTCAGAACTGCATTCATCGCAGCTTCATCGCATCCGCTTCCAATGCCTTTAACAGTATTAACTGAAGTAACATTACCATTCTCATCCACTATTGCCTGTACAAAAACTTTTCCCTCAATGCCAAGTTTTGATGCTATTTCCGGATAAACTATTTTGCTTTGGATTCCTTTGATTCCGCCAATCAATTCGGGTTGTTCTTCCACAGCAACAAAAACTTGGGAATCTTCTTTAACTTTTTTCACATCTGTTAATGGTGCTGCAATAAGTGTTTTCTCTTCAACACCAGTTTGGTTTTCCTTAAATTGCCCACTATCGTCATTAGTTAATTTGATGTAGCTGGTTTCTGTAATATTATTTTTCCCCGGAATTGAAGATTCAATTACTGGCAAAGAAGTATTGGACTGTTGAGATTGTGTCTGTGTTGGATTTACTGTCTGATCCTCTTTCTTAACTTCATTGCTGTTAACAGGTACTTGAGTGATTTGTAAATTATTTAAATTGTTTTGTCCATAAACTTCAGATTTAACAGTATGGATGTTTTTATCAAGAGATTTTTCTTGCGTGCCGTTAAATTTAATATAAATAAAGGCGCTTGCTGAAATTAAAATGATGATCAGACCAGCAAATAAATAATAATTTCTTCTTAACTTTTTCTTGAGCATTATAACTTCATCATTGGATGTAGTCGCTTCTTCCGTCAAATTATTTTCTGTTTCATCTTCTTCAATTCTAGATATTATTTCATCGATATTAATAGGATCTTTCATTTTAGTACCAGAAATAGCCGAGCCATTTGGTAATTTTATTTCACTACCATGATTAATCTCTGATTTATTAATTTTTTCATTCATTACCAAATGATCATTTTTTGTTTTAAGGTTACTACCATCTTCTTTGGGTTGAGTAATCTTATTCTGTATCACACTTTCTTTCTTTGAAGGAGCTTGTTGAACTTCCTTTTTTATCGGCGTTGGCTCTACACTTTTTACGTTAAAATTAAATCTATCTGATGTTGGTTGAATTACTCTGTTTTGTATTCCTTTTTCTTCTTTCGCAGGAGCTTGTTGAACTTCCTTTTTTATCGGCGTTGGCTCTACACTTTTTACGTTAAGATTAAATCTATCTGATGTTGGCTGAATTACTCTGTTTTGTATTACTTTTTCTTCTTTTGCCAATACTGGTTTTACTTCTTTTCTATATGTTGAGGGTTCGTTAATCTTCACAATAGGATTTGCATTATACTCACTGGATTGGCTTACCTTTTCTTGAATAATTTTTTCTTCTTTTACAACAACCGATTGTGTTTCTTTCTTTGCCGCAGCTTGCTCATTTTTATTTACAAAAATATTATTGGTATTCACATCCGGGTTTCTATCCAATATCTTGATGCTGTGTTCATCATCAGCTAACGGAGAAATCGATTCATGAGGTTGATAAGCGGGATCCTGTTTCTTCAAAATAAATAATTGGTTGGGCCCAGGTTCTTTAAATTTAATTGCCAAATTATGTTCGCTCTTCTTAGGTATTTCAGATAAAACTTTATTTTCTTTGGGCAGCTCCTCTGCAATCACGGGATGAAGAACAATGGCATAGTCTTCTTCCTTACCCTGCAAAACACTGTTAAAAATATGATTGATTTTTCCCGAAAGTTCGACAGGTGGATTTTCAATCGGTAATGAAGTTGAGAGCAGTGCTACTAAATTTTGATACTCGCCTAATTCTTTCCACAAAAAATCGGGATTATCTTGTTCCAATTTATTAAGATATTTTTTCTCTTCTTCCGATAAACAGCCCAAAACATCAAGCTTTATTAAATCAATTATTTCATTGCTTGAACCATTATAATTTTCATTCCCCCGATATAGCTGCATCAACGAGCCCATTGTGTTTTGAATTTTCTGTTTAATTGTTACTTCAGGAAGGCTAAGTCTTTTCGCAATTCCTTCATCATTTAATCCTTCAAAGTAAACTAGGGACAAAACTAAATTTTGAACTTCGGTAAGATGATTTTTATATACTTTTATTTTCTCCGATGCTTCATTAAAAGTAATTGGATTTATAACTGATGAAAGCTTGGGGAGAATTACCTTTACCTCATAATCGTCAGTGTATTTATCAATATCGTTCTCGGATCTTGTTCTTTTTAAAACATCAAGTGAAATATTGCGAGTAAGCTGCACAAGCCATGTAAATACATTATCATGATTCGTATCATAAAACTCTATTCTTTTCAGAAATACTGCAAAAACATTTAATAATACATTTTGTGCTAACCTGGAATCAGGAATAATTTTTTTAATTAGCGTATAAATAATTGGGGAATATCGATCGTATAATTGCTCATAAGCAGTAACATTATACCCTGTTATCTGTAAAACTAATTCGCTGTCGCTTATTTGATTTTTTTCGTTTGTCATAATTGCATCAAGTATTTATTATAAGAATTATTAGAATCCACAATTTTATTGCCAGATTTATTGCTGTGGATTCCTTTATATTACCACAATAATAAAGTTTATGCTTAAGCTCTATTTTGTTATTTTTACCAGCCGAATTATTTAAAAGGTAAATATGACTTCACGACAAATTCGTCAGCAATTTTTAGATTTTTTTAAGAGTAAAAAACATCGTATAGTTCTCTCATCCCCGGTGGTTCCATTTGATGATCCAACCCTGTTGTTTACTAATGCCGGAATGAACCAGTTTAAAGATGTTTTTCTTGGAACGGGAACCAGAGAATACAAACGTGCCGCTGATACACAAAAATGCATTCGAGTTTCTGGCAAGCATAACGATTTAGAAGAAGTTGGTAACGACACTTATCATCATACTTTTTTTGAGATGCTTGGCAACTGGTCATTTGGCAACTACTATAAAAAAGAGGCAATAGGCTGGGCGTGGGAATTATTAACTGAAGTTTGGAAACTTCCTAAAGAAAGATTATGGGCAACAGTTTATAAAGAAGATAACGAAGCATTTGAACTTTGGAAATCGGAAACAGATATTAATCCAAAACATATTTTAAAGTTTGGAGAAAAGGATAACTTCTGGGAGATGGGTGAAACCGGTCCTTGCGGTCCGTGTTCAGAAATACATATAAATGTTGGTGTTGATTTTGATAACCCGGTTTATGTAAATGCTGGTTCACCTGAGTGTATCGAAATATGGAACTTAGTTTTCATCCAATACAATCGTGATATTACCGGAAAATTGAATGAGCTTCCTGCAAAACATGTTGATACGGGAATGGGCTTTGAACGTGTGTGTGCCGTTTTGCAGAATAAAAAATCAAATTACGATACAGATGTTTTCACTCCAATTATTGATACCGTTATAAAGCTTTCAAAAATAAAGTACGAAAAAGAAGAAGATAGAATTCCAATGCGTGTTATTGCTGATCATATCCGTGCATTAACTTTTGCAATTGCAGACGGTGCTGTTCCCGGCAATGATGGGCGAGGCTATGTGCTTCGAAGAATTTTAAGAAGAGCTGCTCGTTATGGAAGAAAAATAAATTTACACAAACCGTTTCTCTATAAGCTTGTTGATGTTCTCGCCGATACAATGGGTGATGTTTTTCCTGAAATAGTTGAGAAAAAAGAATACGTGAAGAAAATCATCAAAGCTGAAGAAGATAGTTTTAATGCAACTCTCGATCGTGGGATTGAATTGTTTAATGAGATAGTTAATAAACTAAACAAACAAAAAATAAAAGTGATTCCCGGCGAAGATGTATTTAAACTTTATGATACTTTTGGATTTCCTGTTGATCTTACAAATGTAATGGCAAGGGAAATTAATTTTGGCATTGATGAAGATGGATTTAACAATCTGATGAATGAACAAAAATTACGCGGACGCGAAGCATCAAAAGATAAATTTGCTTCTGTTAATGTAACGTTAAATGATTTATCAGAATTTAATTTAATTAATTCTAATCCAACTGTATTTACAGGTTATGATGAACTAACAAGCATAGCAAAGATAACCGGTATCAAAAGAGATGGCGAAAATACTTTAGTGATTCTTGACAAATCTCCTTTTTATGTTGAATCAGGCGGACAAATTGATGATTTGGGTAGGCTTGTTGTGAATGATATTTTTTTTGATGTTGTTGATGTTACTAATATTGATAATCAAGTTATACACATTATAAACTGCAACAATTCTGATTTGTTAAAAATTGGAGCAGAAGTTTCTATAGAAGTGGATGAGACTCGCCGCTGGGACATAATGCGTAATCATTCCGTTACACACTTTTTACACAAAGCATTAAGAACAGTTCTTGGAACTCACGTTCAGCAAGCTGGTTCTTACGTTGGACCAGATAGATTAAGATTTGACTTCACTCATTTTGCAAAATTAACTTCCGATGAAATCCAACAAGTTGAAACTATTGTAAATGAACAACTAAGAAGAAATCTCCCATTATTACATCATCGCAACACACCATTTGAGGAAGCTAAAAAAATGGGTGCGCTTATGTTTTTTGGTGATAAGTATGGCGATAAAGTTAATGTTGTACAGTTTGGTGATTTTACAATGGAATTCTGCGGGGGAACTCATGTACATAATTCTTCTGAAATTGGTTTGTTCAAAATTTTAAGCGAAGCTTCGATTGCAAGCGGCGTTAGAAGAATTGAAGCAATTACTGGTGCAGGAGTGGAAAAATACATTCAGTCTCAAACAGACCAAATAAAATTATCCGAACAAAAGATTGAAGAACTGCTTGATGTGAAGAAAAAACTTGAAAAAGAAATTGCCGAGCTTAAAGTAAAAGAAAATCTAGAACAGCTTGACCATATTCTTTCATTATCGTCTGAAGAAAAAAAAATAAAGATTTATAAAGGCAAAGTTCATGCTGGTTCAATGGATGAATTAAAATCATTTGGCGATGAGATGCGCAATAGAATAACAAGCGGAGTTGGTGTTCTAATAGCACAAATAGAAGATAAAGTTGGTATTGTTGCTGTCGTTTCAGATGATCTTATAAAATCTAAAAATCTTAGTGCAGGAAAAATTGTTGGTGAGCTTGCAAAATTAGTTGGCGGCGGCGGCGGCGGGCGTCCTCATCTTGCAACTGCCGGCGGTAAAGATGTTGGACAGATTGTAACCACACTTTCTAAAGTAGAAAAAATTGTTGGAAGCTTTCTTTAATTTAATTGTGTTTTCTGTTGGGCAATTCCTAGATCGTCATTGCGAGCGCGTCTTCAAGCGAAGCAATCTCATTATAAAGACATATAAAAAGATTTTCAGATTGCTTCACCCACTAAAGTGAGATTCGCAATGACGAGGCTAATATTACTCGATAGATTATGATACTTCAGCTATTTCAAAATTTTTCCTTTAACTTTTCACATTTGACGGTTGACATATTATGAGTAAAACAAAAATTAAATACATCTGTTCCAACTGCGGATATGAATCACTTCGCTGGATTGGCAAATGCCCCGAGTGTGAAAGTTGGAATTCATTTACAGAGGAGATTATTGAAACATCGCCTCGTAAGTCAAATATTTCAAAATCAAGATTTAGTTACAATAAAATTCTTGATATCTCGGCTAATGAAGAAGACAGGATAAAAACCGGAATACTAGAATTTGATAGAGTGCTTGGTAACGGAATAATGCCCGGCTCCGTTATTCTTCTTGCAGGTGATCCCGGAATTGGTAAATCAACAATTGCAATGCAAGCTGCCGCAAGTATTAAAGAAAAAGTTTTATATGTAACGGGTGAAGAATCAGAAAAACAAATAAAACTTCGCTCAAGCAGATTAAAAGTAAAATCAGATTCGTTTTATGTTCAAGCAGAAACAGATTTATCCAGTATAATTGGAGCAATAAAAGAAATTGATCCTTCAGTTGTAATTATAGATTCTATCCAAACAACTTACAGAAGTGAATTAGAAAATTCACCTGGAACAATTACACAAATCCGTGAATGTGCTGCAATGTTGATGGAAGAAGCAAAGAAAAATCATTACTCAGTAATTATAATTGGACACGTTACAAAAGAAGGAATGATTGCGGGACCAAAAATTCTTGAGCATATGGTTGATACTGTTTTACAGTTTGAAGGTGAATCAAATCATTCATTCAGAATCTTGCGTGCACAGAAAAATAGATTTGGAAGCACGAACGAAATTGGTGTTTTTGAAATGCGAGAAGATGGACTGCGTGAGGTTACAAATCCAAGTGAATTATTTTTAAGTGAAAGAGAAAAACAAACTCCCGGTTCCGTGGTTACATCCAGCATTGAAGGAAGCAGACCAATATTGTTGGAAGTTCAGGCATTAGTAACTCCATCAAATTTCGGATATCCCCAGCGAGTATCAAATGGATTTGATCAAAAAAGATTATCCATTCTTTTAGCGGTATTAGAAAAAAGGGCAGGTGTGCGTGCCTCTGTAAATAATGTTTTTATAAATGTTGCAGGTGGAATACGTGTAATAGAACCAGCAGTCGATCTTTCTGTTTGTGTTAGCATTGCCTCAAGTCTGATGGATAAAGTTGTAGATAATCAAACAATAATAATTGGTGAAGTTGGTTTGGGCGGCGAAATAAGAAGCGTTGGGCATATTGAAAAAAGAATTGCTGAGGCACAAAAGCTTGGTTTTAAAAGTGTTGTTATTCCGAATGGAAATTTAAAAAGTTTAACACAATCTAAGTCGATCAAAATTATTCCCGTTGAAAATGTTAAGGATACAATAGAAAAACTTCTATAATTTATTGCTTCTCTATCTCAAAAGGAAAATTACCGCATATTAAATCAATCATTATATCAAAGCAGGAATGTATGATTGCCTGGATGCAAGTTTAGATTTCATTTTTAAAGTATTCTAATAATTTTCATGTAAACACGCTTAAATTTTAATTAGAACTTTGTGGAATCTTTAATCACGTTTCTGACATTGTGAATTGGTTATTTTGAAATCTTTGCTCATCTTTTCTCAACCCATAAAATCAAAGTTCGAAATAAAATTCACAATTATAAATCTATAAAAAGTGCATGATGATACAGAATGCCCTAATTTTAGGCTTAAAATCAATGATAAAATAAATTTTTACTTTGTTTCTTTAATTAATAATATTATTTTATTCAGGCGTCGATCGACGTTTTTTTGTTCAATTAATTAAAGGTTCGTTTCGTGAGTACTAAATTGTTTGTAGGGAGTCTCCCCTGGTCAGTAAGTGACGAAGATTTGCAGAAAGCATTTGCCGTGCATGGCAACGTAGTTTCAGCAAAAGTTGTTACTGATAAAGAGACACGCAGATCTAGAGGTTTTGGTTTTGTTGAATTCGAAACTGAAGCTGAAGCAGCTGCGGCAGTGCAGGCATTAAATGGTACTGAACTCAAGGGTCGTAACATCATCGTAAGTGAAGCAAAACCCAAGAAATAAGTTCTGTTTATTTCCTTTTGAAGCGCTCTTTTTAGAGCGCTTTTTTTTACTCTTACCTGATCTTTAAAGCAACAGCATATTTAATCCAACTCTAAAATTATTTCCATCTCTATAATTAAGTTTCCACATAAACTCAAATTTAAATGGAAGTAATCCTTGCCCAATTCCAAATCCAATTTCGTAAAATGGATGTTTGAATAATTTAACTTGATTTGTAAGAATGGACGCAGACTCTGAAGTAATATCTGCAATAACAGCATTGAAAATCAAAGATAACATTATCTCCCAGTTTTTTATTCCCGGAATATTTATCATTCTGAAAATTTCATCTCTAAAATCGTGGGTAAGATTTAAAGTTATAATTTTATCACCAACAATTTCATTGATATTAAGTGTTCTAAAAGTTTGCGAGTTGAATACAACATCAATATTACCCGGCACTGAGTAAAGATCCTGAAAAGGTGTTGTGCCATCATTTAATCTTGCATATAGATTTAGATTTAAATATGCTGATTTGAAAGTTCTCAAGAATGCTCTTGTATTGAATTCATAGGTTGTAAAATTTAATCCGCTGTTAAACAATCCTTTATTGCTGTATGTGATGTTACCTGAAAAAAGGATATACGATCTGCCAAGCGATGTTCTTCTGCGGAAATAGCCATCTTCAATGTAATCCCTAAAATCAACATCAAAACCAATGTTAAAAGTGTTTATCCTTGTTTCATAAATCGGAGGGTTAATTCTGTATGCTTTATCTTTATTAAAAAAAGAAAAATTTGTATTTATAAATGCGGAGTTATCGGTTTTATTTTTAAATGCCGCTCTAAAAATTAAAACGGGTAAAACATCTCCTTCAATTCCTATCTCAAATCCTTTTGAATAATAATAATCTCTGAATTCATTTTTTGAGATTAGAGTTACAAGAGTAGATATCAACTCACTATAATTATCTGATTCGCCAAATAATACATTTAACCTATTAAAAGCTCCAAATTTTATTTTCCAGGTTCTGTATTCTCCAAGAAGATATTCTGCATTATAGTCCTGCTTAAATTTTTTATCTGAAAATCCGTAGGATAAGTTTAGTGATGAATTGAATCTTTTATTAAAAGTATTTTTAATTGATAATCCAAAATCCACTGCGTGCCCTTCCACTCGCGAAAAATGATACATCCCAAGTGGAGCGCTTATGGAAATATCATCAGATATATTTATTCTAGTATCAAGGAATGAAAAATCATCAAGAAACTTTTTAGGAATACTTTCTACACTATCAATTCTTTTATAAGCGGTCTGTTCTTCAAAAGTATTTGGAATGGTTGGTGTTGATTGCCAGTATGTCGAATCTTTTTGATCGGCTTCCGGAACAACTGTAACGATTGCCTTGTTGAAGATGTTCCCGGGCAAATCTTGATTGATTTTATAATTGAATAGAATTGTATTCAGTTCAAATCCTATCCTTACCAAACCAAGAAGGTTTGCTTTAACAAACAAACGATAATCAACAGGCAAATAGATATCGTCATATTCATCAAATTGCTGATAAACATTTACCGTATCGAAAATCCCGCCAGTGTTTGCAGCACGATTAAGAATCAAATCAACTTTGATAAGATCAAAAGTGCTATCAGTAATAAATATACTTCCGGCAAAGCCAGGATCAGCAGAATTATCCGGCTCGAGATGAATCTGATAAACTTTTCTATCGTTTTGCGCCAATACTTTTTCTATGTAAAAATAATAATATTCAAGTGAGTTGTCAGAAATCGGACCAGGCAAATCCCTGCCTAAGAAATTTACATCGTTATCATAAAAATTTTGGATTAATCTTCCGCCGGTAAGTGTGTTAATTGTTGGTGGGAAATTTGCACTTTGTTTTCGTGCAAGAATAATTTCCTTGAATTTATTTGGCTGTTCAAAATATCCTTTGCTGTGATTTTCCAGTATTCCTGATATTCGTAATTCAGAAGTATCGCTTCCGCCAATCCCGATATTAATACTACTGCCTCTTGAAGATATATCTTGTGTTGTTCTAATAATGCCCTTGGTGTATGCTTCTACTTCGTAGCCTCGAATTTTTTTATTGCGGATTTGTTTTTTCTCAATTGCTTTGCGAATAATTTCAATGGCGGGATTAACACCGGGATTTATTACTATCTCTGGCAAATCTATTTTCGCTTGACTTAAATTAAAATTAATATCTGATAAATTTTTATTAACATTAACTTTAATGGTATCGGAATAATATCCAATATATGAAGCAATTAATAAATATGAACCTTCATTTAATTTTAACTCATATTCACCATTTACATTTGAAGAAGTACCAAGTGTTGTGTTTGCAACTCTGATATTTGTAAAACTTAGTGGATGAGAAGTTAGCTTATCAGTAATATTTCCCCTTATCGAATACTGTTGAGCGTTTGTTATAAATGATATAAATAGAATGAAAATAAAAATTATCTTGGACTGCATGTTTTTGCCAATAATGTTAAAATAATTTGCTAGCTAAATTAAATAATTGTGCATTTTGGAAACTAATAATTCTAATATAAGGTTTTAACCAGTGATTATCGGCAAAATCCATTTCCCGTTAATTAAATCTTATTCGTATTTTTACTCATAATTTTTTTTCAAACAAGGAAACGCAATGAAACATTTAATATCTTTTCTAACAGTTCTTTTTCTATTGATTGGTGTAACACAAATATACTCACAGGATTCCAGCATTGTTGCAAAAGTTGATCCGAAAGTGGTTATCGAAAAATACATTGATGCAATCGGTGGGCGAATTGCTATTTCTAAAGTTGAAGATAGAACTACAATAATGCGCGGCACAGCAATGGGACAAAGCTTAACAATAATTGTAAAGCAAAAAGCTCCAAACAAAATGCGCCAGGAAGTAAAAGCCGGCGGTATGGATCAAACAATTATTTTTGATGGCATAAAAGGAGTTATGCAAGCTGCCGGACAAAAAATAGAAGTTAAGGATAAAGAGCTTGAACAATTAAAAGTTGAAGCTACAATGGAGTTTTTGCTAGATCCTGAAAGTAATTCTATCAAACTATCTTATGAAGGATCAGAAAAAATAAACGGTAAGGAGGCTTATAAAATAAAAATGACTTTGCCATCTGATGTAAAATGGTTTACTTTCTTTGATGTTGAATCCGGATTAAAGGTTAAAGAGCAAAAAGAAATGCAAACTCAAATGGGTTTGATAGAACAAGTTATAACTTATGATAACTATACAGAAGTTGAAGGAATTAAATATCCTTTTAAACTTACCCAATCCTTTGGTCCTCAAGTTATTGATATGACAGTTAGCAGCGTAAAAGTAAACAAGGGACTTGCTGACGATATTTTTGTTATTGCTGAATGATAGACAGAAAATATTCGGCAATAGTTTTTGACTTAGGGCAGGTTCTTGTTCGATTTGATTATAAATATTTTGTTAAGAAGGTAAACAAACACAAAGCAGGTATTGGCGAACAGTTTTTAGAGAAGTATAAAAGCAATTACAATGTTCATCGTGATTTTGAAAAGGGATTGATATCTGAAAAATATTTCATATCCAGGATGCTTGAATTTCTTGATCATACAATTGATGAAGAAATTTTCTGCAAATATTGGTCGGATATCTTTTCCTTTAACTATGATGTAATTGCACTTTTACCCGAATTAAAAAAACATTATAAACTTTATCTATTATCTAACACAAACTCTATCCACAAAAAGTATGGATATGGAAATTACGAATTCCTAAAGATGTTTGATAAACTTTTCCTTTCACACGAAGTTGGATTTATCAAACCAGAAAAAGAAATTTATCGCGCAGTGGAAAAAGTTTCAGGCTTCCCTTCCGAAGAACACATTTTTATTGATGATATCAAAGAATACGTTGATGCGGCAAAGAACATTGGCTGGGATGGAATTCAATTTATTGGATATGAAGATTTGTTAATAAATTTAAAATCAAGAGCTATATTGAAATAGTAAATCATGATAAGATTTTTATTATTCATCTTATTTGTTTCTTCTGTTTTTTATTCTTGCACTGAAAAGACAAAAAACAACTACACGCAAGCAGTAATTGATTCAACAAAGATTAAAAACTCTTTGTTAGTTTCATCTGATACTCTTCCTAATATTCCTACTATTAGTTACAAACTAGTAAAGACAAAAAGTTATGCTTCTTTAATTAGCCAATATGATACAACCGGCGCAAATTTGATTTTAGCTTTAAATAGAGTTGATAAGAACCGAGTTGGAAGATTAGACTCACTTGTTTTGCCAGACACAGTTATAAATGATCAGAACATTTATTCACCTTTTCCCCGGCATATTGATCTTCTGGAAAAAGTAAAAAAGATTTTAATCGTTTCTCAAACCCATCAGGCATTTGCTATATATGGGTCTGGCAGCCTTGTAAAATGGGGACCAACAAGTACTGGCAAAAAATCAACACTTACTCCAAATGGATTGTTTGCAACTAATTGGAAATCAAAAAAAACAACGAGTACAGTAAATGATGAGTGGATTTTAAAATGGTGTTTCAATCTTGATAACTTTGAAGGTGTATCAATTCACGAGTATGAACTGCCGGGCTATCCTGCAAGTCATTCTTGCGCACGATTACTTTCTGATGATGCATTCTGGATTTATAATTGGGCTGATCAATGGGTGCTTACAGCAGATGGTGAAAACATAATTGCTTATGGAACTCCGGTTATAATTTATGGGGCGTATGATTTCAAGGGTGTAAAACCTTGGAGGCTTCTTCCAACCGATCCGGATAAAGCAATCGTTAACAAAGAACAACTTATAGCCGAAATACAAAAACATATTTTAACCATCCTAACAAGACAGGAAAATAGAGAAAAGATTTTAACAATAAATATTGATTCTACATTAATTCAAAATAAAAATTAAAATTATGAGCGAAATAATAAACGATAAAAGCGGTAGCCGCTTTGTAATGGATGTTGAAGGATACGAAGTTTATGTCCTTTACACGGAGAATAAAGAAATGCTTGATTTGTATTCAACTTATACCCCACCGCAATTACGCGGACAGGGTTTAGCTGAAAAAGTTGTTCTTGCTGCTTTTGAGTATGCAAAAGAAAAAAACTTTAAAGTAATTCCAAGCTGCTGGTATGTTAGAAAATTTCTGGAAAAGTATGCGGAATATCAAAATCTTGTGCGGACTAAAGTGTAGCACACCTCCGAGGTGTACTACACTTTAAAGTCTTATATTTACATCAACCATAACTAACCATACTTATTACAATGAAGAACAAAAATATTTCTAAAAACTGGCTAACATATTTTGAAAAATCAAATCAACTTGAATCTCCGGATTATGAAAACACGTTAAAGTATTTTCAGAAGTTCGCGGAAAACACTCCTTATGTTAAAATCAAAACTATTGGTGTTTCTCCCCAAGGAAGAGAATTAAAAGTAATAATTGTATCAAAGGATAAAGCTTTTACTCCTGAGCAAGCAAAGAAAGCAGGAAAGGCAATCGTACTTATTCAAAATGGAATTCATCCCGGTGAAGTTGAAGGTAAAGATGCGTGTATGCTTTTACTTCGGGAAATTCTTATCACAAAAGAAAAACAATCACTTTTAGATAACACAATTTTATTAATCATACCTGTACTTAATGTTGATGGACACGAAAGAGTAAGTCCATTTAACAGACCAAATCAAAACGGTCCAAAGAAAATGGGCTGGCGAACAAACGCCTTGAACTTGAACCTGAATCGTGATTATCTAAAAGCTGATACTCCCGAAATCAAATCTTTCTTAAAACTTTTTAACGATTGGCTGCCGGATTTTATGATTGATAATCACACAACAAACGGTGCAGATTATCAATATCACGTAACTTATGGAATTGAAACTCATCAGAATATCGATCGTGGTTTATTAAACTTGATTGATAAAAAATATTTGCCGCAGTTGTTAAACAGGGTTGAAGATGATGGATTTATTGTTGGTCCGTATATGGAATTTAAATCCGGCACAATTGAAAGCGGAATAATTGATTTACCTGCACCTCCAAGACTATCTCACGGATATTGTGCTGCACAAAACAGAATTTGCTTACTTGTAGAAACTCATAGCTTAAAACCTTTTGCTAATCGAGTATTCTCTACAAAATCAATGATGGAACATTCAATAAGTTTTGTGAATGAAAATCATAAAGAACTAATATCTTTAAACAAACAGGCTGATAAAGAAACTGTTAAATATTATTTATCCACAAAAAAGAAATTTCCTTTAGTGCTAAAAGGCAACGGAAAGTTTGATAAATTTTTATTTAAAGGGTTTGAATGGAATGATGAGCACACCGAAATAACCGGGGCAACTGTTCGCAAGTACACTGATAATCCGATGGAAATTGAGATACCAATTTTTAATAAGGCAAACTCGCTTAAAAAAATTATGGTGCCTGCTGCATACTTAATTCCTCAGCAGTTTTCTGATGTGATAAATGTAATTAAGTCTCATAGCATAAATTTTAACATCTTAAATACAAATAAAAAACTAAAAGTTGAAAAGTACCGGTTTACTAATGTTAAGTTTGCAGCACGACCTTACGAAGGAAGACAGATTCCCTCTTTTCAATGCAATAGTTTTTCTGAGTGGATAGAGATTGAAGCTGGAACGTTAATTGTTTATACTAATCAAAGACAGCTAAGAGTTATTGTTAATTTACTAGAACCTGAGGCTCCGGATTCTTTTGTTAGCTGGGGATTCTTTAACACTTTCTTTGAGCGTAAAGAATATGCAGAAGATTATGTAATGGAACCGTATGCAAAACAGATGTTAAAAAATAATCCTGATTTACGCGCGGAGTTTTTTAAAAAACTTAATGAAGATGAATCATTTAGAAATAATGGCGGTGAAAGATTAGATTTTTTTTACAAGCGTTCGCCGTTTTACGATAAAGGAGAAAATGTTTATCCTATTATGCGGCTAATAAATAAATCTAATATTTGATTTTGATAAAATTAAATTTAAACTTTCCATTGTAATTAACTAAGTGAAACTTAGTGTTCTTCGTTACTAAGTAAGATTCTTTTTTACCACTAAGACACTGAGAGCACGCAGAAACACTAAGGAGAAAAATCATGTTAACAATTCTTTGCATTTCCAGTTATGAAAAAGGCTTTGATTTTATGCGCGAAGCTAAAGCTCAAGGCTGTCGAGTAATTCTGCTTACGTCAAAAAGTTTGGAGAATGTTGATTGGCCAAGAGAAAGCCTGGATGAAATTTTTTACATTCCGGATAAAAATAAGGATTGGAATATGCGGGATGTTATTTACGGCGCAAGTTATCTTGCCCGAACGGAACAAATTGATAGAATTGTTGCACTTGATGATTTTGATGTTGAACGCGCAGCATCATTAAGAGAGCACTTAAGAATTGCTGGAATGGGAGATACAACTGCTCGTCATTTCCGTGATAAACTTGCGATGAGAATGGTTGCAAAGGAAAATGGAATTCCTGTTCCCGAATTCATTCATGTTCTTAATCATAAAAAAATAAATGAATTTGCTGACACAGTTCCTTTTCCATATATGATAAAACCCCGCTTGCTTGCAGGTTCTTATGGATTAAAAAAAGTAAACAACAAACAAGAAATGTGGGATAGAATTAATTGGCTCGCTGATGAGCAATCTTTCTTTTTGATGGAAAGATTTGTCCCGGGAAGTATCTATCACGTTGATACAATTATTAATGACAGAAAAGTTGTTTTTGGATTGGTAAGTAAATACGGCACTCCGCCATTTGAAGTTGCACACCAGGGCAGAGTTTTTACAAGCCAAACACTTGACAGCAAATCCGAAGAAGCAAAAGAAGTTTTAGAATTAAATAAAAAAGTTTTAAAATCTTTGGGATTGCTGCGCGGAGTATCGCACTCAGAATTTATTCGTGCTGAAGATGGGAAACTTTATTTCTTAGAAACATCTGCTCGTGTTGGCGGCGCTAATCTTTCTTCACTGGTTGAAGCAGCATCAGGAATAAATCTTTGGAGAGAATGGGCTAAGATTGAAATTCTTAATGGTGAAAAACCATTTGTCCTTCCAAAGGTTAAAAATGATTTTGCGGCAATACTCACTTCCCTATCAAAGCAAGAGTGGCCTGATCTTGATGCCTACAATGATCCCGAAGTTTGTTGGAGATTAAAGAAAGGATATCATGCAAGTTTGATTATAAAATCATCCAGCAAAGAAAGAATCAACCAATTATTAGATGAGTACACAAAACGCTTTTACAATGATTTTTTTACCACTGCAAAAATGGGTGAAAGACCAAGTGACTAGAAATTTTTCTGTCACCCTGAGCGCAGTCGAAGGGTGACAATCCCACCTCTTAGTGTCTCTAATTTCAAGAATTGTAAATAAAATGTAAAATCTCTCTCATTCTTTTTACTTGTCTTTTAATTGAATTATTCCACGCATATTATTGTTCACAAATTAAATGATCAATCATTAAGAATAAAGAAACTATGGAAATTCTAATTAAAGAAAACAACTCTGCACAAAACGAAATAAAAACCAAAACTGAAGTTCTAAATCAGCTTGAAGGCAAAGTAAAAGATTGGATGCAAGATCATGTTGATAAAAGAAAATTATGGTTCTCTTCAGATTTTCTTCCAGCAGATGAAAAGATGAATGATGATCAGGAAACTAATATTAAAAATTTACGTGAACGTTCGCATGCAGTTAAAGATGAAGTTCGCGTTGCAGTAGCGTTAAATCTTTTAACCGAAGAAGGCTTGCCACACTTTCACAGATTAATTGCACAGCATCTTGGCGATAGAAGTTTTTGGTCCAAATGGAATAATATGTGGACTGCGGAAGAAGACAGACACGGGGCAGTGATAAGAGATTACGTTCGTGATGCGCGCTTGTTTAGTTTTCGCGAAGTTGAGTTGATGCAATTTCATTATATAGAAAGCGGTTTCAATCCAGATTGGGATAAAGATCTTTACAAAGTTTTTGTCTATACAACATTGCAGGAAAGAGCAACTCAATTCTCTCATAAAAATACCGGTAAGTTAGCAGGCGAAGATGAACCTTTATTAAACGGCATTTTAAGTAACATCGCCGCTGATGAAGCAAAGCATTATACTTTTTATAGAAATGTCTTTAAAGAGGTTCTCAAGCTTGATCCGAACAGGGCAATGCTTTCTGCGGCAGATATAATGCCTGCGATTGATATGCCGGGAATTTCTATGCCGAACTTTAGAGATATGGCAGATGTTGTAAGAAGAGTTGGAATTTATGGTCCGCGTGATTATAAAAAGATAGTAGAAGAAGCAATTAAGTTTTGGGAAATTGAATTGATAACTGGATTGAACGATGCTGCACAAAAAGCACAGGAAAAAATTCTTTCCATTCCCAAACGACTCGAAAAGGTTGCTGAGTACATTGAGAAAAGAACTGAATCAAAAACCTTTAGTTTTGATTTTATTTACAATAGGATTTTGGTGTTTGAATAGTAAAGCTCACTAAACCTCTCCAAAGGAGAGGCTTAAATTATTGAATTTATCTGTGTTAATCCGTTAAATCCGTGTCATCCGCGTTCTATTGCGATTAAACCGTTCTGGAATACTTAGCTGTATCTTCTTTTCGTTCAATGTAACCATCGAAGTTAATTGCAATATTTCTAATGAGCATTCTACCCATATTTTTTACTTTGATACTGCTATCCGAAATTTCAACAAGATCATCAGCTTGCATTTCTTTTAGATTGTTTAATCCCCACGCAAAGTATTCTTTAAAGTTTATTTTAAACTGATTTTCAATTTTTTTAAAGTCCAATTCAAAATCACACATCAATCGCATAATCACTTCTCTGCGTAAGTGATCGTCTTCCGTTAGTTGATAACCTTTTGCAGTTGGGATTTTTTCACTGTCTAAAGCAGAAAAATATTCTTTTTCTGTTTTGTAATTCTGTGCATATACATTTTTAAGCTGAGAGATTGATGTTATTCCCATTGCGTAAAGATCAGCACCGGCATTTGTGCTGTAACCCTGAAAGTTGCGGTAAAGTTTTTTCTCACGCATAGCAACGGCAAGTTCATCATCAGGTTTTGCAAAGTGATCCATACCTATAAACTCATAACCAGCATTAACTAGTTTTTCAATCGTCATTTTTAGAATTTCAAGTTTGATTTCGGCAGCAGGTATATCTTCAGGATGAATTAGCGCCATATGTTTTTTCATCCACGGAACGTGAGCATAATTAAAAACTGCAACTCTATCCGGATTAATATCAATTATTTTATCGACTGTTTTTGCAAATCCATCCACTGTCTGGAAAGGTAAACCGTAAATCAAATCAAGATTGATACTGTGATAACCAAGTTCTCTAATCCACTGTACAGCTTGTCTTGTTATATCCTCTGGTTGAATTCTGTTTACAGCCTTCTGAACCTTTTCATCAAAATCCTGCACACCCATACTGATTCTGTTGAATCCGTTATTTCGTAAAGCTTCTAGGTGAGCACGAGTCAGTTCACGTGGATCAATCTCGCAGCTTACTTCTGCATTGTCTTTAAAAATAAATGATTGTTTGATGTAAGAAGCAAGTTCATTTATTTCATCAGGATTTAAATGCGTTGGTGTTCCGCCACCCCAATGATGCTGTGCAACTTTTCTATCTGTTAACAAATATGTTCTTGTAAGATCAATTTCCTTCTTGAGATACTTTATGTACTCTTTTATTCTGTCTCTGTTACGTGTGATAATCATGTTGCACCCGCAGAAATAACAAAGTGTATCACAGTAAGGAAGGTGAAGATAAAGTGAAAGATCAGGAAGCTCTTTTCCGTAATTTGTTTTTACTATTTCACTCAGATAGTCTTCGTGAGTAAATTTTTCATTAAACTGCGGAGCTGTCGGATAGCTTGTGTAGCGCGGTCCGGGTTTATCATACTTTTTAAATTTTGTTAAATCTATTTCAAACATTTAAACTCCTTAAATTCATTTACCACTAAGGCACTAAGAACACAAAGTTTCACTAAGTGTTTCTAAGTGCTCTTGGTGTCTAAGTGGTGAAAAACTTTGCTTTCTTCATTTACAAATTGCACAAGTGCTTTTGCGTTTTCAAAATCAACATCGGGAAGAATTCCGTGACCGAGATTAAAAACGTGCCCGTTACCCTTTCCAAAAGATTTTAGAACTCGTTTTGCTTCTTCTCTGATATAATTTTTGTCAGCATAAAGCACGGTTGGATCCATATTACCCTGCAATGCAACTTTATCTCCGACTTGTTTTCTAACCTCGCCTAAATCCAGATTCCAATCAAGACCAAGAACATCAGCACCAATGCTTGCTAACTTGCTAAGATTAAAATGAACACCCTTGGCAAAGAAAATTACTGGTTCATTTTTTCTTTTGATTTGAGAAATTATTTTTTCAACATACCGCAGAGAAAATTCCTCAAAATCTTTTTGCGAAAGTATTCCACCCCACGTATCAAAAATCTGGACAGCATTGCATCCAGCCTCTATCTTTGCTGAGAGATAATCGGCAACTGTGTTTGCCAACTTATCAAGAATATAATGTGCTAACTCTGGATTGTTATAAATAAGTCTTTTCACTTCAGAAAAATTCTTGGAGCCTTTTCCCTCAACCATATAAGTAAGCAAAGTCCAGGGTGAGCCGCTAAAACCAATTAGCGGAACACGATTGTTCAAATCTTTTTTTGAAAGAGTAACAGCATCAAGAACATATTTTAACTCTTTGGTTGGATCAATTTCTTTTAAATTTTTTGCATCATTAACTGCACGTATCGGATTAGGAAACACAGGACCTTTGCCTTCATTCATTTCAAGATGCATTCCCATTGCTTCCGGAATTACTAGTATATCAGAAAAAAGTATTGCCGCATCAACTCCTATTAAATCAACAGGCTGAATTGTAACCTCAGCAGCTAATTCAGGAGTTTTGCACATCGTTAGAAAATCTGATTTTGCACGAACGGCTCTGTACTCGGGCAAATACCTTCCTGCCTGCCGCATAATCCAGATTGGCGTACGTTCAACATCCTGTCTTTTACAAGCTCTCAGGAATAAATCGTTTTTTAATTCGCTCAAATTTTTACTCTGCTATTTTTCTGATTTATTATAAAATTCAATCATCTTATTTGCTAGCCCTTTTATCGTAAACTCATCAGGCATAATGCTTACTTTAACTTTGCTGTTTTCTATGGCAGATTTTGTTGTGGGTCCGATTGCTGCAACATTATAGTTTTTAAAGAATGAAACTGGATTATTAATATTCATTATTAATAAAAAGTTTTCAAAAGTAGATGGACTTGTAAAAATAAAAACATCCGGCTTTCTTGAATTAAGCTGCTGAATATTTTGCTGTATAGATTCTTTTGACGGAAGCGATACATTATAAACCGGTACCGTTATAATTTTTGCACCAAGTTCTTCTAATCCTTTTGGCAAGTCCTCCCTTCCAATGGCAGAACGCGGAATGAAAACAAGTTTATCTTTTAAATCATATTTAGATAATTCATCAACAACGCCTTCGCCTGAAAATTTCTTTGGCAAGATATCAACTTTAATTTCATTTTCTTCACAAATAGATTTTGTTTTATTTCCAACAGCAACAACTTTTATTTTTTCAAAATCAATTTGTTTATTTAATTCTTTGCATCGTTTAATAAACATAGTAACAGCGTGTGCTGAAGTAAAAACAATAAAATCAATTTTTTGTGTGGATAAAATTAACTGATCAAACTTCTCCCAATTATTTGGAGGAACAATCTCTAACGTTGGAAAAACAATCACATCAGCACCAAGTTCACTAAATATTGCGGCTGATTCTTTTGATTGTTCAATCGTCCGAGTTAAAACTATCGTTTTATTTTTTAAAGGTCTTACTTTGTTGTTACTAAATCCCGAGTACAATCCGTGTAAAACAAAATCAAAAAGTTTTTCTCGCTCTTCAATCAATTTTTCACCAGCGTACTTATTTTCAACACCGCGTTGAACCGCTCCAAATATACTTCCCAGCACCAGTTTAACTGTAAAGCTTTCATCAACATCACGGAATTGATTTTCTCTTTTGCCTTTGTAAATAACATCACTCAGAATTGATTTAAGTTTATCACTCATTGAACGAAGCTCATCGCAAAACTCATTCTGCGCATTCATATATTCTTTCTGATACATCAAAAAGAAATTCTGGTACTTCATCATAAACATATAAAGATGAATAACGTAAGTATGCAGTGAGTCAATAATGCTAATCTCGGATGTAATTTTATTTTTTAAGGATGTGTTTAGATTTTCAAGCTTCGAACTCATTATCGTAAAATACAACTCTTCTTTGGAACTGAAATAATTATACACAGTTCCTTTGGCAACATCAGTTAAGCGAGCCACATCATCCATCATAACTTCATGATAATTCTTTTTAGAAAAAAGTTCGGCAGCAACCTCAAGCATTCGCTCGCGTTTTTTTTCTTTGCGTTTTATTTTTTCTTCTTTAACTATCATTTTTCTCTTTATAAACTGATCAATTTGACCTTACTGATTTATAAACTTCTTCCAAAATTCCTTTTGCACCTGCTTTTAATAAATTTTTAGCAAGAGTTTCCCCAAGTTTTTCCGGATCGTTTTTACTTCCGCGCAATTTTTTACGATAAGTTATCGAGCCATCAAGTGAGCCAACAACAGCATCAAGATAAAGTCCTCTGGATTTAACTTCTGCAAGTGCACCAATTGGAACCTGGCATCCACCTTCCAAAGTACGAAGCAATGCTCGTTCAGCAATTACAGCTTTGTATGTTTCATCGTGATGAACGGACCGAAGAATTTCTTCAACTATTTTATTGTCTTGATGAATTTCAATTCCCAATGCGCCTTGCCCAACTGCTGGGAGTATATCTTCTTTAGAAATAAATGATGAGATATGTTTTTTAAGATTTAATCTTTCAACACCCGCGCGTGCAAGAATAATTGCATCCCACTCAGACTCTAAAAATTTTTGTATTCGTGATGGAACATTCCCGCGTAAATCCAAAACTGTAATATCCGGACGAAGATGAAGCAATTGTGACTTTCTTCTCAATGATCCTGTTGCAACAACTGCATAATCCGGTAAAGATTGGATTGTCATTCCTTTTTTTCTTGCAATCAAAACATCTTCAACATTGTGGCGCTTAGTAACTGCAGCAAGTTTTAACCCTGCTGGCAGTTGAGTTTGTAAATCTTTCAAACTGTGAACAGCGAGATCAATTCGTTTTGCAAGAAGTTCAACTTCAAGTTCTTTGGTGAATAGGGATTTGTCTCCAATTTTAGAAAGTGCAACATCAAGGATTTTATCACCCTTGGTTTTGATGATGTTGATTTCAACTTTTACATTTTTGTTCTTCTTTTCAATCTCACGCATAATAAAGTTTGCCTGCCACAAAGCAAGCTCACTTCCGCGAGAACCGATAATAATTTTTTGTTTCACAGTGCTTCCTAAACTTTGTTACACTTCGACTTCACTCTTTGTGACAATCTTATTATGAATATTTTGAATGGTCATTTCGAAGGAGTCTTCGACCTGCCTACCGGACAGGCAGGCTGAGAAATCTTTATAATATAAATCTGCAGATTTCTCACCGACTAAAGTCGGTTTCGAAATGACAGTTACTTTTATTTTTCTTCCTTTTTCTCATTCAATCCAAACAAATCTCTAATGGTAGAAATTTTTGCTGCTGTATCTTCGGCACGTACATCTGATTCAGAGATTTTTCTTAATTCTATTGTAGGATGATGAAGGATTTTATTTATAATTCGTTTTGTAATGATTTCTAATTTTTCTTTATCATTTTCAGAAAACTTGTTAATGCTCTTTTCAACTTCTTCAGCACGCACACTTTCAAAATAATCGCGTAATGTTTTTATAGTTGGTGCGGCTTCTAACGAATGATACCATTCAAAAAATGAATCCAGTTCTTCTTGAATTATCTTTTCCACTTTAGGAATTTCAGATTTTCTTTTACCAAGATTTTGTTCAACTATAATGTTCAATGAATCGATATCGTGATAAAAAACGTAATCAATTTTTTTAGATTCAGGATCAATATCACGCGGAATAGCAATATCCATCAACACCATTGATGCATAATTACGCTTCTTCATCGCTTCTTCAATATCTTTTTTTGTGATGATAAGTCCTTCGGCACTTGTGGCACTTACAACAATATCAAACTTATGAAGATGCTCTTTAAAATTTGAAAATGGGAACACGGCGGTATTCAATTCAGCAGCAAGCTTTTCTGCTTTTTCAAATGAACGATTTGTTAGTGCAAGTCTTCCAATTCCTCTGTCACGTAAATGCTTTGCCGCTATTTCCCCGGTTTCACCAGTTCCAATTATCAACGCAGATTTTTTTTGAAGATTAGAAAATATTTTTTCTACAAGCTGCACAGAAGCATAGCTAACTGTAACCGCTCCCTCGCTAATAGCTGTTTCGGTGATAGCTCGCTTTCCAACACGAGTTGCAGCATCCATAACTCTGCGAATCAAAACCCCGGCAAATTCCATTTCTTCAGAGATCTGAAAACAATCTTTAACCTGCTTAAATATCTGGTTATCGCCAATCAGTAATGACTCGATTCCACAAGCAACACGGAAAAGATGTTCGACAGATTCACGTGAAATAAAGTGCTGAAAATTTTCATCCTTTACATCAAAACTGGATTTGTAATTTTTTATTAAGCTCTCTAAATCTTTTAAACTTGTTTTATCACTCTTTGGAATTGCATAAACCTCGGTTCGGTTGCAAGTGGAAATAATTATTCCTTCTGCAAATGCGCTATCTTTAGTTTGCTGGATAAACGTACGAATTTCATTTGCATTTAAATGTAGCGCCTCTCTTAGTTCAACAGGAGCTGTATGATGATTTATTGATATTCCAAGCAGATTCATAATCTCAATAGAATGAGTGAAAACTTTTTGCTAAAAAGTTTGTAAGTATTGTTGATAAAATTGCAAGAGTAAATCCAATGATAGAAAGCATAATTAATTTCTTCCCTCTCCATTTACCTAAAAATTTATTGATGAGTCCGAATCCGTAAAGAATCCAAACTGCAAAAGTGCCAATAAGTTTGGGATCAGTAAATTTAATATTAGGGAAAGCCTGCGGCAGCCAGATTACTCCGATAATTATAGTTATAGTTAAAAATACAAATCCTATCACGGCAGAAAAGAAACTCATCTTTTCCAAAATTTCTAAACTTGGCAGGCGGTTAAATATCAAACCAAATTTGTTAAGTTTAATTTCTTTATACAAGATTAAATATAAGAATCCATATACTGCAGAAATTGTAATTCCCGAATAACCAATCAAGGCGCTAATAACATGAATGCCCAGCAAGTTACTTCTTAAAACTTCTTTTACTTCTGCAAGATCCTGTATAAATAAAGTTGATATAACCTGAAAAATAATTGATATGATTATTATAAATGGACCGGTTCTTCTTATATCAGTTACTAATTCTAAAATGAAATAAGAAAAACTGATTGCGAATGCAAGCACTGTAAAAATTTCAAATACATTTGTAATTGGCGGATGATTAAACTCAACCGTTCTTAATACTAAATAAAGAAAATGAAAAATGAGTGTTAAAAAAAGAAATAGTCTTTTTGAGTTCTGAAATTTTTTACCGCCTTGCTGAAAATCATAAAAGTAAATAGCAAATGTTGCGACATAAAAAAAAGGAAGTAAAAAATTTATTGTATGTATAGATGGCAGCATATTCTAAAATTTAATTATTTATTTGACCAATGAGTGCAAAAATATAAAAATATGTGAGAATTGCAAATGACCAACGGGTCTATTTATCATTTCCGAGGATAATCGGAAGACCATCCTTTCCCGAACCGATAACAATAATCTTTGAATTTGTGGAATTTGCAAGCTTTTCTGTCGCTTCAATTCCTTTCCATCTAAGTATTTGGTCACTTAAACCTTGACTCACAATAGTTTGAAAATCTGAAATCCCTTTTGCTTCTATGCGTTTTCTCTCAGCTTCCTGCTTCTCACGAGTCAAAATAAATTCCATTCTCTGGCTTTCCTGCTCAGCTTTTAACTTATCTTCAATTGCACTTTTGAGTCCGCCTGGCAAAGTAATTTGTCTAAGTGGAGCAGAAAGAATAATTGCTTCTTTCATTTCAGGAACTTCAGCAAGTTTTGATTTTATTTCACTCTCAAGCTTTTCTCGTTCTGCTGTATAAAGTGCTTTTGCTTCATACTTTGTTGTAACCCCGCGAACAACAGATCTAAAATTTGGTGTTACAATTTTTTGAAGATATTCCTCGTAATCTCCAGCAGTTTTATAAATTTCATTAACTTTGTCCATACTTAATCTGAAGATTAAACTCAATTCCAGATCAATACTTAATCCTTCTTTAGAAGGGACATTCATAGTTTCTTTTAACTCTTGTTTACGCGTATCAAACTTAACAATGTTAGCAATTGGGTTTACAAAATTTACTCCGGGTTTTAAAGTGTTATCACTTACTGAACCAAACATATCAATAACACCGGCGTAACCGGCAGGAATAATGGTAAACATTTGTGAAAAAGCAATTAAGAGCGCAATAACCATTCCCGCTAATGAAAAGGTTATTTGCGATTTTATGTAATTTTTCTTTGAGTTTTTATAAACGAAAAAAGCTGCTACTGCGGCTGCAAGGGCTATGATAAAAAGCATTTTTAATTCTCCTAAAGATTAGATATTGATTACTTAAAATATACCAACCAGTCATAAGAATTGGAAGTAAAAGTGGAGCCCATCTTTGAGA
This sequence comes from Ignavibacteriales bacterium, assembly GCA_037444745.1. Taxonomy (GTDB): domain Bacteria; phylum Bacteroidota; class Ignavibacteria; order Ignavibacteriales; family Ignavibacteriaceae; genus IGN3. The sequence continues at coordinate 67,718 of JBBILT010000012.1, forward strand.
TTGCATCCACTTTTAGTATGCTCTAATTAATAATAGTCTTGATCAGTTTTAATTTTTGCGGTTTTATTTTAGAAATTTTTATCGCACGCAAAATTCTTTTCTTTGCATTATCAATTCCTGATTTAGAATCAGAAAACAATTCAGAAAGAACAACACCTTTATTAATAGCATCGCCAATCTTGAAATTAAAAATTATTCCAGCTTTAGGATCAATTTTATCATCCTTAGTTTTTCTCCCTGCACCTAACTCAATTGCTGCCATTCCAAGTTCGTAAGTGTTTACTTCAGATAAATATCCGGCTGTGGTTGATTTTATAACTTCTCTAAATTTTGATTTAGGATATTTTTCTGGATGTAGAATAAAATCAGTTTTACCATTCTGTGCTTTTACAATATCAATAAATTTATCAAATGCTTTTCCTGATTTTAAAATTCTTATTGCTTCCTCAATTCCCTCATCAAGTGATTTTGATTTCTTACCAAGATAAATCATAGCGCCAGCAAGAATTAATGATAACTCCGTTAAATCATTTTTCTTTCCAGCGCGCAAAACCTGAATTGATTCATAAACTTCCAGCCAGTTACCAATATAATTGCCAAGCGGCTGATTCATATCCGTAACAAAACCAATAACTTTTTTATCAAATGCTTTTGCTGTTTGGATAAGAGAATCGGCAAGAGCAATTGCATCTTCTGTTTTTTGCATAAATGCACCGTTGCCAGTTTTGACATCAAGTACAAGCCCATCAATTCCTTCGGCAAGTTTTTTACTCATAATGCTTCCGGTAATTAATGGAATTGATTCAACGGTTGCAGTAACATCGCGCAAAGCATAAATAAGCTTATCGGCGGGCGCAATGGATTTTGTCTGTCCAATCAAAACAGCGCCAACTTTTTTAAGAACATTTTTATATTCCGACAACGAAAGATTTGTTCTGAAACGAGGGATCGCTTCAAGCTTATCAAGCGTTCCACCGGAATGCCCTAATCCCCTTCCAGAAATCATTGGGACTTTTACTCCTGCCGCAGCAACAATGGGTGTAATTATTAAAGAAGTTTTATCACCCACTCCGCCAGTTGAGTGTTTATCAATTTTAATTCCTGGAATTGAATTAAGATTTAAAACTTTTCCACTGTAAAGCATTGCTTCAGTTAGTGAGGCGGTTTCTTCCTTGCTCATTCCATTAAAATAAACTGCCATTAAGAATGCGGAGAATTGATAATCCGGAATTTTACCTTTAGTGTAATTATTTATAAGAAATAAAATTTCTTCTTTAGTAAGATTTCCTTTATTTCTCTTTTTGCGGATGAGTTCTGTTGTGTTCATAAAAATTATTAAGGTTTATTAGAGTGTCAATTTATTTACTAACTCACATTACGCACGATGGCAAACCATTGAGGTTTCAATGAATGGTTTTATAAGAACATTTTTTCAATTAAGAGCTAAAAACAACTTTAAGAATTTATAAGTCACAAAACCTCGGAGGTATTACAATCACTTGCCTGATAACTTACTAAATAAAATATAATCACCATCATCGAATAAAATTTGAAAGCTTTTTTGTGTTAAAATATTTCTGATGCTTATTTGTTTTGAAGCCTCAAGATCTTTTAAGCGCACAAGAAATATGTTGGATTGAAGACCAGGAACACCATTTAAATAATCAAATAATTTATCATTGTCAACAAATCTAAACTCGAGTTCTCTCTGAATTTTTTCTGTACAAATGGCACTAAAATTTGTAACGATATTATTACCCAGTTTTGTGTTTTTTATAATGGTATTTATTGTCTGGTAATAATTCCTTGCATCAACCTTGCCAAATTCTTCTTTTTGATGATTTAATATGGTGGGTTTGGTTATAAATGTAAAATTTAAAAATACTGCTGCTGTTACAATTACTATGATTACATCTTTAACTCTTGTATTTAAAACATATAAAAAACTTGCTATGGCAACTAATAAAAACATCATTGCAAAAACTCTTTGATAATAATCTACAGGAAGAAAGAATGTAAAATCTGTTAAGTAGGTTATTCTGTTTGATTGGAAATAATACTTACTGATAAATGAATAATTTGAATATAAAATTTTATAAAAGTAATTGGTTTCAATCAGAAAAAAACAAATCAATCCAACTGCAATAAATAGTTCAAATAACCACGCTGTTCTTTTATTAAAGCCGACTTCTTTCACAGAACTTCTAGTAAAGTCGGTATTGAGTTTCTTATTCCTTAAAATTTCAATCATCTTAAATAAACCAACCGCTGAAACTAAAGAAATAAATGGAACTGCAAAGCTTAAATTCCTAAAATCAGCGCTGTATTTGAACATCCAAAGAATAATTGGTGGGATTACAAAAAATATAGTTATGTATCGTGATTCTTTAGCAAACAGACTAAATAAGATTGTTAAGATAAAAAAAACTATTACAGGAGGTCCAATATTATAGTATGCAAGATGAAGAGCATTCATTAAAATATTTGCATAACCCTCCGCCAACCATTCGGGCTGATGTAAACCACCAGCCATAGTTTCAGGTTTTAATAAATACCAAAATAAATTTATGCCTAGAATTAAAACTACAGAAACAAATAAAGTTGAAATCTGTTTTTTGCTTACTAGCTTATAGTTTTTTATAAAGTGATAAAGACATAGCATTGAAATAAAGAAAAATATATAAAAGCCAGCTAGCTTAGTCCCCGCAGCGGTTGAAGCAAACAGGAAAACGATAACAAACTCTTTTAATTCAAATTTTTCTTTGTCTGTTTTTAAATATGTATAGAAAGCTAAAAATGCAAAAAACGAAACTGGCAAATCACCGTTACCATCTGCAATAAAAACCAGATTATATATTATTGGAGCAAAGAGTCCGTAAATGATTAGTGCAATTAAATAAATATAATTTTTTTTGTTGATAGCTAAATCGAGAAACATCAAAAGATTGCCAAAGAAAAATAACGGCATAAAACTTTTAGGAAAGAAATGAACATTGGGTTCGTCTATAAGCAAATAACTGATGGACCAGTTTGCCGGTATAAGCTGAGGGAAATGCGAAGATTGTTTCGGTAAAGTATTATTTGCAAAATCCATCGCCCAGGTGTTCCAGTGAATATTGTTTACCGTATCTACAAAATAAAAAATCGTTCCAAGGTTTGAGATAAATAGGGAAAAATAAAACAGTACAACTATTGTGGTAATTATTATTAACACTTTCCTGAAAAATGAAAGAGACTTGAAATAGGAAATGTAATCTATAATGAGATGTCTAAAATTAATCCCTAAATCAATCTTACTCTTTTTAGCTATTACTAAATAAGTAATGGTTAAAACTTCAATTGCAATGATAAAATAGATTACGTTTGATTTGTAAAATCCAATTAGGGTAAGTACGGTTATCAGGGTATAATTCAAGAAAAGGCTTAGAGCAAAGACATATATCCATTTCTGAATTTTGCTTGTAGTTTTTATTTTAAAAACACTCACAAAAATAAATCCCGGTAAAAAAACCGTTTGGATAACCGCTAAAATTCCAAGTAAAAGCATATTAAAAATTTTTAATCAAACTGATGATTTAAAATAATAAGAATTTGATTGCCCATCATCATTTATTTATTTTTAGTTCTCAAATTCATTTAGGAGTTATTCAGATCATTATGCAATTTAAAAGAAGAACACATACTTGCGGTGAATTACGTATAAAGAACATTGGTGAAAATGTCGTACTTAACGGCTGGGTCGATAGAAGAAGAGATCTCGGTGGAGTTATATTTATTGAAATGCGTGATAGATATGGGATAACTCAGATTGTATTTGAACCAACTTTTAATGGACAAGCTCACAGCGCTGCAAAAAACCTAAGAGGTGAATTTGTAATTTCAATCGAAGGTGTTGTAAGAGAGCGTCCCGCAGATACAGATAATCCGGACCTTCCTACCGGACACATTGATGTTATGGTAAATAATTTAATAATCCTAAATGAAGCTGAGACTCCTCCCTTTCCCATTAAAGATGAAATAGACACGCACGAAGATTTGCGTTTAAAATACAGATACCTTGATCTAAGAAGACCGGCATTGCAAAAGAATTTAAGGCTAAGGCATAAAATGTATCTTCTTACAAGAAAATATTTTGATGAAAATGGATTTGTCGAAGTTGAAACTCCGGTGTTGATGAAAAGTACTCCTGAGGGTGCGCGTGATTTTCTGGTTCCAAGCAGAATTCATAAAGGAAAGTTTTTTGCACTTCCACAATCACCACAAACCTACAAGCAGATACTTATGGTTGCGGGAATGGATCGTTATTTTCAAATTGTTAAATGTTTTAGAGACGAGGATTTGCGCGCTGATAGACAACTTGAGTTTACTCAAATTGATGTTGAAATGTCTTTCGTTGATCAGGAAGATATTTTTACTGTTGTTGAAGGATTGATGAAACAATTCTTTAAGGAAGTTTGGAATCGTGAATTGCAAACTCCACTACCTAGATTAACGTTTGATGAAGCAATGGAAAAATACGGCAGTGATAAACCCGATCTCCGTTTTAATCTAGAAATGAAAACACTTAATGATGTTTTTATAAACACCGGATTCAACGTCTTTAAAGATGCAATTGATCATAATGGAATTATAACCGGATTATTGGCTCCGGGATGCGGCAATTATACTCGTAATCAGCTTGATGTTCTTACAGATTTTGTAAAAGTGCTTGGTGCAAAAGGATTAATCTGGATTCGTGTTAAAGAGAATGAATTAGAATCACCAACAATGAAATTTTTTACCGATGAGGAAAAGAAAAATCTTACTTCATCATTGAATGCAAAACCCGATGATTTAATTTTTATTCTATCAGGACCAAAATTAAAAACCCTAAACGTAATGGGTTCACTTAGGTTAGAGATGGCAAAGAGATTAAGTCTTATTAAAGAAAATTCAGAACCAAAATTGCTTTGGGTTACAGATTTCCCTTTGTTTGAGTGGGATGAAGAAACGAATAGATTTTATGCTATGCATCACCCGTTTACTTCACCAAGAATTGAAGACGTACCATTAATGGAATCTGATCCTGGTAAAGTTAAAGCCCGTGCTTATGATTTAGTTTTAAATGGAAGCGAAATTGCAGGTGGAAGTATAAGAATACATAATTCAGATCTTCAGGCAAAAATGTTTAAGGCACTGGGAATTTCCGAAGAAGAAGCGCAACATAAATTTGGCTTTCTAATGAATGCCTTTAAATACGGTGCTCCACCGCACGGAGGAATCGCTTTTGGATTTGATAGAATGGCAATGATATTTGCCGGCGAGAATTCTATTCGCGATGTAATTGCATTCCCTAAAACAGCAAGTGCCGTTTCATTGATGGATGATTCACCATCTACAGTTTCAGAAGAACAGTTGAGGGAATTGCATATAAAGGTTAGAGGATAAAACGTTATAGAATTTTTTTATTGGGATTTTAAAATGATTTTATTAATTAACTTTTTGAACTTTTTCTATTAACAGATTTGATTTTAAGCTATCCCCATTATTCTTTAATAATTCTGCTTTCTGAATAATTGTTTTTCTTATCAATTCCATCAATTTATCATCTGCTAAATATTCAACAAGTAATCTATCAATTTCTTCCATATTATTTAAATCGATACTTAAGGTAATATCAGTTTCAATAAAACCAGAAGAGTTAGGAATTCTTTTTTCTAAAGTATTTTTAACTAATTGATATGCTTTTTGTTTTTTGTCATTTTTTTGATAAAAATCAACAAGTATTTGCCTGACAGAAAAATCTTTGGGATTAATTTGAAGAGCTTTTAACAATTGTATTTCTGCAATTGAATTTTCTCCTAAATAATTATAATAATTATACAATCCGATATAGGGAAGAAATCTAGATGGGTAATCTGCTTTAACAGGATTCCAATATGTTATAGGATTTTTATACATTCTTATTTTTACAAAAGTAAATGTGCTTAATATTAAAAGATAGACCACGATGACTGAAAAACAAATTTTTTTACACTTCTGTACGTTAATTACCCTCAATATTTCCGCTGCCATTAAAATAAGTCCAACCGAAGGAAGATATGATCTGCAATCCCAATAATAAAAGCCATCATGTTCCATCGTTCTAAAAACCATACCAGGAATTAAAAGGATAATGAACCATAAAAGCCCAAAATAATATCTGTATTTGTTTATAGAATTAAACTTAATTGGAATTAATAAAAGCAGAACAAAAATGATTGCACCAGAAATTGATGTAAATAGTTCAATGCTGGGTAATGCTTTTATCCCTATGGGAATGAAAAACTTTGAAATTGTTTCCGGCAGCACTAAGATATTCTTATAATATGTTGTAAACGAAAATTTATCGATATGAACCCCGGATAAAAGTACACCCCTTAATAAATAGTAGCAACCAAAAACAATTACAATCATTAACAAAACACCGATACTGTTTTTATCCAGCGATAACCCCTTTTTTTCAATAAAGTAAAGTACAAGGAATAAGAATGGTACAAGTAAAGAAACTTCCTTCGATAATAAGGCAAAGAAAAGGAGGCAAGAAACTAGAAACAATAACATCGGTTTATTTTGTTTTATAAATTTTATAAAAATCAATAGAGCGGTAGTAGAAAAAAACGCCGCTAATAAATCTCCCCGACCAGCAATCCAGCCAACAGCATTAATATGAATTGGGTTCAGAGCAAATAATAATGCTGCAATTAGAGAAGTAATTAATGAATACCCTAAGTTTTCTATAATTAAAAAGATAAGAATGCTTGTAAAAAGGTGGATCAAGAAATTTGTAAAGTGATAAATAAGGTAGGATTGTTCTCCAAGAATTGAATCAACAACAAAAGTAAGTGATGTAATCGGGCGATAATAATGTCCGCTAAGAAAATTTGATGTGAATGACAAACTAATTTTTTGATCAATACTCATACCGGCAAATTTATTATATACTATTGTATCATCATCCAAAAAGATTAACTGATAAAAATTTGATTGTAAATAAACGATAGCTAGTAAGGCGAGAATAATTAAAACAGATTTCTTTTTAGTTAGGGGAAATATCATTAAATCATAACTTTTATTTTGTATTGATTAAAATATTTAAAAATCTAATTAAATAATAAAAGGTTAACTCATTTTACTCTTAAAAGCTAAACCTTGAAGGTTTGTTTAAAAATAGATGTGATATTGTAAAGTAAACAAAACTTAGTTAGAAAAACCTTCAAGGTTTTTGATAACATCCGGATTTATTTCGTAATCTCACCGTTTGATTCTTAAATGATCCGTTAGTTAACGGACATGATGATTATATAAATATAATTTTTTAGAAGTTTCTTTGAATATCTAGTAGATATAAATTTACTCATCAATTTGAAGATATTTCCCCCAGAGAGAAATTTACCTGTAATTTTTACCACGACTACATTAAATACTTAAATTCAAGTATCTCATGCTCTAATGAAATGATCTATGCGAAAAATTTGGCGCACGATCTGGCACGCCTTTTTCTAATTAATACCTGCTTTTAGTTAAAAAGCAATGGTTCTTAGAAATATTGTCCAGAGTTCGAACGAAAAACTGTGAAGAAATTACATATTCGGTAAATAACACAGGTAATATTTTCAAACATTTAAGGTAATGTTTTAGAAAAGTCCCATAATTATCTTAAAAATAAAGAGTTAACCTCTGGCATATTTATAGTTAAGATTTTATAAAGTGATAAAAGGAAAAATACCTTGGGTCAACAACAATTACTTTTAATAGTATTAGGTGTTATAATTGTAGGAATAGCGGTTTTGTTCGGAATTATTTTATTCAGGCAAAACTCAATTGACCACAAACGCGATCAACTTATTAATGAAGGTATGGTTGTGGCAAATAACGCAAGGGAATACTTCCATAAACCCTCTACATACGGAGGAGGACAGTACACTTTTACTGGTTGGGAAATTCCTTCCCAGATGTTACATAGCGCTAATGGTTCATATACTGCAATTGTAGGCGCTAACACAGTAGAGATTACTGGCACGGGAAATGAATTGGTCTCCGGTACAGATTCAGTAAAAGTAAAATTCACTGTTAATGGGACTGGTATTCAAACGATGATAATTAATTAAACGTTCTAACATTTTTTGTTCACTAATTAACTAATAAACAAACAACAAACAAAGGAGACTCACAATGGGTCAACAACAACTTCTCTTAATCGTTCTTGGCGTTATCATAGTTGGTATCGCAGTAGTCGTTGGTATTAACTTATTTAATGCTAATGCAGAGGAATCAGCTAAAGATACAATGGTATCTGAATCTACCAATTTAGGGGCAATGGCTCAGCAGTATTTCAAAAAACCTGTAGCTCTTGGTGGCGGCGGTAATAGTTTCGTAGGATTTGGAACCACCAGTAACCCAGGCCAAGTAGTTCCGGCAAATCTTTTAACCACTTCATCAGCTACTTATGTTATCAGTGGCCAGAGCACAACGGGCTGTACAATTACTGGAACTCCTCTAGCAGCTTCCAATTATACCGGTTGGACAGTGGTTTGTACCGTTACTCCAACTTCAATTAATGCAAGGGTAGTTACTGCTTAGCTAAACACAGCTATATCTGAAATTATAGTTTCAAAAGGCTGATAGAATTTATATATTTTATCAGCCTGTTTATAATTTTAAAAAGGGTATTTATGGTAGAGTACAAATTCACTGCACAAAAACTTAATGGTCAATCAATAACCGGAACGCTTGCTGCTATCACTTCAAGAGAAGGCAAGGAAAAAATTCAGAGGCTTGCCGAAAAAAATCAGCTTAAAATTATTTCTATAGAAAAAAAATCTACTTTTCTTTACAAAGCACAAAAAGGTAATGATAAAACTATCAGAGGTGAGCAAAAGGCTTTTAACAAAAAGGAAGTTGAAGACGCTATTACACGACTTGGATTTAAAGTTCTATCTGTTAATAAAAAACTTTTGGACTTTCAATCAAAGCCGCCAGTTGGTGAAATTGTTACATTCGTAAAGATTAGCGCAGAACTTTTGCAGCAGAAATTGGCTTATAGTGAAATTTTAACTCTACTTATTAATGATACACAAAATGCAACCCTTAAGAACACATTAAAAGAGATTAATAATGAATTAAAAAAAGGTGCCGACAGTGAGGCAACTTTTTTAAAGTATCAGGATGTTTTTGGAAAGTTTACTGCTTATATGCTGGGTTTAGCTTCAAAGAGCGGTAACATGACAGAGATTTACCTTGCAACTGCAAAGTTTTTGGAAAGAAGACAAGAATTTAAAAAGAATATGCGGAGTGCACTTATAACTCCAATGGTAACTGTATTCGTCCTATTTCTTGCAGTAATATTTTATGTTGGATACATTTTTCCTGAAACCGCAAAACTGTTTGTGCGCTTCGGTGTTGAGCTGCCTCCAATGACGGCATTCACATTGAAAGTAAGCGATTTTCTTACTGGTAATCCTTATCTTGTAGCAGCCTTTTGTATAATTCCACCTGTTGCGTTTTGGCAGTTCTCCAAAACCGATAAAGGAAAATTTTTGATAGATCAATATATTCTTAAATTACCTGTTATGGGCTCCCTTATTCATAAAACTTTAATTGAAGTTTTTTGCAGAGTGTTTTATACCCTATACAGCGGTTCCGCTGAAAGTATAGAACCAATTAAGATTGCAGCCGAGGCAGCCGGTAACAGATACTTTGAGGATAGAGTAAAAAATGTTGCTATCCCTTTGATGATAAAAAAGGGTGTTGGAATAACAGATGCCTTTGAAGCATGCGGAGTATTTACTGAAACTGCCCTATCAAGATTTCACTCCGGGGAAGAAACAGGAACTATAAAAAACACTGCTCTTCAATTAGCAAATTATTATGAGGCTGAAACAGTTTATAAACTAAAAAATTTAATTGAGCTTATACAAGTCGGCATTGCAATGTTTATTATGGTGGTAATGATTTTATTAACCTTGGTATCAGCCGAAACAGCTACTGTTAGACCAAAGACACCAGGCACTGCATCTATTTCACAAAACATTGATGGAAATTTTGGATGATTGATACTAATCTCGAGATGACAGACAAAATTGGTTATCTTCTTTTTAAGAAGGGGATAATTGATGGACAAATGCTCGAGAAAGCTCTTAACGCAAAAGCAAATGACAGAAGTAAGATCAAAAGAAATCTTGCACAGATACTTGTTCAGGATTTTCAATTTGATCATGATATAATATTTCGTGAAGTTGCAATCCTATACGCCTTCCGTGAATTAGAAACCCGTCCCGAAGAAATCCCTGAAAGCAGACTCGAATCAATCAAGAACATGATAAACGGTGCCGGAGATGCTCTTAAACAGGAGATGATACAGCACAGCATTATTCCTTTCATGTTCGATGAACGCAATAAAGAAAAATTAATCATCGCAGCCATCGATCCAACAGATAGAAATATCCCAAAGATAGCTTTCGGTTTAAATGCTAAGAAATATGAAGTAATCTTTATCAACAAAAAAGATTACGATAAACTTATTAATATTATTTTACCGCCGGAAAATGTTTTTTTTCAAGCAATGCTGGAGGATTCAAATCTTGATCTTGAGGATAGAGAAGAATCTTCACTCGACGAGCAGGAACTTGATGCAGAAATAAATAAAAGTGCACTAATAAATCTTGTTGAAGGTGCTCTTGTTGAAGGAGTAAGAAGAGGTGCAAGTGATATTCACTTTATCCCGCGCTCAGGCAACAAGACATATATTATGTTCCGAATAGATGGTAACCTTCAAATCTGGTATGTACAGGAAGGTACATTACCGGAAGCTGTAGTTGCAGTTGTAAAAGATCGCGCCAGAGGGATGGATAGATTTGAAAGAGAGATGGCGCAAGACGGTTTTATTCAAAGAGAGATTGATAATATTGTTATTCGTTTTAGAGTTTCAATTCTACCAATGGTTGGAACGGAATTAAAAAACAAATTCGAAAGTGTGGTAATAAGAATTCTTGATGACAGAAAAGTAGTTAGGGATCTTGATAAACTTGGTTTAGCTGGAATTGCTAGAAAATCATTTGAAAAAGCGATTAACCAACCACAAGGAATGGTAATACTAACTGGACCAACTGGAAGTGGTAAAAGCACAACACTTGTTGCAGCACTTTACCAGGTAATTACTCCAGAAGTAAATGTACTAACTGTTGAAGACCCTGTTGAATATGTAATTGAGGGTGCCAGACAGCTAAAGATAGGATTTAAAATGGGATTTGAGCAGGCAATAAGATCAATATTACGTCACGATCCTGATATTGTTCTTGTTGGTGAAATGAGAGATAAAGAAACTGCTGAAATTGCGATCAAACTTGCAAACACTGGACACTTAACGTTTTCAACACTTCACACAAATGATGCACCAAGTGCGGTTTCAAGATTATATAAAATGGGTATTGAACCATTCCTTATTGCATATGCAATTAATTTAATAGTTGCACAAAGGTTGGTTAGACGTCTTTGTCCAAAGTGTAAGAAAAAGGTTACTAATTTTGATGAAGTCTTAATGAGTGCGGCAGAATTAAATATAGCCGAATGGAGAAATTATACCATTTATCAAGCAGCAGGATGTGATGAATGTAATGGAACAGGTTATAAAGGTAGATTAGCAATACACGAAGCACTTTACTTTACAAAGGAGTTGAGACAGCTTATCGTTAAATCCGGATCTGATGTGGATGAAGAAAGCTTAAGAATACAAGCTCGAAAAGATGGTTCACTTAATTTGAGAGAAGCTGGTTTAGAAAAAGTTAAAATGGGTTTAACTTCGATTGAAGAAGTTCTTGGTCAAACAAGTGAATCGTAAATATTCTTACTAAAGTGTAATTTTTACTTGACATTTGTAACAAATTAACTTAGAAATTGCAGTTTTAACTGTAATACTTTTCTTATTTGCTGGTATAATTTTCTCTAAGACATAATAAATTTTAAAGTATTAAGGTAACATTGTGAACATTGCAGAAGAAAAAAGAATTTTAGAAAGTTTTTGCAAAACTATTCCCGAAGCTGTATTCGGACCGGATAGGGTTCATTACATTCTTGAAAATGCAGACAAGCTTAAAGAGAACGAAAAGATTGCTCTTAGAAAATTTTATAATAAACTTCTCGTTAGCATGCTGGAAAAAGATGCTTCCGATATAGAACTGGGTGGACATGGAAATGTCGGCTATATTTGGATGCGTATCTATGGCAACAAAGAAAGAGTAAAAGAGATTCCTCAATTTACACCAGATGAATCTGCGTTACTTATAGTTAACCTTCTGAATATGAATCAGAGAGAGCAGCTCGCCAAAAAAAGAAATCTGGATTTTAGTTACACTTTCTTTTATGAAAGAAGAAACACAAATGTTAGATTTAGATCTGATACCTATTTTGATTTAGACACATTAACTTTGAACATGAGAGCAATTAACCAGATCATACGCCCTTTATCATCTTTAGATTTTCATCCAAATATTGTTAGGGCACTTAGTCATGGTTATATAAAATTTGGATTGTCTCTGATCACGGGAATTACAGGCTCGGGTAAATCTACCACCTTAGATTCAATAGTAGATCATCATAACAAAGTAGATCCCTGTCATATCATAATTATCTCAGCACCAATTGAATATGTTCATACTTCGAACGTATCTTTAATAAAGCATCGTGAAGTCGGCAGAGATGTTCTTTCTTTTAAAGAAGGAATCATTCAGGCATTACGGCAAGATCCTGATATTGTAATTGTGGGTGAAATGAGAGATCCCGATACAATAATGGCGGCACTTGAAATTACCGACACAGGACATAAAGTATTTTCAACACTTCACACTTCATCAGCTGTAGAATCTATTGATAGAATAATTGCAGAGTGCGACCCTGGTGAGCAGGAAAGAGTTAGAAACAGATTAGCCGACGTGCTTATCTCTGTCGTATCACAGAAACTCGTTCCTAGTCTTGACGGTAAAAGAGCTCTTGCTAAAGAAGTTTTACTTGTTACGCCAAGTGTTAAAGCAGCAATCAAAAATAATAATACAAGCGAAATCTATATGATGATAAACCAAGGCGGTGCTCAAGGAATGATCACTATGGAGCAAGACCTAAAACGATTGTATCTTGCAAAGAAAATTTCACTAGAAACGGCAATAACCTATGCAAACAACAAAACAAGAATTCAACAAATATTGGCGGCTTAATATATGAAAACAATCGCCTGTATATATTGTGAAGGCAATGATACCAAACTAGCTGTTGTAGGCCAGGAAAAAGGCGAAAGCAGACTTAAGGTTTTAAGCACAGCATCTGTTGATGTTGTTGCTTCAAAAACTGATCTGCAGCCAGCAGCGGGTTTTAACCTGGAAGCCGAGGGACTTCAACTCGAAGGAGTTGATTCTAAGGAAACCTCTCTTACCAGCGATATGGATGCACCAAGTATTAGTGCTATTGGTGCGGCACTCAAAGGAATAAATTTTAATAACTTAGAATTTATTCCGGCATTAACAGAACCTGCAATTTATTATCATCCTTTTGATGGTAAGAGGGACCTTAAAGGTTCAAAACTAATTGAAGCAATCTTATCGGATATCCAACAATCGAAAAGTGTTAGCATTGATCGGGAGAACATGGATTTCATCGAGCTGTCTGATGGATCTCTCCTATCAGCATTTATTGATGGACAAGTAGCTTGCGTTAATCTAGTAAATAATATTGCTGGATATTTTGGCAAAAAGTTTTTCAAGGTGCCTACTATTAAGAGCTCTGATATTGCTCTTGCTTATTATGTTGCAAAGCGTAAAAAGTTTTTTCCCGATGACCAGAGTCTTGTTGTTTATATTGGGAAAGAATACAGCAAGCTGATATTTCTTCAGGGAAGGAAGCTTAAACATATAGGAAGTACTCTTGATATCGGAACAACCAATCTTCACACTTATGATGTCTATTTTTCCAAAATATTACTTGAGATGGAAAATGGAGGTGTGACATCACTTGACAACATTATAGTATGCGGTGAAGATGATTCTGAAAATTTAATTCTTTCATTCTATGGAACTTTTCCAGAAGCTAATGTAAGCAAATTAGAGTTTGATGATCTTGATCTTTCAGAATTGACCGACGAAGCAAAGTCAAAATTCTCATCTTACAGTGTGCCGATTGCTACCGCTACAGAATATTTTGATGAGCTTGCAAAAGAACATAAAGGCATTAACATTTTGCCAAAGTATATTTCTGAAGAACAAAAATTCTTCCAATTCTCCTGGCACAGTTTTGCTGTACTTCCATTTTTGTTTCTTGCAGCTTTCCTACTTACACTAAAGGTACTGCAGAACAACAAGGAGCTGAACAGCCTTGAACAGGATATTAAGCAAAAAAATATTATCATCCGACAGAATCAAGAAACATTGGGGAAGATTTCGGAATTAGAAAGCAAAATCAGCGGGTTCGGTCAGACTCAGGCAATTTTGGATTCTGCTGCTGCCGGTACCGGTGTCTGGAAAAATGTACTAAGAGATGTTGCAGGATTCTGCGGAGGAAAACAGAATATATGGATATCTAAACTAGCAAGAGAAAATACCAACTCTGTTGTTATCGAAGGTTATTCATTGTCAAAATATTCACCAACTGATCTGGCATATTCTCTTGAAACTGCCAGACTTAATAGTATGATGAATGAGGCACTTCGTGAAAAAAATGCCTTTAAATATAATTTAACATTTGATATTACTTCATACCAGAAGAAAAATGAATAAAAAACTACGAAGCACTTTAGTACTGCTGGCTTTTCTTTTTTTGATCCTCATTGCAGGAGGAGCATATTTATATTTTGTTCAAGGTAAGGACCTTGATAAGAAAAGAGTAAAGCTAAAAGAACTTCAAGCAAAAGCTCTTGATCCGCAGGAACTGTTAGCTCAATACCAAAGCTTGCTTGCAAAATCGAATCATTTAGATTCAATTCTTGCTAACCGGGAATTTAACATTCCACAAAATTTATCATCCATTAAGTTTTACAATTTCGTAAACAATGTTACAAATGGATTTTCTGATAAAGCTCAGGTGAATGTTGAATTTCTAGATCAAAAAGCCGAAAAAGAATTCTTCTATCATGAATATAAACTTTCAGGCTTCGGATATTTTAATGAAGTATACAGTCTGATATATGCAATCGAACGCAGTAAGGAGTTAAAGAAAGTTAAGAATGTTTCTCTGGGCAATCTTGTACAAACAAATCAAGATAAACTGCCGGTGTATCTTGTGAACTTTACTATGACTGTGCAAGTTTATTTTTCAAGAGACAGCAGATTTGCCCCTGCTACTTTTGCTGAAAACAATCTTGGTGCTCCAACAATTTACGATGCATTCTATCCATTAATACGTAATGAAATTCCACCAAACGTAGATGAATTATTAGATGTACAGGGAGCCACACTTCTTGCCCTTATTCCTGAAGGTGCATTTATTGCTGACAGCAAGGGCAATACTTACTTGATTTGGGAAGGTGAGCAGGTTTATTTAGGTTATCTTACAAAAATTGATTATCAAAACAGCCGCGTAAGTTTTATACTTAACAAAGGCGGTATAATAGAAAAAATGGATCTCGAGTTAGATCGAGCGGATTTAAAAAAGAAACAAGATGAGAAGTAATATGAAAACAATAATATATTCATTGCTTTTAATTTTCATGGTTATCGGTAATGCCTTTCCGCAAAAGTATCTGGAAAGACAATTTAAGGATTACAATAATCCCGATGAACTTGTAACACTTTCACAATCATTGCCTTTTAATGAAGCAATGGCACTGCTTAGCAAAGTAAGTGAAAGCACAACCGGAAAAAAGATAGTATCAACTTACAGTTCCCAAAATCCAATTGGAATTGAGATTGCAAGTATGCCATATGATAAAGCCATGATGATAATTGTTCAATACAATGGCTTGATGCTGGAAGAAAAAGAAGATGTCATCGTAATTAAGAAAGTAGGCGCTGAGGAAAAGAAACCTGAAGATGTCTATGCTTCCGTTGATTCCAGGGAAGTAAAAATATCCGCTGTTTTCTTTGAAGTTGATGTTGCCGAATCAAGGAAAGTTGGAATTGATTGGAAAGTTTTGCTTTCAGGAAGAGATATAAATCTTGGTGCAGAATTATTAACGCAGACACAAACTGCTACTACTACTACTACAACTACTCCTGCCGGCAGCAACATAAATGGTGATGGTAGCTTTAACTCTGGAAATTTTTATGGGCAGGCAAATGCAGTCTTCAGATTTTTTGAAGACAATAATCTTGGGGAAATTATTGCTTCTCCTAACATCACGGTTAGAGATAATAAGCTTGGCAGAATACAAGTTGGTTCAGATTTCTCAGTTAGAACAAGAGATTTTGCAGGTAATACAGTTGAAAAGTTTTTCCCAACCGGAACAATCATAGAGGTTACTCCACATGTTTACAATGAAAGTGGTATTGATTACGTTCTGTTAAATATCAGTGTTGAAAGAAGTTCCTTTTTGCTTAATGATCAAACAACAGAAATAAAGAAAACCAATGCTTCCACTCAAGTTCTTGTGCTCAACGGAGAGGAAACTATTCTTGGTGGCTTGTTCGTAAATGAAGAAACAAAAATTAGAAATGGAATACCTTTTCTTAAAGATTTACCATGGTGGGTATTTGGTATTAGATATTTAACTGGTTCTGATGCTACTACAGTAACAAAGAAAGAGCTTGTAATTCTTCTTAAAACAGAATTAGTTCCGACTCTTAAAGAACGATTAGCTAATCCAATAACTAATCCATTAAGTAATGAGCTTACAAAACAACGCGGAGCTGTTAAATATCATCAGTTAGAATCTAAAACTTCAAACGAAACGGTACCAAGGTAATGGAATCAATTTTAATTGTTGATGATGATCTGAATCTTTGTACGGTTCTTAAAGAAGAGTTGGAAGAGGTTGGTTACAATTCAAATTTTGTAAACAACGGCACCGAAGCTTTAGATTTCTTGAAGAACAATCAGGTCGATTTGGTTTTGCTCGATTTAAAAATGCCTTCTATGGATGGTTTTGATGTTCTTAAGGCAATCGAGCAAAATCAAATCAAATCAAAAATTATTGTGTTAACTGCTTATGCAGATGTTAAAAGTGCAATCGATTCTGCTAAAATGGGTGCAACGGACTTTATCAGCAAACCATATGATTTTGACGAACTTCTGATAACTATTAGGAAAGTTTTGCAAAGAGAATGATGAATAATGAAGATAAGCCACCGAATAATTCTGGTTAATTTGGTTATTGTAGCAATTGTGCTTGGTAGTTCAGCAATTGCATTTTATTCAATAATGTACAATTCCCTTTCCTCCCAACAATCTCAAAACATAATAAACTCAACTCGTAATTTTGTTTTTTCTTATCGCTCCTTTCTTAATGACATTGACGAAGAGTATCTGATACAAAAAGGGAAAAATGTAAACCTGCTATTTGAAAAGCCAATTCTTACAGGAACAATAAATGATTTTTTTCTTGAGTCTCTTTCTGCTAACAGCAGAGTAATATCGCGATACTCGGCCAAAGAATTTGTAATTATTCCTAAGCAAAGTTTTACAATTGATGAATTTATAAAACATAACCCTTATGCTATTATTAATTCATATAAATCAGAAAGTGGACAAGTTTATTTCTTTGGGAAAATCATTACCAGTGAACTGCTAAATAATTTTGCACAAAGAATTGGTGCCGATGTTGCATTGATCCTTGATAATTTTACTGCCGAAGTATCTAACTCTGCAAGTAATACTCAACATACTTTCCTATTAAGTAAGGCTTTCAATTTTCTAAAAGACAAAGGCGATTTTGAGGTTTTTAATGGTGAAACACAAACATCAGATATTATCGCAACAACTTATAAGTTAGAAAAAACATCTGACATAGGCAGCAATCTATCTTTTTTAATTTTTAAATCGCACAGCGAAGCTACCGATCTTCGGGAAACATTAAGAAATATTTTAATTCTAATAGGATTGGTTGGGATAATATTAGCTCTAATTTTAGCATATGTGCTAACCCATAAACTGCGTGAAAGAATCGCCGATCTTAGTTATGCTACATCACAAACAAGTTCGGGAAATTTTAATACAAGAATCGCTTTAAAGGGGAATGATGAAATAGGCAAGCTTGGGAAAGCATTTAATATGATGCTTGATGAGCTCGAAAAGAATCAGCGAGCAAAAAATGAGTACTCTGATTTTATAACATTGATAAATCAGAACGCAAGTTTAAATGAAATTTCAAGCGCTGCATTAAAAAAGATTATTGATACCTGTGGTTTTGTTATTGGTGCTCTTTATTCAGTTGATGAGGAAGATGTAAGCCTAATTTGTTCTTACGGGTTGGAAAATGGCAGGCAAACTGGTGAACGAAATGAGTTTTATAAAACAATTATCCACTCAAAGGAACCTATTGAAATTTCGTCCGGCTCTTCGCTTTCAATAATTCAAACCGGAACTTTAGAATTAAAAATTAGTCACCTTTTATTAATACCTGTTATATACAATAATAAAGTGATTGCAATTTTAGAATTTGCTTCCTTAAATAAACCAACCGACGAAGCGAAAGAATATCTTGCTAAAATTCAGGAGCAATTAGCAATAGGTATAACGAATGCAAAGGCTGTTGTTCAATTAGAAAATTTTGTTGGCGAATTAAAAAAACTTAACGAAGAATACCAGCGGCAAAACCTGCAAATCAAAAAACAGAATGAAACTCTTTTGGAACTATCAAATCAATTAAAAACAAAAGCTGAAGAGTTAGTTCTGCAAAAAGAAAAAGCTGAAGAATCCACAAAACTTAAATCACAATTTCTTGCCAGCATGTCTCATGAACTTCGCACACCTATGAACTCCATTCTTGGCTTGACCGAACTTATTATTGAAAAGGCACCGCTTAGTGGAAAGAACAAAGAAAGGTTAGAGGTTGTGTCGAAGAGCGGAAAAAGATTGATGAGTTTAATCAACGATATTCTTGATCTCTCTAAGATTGAAGCAGGTAAGATGGAAATAAGAGATGAAGATGTTTTACTTGAAGAGATTATTGAAGAGGTATTAAGCACCGTTACTCCACTTGCGTTAGATAAAGGATTGAATTTTAATGTTCAGAGACAATGTAATACTAAAATTATCATTAATACAGATAGAGGAAGAGTTACACAAGTTTTAATAAATCTTATTGGAAATGCTATAAAGTTTACCGAAAAAGGTAAAGTTGAATTAATAGTTTCCTTCACTGCCGATAGAATGTTAAAACTTTCTGTGGTTGATTCAGGAATTGGAATATCGACAGAAAATCAGAAATTGATATTCGATGAATTTCGACAGCTTGATGGTACAACGACAAGAAAATATAGCGGAACCGGATTAGGTCTTGCAATTTGTAAGAAAATAATTGATCTGCTTGGCGGAAAAATTTGGGTTGATAGTCTTGAAGGAAGTGGGTCAACTTTTTCATTTACAATTCCTTTAAAATATATTCAAGAAAGAAGGAAAGATAAACCTCATCCTATCAATGTTGACGTTTTAAGAAAAAACATAAAAAATCCTATACTTGTAATAGATGATGATGTAGAGATTAGATATACGATTGGTCAATTCCTTATTTCTAAAGGTTACGAAGTAATATTTGCAGAGGATGGGGAAACCGGAATCAAAATGGCAATTGAGAATCAGCCATTTGCAATTACTCTAGATATTATAATGCCCAATAAAGATGGATGGAGCATTCTGAAAGAATTAAAGGAAAAATTCAAAACAAAAGATATACCTGTTATTGTGATTTCTATTTTAGGTGATAAAAATGCTGGTTACGAATTAGGTGCATTTGAATACTTTGTAAAACCTATTTCTGCGGATAAATTGCTCTCTGCTTTTAATCGACTTGAACAACTTGCAATCAAACGTATTCAAAAAATTGTAATTGTTGATGATGATGAACTTGAATTTGAAAAATTCAAAAGAGAATTTAAAAATGATAACATTTCTATCGAATATATTAAGGACAGTGAATTTGCATTTAATAAAATTTCTGAAGTTCAACCTGATTTAATTATAATAGATTTAATGATGCCTAAAATTGATGGTGAAAATCTATCTTATAAATTAAAAACTAATTCTAATACTAAACATATTCCTATTATAATAAGTACGACTAAAGATCTAAATGTTGACGAAAGAAAATCTCTTACAAACATTGTAGAAGACATAGCTGTAAAATCCCAAGGGCAATCTCTTGATATCCTAAGAATTGTAAGAAACCTAATTAAGATGCAGGAATCCAATGATCTAATTGCAAGAGATCCTGAAAAAGAAATAGAACAAAATCCTAACAGCATTTTATTGGATGAATCATCCAGTGATTATGCTGGGCAGGTTCTGATAGTTGATGATGACCCAGATACTTTATTTACTCTTAATGAAATTGTGCAATCAGCCGGATGTAAAACTTATATGGCGAAAAGTGGTATGGAGTGTTTGAAACTTCTTGAAAATATTCATCCTGATCTTATTTTATTGGATATAATGATGCCTGAAATGGATGGGTTTCAAACGCTTAATAATATTAGGGCAAATAATCAGCTTGCCGAAATTCCCATCTATGCGGTTACAGCAAAAGCAATGGCCGGGGACAAGCAAATAATTTTAAGACATGGTTTTAATGATTATATAGCTAAGCCTGTCAATTCAACAATTATCTCAAGTAAAATTCATCAATTATTTTCAAAGATTAATACAAACTTATAAATGAAAAAAATTTTAGTTATAGATGATCTTCCAGAAAACGTTTTTATGCTTCAGGATAGATTGGAACATGAAGGATACGAAGTAATAACTGCATACGATGGTTTTACAGGCATAGACAAAGCTAAAACTAACTTACCTGATCTTGTACTTTTAGATATTATGATGCCCGATATAACTGGATTAGAAGTTTGCCAAATACTTGTTAAAGATCCTCTCACGCAAGATATCCCGATAATACTTGTTACTGCAAAATCTGGAGCCGAAGACACAAAAGAAGGTTTGGAAGCTGGTGCGTTTGATTATATTAAAAAACCTTTTAACAGAATTGAATTATTAGCCAGAGTTAATTCGGCATTAAAAGTATCTGATGCCCATAAACTTTTACTTGAATCTAAAAAGCGTGATACGTTTATTGCAACTGTGGTAACTGCAAATCACAAAATAAAACAGCCACTGACTTTATTAAGTCTTTCTTCAGCAGCTATTAAACGTGAACTTAATAAGGATGATATATCAAAAGAAGGAATTTTAAAAAGAATAAAGTATATCGACATTGCGGTAAAAGAAATAACTGACGTACTAAATCAATTAAACTCTATCAGAGATCCTATTATATCTAATTATACTTCCAACATAAAGATGATAAAAGTTGAGGATGATCCTGTAACGGATGGAATAAAAGAGTTAGATTAATTTTTTTATCGTTTCCAGCATCGTTTCAAATTCATATGGCTTCATCAATTTACTGCTAACTTTAAATTTCTTTAAATCACTGTCATCAAATTGCAGACTGCCAGAAGATAGAATAACAGGAACATTAAAATTAAGTTTTCTCAATTCAGCTATACAATCCAATCCATTCATTCCAGGCATATTATAATCAATAATAAGCAAGTCAACTTTTAATTCTTCAATTAATACTTTTAGAACTTCTTCCCCCGATCGAACTTTAATAACATAATAGCCTGTGGATTCAAGCATTTCAGAAAGCAAATCGCTTAACATTTCTTCATCGTCGGCAAGCATTATTATTTTGCTCTTAGACTCTTTCTTAGAGAGTCTCTGAGGTTCAAATACTGGCAAGAACACATCAAACGTGGTTCCTGCTTCCTTTTTACTGGTAACATCTATATGACCATTATGTGCTTTAATTATACCATACGTAACATAAAGTCCTAAACCTGAACCGGTTTCCTTTTGCTTCGTTGAGAAGTATGGATCGAATATTTTTGAAAGATTTTCTTCATCAATACCTGTTCCGTTATCGCTAACAGAAAATTTTACATACTTGCCTCTATTTAGCAATGGATAATTCATGATATTTGAATCATCCACCAAAATGTTTTTTGCACTTAAAAGTATTTTGCCTTTTTTATCAATCGCTTCTTTTGCATTAACACATAGGTTCAATAATATTTGATAGACTTCGGTTCCGTTGCCTAAAATACTGTGAAGATTGTCTTCAATGTTTTCTTCTAACGTAATGCCCGCAGGAAAAGTTTGTGATACGACTTTGACTAATTCATTCAATAAAATGTTAGGCATTACAATTTCCTGCCGTTTAGCAGTAGGCTTTCCAAAAGAAAGAAGACCTTTTGTTAAATCTCTTGCCCGTGCAGAACAATTTTCAATGTTGTCAATAAGTTTAAATACTGAATCAGATCCTTGCACTCTATTTCGTAAAAGATGAAGACTTCCAAAAATACTCGATAAAAGATTATTGAAATCATGTGCCATTCCGCTGCTAAGTTTTCCAATGGTTTCAAGTTTTTGTGCCTGAAGCAAGCGCGATTCTAAGGCTGCATTAAGTTCTCTTGTTTGAATATTACTGATTGCAAACGATAATAAAATTGAAAATTGTTCAATATCACTAATATCAAGTGATGAGTAAGATCCGTTTTTTTTACCTACCAGAATTTTAGCGATAAGATTATCGACAAAATAACTTGGAGAAATACAAAGTGATTCACAGTTGAGTACTTGCGCTAAACCATACCCAATATTATTGTGATGATTTAACGCTAATAGTGGTCTCTTATTTATCTCCAGCCATTTATTAATAAATGATGAATTAGATTTTATACTTTTCTCAACTTCGCTCTTATTTACAACTGGGTTCGCCTGATCAAAGTAAAGAAAGTTTTTTATCTCCTCTCCATCATGAAAAGCAATAATACCAAAATCACTGTTTGATACATTTACACAACGCAGTAATATTTCCTCAGAAATAGATTCAATAGATTTTTCTTTAACAAGCAAAACTAATATGCTTTGCAGTTCATTTTGAAAAAGTAAGTTTCTGCTAAGTTTTTCTTTATCTGCAGAAGATTGTAAGTCTGACTCTATAACCGGCAGCAGCTCAACGAAAAAAGCATCTGTTTTATCTTTATGAGGTGAAATAATTGGCGTTATAATAATATTTTTATTTTTATCAGGCAGCGGAACAACAAATGATTTTGATTCACCTGTTGTTAATTGTTCAGTCGGAGTATTTATGTTAAATAGCGATTTAAGGGAAGCACCTTTTATCTTACCAGAACCAACATCTTTTTTAAAACTTTTGTTGAACCAGAAAACTTTAAACGATTTATCAGTAAGAGCAACAGAGGTGTTCTGTAATTCAAGAAGTTCCTTCGAGTTGTATTTTCTGATTAATTCATCAGACATTCATTTTCTAATCTTGCTTTAATTCATACTTCTTAATCTTTGTATAAAGCGTTTTGGGGCTTATACCAAGCTGATTTGCTGTTTGAGTTCTATCCCACCTGTTGGCGTTTAATACTTTGGCTATGTGCCATTTTTCAAGATCTTCCATACTTAAAATTTCCGAAGGAATATCGACCATCCCCTGCCCTCCAATACTTCTAAGTGCAGCGATACTTGATATATTCAAATCCTCAGGATTAATATGGTCACCTTCAGAAAAGATAATTGCTCTTTCAATGATGTGGTCTAACTCTCTGACATTACCTGCGTAATCATATTCTTCAAGTATCTGCGCGGCTTCCAATGAAAGTCTTTTGGGTGATCTTATCGGCGATTTAAGGGTTAGAAAATGATTTGCTAAAATAATTATGTCTTCCCTGCGATCCCGAAGCGGGGGAATAGTTAATGTAATAACATTTAGTCTGAACAGAAGATCTTTTCTAAAATTTTTAACATCGGCTTCTTCAAGAAGATTTCTATTTGTTGCCCCAATTACTCTAACATTGGAAGTTAAATTTGTAACACCACCAATTCTTCTATACTCACCATTTTCAAGAAATCTTAAAAGTTTTGGCTGAAGTGATAAACTGAGCTCACCAATTTCATCTAAAAATAAAGTTCCGCCATGGGCAATTTCAACAAGACCCTGCTTTGTTGATTTTGCATCTGTGAAAGCGCCTCTTTCGTGTCCAAATAATTCACTCTCGATCAATTGGTCTGGTAATGAAGCACAATTGATTACAACAAAGGGTTTATCTTTTCTATTTGATTGCTTATGAATATATTCAGCAAATAATTCTTTCCCTGTTCCCGTCTCGCCCTCAATTAACACATTTGAATCCGATTGGGCTGCTTTATTTGCAAGGTTAAGAACACGTTGTATTGCTTTACTTTCACCAATTATTTTTTCCGAGTGCTTTTTACTTATTTCTTTAGAAAGGAGTACTGTTGTAACTATAAGATTTCTGTGTTCAATTGCGCGATTAACAGTTAGCACCAACTCTTCAAATTCGTAGGGTTTGTTTATGTAATCGTACGCGCCATTTTTAATACACTGGATGGCTTTCTTCATATCAGACTGAGCAGATAATATAATAACCTGAATATTATATCCGCTGTCCTTAATAAACTTTAGAACTTCCTCTCCTTGAACTTCCCTCATGTTCAGATCCAAAAGAAGTACTTCATAATTTTTTGCTTTTACAGCTTCGATGGCATACTTACCATCATAAACCGCATCAACGGAAAACCCTTCTTCTAAAAGTTGTTCCTTGAGAAGATAACAGAGAGTTTCGTCGTCGTCGCAAACAAGTATTTTCGAATTCTTTAAATTTTCAGCCATTTCCCACCATTAAAAAATCTGTTTATTTGGAATAAAAAAACGCATTATTTATATTTGTCCTCTTAATTTTAGGGCGCGTAGCTCAGGGGTAGAGCATCTGCCTTTTAAGCAGAGGGTCGGTGGTTCGAGCCCACCCGCGCTCACATTTAATAAAGCCACTTTTTGTGGCTTTTTTCTTTTATTTCTACAAAAATTTAAGAACTAATATTGAATAATAACACATATTAGTAAAAACAGCAAGTTTTACTGGTTTATAACATTTCATCTTATTTTTAATTCAATCTTTCCTAAATTAAGTATTAAAATGAAAGAGATATGGAGTGGGCGAAATTGTTTATAAAACGTTAATCAGATTTGCTGTTTCTATTTCGGTTCTATGGTTTTTTAAAGATTACTTTGATGAAAAGTATTTCTGGATTCTTAGTGCTCTTGGAATTTATCTTTTCACAATATATCCCGCATATTCAGCTTATAAAAAATTTATTGAAGAAAATAAAACTATTATTAATAAATCTCTCTGCTCAACTTGCAAACATTTTGATGAGTCGGCAGTGCTTTGTATAAAGTACGATAAGCACCCTACGGAAAATTTTATCCCTTGTGAGGGAAGCAGTTGGGAACCAAAATAGAGGGAACAATTTTATTCTTTAATGTGTTATTTAATACTTTTAAAGTACTAAAAATAAAATTGTTTAAGTATATAATTTGTTAATTTTGTTCTTATCGAGATATAGAAACTGTTTGTTAATTATATTAGAGTTATCATGAAATTTTCACTAAAAATCTTACTAATATTTTTTCTTGTTTCCTTTCCGAAGATTTCTAATCTACCAGCCCAGGGATTCTTGCACCGCGAGAACAAATTAATTGTCAATGGTTCCGGACAGGAAATTTTACTTAAAGGGATTGGACTTGGCGGATGGTTAGTACAAGAAGGTTATATGCTTCAAACATCAAGCTTTGCGAATGCTCAATGGGAAATTCGTGCAAAGATTGCTGATCTTGTCGGAGAATCAAACACAGAACTTTTCTACGAAAAATATAGAAATAACTATGTTCGAAAAGTTGATGTCGATTCTATCAAAAGCTGGGGATTTAATTCAATAAGGCTTCCTATTCATTATAATCTTTTCGCAACAAATACAAACCCACCAACCTTTTTAAATAAAGGATTTGAAATTGTCGATTCAATATTATCCTGGTGTGAAGCAAATCAAATATATCTTATACTTGATATGCATGCTGCTCCCTGTGGTCAAAGTGCAAATAACATCAGCGATTATAATCCAAACTTTCCATCACTATGGGAAAGTAATGCAAATAAAGATCTCACTGTTAAAATTTGGAGACAAATTGCTGAAAGATATAATAACAAAGAATGGATTGGAGGTTATGATCTTTTAAATGAACCTGCATGGAATTTAGGCACTAATAATCAGCCATTAAGAGATTTGTATATTCGAATCACTGATACTGTTAGAGCAGTTGATCAAAATCATTTAATATTTATTGAAGGCAATTGGTATGCAACAGATTTTGCAGGACTGACGCCTCCTTGGGATGAAAACATGGCTTATAGTTTTCATAAATACTGGAATGGTAACACACAATCATCAATACAGTACCTGGTTGACATAAGGAACACGACGAACAGACCGTTATGGTTGGGTGAGACCGGAGAAAATTCTAATAAATGGTTTGTTGATTGTGTTGAATTAATGAAAACAAATAACATCGGTTGGGCTTGGTGGCCTCATAAAAAAATTGGATCTATCGCCGGCCCACTTTCAGCCTATAAGCTGGGAGATTATCAGGTTTTATTGAATTATTGGAATGGGCAATCAGGCAGACCAACTCCATCTTTTGCAATGAATGCACTAATGTCGCAAGCAAATATGTTGTTAATAGAAAATTGTGTTTATCAAAAAGACGTGATTGATGCTTTAATGAGACAGCCGTTTAATAATGCTACCATTCCATTTGCCAGCAATCAGATTCCAGGTATTATCCAGGCAACTGAATATGATTTGGGAAAGATGTCCCAGGCATATAACGATGTGGATTATCAAAATATTGGCAGCGGCAATACTACCTGGAACAGTGGATGGAGTTTTAGAAATGATGGTGTTGATATTGAAGGTTGTAATGATTTCTCTTCCAATGGCTATGATGTTGGCTGGCTTGCAACAGGTGATTGGTTAAAATATACAATCAATGTTACGCAAAGTGGTTTGTATGATATCAATCTTAACATTGCTGCACCAAGTGCTGGGGGAAAAATTTTCTTATCAATGGACGGGCAAAGTCTTACTCCGGTTATGGATGTACCAGCAACCGGTGGCTGGCAAAGTTGGCAATATATTACTGCTCCAGCAATTTTTATTCCTGCGGGAGTTCATAAACTTCAGGCAAATTTTTATTTCGGTGGATTTAATTTTAGTTATATGGATTTTGTTTTAGTTGCTACTGATGTCGAGGATAAATCCCAAATTCCATTATCATTTGAATTAGAACAAAATTTTCCCAATCCATTTAATCCAACAACAAATATAAAATATACAATTCCTTCAATCATCGATGGTGGAAAATCAGCGGTGATGTTAAAGGTTTACGATGTGCTTGGCAACGAAATAGCAACATTAGTAAATGAACAGCAATCGGAAGGTAAGTATGAAGTAGATTTTAACGGTTCAAATTTATCAAGTGGAGTATATTTTTATAGATTACAATCAGGTAATTATACTGATATGAAAAAAATGATTTTGTTGAGATAATACTATATGTTATTGTTTTTCTTCTTTATTACACCGTAAGATTTAACAGTGGATATGTCTGAAAATAATAACGACAATAAAAATCTTTCTAAGTTTGCTGATCAAGGCATACATACAACTTTAATTGGAATTGTTACAAGTATTATTCTTGCTGCCATTAAAGCTATTGCCGGTGTTTTAGGCAATTCTTATGCTCTGATTGCTGATGCAATTGAATCAACTTCTGATGTCTTTACTTCAATAATTGTGCTTACTGGTTTACGTATTGCAAAAAAACCTGCCGATGAAAATCATCCTTACGGACACGGAAAGGCTGAGCCTTTTGCTGGAATATTAGTTGCCTCGGCATTATTCATTGCCGCTATAATTATTATTATCCAAAGCACACACGAAATTATTACCCCGCATCATGCACCCGCACCTTTTACATTAATCATTTTAATCATTGTTGTTTTAACAAAAGAATTACTTTTCCGATTCGTAATAAAAGTTGGGGATTCTGTTGAGAGCGTTGCGGTAAAGAATGATGCCTGGCACCACAGAAGTGATGCAATAACTTCCGGCGCTGCTTTTGTTGGGATCTCGATTGCCTTAATTGGAGGTACCGGTTATGAACCAGCCGATGATTATGCTGCTTTGTTTGCCTCTCTGATAATCATTTTTAATGCTTACAGATTATTAAAACCAGCCTTGTATGAAATTATGGATGCTGCCCCTTCGCCTGAAATTATAAATAAAGTTATTACCGCTGCAAATAAAGTAACTGGTGTGATTGCAATTGATAAATGCTTCGCCAGAAAGATGGGGTTTGAATATTATGTGGACATGCATGTAATTGTGGATGGAAATATTTCAGTCTATAATGGACATGAAATTGCACATAATGTTAAATATATGCTGATAAATACTTTCCCACATATCACAGATGTACTCGTGCATATAGAGCCAGCTACAGAAGAGAGATTAAAAAGGAAACACATTATTGACCAAACGAAAGGGAAATAACAAAGAATTATTTTTGCAATTTTCAGAACCATATCTAAAAATTTAGCATCTTACATTTGTAGAAAACGATAAACTATATAATTACAATTGTTCAAATATTCATAAAGGAGAACGGTATGAAAAAAAATGTCGGAAGTACTGATAAATTGATCAGAATTGTGTTGGGCATCGTTATAATCGCGTTAGGTTTTATCTTTAAAAGCTGGTGGGGAGTAGTTGGAGTTGCTGCCATTCTTACCGGGGTTTTAAATTTTTGTCCAGCTTATAGCCTAATCGGCTTTTCCACAAAATCAAAAGTGGAAACAGAAAAATTAAAGGTTAAATAATTTCTTTTAGAAAAAGGGCTTTCGGGCCCTTTTATTTTTGCAGTAACGAATTTAACTGAACAATTTTTATATCTCCCAAACTGCTAAGATAAGCTTCCAAAAACGGTTTGTGCGAAGGATCAACAATTACAAGCAGCCTGCTTCCTGGATTTAGCGATGTTGCTCTGCGGATATTGGATGCGATATTAAGGTTTCTTACTTCCCACAATGCTGCTCTCGTTCGATCTAATCCGGATTTAAGGTTTAGTTTATAAAAAACACCCCATTGGGCTTCAGCATCTTTTATAGCATACTCCTGCGAGTTAATATATAAAAAGTACGGCAACAAATTTTTATTCTGATATCCTTTCTTAAATATCTTGTCTATTGTTCTGTAAACATCAGAATTAGCAACTCTGTTATATAATGTATCCTCTAAAAGCTGTTTTGTAAGCTCTGGAAATATTTTAGAATATATATCCTTATCCTGTTGATCATCAATTGACAATAGCTTTTGCAGCCCAAGATTTTGTGCCAATTGTATTGCAATAATATTATTCTCATCAGAAGAATTAATTATAGTATTCAGTTCATCAACTATTGATTTTGGAATTTCAGTGCTTTTCTTCCGAATACTTCCCGGCAAATAACTCCATTGCAGAGCTGCAGAATAAAAATTAAACGAGGCTGCTAGATTTAAAATCAGTTTAACTCTATATAAATTAATATCACTATCTTTTACTTTTAGAAGATTACTCAACAAAGAATCTGAAATTGAGTATGCTGTTTTATAATTTGTCTTTAGCTTTTTCTGAGCCAAGACACCAAGCTCAGCATCTTTGTAAACCTCATCTTTAATAATCTTAACATGAATATCCTTTACTTTTGAAAAGAACAAAATATAATTTGGAGCTAAACTTTGTACTGCAATTTGATGTGGGGAAAATTTCTTCAGAACAATCAGAAGGGAATCAAACAAACTGTTGCTGATATTTTGCTGGAGCGACTTAAGATGTGGTGTTCCAAGAATCATAACTTCGGTTTTACGAGCATCAACAGTTAAGCTTTGTAATATTTTTATCGGATCTTCTTCTTTAACTGTAATTGTGATTTCCTTCTCTTTCATTTCTTTCAAACATCCGAAGAGTAAAAAAACAATTAGAAGAAAAAATATTTTTCCTCTATAATTCATAAAATTTATTGTTCTTATAATTTCTCTAAATTTTTCTTTTCTTCCTTTGGCGATTTTGATAGTAAACCAGGAATTAACATCCCAACAAATATTCCCACAATTAAAGTTAAAATTAACAGCAGCAGTTTTGAAATTTTGAATGACCAAAAAATAAAATGTATTGGAATTTCTTCAACGTTTTGAATACAAACAATAATAAACAACCCCAATAATATCAACACTATAATGGACTTGGTATTCATAATATTACCTAATCTTTAAAATAACCTTTTGTAACTTATAAATCTTTGTTTAAAATAAAATATGCCACACCGTTTTAGATATGGCATTAAATATTGTTTGACCAATAAAAATTATTCCGTATATGCGAGCCAATAACCGCTGATACTGAAAACTTTTGAATCAGCCCAAGTGCGGATTTTAACTGTAAATCCATCTCTTGAAACTGACAATACTTCAACATTATATCTTACGTTAAAACCCTTATCCGCATCAATCATGGTAACAGAAATCATAACCTTTGGTTTTACATCATAAGGTTTACTAAAATTAACCTCAACTGTCATTGATCTTTCGCCGGTGTTTGAGTCTAAATTATAAGCTACATCTCCGGATTTTGTTCCCCAAGTTCCGCTCTGAGTTTGGGCAGAAACCAGTGAAGTAAACGCAACAAAAAATAAAAGTACTGCAAAAATTGTTAAGTGTTTCATTCTTTCTCCTCTAATAATGATTTAAGGTTGACTGATTATTTTTATTTAATAAATAATCATGTAATTGTTTTCCAAAAGCTAAATGATTAAGAATTTATTTCCAAATATACGGATTTAATATTTTCCCGTTTTTGAAACGACTTAAAATCAATGGGTTATAAATTCATTAATGAAACAATCTCTTTAAGTTAGTAAATAATTTTATTCCACAAGACAGACTAATCCTTTAAGATATTGCCCTTCAGGAAAGCTTGTTGAAATTGTATGATCGGGAGATTGAGTAAGATATTTTATGATGTGCACTTTTCGTCCTGAATCATTGGCAGCATCCGCAACTATTTTGTTAAACAGATCGGGAATGATGTGACCCGAACATGAAAATGTAAATAATATCCCATTACTTTTTAAAAGCTTAAATCCTAATAGATTAATATCCTTATAACCTCTGCTGGCTTTATCAATCTGGCTTACTGATTCTGCAAATTTGGGTGGGTCAAGAATAACAATATCAAACTGTTTATCCTCATCTCTAAGTTTTCTTAAATATTTAAATACATCATCATGTACGTTTTCAAATTTTGAAGCATCAAATCCATTAAGTAATAAGTTTTTTTCGGCAAGAGATAATGCTTCTGCTGATGTATCAACATTTATTATTTTTTTTGCTCCTCCTTTTAGAGCATAAACAGAAAATCCGCCTGTGTACGAAAAACAATTTAATATTTCAGCATCTTTAGAAAAATCAGTTACAAATTTTCTATTATCACTTTGATCAAGATAAAAGCCTGTTTTATGACCTTGCTTAATATCTACTAAAAATTTGTTCCCGTTTTCTAATATCTCAACTAAATCTGCTGGTTCATTACCAAATAAACTTCCCTTAACCGGTTTTAATCCTTCTTTCTCTCTTACTTCAACATCTGATCGTTCATATATTCCAAGAGGATTTAATTCTGATGAAAGAATAGGAATTATTTCGCTTTTCCAAAATTCAGCACCAGCCGATAAAAACTGGCAAACAATGAAATCGTTATACTTATCAACAATCACACCAGGTAAATAATCACTTTCGGCATTTATAATTCGATAAGATTTAGTTAAACCTGTGTTAATAATTTTTTTACGAAATTCAATTGAAGTATGAATCCTTTTCCGAAAAAATTCTGCATCAACTTTTTCTTCAGGATTAAATGACAGAACTCTGACAGATATTTGTGAATGTGACGAGTATGAGCCGTACCCCAATAATTTCCCATCTGCCGAAATTATATCTACTGTTTCACCATTGTGGTTAATATCTTTTACGGTATTAATTGCACCTGAAAAAATCCAAGGATGCTTTCTAAGAAATGATTTATCGCGGCCCTTTTTTAATTTGATGGAAGACATAAAATATTTTTTATCTAAATCAATTTCTGTTAAAATCTAACGCCATTCTTACTCCAGCGTGAATGGAAATCAAATCCGTTTTAGAAACACTTGGATAATATCTTACCTGCTGCCCTATAATTTGAACAGCACCTTCTTTAAGATAAACTGCTTCTGAACTGAACAAATATCTTCCTTTCAAATCCAGATAAACAGCACCAATTTCTGTTACGGGATCGCCGGAAAGAAGAATTGAAATTCCGCCTCCAACACCGTAACTCCATGCCCAATCATCATAGTTCGTACTGCTTGCAAATGGTTCTTGATTTGATTCGTTTTTTACACTTGTTTCCGTAAACAAATATTCACCACCAAACAAACCTTGAACATAAGGTCTTATTCTTCCAGTAGGTAATCCAATTTCAAAAACCACGTGAAAATTAACCAGGTTGTTTGTTCTATCAACTCTAACAAAAACTTCGGGAATGTTATACATTGGCTCACTCCTGCTTTCGTTACCATAAATGTAATAACCAATGTTTAAACCTAAGCCGATAGGAGATCTTGGTTTGGGTGAGAGCAGCATAAATTCTCCGCTAAATCCGTAACCAAAATTATCTACTTGATCAGCAAATTCTCCCTGCGGGATAGCTAGAGAAAGATTTATACCTGCTTGCTGAGCATATGAAAAGTTTATTACTGAGAGAAGAAACATAATTATGTATATGCTAATATATTTTTTTGTAAGCATCTCTTTTCTCCTATATAAAATTTTTTAATATTAAAATAAAAAAGGGATCTGTTAATTGATCCCTTTAAAATAGTTTTTATACAAAATTAGATTTTAAAAATCCTGGAATTATCCTCCTGCTGTTCATTCTCATCAACTTTGTTAATATCCTCTACAGAAATTTTTCTTGCAAGCGATTCCTGCCTGTTTCGCAAAATTGATTGCTCTATTTTAAGTTTTTCTCTTATCTTCTGATAACGCTGCAATACCTTTTGATTTTTCCCGATTTCTTCTTGCAGTTTCTTTTTCATTGATGCAAGCTTAACAACATTACCTCTGTGTTCTTCGTGCTCAACTTTAATCATACTTATTGCCGTTTGGAGTTCAACAAGTTCATCCATTGATTCCGATATTTTTAGATTAAGCTCTTCGATTTTTTCTTCATAGCCTTTAACATCTTTTTCTATCTTCCCGCGTTTGTCTTTAGTCTCAATAAACTTTTGGTTCATTGAATTTAGCAATTCCTGTAAGCTTTGCTCTATAGATATTTTTTTCTTCAAAAGAAGATCGGATTCCAGTTTAATATCATTATTATAATTTCTTTTTTCTACTGCTTGTTCTTCTAATTTCAACAAATCATTTCTAAGCTGCTCTTTTTTTTCATTAAAAGATTTCAAAAGCTGCTCAAATGATTCCATCTCCGCTTGTCTCATACTTAAGATGCGATCCGTTTCTTCAAGCGCATTAATTTTTTCAAATAAAAGCTGATCTTTTTCTTCTAAGTCTTTTTCTTTCTTTTGAACAATCTGTTCAAGAATATTTCTCTTCTTGGTGATCTCATTCATTTCGGAATTGAACCGCTGAAACATTTTAGCAAAACGATTTTCAAGATCAGAATTACCTTTCTCAATTTCATCACGCCTCTGCTCTAACAAAGGGAGGATCTCTTTAGCTTTTTCCTTTTCCTTAACAAGTTTTTCAAAAGATTCCTGTTCGATAATTGTGCGGTTATGTAACTCGGTTTTAAGATTTTCAAGTCGATTTGTCTCACTAACAATTTGATTATGTTTCGCTTCCAATTCTGTAACTTCAATGTTCAATTTTGCTAATCTTTTCCCTTTAATAGTCAACGATTCTTCAACAGCAATTAATTCTTTCTGCTTTGTTTCTATTGATTCATAAATTTTCTGATGTCTGGCGTTTGTTTCGTTTAGCTCTTTTAATTTTTCTGCCATCTCCGCTTCTAATTTAGCCGCCTCATTTTCCCGCACAGAAATATTATTTTCCAAAGAGTTAAACTTATCCATCTTCTCTTTTATTTGTTCGGCAAGCTGATCAACTTTTTGACGTGTATTCTGTTCCGCATAATTTAGTTCCTCCAAAGTATTACGCACATTGGCTGCTTCTGTACTTTGCCTTTCTATTTGGGCAGCAAGATCATCTACTGTTTCCCTTTTCTCAAACTCTGCATTTTCTAAATCAGCAATCTTAAGAGCAATTGTCGAATATCTATCATTGATTTCCGTGTTTATTTCATCGATGTTTGCTTTCTTTTCCGCTTCTTTTTCTGACAGCTTTTGAACTGCTGCTTTCAGGCTTTCATATTTTTCTTCTTCATATTTTAACTTTTCGGAAAGTTCTTGTACTTTATCATTTATTCCTTGCTCTTGGTTCTTAAATTCCTCAAACATTTGAACTTTTTCTTGAACTAGAGATTCTTTTTCATTTAACTTTTGTAAAAGTTCTGAAACTCTTGTTCTTCGTAGCTCTTCCTCTTCAACCAAAATTGAAATTTCTTTTTTCAGTAATTCTGATTTGTTTTCTTTATCAGCAATTTCATTTGATAATTCTTCAATTCGTGAAATTCTTTCTTGTTCAACAGCTTCGAACCTTTGATAGTTTAATTTTTTCTCGTCTAAAAGTAATTCGTGATTTTTTATTTCAGAGGCTATTAAATAAATCTTTTCTTCCTTTTCTTGTTGAGATTCAAGAAGATTTTCTAACTCTTTATTCAGAGCATAGGAACGCAATTCTAGTTTTTCAATATCACCGGAAAGTTCTTTAATTTTTTCAGCCTTATTAGATTCATCGTCAGCAAGATTTTTAATACTTAAAGTTTTTTGCTCTAATAGTGTTTCTTCATTTTTAATTTGTTCTATTAATTCTGAAATTGTATTTCTATGACGTTCTTCTTCTTCCTCAATATCAGCTTTTTCTTTTTTTAGATACTCTGATTTAAGTTCCTGATCTCTAATATCTCCGGCGAGTTTTTCCAGCTTAACTATTTTTTCTTGCTCAAGAATTTCCAATTCTCTAAAGCTAACTCTCTTTTTTCCTAAAAGTGTTTCATCTTTTTGCAGCTGCTCATTTAACTCGGCAACTCTATTCTTTCTTTCTTCTTCCTCGGCGGCAAGTTTAATTATTTCATTATTTAAATATTCCGCCTTTAATTCTTGTTGTTTCGCTTCTAACGATATTTCCTCAATATGATTAAGACGTTCTTTTTCTAACTTTTCAAGCTCGGCTAGATGATCTTTCTTTTCCTCTGTAAGGTTTTCTTTAGATTTAAATTGCCCCATAATTTTAGCCAGCTTAGAGTGCTTCTTCTTTTCCTCAGCTTCAAGTTCAGTCAACTCTTTTTTAATTGATTCAATCTTTTGTTCTTGTTCATTTATTTGATCAACCAAAACAGAAAGCGAACTTTTCTTTTCTTGTTCCTCTGTTTGAAGATCACCTATTATAGCATCTAATGATTCCGCTTGATTTTGCTTCTGTTTAACTTCTTCTTCAAGGCTGCTTATAAATTCTATTGATTTATTTTCTTTTTCTTTTAAATGAAAAAGCTTTTCACTTAACTCGGTTATTTCTAATTCTTTATCGTGAATTTCATCGAGAATTTTTCTCTGCTTGATTCCAAGTTCAATGATTTTTTCTTCAACATTTTTTACTTCATTATAGGATTTATTAAGCTTTTTATCGTTGAGAGATTCAATCTCATTCTTTTTTTCTTTAATGGTTTCGTTTAGTCGCTCTTCTGTTTCATTTAATTCTTCAATTATCTGTTCAGCAGAAAGAATTTTATCCTGAAGAATTTCATACTCTTTTTGTAGTTGGTTTATCTCATCGTTCTTCTTTTTAAAGTCTAACTGATCATACAATTGTGCTGGACTCTCAACATTTTCATAGCCGTTTTTATCAACTTTATCTTTGATTTGATCAATTTTTTCGGAATAAGTTAAAATCAAATTTTGTTCTTCAAGTTTCATTTGCCTGAGATTTAAAATTTCCTTCCCTAATCCTTCAAGATCTGCTTTGGTTTGTCTTTTCTGTTCGTGCAGAAACTCAATTTCACTTGCCAGGTTAAGTTTTTTCTCGTTTAGGTCAGAAACCTCCAACCGCATCTTTTTCAATACATCATTAAGATGCCTCAGGTTATCTTCTTTTTCGGTAATGCTATTAAGCCGTAAAAGAACTTCTTCTTTTTCTTTTTCAAGTTCCTTAAATCTTTTTGATTCAAATAATCCCATACTGGCTCCTTCTAAGCTAATATTTTGTTCAACTTAGAAAATTGGATAAATCTATTATTTAATAATGATGAAGTTAGTTAATGCAGGGTTAATTTTCAATTTAACAAATTTTTACAGTGTGTAAATCTTACATACTATTTGTAATACAAAAATCAGCTATAAGTTGCCTTCACGATATCGTTTACGAAAATTAATTTTTTCAATCTGTCTCTCGATAATTAAATCTGCAAGTTTTTCTGGAATTGATTCTTTGTTCCTTGATGAGAAAAGTTCGCTAAGCTTTTTTTCACTTATGTCTATTCGATAAAGTGTGTTGATAAGAAGGTTGTAATTATTTTCGAGCATATCCTTCATCTTTTCCGTAAGATATTTTCTAAACTCTTCTAACTTTTCAAAATCATTATTTGGGATAAGTGAGGAGTAATCACTTTTAACAAACTCTTTGGAAACGAATTTTTGAATCGAAAAGATTTCCTCTTTTTTTAGTTCGTCGTTCATATCATTACATAGATTTAAACTTTAAGACAAATTTATAGCAAGCAAAAGAAAAAAACACAGCGGCAAAAACATCAATTGTATAATGGACGTGTTGAAGCAAAACAGAAATGGCAACTAGAATTGTACTAATAAGAAAAATTGTCTTTGTTCTTTTCTTTTCCGAAACTAAAAATAAAATGAACAAAGTTGCGGTATGTCCGGAAAAAAAAAGATCTTTAGTTAATGTTTGTCCGGTTCCAAAAAATTCTACAAATGGATCGTTAAGAATAATAATCTTTGCTGGTGGTTCTAAAGGGAGGAGATACATTGCAACAATTCTTACCGCTGCCATTAATGTGTAAACCTGAATTGTGATTATCAATCGCTTTGGATTTTTTATTAATGTAGTAATTGCAACGACAAGAGAAATGTAGATCAGTGCAAATATGAGCCATGTCAAATCAATTGGATTGAAAAGACTAAGAACTGGATCTGAAAGTGTTACACCTTGACGAGCTTCTACAAAATTTAAAAAGTTAGCCAGCACGATTAATACTATAGCAAGCACAAGTAAAGTTACAGAAATTTCAACTCTATTGTTTTTTGTTTTTAAAAATTCTTTCCAGTTCATAATCGCCTGTGAATAAATATCATATAAGCAGCAAGTAAGCTGCAGAAAGTCATTTCGAGGAGTTTTACGACGAGAAATCCTCTCCTGCAAACAGTAAAGATTTCTCATCCACTAAAGCGGATTCGAAATGACGTCATAAACTAAAACTTAATCTGCCCCAGAAAATACGGAAGCATACTTCTCCACGTAGGCCAATCGTGCGGCTGATCATAGCCCCACAAATCTAACCAATGCTTTACTCTTCGTGCATTTAGAATATTAGATAACTGTCTTGATGCATCGGGGTCTTCATAATTGCCCTGACCGGTTGCAATTACAATCTTTCCTTTTCTCATATGACCAAACATAAAATTATCATCCCATCGTGGCAAATAATCTACCGGTGAATTAAAGTAAACATTGTCGTCAAAAAATCCTTTTGTATAACTTTTCAAATCATAACTTCCGCTCATAGCAATAGTACCGGAAAAAATATCCGGACGCCTGAAAAAATTATTTGCTGCGTGAAGTGCGCCAAGCGAAGCACCGGTTGTAACAATAGGGACCAATCCTTTGCTGTGATTATGAATAAACGGAACAACTTCCTCAACTACGTAACGATTATACTGCTGATGCCGAATAGCTTTATTAGCAGGATGCATATTATTGTTCAACCAGCTTTCGTTGTTAATGCTGTTTATTGAAAAAGCTTTTAGTTTTCCGTCGCGTAAATACCCACCAATAGAATCAATAAGATTAAACCTTTCATACTCAAGGTAATCTGCTGCGGCTGTGGGAAACATTAGCAAGGCATAACCATAATGTCCGTAAACTACAATTTCCATTTCCTTATTTAAATTTGGACTGTACCAACGATGAATCTCTCTGCTCATTAAAACTCCTTATAAAATGAAAAGTTGAATGTGAAAGTAAAGAATTGAGTTAAATTTTGGAAATAGTATTTGAAGAGAATGTGGCTGTCTCTGAAGTATTGATTTGTCAATCTAAAATTGTTTCGGGTTCTCTTTTAAGTTCGGAATGACAGTATAGAGATAGCCTATATTTCATTACATCAATTTACCTCAAATAAAGTATCGCCTTCCTGCGTTTTAATCAGGAACTTTCCCAAATAACCCAAAGTATAATCCTCGAAACACAAAGGAGTATAAAATGAAAACCAAGGAAAAGATTCCTGATTTTGAAGACATTGTTTTTGAAGGAAGGAATAAGGAATATGGGGCGTATGCGCTTAGAAGTCTTTATAATAGATTCGTTTCCATATCTACTACAGGTGCAATGCTTATATTTACTCTTATTGTTAGCTATCCACTCATTACCGCTTTCTTCTTTCCTGAAGAAAATATTAAAAAAGAGAGTAACGATAATGAAAGAATAATTTTAGTAGATTTTCCTACTCAAGCTCCGATTGATAAAAAAGATTTACCAATTCCAACTGCCGCGCCTCCTAAAACTGGAATGGTAAAGTTTATTGTCCCCAAAATTAAACCGGATGAATTAGTAACAAACGAGGTAATACCGACGCAAGAAGAATTGGTAGGGAAAAATCCCGGGACAGAAACGGTGGAAGGAAATGAAAATGGAAGGGATTTAATTATTGCAGTTATTGAACCCCAGAATCCAATTAATGGTGTTAATGTTAAAGAAGAAGTTTTTACTTGGGCGGAAGAAATGCCAAAATTTCCCGGCGGTGATAGTGAGCTGCTAAGTTTTTTTGCTAAAAACATTAATTATCCTGAGCTTGCTAAAAGAGCAGGAGTTGAAGGAAAAGTTATCCTGTCTTTTGTGGTTGATAAAGATGGAAATGTCTATGATGCAAGGGTTGCTAAAAGCATTGGCGCCGGATGTGATGAAGAAGCATTGAGATTGCTTAAAATGATGCCGCAATGGACTCCGGGAAAACAAAACGGCAAGCCTATTTTAACAAGAATTATTATTCCTGTTGTATTTAGACTCAGATAAGCTGTGGGTTTATAGATTTGCTAAGTGGAGTCCATCTTAATGATGGACTCCACTTTTTTATTGAATAATTCCGATAAATTTATCTATTGCACCTGACTTCTGTCAACTGTGATAAGTAATATTAGAGAAGACACTACTTCTTTTCCTCTCTCAAGAGGGGAATGCCGATGGCAAGTGGTGTGTTTTAGAATGTAATTACACCAATATTGTTTTCTATTTACCCAAAACCTCAGCAATCGCTTTTTCTACAAGCGGAGCCATTACTTTATAGCCTGCTTGGTTGGGATGAACACCGTCTTCAGAATATTCTTTCTTTAAACCATTTTGCTCATCAGCCATTGGAGTAAAATAATCAACGTAAAATATCCCATTCATTTCTGCGTAATCTTTAATCCATTTATTAAGCTTAACTATTTTTTCTGCGGGATTTAATCCTGGTTTCCAGGGATAATCATACACAGGTAATACAGAACAAAGTACAACTTTAATATTATTGGTTTTTGCAATATCAACCATAGAAGCAATGTTATCTTCAATCATTTCAAGTGTGGATGGTCCCGTGTTTCCGGCAATGTCGTTTGTGCCTGCTAATATCACAACAACTTTTGGTTTAAGATTAATTACATCAGGTCTAAATCTTATCAGCATTTGAGGTGTTGTCTGTCCACTTATGCCTCTATCTAAATATGGTTTGCCTTCAAAAAATTCAGGATTGATTTTCAACCATCCTTCTGTAATTGAATTACCCATAAACACGACACGGTTTTCTGCTGGTGAAGGCATTCCCAGTTTTAAATTTTCATTTCTAAACCGTGTCAGGTTCGGCCAGTCATTATTTAAACTATCATTTTGAGCTTTTAGTGATTGTTCCATAAATATTAATAAAAATATTATGCAAAGTGTAAATTTTATATGATTCATTATAACGTGTACCTGTATTATTAATTAATAAACGAGTGTTTGAATTGCATGAGGCAGAATTACAACCTCAACAGCATCAGAGCCAACATATAATTTATATTTAATCTGCAGACTGCCTTGATTCATTACAATAGTAACCATCTTTCCATCAGCATTAATAAAAGATGTACTCAACAATTGACTTCTGCTGCTTGCTGTGCTTACGCGCTTAGCATTTGGTCTGATGAATTTTGAAAAGTGTCCGATATAATAATATGATGGAGTATAAATTAGTTCACCGGTTTTTGTATCTGCGTGCACTGGTGCAAAACAAAAATTCTCAACGTGATTTGGTCCGCCTTTTTCATCAAGCAAAATATTCCAATCGGTCCAGCCAACAGTTCCATTATTAAAATCATTTATCATAGAGCGACCGTAGCGTTCAGCATTCTTCCACGTTTGATAACCATCCGGTCTAAATGTTTCTGCACATCCTTCTGTAAATAAAAGATGTTTATCAGGATAAGATTCATAAACCTTTTTAACATTGTTATACATCTCTTCTCCACCAGACCAGGATTCGTACCAGTGGAAGCCAAGTCCCCACGCATATTTTGAAGCTTCCGGATCAGAGAATATTATATCTGCGCGATGATTTATTAAATCTCTGTTGTGGTCCCAAACGATTATTTTTTTATCACCTAATCCTTCATGCACCATTGTTGGTCCGAGAAAGTTTTTAAGAAAATCTCTTTCTTCTTCAGCAGTGAAAATACAGGATTCCCATCTTTGTGTCGCCATTGGTTCGTTCTGCACTGTAATTCCCCAAACAGAAATTCCTTCGCTTTGATATGCTTTAATAAATTTTGTAAAGTATGTTGACCACGATTGATAATATTCAGGAAGCAGCTTTCCGCCATGCAACATATTATTGTTATCTTTCATAAAAGCTGGCGGACTCCACGGACTAGCAAATAACAATAAACTTCCACCTGCGGTTTCAATCGCTTTTTTGATAAGCGGAATACGAAATTGTTTATCGTGTTGAATGCTGAATGAATTTAAATTTTTATCTTCATCAGAAACATAAGTGTAACTACCAGAACTAAAATCGCAGCTATGAATATTTGTGCGAGCAAGCGTATATCCAATGCCTTTATCTTTATCGTAGTAAGCGTTTAACAATTCCTTCTGTGTATCCTTTGATAATTTGGCAAACACTTCTGCCGATGCATCTGTAATTGCTCCGCCTATTCCAATAAATGTTTGATACTGTTTCTCTGGATTTACAAACACAGAAATTTCTGATTCTAAAGGCTGCACTGCCGGTTTGAATGTTGGTTTATCTGTAAGTGTTAATCTAAGATTGGTACTGTCAGCCGAAGTATAAACGGTAATGGTTTTTCCTTCCAGGTTGTGTAGAGTTAAAATTTCCGTTGTCTGCTGTGAAGTTGAACATCCCAGTATTAAAAAAAAGGCTACAAGTGTTAGTAAGTAATATTTCATTTAGTCTATCTGTTATAATTAAGGTGAATAAATTTTAAAAATGTCTTCTACACAAAATTAGCTAAAGTGCCTTTTACAAAGTATAGGATGAAAATATTTTAATTTAAAAAGTGTAGTACACCTTAGAGGTGTGCTACACTTCGTTAAAGCTCCTTGACTAATCCGGAATATTTTCTCTCAATCTTAAAACCAAAACGATAAAAATATTCAGGGCGAAAGAACCCGGTTGTAACAAACTTTGTATTATCAGATTTTATTCGGCTAAATAATTCATTCATCAAGCCTTCGCTTATTCCTTTGCGGCGATAGCGATTGGATACCACTATCTTTTCCATGTGTACTGTTTCTTCATCACTGCGGTAATAAAAAACTCCCCCGATAATAAAGCCACGCTCTGATACTGCAACAAGGTACTGATGTTCCGGTCTAAAGTTTACGGTTAGATTTGCTTCAAGATAAAGCTGATGAAGTTTTGAAATTTCTTTTGGATTAATCGGATTTCTTATAATGTAAATGTTTCCGTCATCATCCTGAACCTGCACAACAAGATTTGGATGGACAAGTGTTTCTGTTTTAATTTTTATCAGTGCAGCAGAATCGGAAGGCTTAAGATGCGGATAACCTAAGCGTGTGATGAAATAAGTTTCCTTTTCATCAAGTTCAAATTCAAAGTGCAGAGATGCAATAAGCTGAAGTGATTCTTCTTTGGATATTTTACGATGTCTTTGCTTTGTTGCAAGCTCACGTAAAACTTCTTTAAACCTTTGGGTAGAATTATAAAAAACAGTTTCAAGAAAAAATCTTGTTCTAACTGCGGGATATTGTTCTTCAAGATCAAACAGCCGGTAAGTTTCATAAAGTTCGTAAATCATTTCTGCCTGTGCAGAAAGCGATGCACTTCTGTTAAGGCTGTACCATCGATGAAATCTTTTTATGGCAAAATATAATTGTTTCGGCAGGTAACCATGGCTTTTAACATTGCGAAGAAAAGAATCTATACGAAGAATTACATCGTCTTTCTTTTCGTATTCCGCATTTTTTAACTCGCGTCTATATTTATTAATTAAATGAATCCCATCATCAATTCCCTCAGCTTCAATAATTCCGGAAAAGATAGCATTCCAAACAGATGCTTTTTTAATCTGCGGATATTTTTCTTCAGTTTGTTTAACAAAGCTTTGATAAAAATTCATTATAAAATCTAACGTGGATTTTGTTTTTTGTCTTTTAGAAAAAGATGTAATTATGCAGCCGGTTTGATAATCATGTGGCAATATAATAAGCTCATCCGGGGTTGTATCAGCAAGCTCCATTTTCATTTCGGATAATTTCCAAAACTTAACATATGCAGCCGCGGCATTCCAAACATAAAACTTCCAGAGGTTGCGCAGTTTTTCAAAAGTAGCCTCATCTTTACGTTTATACTCACGGCGTATAAATCTTTCGACAGATTCATCGCCAAAAAATTGTTCTGTCCATAAGTTATAATCTTCCCAAAAACCGCCGAGTTTTGCTGCAAGTTTTTCTCCATTAATCTCGGTGCCCGCAATAACCTTCCATTTAATTTCCTCTGCAATAGCTTCGGCAGATGCACATTTGTTAAGATGAATCGCAAGATCAAATCCACCTTGGAATCTTGTTTGAACAGTAACACGGAAAATTATTCTCTCCTCAGATTCTGAATATTTACTTATCCAAACACCTGAAGGTAAAATATTATTGAGTGAAACCAGAACACTTCCAGAAAAAAGAAAAATTGCTTCTCTTATTATTTGGTTTTCTGTAATGGCTTTTCTTAAAAGCGCCTGATCATTTTCTGCAATAGCCTGATCAAAAATTAAAACATCATCCCATCGGTACTCTTCGCCTGTTTCGGGATCAATTGCTACTTTTTGATTAACACCAAGCCAGGCAGTGAATTGATTTCTTATTTCTAGCCTGGATTTTAACGCGATGCTGCGAAGTTCTTTTGTGCCGGCATCAAGTTCATGCTGAAGAAATAATCTTCTAATTCTTTCATAGCTTAAAGGATGATTAACGCCATAACTAACAAGAAGTTCAAAAAGATACGGCACTGCAGTTTTGTTTAAATGTATTTTAGAAGTAATAGATAAAACTTTTTGGGAAAGCACCGACTCAATTTCGTCAAGGTTTTCATCACCGCGGCTTACACGGTTGATGGCTGCGATAATTCCTTTGTCAACAAAGTTGTAATCTTTTTCAACATATAAATCCAAAAGGCGGCGAAAGCTTTCTTTTCTTAACGTTTGAAGTGAAGCTAAAAACATTTTACGTCTTATTCCAATAGGATTTATTAAAGATGGGCGTA
Source organism: Ignavibacteriales bacterium (assembly GCA_037444745.1). Taxonomy (GTDB): domain Bacteria; phylum Bacteroidota; class Ignavibacteria; order Ignavibacteriales; family Ignavibacteriaceae; genus IGN3. Next base: position 111,984 of record JBBILT010000012.1, read on the forward strand.
AAGCAATTTCTACAGTAAGTTTATAATGATTTGCCTTTACATCTTTTAATACTTCGCTAAAGTAGAGCAAAGCTTTTTCATTATCAGCTTCTATAGATGATTGAAGCATTACTGCGGCATAATGTAATCCTAATATTGAAATTTCTTTTGCAATAATAATTTCTGAAAAAATATTTTTTAATTCCGTCGAAGCTTTTACTTCTGTTTTACGTTCAATAAACCCGATATCCTGTTGTGCTTCAGATTTTCTGTACCACTGAAATATTTCTTGTCCAGCAAAATCCGTTAACTCAATGTTGCCAAGCCAGTAAAAAGGATTCGTAAGTATACCCTGAAGATCTATTTGCTTTGAGTTGATGCGATATGAATAATTTCCAATCAGAAATATATTTTCTTTTTCATCAAGGTTTTTGATAGCCAATGATGATTTCAGTTTGGGAATTGATAAAACATTCTCTTTAAGAAAAACATCACGACTTAAAGCACCTTTTTCGCGCAAGAACCAATTAGGTAATTTAACTTCGCACTTACCGAATGGAAGCGAAAGATGATCTTTCTGATACATCGCTTGAATTACTTCCGAAAAATTCTTTTCAATTGCCCGGCGTTTATATGTTCCTTTTGGTGTAAGCTCGTGGTGTGCATCATTAAATGCCCGATCAATTAACCTAAAATCAACAATGCGCTCAAAGGGTGCAAGAAAATTATTTACTGTAACGATTAAAGTTGAAAAATATTCCTGCCGCTGCTGTTCTTTCATATTTTTTAATGGAGAATTATCGGATTCAAGATCAGGATAAATCAAAACTGTATTAAATGGACGATGATCTCCGACAAGAAAAACCTGTTTAACAAATTCAAAATCACGAAAAAGATTTTCTATTTTCTGAGGCGCAATCGTTTCTCCGCGTACGTTTTTATAAATCTCTTTTTTGCGATCAATAATTTCAATAAACCCTTCTTTATCCATTCTCATAACATCGCCGGTTGCAAGCCAGCCATCGGCATCAAACGTTTCTTCAATTTTTTGATTGTAATAATTCAGCATCACATATGGACCGCGAATTAATATCTCGCCATCTTCGCCAAGTTTTATTTCTATTCCCGGCAAAGCTTTACCAAGTGAATTCTCGCGATATTGAAACGGCGGTGTCATTGTAATTCCACCTGTTGCTTCAGTCATACCAAATCCGCTCATCAGCTCAACACCGTATCTCTGTAGAAATCTAAAAATATCCGGAGGAAGAAATCCCGCTGCAGAAAGTCCCCATTTTAAATTACCGCCTGTTGCACCAACAACTGCATCTTTTATTTTCTTATCATCATCAACTTCAACATCAATTCGCGTAGTTATGTATTCATAAAGCTGAATCCATTTTTTAGGGATTGAAATAAAAATACTTGGTTTAACAAGCCGCATATTGTCGATCATCGTTTCAACGGAAGGATTTTCCATAAAACAATATTCCGCTCCCCAGAAAATTGCACCTGTCATCTCAAGCCATCTGCCAAAGGTGTGATACAATGGAAGAAAAGCAAGGTAACGATCTGCATCACTTATGCCGGGTATTGCCATTGCACGGCAGAATCTTTTATAAACAATGTTTGTGTGAGAAAACATTATTCCTTTTGGTTCGCCGGTTGTACCGGAAGTGTACATTAATGTTGCTAGAGAATTAGGTTTTATCTGCACATCTGTTTTTATGCTAAGATCAGATGCCATCGCTTTAAATTCTTCAAAGCTTATCACCCAATCTTCCGTAGCATTGCCTTGTAACATTACAACTGTTTTAAGAAATGGAGTTTCTTTTTTTATCGATCTGATTTTTGCAAGCTGTTTTTCATCATCAGCAAAAAGTATTGGCGCTTTGGTCTGATTAAGTATATAAGAAATATGTTCTGATACAGAGTTTGCCGGAATCATTGCGTTAACAATTCCTGAAGTTAAACAGGCAAGATCCAGCATAACCATTTCTAAACTGTTTTCCAGAAGGAACGCAACAATTCTATTTTCGCTTTCAATTTCAAAAAGGATGTGATTGATTGATGAACGATGTGATGAAACTAATTCAAAAGTTTTTTGCCAGCTGTAATCAATAGTTTTACTGTCTTTAATGATCCTGAAAAGATTTTTCTTTTTATACTGATTAACGCGCTGATTAAATAAAACATCAAACGTGTAATTGCTTTGAACAATAAGTGTGTGAATTAATTTATCCCATCTACGCTCTTCATAAATTTTCTGAAGGAAAGATGAATTGCGAAAAAGATTGAGATAATTATGTGTTATTGAAACAATGTTATTCTTTGACTGATTTGAAAATGAACCAAGATATTCCCCAAAGGAAAAAAACAAATCCTTATCCATATTATCCATAAACTGAGTTGCAAGTTCACTGCTGAAAAGCCCATCAAAAATATTCTGCCAGTGCTCAGCATCTTGCTCGTCAGTTAACTGTTTGCTGCTAACTGCGCGACTAAGTTCTATGCGAAGATTAATTATAAGATCATCAATCTCGCTTTGTTCTAAAGCCGCTTTGCCAGCAAGAAGTTTATCGCTTAATTCTGTTAATGATGAATTTGGTTGGTTGCCCATTTTTTCAATCTGTAATAAGATAATTAAAAATTGTTTTTAGGAATATAATAATTTATTGAAGAGAAAGTTTGCTTGGCTGATGAGTAATAAAAACGTCACGGAATGATATCCGTGACGTCTAAAAAAAGAAATAGATTCCGGATCAAGTCCGGAATGACAATATAATTAGTTCTTTATTCCTGCAGCTTCTTCAAGCATTGCAGTTGTAACAGATTTTGGTCTTTCAATTGGATAGCCAAGACCGCGATCCCAGATAATGTTTGCAACAACACCAAGTGCTCTTCCAACAGCAAACAGTACAGTGTAGAAATCATATTCCTTTAAGCCATAGTACCATTGTATAACACCGGATTGTGCATCAACATTTGGCCATGGATTTTTTGCTTTACCTTGTTCCAACAAAATTGGTGGTACAACTTTAAAGAGCAAATCAACATACTGGAATAATGGATCTTTTGGTAAATGCTTTAAGCAGAATTCTCTTTGTGCCATATAGCGGGGATCGGTTTTTCTTAAAACGGCATGACCGAATCCGGGAATTACCTGTCCACCTTGTAAAGTATCCCAAACAAACTTTTTCATTTCTTCTTCTGTAGGAACTTTACCTCCCATTTGTTTATAAACACCTTGAATCCATGCAAGCACTTCCTGATTTGCAAGTCCGTGTAATGGTCCTGCAAGTCCATTTGCCATTGCAGAGATTGCGTAGTAAAGGTCGGAAAGTGCGCTTGCAACTAAGTGTCCTGTGTGTGCGCTAACATTTCCGCTTTCGTGATCACTGTGAAGAATAAAATACATTCTTGCAACATCATCATAAGGTTTTGCAATGCCCATCATATGTGCAAAGTTTCCGCCAAGATCAAGGTTAGGATCGGAAGCAATTATTTTTCCATCTTTATATTTTAGTCTGTAAATAAATGCAGCAATCTCAGGAAGTTTTGCAAGAAGATTTAATCCGTCTTCATAAGTTGGAGACCAGTAATCATTCTTTTTTAGCTTGCCAGTATTATATTCTTTAACGAATTCAGATTCGCGCTGCATTGCAAGAATTGCAGTTGAGAGCATTACCATTGGATGAGAATCTTTTGGCATCGTCTTCAAAATATCAAAAACATATTTAGGTACTGCCGATCTTTTCTTAAACTCTTCCGCTACTTCCTTTACATCTTCTGCTGATGGAATATCGCCGGTTAACAAGAAAAAGAAGAAGCCTTCAACAAAAGGCATTTCTCCACCAGGAACTTTAGGAAGTTTTTCTAAAACTTCTGGAATTGTAAATCCACGAAAGCGAATTCCTTCAAATGGATCAAGGTAAGAAATATCGGTAAGAAGACTTTTAATATCTCTTGCACCGCCGATGATTTGACTTATATCAACATCATCAACTTTTACTTTACCAAATTCTTTAAGTAGGCGTGTAGTGCGTGGGCGCCAGGCTTCGATCTTATCCTGGACTTGTTTTTTCAAGCGGGACATTTTCTCCTCCTGAGATAAACTGTATAAATGTTTTTTAATTTCCTTCTATCAAAAAAGGAAAATGAATTTTTGCTGTTACAAATATACAAAGAAAAAATAATTGTTTGCGCCTGGCAACTAAAGAATTTTTATTTCTTTTCCTGCTAATGCAATTTGCAATTTTATATTTTTATGCTTCTTAAGGATTGAACCACCCATCCAATCTAATGCATCTTCATCACCGTGGATTAGAATTACATAATCGGGTTTTAGTTTATCAACAACGGATAGCAAGTTTTCTCTTCTCGCGTGAGCAGAAAATTTAAAGTTTTTAATTGTACAATTAACTTCAACTGGCTCATCAAGTTCTGTTAATTCTATTTTATCTCCGCGTTCAGCATTTGCGATTACATAACCGGGAGTATTAGTATCCATATATCCAACAGTAAAGATTGCAGAATCTTTTTGCTTAAGCCATCTTCGTGCATAGCTGTAGGATGCTGTACCTTTAATCAGCATTCCGCTTGATGCAAGAACGATACAAGGATGTTTAAAGAATTCTTCTGTATTAGAAATTTCGTAATAATCTTTTTGCGGAATTGTGTTCAGCTCAAATTCTTCATCAACCCTGTTAACAACAAAACGATTGTAATCGTAAGCGCGGTTTATTTTTGTTCCAAGTCCGCCGGTGTAAATGTCAACCGTTGTAAGTTTTCTATTTTGCATCAACTGCCAGATTGTTGCAAGTATTTCCTGCATTTTGCCAAGAGAAAAAACGGGGATGAGAATTGATCCTCCGTTATTTAAAATTTTATTTGCTTCCTTTGCAAACCGAATTGATTCTGAATTCCAATCAAGCAGTAACTCTGAATCTGTTGAGCCGTAAGTTGTTTCAAGAATTAACGAATCAATTTTTGTTTCAGGCAGGTTTGCCCCCGGAAGAAGAGTTTGATTAGTGAGATTAATATCTCCGGTATAAAATATTTTATGATTGCTATTCTCAAGAAGAATTCCTGCCGAACCAAGAATATGTCCGGCATCATAAAAAGTGCAATTTACTTTTTCATCTTTTTGCTGATGATATGAATTAAGTTCAAATTCGTTTTGGTATTCTTTGTAGTTGATCATCTTAATTAACAGATCAACTTCATCGTGGGAGTAAAATTCAAAATCAGCTTCTTCAATTTCTTTTTTAAGTATTGAAACAGAGTTGTGAAGCGTTAGTTCTGCAAGTGCTTTTGTTTGTGGAGTTGTGATGATCTTTACATAAGGAAATTTTTTTACAAGAAAATTCAGTGAACCAATATGATCCTGATGAGCGTGGGAGATTAAACAGTAATCAACCGATTTATCTTTTAATAAATCAAAGTTGGGAAGTGAATCTAATCCCGTTTTTTGCGGATGAATTCCGCAATCAAGAATTACTCCGTTGCCGTTAAAATTTAAGTAGTAACTGTTTGCGCCAATTTCATTTCCGCCCCCAATCGGAAGAAATGAAATCATTTATTTTCTTCTCTCATTTCGTTTTCCAGATTGTCAAGATCTACTTCATTCAATATAATTTTTCCAGGCATTTCAAATTTAGCAGATGGGATTGATATGTCGGTCTCGATTTTTTTTGCAACCGTGCTTATATCAAATGCACGGGACTTAACTTCTGATTTTAAGGTTATCCATTGCCAAACCCAAAGCTTAGTATTTGATTTTTTAATTTCATAAACATCACAATCTTTACCAAGAAAATTATCAGTTCCAATTTTTTCTGCACCCATTTTTAATAACAACTGTTCGCCAAATCCATTAAAACCTTTTTCATTTTTTAGAGCTTCTATTTCTTTAATGAGAGGATTTCTGGTTTTTGTTCCCGTCTTCTGATCAAGATTAATTGTGTACTGATACTCGCCATCTATAATATTTACTAAGTTAACAGCTTTTGTAAAGCCGCCGACACTTATAACCGAGCGTGAATATTCAGCTTGTTTCATTCCCCAATCATCAAAGTAAAGAGTTTTTGTTCCTTCCTGCACACCAGAAAGATTATATTCGATGATACCGGATTTAACACCGTATCTTTTTTGAAAATTTGATTTTTTCCCGTTATCTGGATTTTGATTATCATTCTTCGAGTTATCTCCGCAGCTTATAAAAATGAATGTAAAAATTGCAGTAAGAGCGAATAAGAAAATGTTTTTCATAATGTTATTTATATACCTTGTTTAAAATTTGTATGTTGAAAATAAATAAAGTGAACACCTCGTTCAATAAAAATACGATTAAAACAAAAATATTTTATGTCAAATATGTCGTGTAAATTTTGACACATTAGGCAAAACGAAGGATTAATAATATTAAGGTTAAGAAAGCCTACCTTCATCAATGTTTATTATGGCTCGGAATGATTCTCGTCAAAGGATTTTAATCCTTTATCGCCCAAATTATATCAGATAAAGTGGTATGATCTTTTTCAAAATTAAATTTCATCAAGTAAGCTGGATTGAAACCAAACATATATTTTTTGATTCTTTCTTTAAGCCACATAATCTCCGATTTCAATTTCCAATGCTCGCCATCTTTAGAATAGAGAACAATAAATAATCTATTCTTTAAATGTTTGCGCTGCTGCTGCGATTGATTTTTATATAACCACTTAATCAGGTCCTCTGTTTTTTTTATCGCTTCATCAATTTTATACGGAAAGTTTTTAGGGTAGATGGATGTTTTATGATCAAACGCTTCATCTTGAATTGTAAAATCAACAAGCCTGTCTTTGCTGTCTAATGCTGGCTTAACGTTTGGAAGAGAGCAAAAAATATTTTCAACAGCTTGTGCGGACCAGAAGTTGTACCAGCGGTTTATAGCGTAGTTAAAATATAGGTTGTAATCTTTTTCAGTTTTAAATCTTCTTTCAATTTCCTTTAAGAGTTCATCAAAAAAAAAAGTGTGATAGATAAAGTTGGTTTGTTTGTCGAAGATATCGTTTTGTTTTTGTCCCCATTTGTAAGGATATACAAGGCGTTTTTTTAATTCAGTTTCGATTTGAATAAGGGTGCGCTTCAACATCTTCTCAGGAATAAAATTGACTCTTCAATATTAGAATATTTTAATTAACTCTTAAACCTGTTTTGATAATTTCGGCAACAAAAGGATCATCGGTAGTAAAGTCTTCAGTTTTAAATGTATGCAGTTCGATATCAGTATTAATTTTAATCAAACACTTAAGAAGTTTTTTCCTATCGTAAAACCTTATTCCTTCAAAATCTTTTGAGACTATAGCTAAATCGATATCACTGTACTCGTCTGATGTGCCTTTTGCATAAGAACCAAACAAATATATTTGATCAACAGATATATCTTTTTTTATCAGTTCAACAAAACGATTTATTATATCATTTACATTTTCTTTCGAGTACATTCAAATAGTTCCTTTATATCATTAAGATATTTATCTGCAAAATCTTTTGTACATATTTCGTTAAATCTTTTCTTATAATCTGGATACCTAACTTCAAGATTAAATGAAGAGACTTCTGCGAGAAATTCCTTTTCTTCATCGGTAAATATAAGATCGGTATCTCTTGCAATTCGATTTAAATCATGGGTTCTTGGAGGAAAGTTTGATTCGTTATCTCTAACCCAAAATGCTTTCAACAATTTCTCCACCGTAAGATGCCCAACAAATAAGGACCAAACATATTTACCTGAATTAAATAAAGAAATGGCTGTTTCCAAATCTTCTTCAGAAGTCGAAAGCCAATATTGTTTATAATCTTCTTTTGTCATGCTATATTCTTGCTGGTTGAAGCAAAATTATTGTTTTTATTTTACTATCCAAATTACTTAAAGTCCAATTAAAACTCTTGTTATTTTTGATTCGCTTATTTCATTTCTTCTGAAAAATAAAAATATACTCATGCTTAAAGATATAAAATCCGCCGGCTAACGCGCGATAACGCCACAACTCTTTTTGATTACGCTTTGCTGTTGTTTCATCAAAGTTTTTTACAATAGTAGATTTTAAAATCATTCCTCGTTTCAAAACTTCCTGCATAACATAAAAGCCAAGCGGAATCCATTCACCACCTGAATATTTATCGCTAATAACAACGGCAAGGAATCTTTTTTTATCAAGTCGTGGAAGACAATTATCCAACACTCTTCCAAATCCATTTAAAAATTCTTCAATCGATTTTGCATTTGATAAATCAGATTTGCTATCACTAAACTTAATTATATCCCAGTAAGGTGGATGGAATATTTGGAACTGAAATGATTTTATATCTAAAACAGATAATGTGCCTTTCAAATCAACAGATGAACTATCACCATTTACAAATTCTAATTTTACTTTATATGGATTTGATTCTTTTGCAATATTTTTTTTTGTTTGACCTAAAACTTTTTTAGAAAGCTCGATTCCCACGGCGTTTCTGCCGAGTCTTTGTGCTTCAATCAGAGTTGTTCCGCTACCAAGAAATGGATCTAAAATCCACTCACCTTTTTTTGTATATCTGCGCAAAAGCTGATTGGGAATTTGCGGAATAAAATTTCCCCAATATCCTGCGTGATGAACACCAGAGTTATCTCTCTTATTTAACATCCACAAACTGTCTGTAATAATATCATCATACTCTTTCCAGCGATTCAAATTCAAATCATTGATTTTACTTTGTTTAATTTCAGTTAAACTTTTCTTCAGTCTTTTTATATAATACTTTGTTCGTTCAATAGTGTGCGTTTCTAAAATTTGATTTATTTCTCCTGTTAGATATTCTTTTGCAACTGAAGTGTGTCCATTGCCCAAAACAATGTTTTTATTTTTTTGTTTTTTAATTGTTGTCAACAATTCAGAAAAATCTTTTTTGATTTCAAACAAATCGGATTTATCTAAAGAACTTGAAATGATATTTAATAAGTTTTGTTTCATCAAAATTATTTTACTTCTTTATCATAACGTTTAATTACCATTTCAGAAATTGTTTTACCAATACTTAACGAAGCAGTTGCCGCTGGAGAAGGTGCATTTAAAACGTGAACCATTCCTTCCGCCTCAACAATTCTAAAATCATCAACAAGTTTTCCATCGCGCTCTAATGCTTGTGCCCTTACTCCTGCGCCGCCAACTTCAATATCATCAATTTTAATTTCTGGAATTAATTTTTGCAATGATTCTACAAATAATTTTTTGCTAAACGATCTGCGAAATTCCTGGAACCCCATCTTATAATACTTAGCCGCCATTTTCCAGAAACCGGGATAAAGATTCAACTCCATTAAATCACGAAAAGCAAAATCAGTTTTTTTATAGCCTTCTCTTTTAAAGGCAAGCACAGCATTCGGTCCGGCTTCAACACCACCATTTATCATTCTTGTAAAGTGAACACCAAGAAATGGAAATTGCGTATCGGGAACAGGATAGATTAAATTATTTACCAGGTATTGTTTTTCTTTTTTGATTTGATAATACTCGCCACGGAATGGAATAATTTGCAGTTTAGGATCAACGCCAAAAAGTTTTGCAATTCTATCCGATTGTAATCCACCGCAATTAACAACAAACTTTGTCCTATACTCATCGTGCCCGGTTAAAAGAATAAAATCTTTTCCATCTTTTTTTATAGAAGTTAGTTTGGAGCTTGTTTTTATTGCACCGCCTTTTGCTTTAATAAGTTCTGCATACTTATTTGTTACCGCCACATAATCTACTATTCCGGTTTGCGGAACAAATAATCCATCAATTCCTGCAGCGTGTGGTTCATATTCTTTAATTCCAGAAGCGGATAATCTTTTTATTCCTGTTAATCCATTTGCTTTTCCACGCTCTTCAACCATATTAAGAGCAGGGATTTCTTCCTTGCTTGTCGCAACTACAATTTTACCACATTTACTAAATGGTATTTTGTGCTCTTCGCAAAAAGCATACATCATATCTCTTCCTGTTGTGCAATTAATTGCCTTAAGGGAGCCGGGTTTGTAATATAGTCCCGAGTGTATTACTCCGCTGTTGTTTCCCGTTTGATGTGCGGCGAGGGAAGGCTCTGTTTCCAGCAAAAGCAGTTTTACAGATTTTCCTTTTAAAATGGAAAGAGCAGTTGCGGTTCCAACAATTCCACCGCCGATTATTGTAATATCGTAACATTCTTTCATATGTGATCTATCCAACAAAATAAATAGCTTACCTAAAAGTAACTTGACAATGAACTTTATGTGTTATAACATACAGTTGCTGTTTGGGAAAATTAAGTTAGCTATAAAAGTCCCTTTCCCAATTCAAATTTAACTAATTAGACATAGTTCTAAAACAATATTATCGTCATTTTGAGTTCGTTTCAGAATCTATCTAGAGATTCCGGATCGTTTCGCTGAGGCGAACGGAATGACAAATGTTTGGGTAATTAAATAATCAACTTGAATCAAAAGAAATTAGCGAGCACGAAATGAACAATAATCAAAAATACGTTTTAATAATTGGAATTATTCTCATCGTTACAGCGTTACTATATTGGCTTACACAAGGCGCTGAGATTTTTACTAAAACACAGATGCTTGTAGATAAAACCACCGACCTTGATAGAATGCTTGGAGTTGAAAACAAACAATATATAGATAAGTTTATTCTCGGTTTAGATTATGCCGGTGGATTTTCGGCTGCTGTTGCAGTTATATCAGGAATTTTAATTTATTTATTTAGGAACAAACAAAAGGAAACAAAATGAAAAGAACTCTCGCAATCGTTGCGGTAATAATTTTAGTTACAGCATCAATATTTCCGCAAGGTTTTAAAGTAAAAGCAAGCGGTGAACAAAATTTTAACTATGAAGATAAAAACGGAAGAAACCAGGCAACATTTTTCAGCACAACTCCACTTGAAGACATTACGGGATTAAGTAACGAGGTAAAGGGGAGCGTTACATTTAGTGTTAGCGATGTAAAAACTTTAAAAGGAAAAATCTCTGTCCCTGTTTCATCAATCAAAACAGGAATTGATATGCGTGATGGGCATATGCGCAGCGCTGCTTGGTTAAATGCTGAATCTTTCCCAGAAATTTCTTTTGAGATTAAAAAAGTAAATGACGTTAAGTCTGTTGCAGATAATAAAATTACTGTAAAAGTTATTGGAAACTTTACTTTACACGGTGTTACAAAAGAAGTTGTTGCAGATGCAATCTTAACTTTTCTTGATGAAAGTGAACAAACTAAAATGCGTGCACCCGGAGATTTGCTAGGTGTGCAGGCTAAGTTTAATGTTAAGCTTTCTGATTATGGTGTTAACAATAAAATAGTCGGACAAAAAGTTTCAGAAAATATTGACGTTAATGTGAACATTGTTGGCTCGAATGCTAAGTAAGTGAAATAGATGAAATAGTAAAACCCGATTCAGAAATGAGTCGGGTTTTTTTATTAAATCTTCGAGGTTTTTGCCTTGTAACCTCGAAGGTTTTAATTTATATGATATTTACTTAAGCAGCATTAATTTTTTGGATGCTATAAATTCTCCAGCTTGTATCTTGTAAATATAAACTCCGCTTGCAAGTGATGATGCGTTGAAATTTACCTCGTATCTGCCTTGTGGTTTTTGTTCGTTGATTAGAGTTGTTACTTCATTACCGAGTATATCATAAA
>JBBILT010000013.1:0-96575 GCA_037444745.1 Ignavibacteriales bacterium
CTAGTTAACGCATCTCTACTATTTTCATCATCATATTTTAATGCTTCTACATCAGTAATGAGATCTTCAATCAATTTTATTTTATTCATAAAAATCCTGCAACATAACTAATACTTATCAGGAAACGCCTTCACTTACTTATTTGACGTTTACTGATTTTTCTTATCCTAATATTATTATCTTATCCTAAATAGTCAAGTTTAAAATGCTTTTTATATCCTAATTGCAAACAATTAGTTCAGCAAATTTTTATATTAGGATAAATTTTATCTTAATATTATTTTTGTACCGCTATGCAATACAAGAATCAATCTCAAAACGGACAAGCTAAACCTAAACTCTTAGAACAGGTTAAAATAAAAATGCGCGCTATGCACTACAGCAAGCGTACAGAAGAATCTTATTCAAACTGGATAAAAAGATTTATTCTATACAACAACAAAACTCATCCGGAAAAACTTGGTAAAGATGAAATTCGTAAATTCTTAAATCACCTTGCAGTAGAAAGAAATGTCTCCGCCTCAACTCAAAATCAAGCATTGCAGGGTATTCTTTTTCTCTATAAAGAAATTCTCCATCTCGATGTTGGTTGGATTGATGATATTGAAAGACCAACAAAACCTAAGCACATTCCGGTAGTTTATTCCAAAGCAGAAGCTCATGCAGTTATTAATAATATGAGCGGGCTTCCGCAGTTTATTGCACAATTGCTTTACGGCTCCGGTCTTCGTTTATCCGAAGCACTGCGCCTGCGCGTTAAAGATATTAATTTTGAGTATAAGCATATTATTGTTAGGGATGCAAAAGGCGAACAAGACCGAATTACTTTACTGCCGGAGTCTCTCATTCCAAAAATAAAAGCTCAGATAGACCAACGACTAATTCTTCATAATGCGGATCTTAAAAAAGGATTTGGCGATACTATTTTACCTTATGCACTTGCGGAAAAATATAAAAATGCTTCTAAAGAATTTGGTTGGCAGTATTTATTTCCCGCAGAAAGAGTTATAACAGATGAAAAAGGTAAAAGGATAAGACATCACTTTCACGAATCTACAGTTACAAAAGCAATTAAAGCTGCTATCAGAAAAGCAGGAATCGAAAAACCAACTGCAAGCGCGCATACATTCCGCCACAGCTTTGCAACTCATCTGCTTCAGAATAATTATGATATAAGAACTGTGCAGGAACTACTCGGACATAAAGACGTTCGCGTTACAATGATTTACACACACATCATTAAAAATTTAGGAATGGGAGTAAAAAGTCCGTTGGATTTTTAGAAATTTAATGTACTGATCTAAACATTTAACAATGCAAATTAAACATTAACCATTTTTACCCGATACCCGGCTGCCACGAACCATTTCGTGGCAAAGTAAATGATTTGGCATTAAGAAGATTGAATTATAATTTAAGAAAGATGAAAAATATTATAATAATTTAATTAACTCTTTTTCAAAATGTTTTTGAATTTCTTTGATAGTTACTTCGTATTTAGGTGACAAATGTTCTAAGTTTTCATCCTCAATATCATCAATAAAAGTTAGCTGCATACCAAAAACCTTTTTTGTTATTCCCGGTAAATAGAAAGCAGAATAATTATAAATTTCTTTAAGGTTAAATGATTCTTTATTCATAACATAAAGATCATAGTAATCCCTAAATTTAGCTCTTAATGATAAGGTGTTTACTTTCATTGCACAGAGCAGTTTTAAATCAGCAGCATAAATATTTTTATGGATAAGTTTCCGGTTTGATTTTAGCACGTCCCAGTCATTTGCAAAAAAAGTAACTTTTATTCCATTAATAAAAACATCCATATAAGTGGCAGAAGAATTAACAATTTCTGCTTTGTGATTTTTGGTTAAATCTTTTAATAGTAATAAAATATCCTTCGGTAAAAATTTGTGCCAGGTAAAAAAATCTAAATCTTCGGATAATCGATGTTGTAAATAATATGCTATTGCACTGCCGCCGACAAATGAAAACTCCTTTAACAAATCATATTCAGCAAGAGCATCAAAAACAGATTTAGTTTTATCAGTTAAGAAGTTCATTTAATCTTTCCGCTCTTGTAGTTGTATGATGTTTAAAATAATCTTTAATAGTTAAATCGTCATCAGATATATTAAAGAAAAATTTTGCCAGGAAGTAATTAAGTTTTTTTAATCTGCCATCGGAAAGTAATGTTCTTTCCCAAACTTCTTTGCATTTTGTGATCCCGAATTTTTCAAGTAATGCTTTTATTTCATCAATATCAGAATACTTTAGCGTATGCTCGATAATCAAATCATTATTTTCTGGTTGATTGGAGTAGGAAAAGTATATTGATTTTTTGTTCATTAAGAATTAAATAAATTGTTAAATATTACTGATCCAATTTAATAGAAATTTCTGTCAATTAAACTTAGAAAATTATCTTAAAACCGGGTTTATCATTAGAGACTTCTGAAAAATAGATTTCTAATTGACCTTCATTCTCGCGATCCGTTGGCTAACGGACAAGGATCTAACACTGAACCAATAGATTCCTGCTCGTTCCATAGACAAAGTCTATGGATATGCACAGGATTGACTTATTGAATTTTTCATTATTAGAAAATTTACGAACTCTCTAATGCATTTTAGAAAAACAAGACATTCCATTGGAAACACGTAAAAATAAAATCTTTGTGAACTTAGAGAAACCCTTTGAGAACTTTGTGGTTAATTGTCTTCTGTAACTTCAAATGCTAAATTAGTGTTAAAATCAATTCAGGTAAATTTATTAATCTTAAAATGCAATTAAACAATTCCTAAATAAATAAATTGTGCATTCATACAAAAATGCATTCATTCAATCATACAATCATACTTTCACACATTCATACCATTGTGCAATCATCTTTTTTTAACCTGCCGGTTCAATAAGAAATTTTTACTATTTTTTATACACCTTTGCATTCCAGACTAAAAGCACTAACAAAAATGATAACACAGAAGAACCAATCCAAAACGCAATTGCCATTGTAAAATCATACCTCGCAGTGCCATTAATAAAAATTTTATTATGCTCGATTAAAAATCCACTAAGAAGATCTTGAATACCTGCACCCACATAACTTGCAATACCAATTAAACCCATAACAGTACCCGAAACTTCTTTTGGCGAAATATCAATCGCCATCAAACCACCCAGATAACAAACAAGTACCCCAATTGAAATTCCAAAGAAGACCATGCTTCCAATATCTAACCAGGGATAAGTTTTTGAGTTTAGTAAAAACACAGCAATTGAAATTGAATTTAGTACTCCGAAAATAAGCGCCGGATAATTTCGCCTTCCACCAAACAATTTATCGGAGATAAGTCCTGAAGAGAGTGTTCCAACAATTCCAAATATAGAGCTGATAGAAATAATTGAACTTGCTTGCAATCCTGAATAACCTTTTTGCTCCTGCAAAAATAAAATTCCCCAGCTATTTACAGAGTATCTAACAACGTAAATAAATAAACTGGACAAAGCCAAAATCCATATTGCTGGATTTTTTAGTAATCCAAATTGAAGTGATGAAAAAGATTTTTTTGGAGAAGCTGGCTCTTCATAATCATTTTTGTATTCTGCTATCGGCATCAATCCTTTACTCTTGGGACTGTCATAAAAAAAACGCAAAATTATAAAAGTGCCTATAAGCCCAACAATTCCGGAAACCCAAAAACCGGCTCTCCATCCTGCTAATGAAACAATAAAAGCAGTAACAATAAATGTAAGAGCTTCACCTAAACTTAAGCTAACACTTCCAAATCCATAATAAGTGCCTCTTTCTTTTTTACTAAACCATCGT
The DNA here is from genome assembly GCA_037444745.1 of Ignavibacteriales bacterium. Classification (GTDB taxonomy): domain Bacteria; phylum Bacteroidota; class Ignavibacteria; order Ignavibacteriales; family Ignavibacteriaceae; genus IGN3. Next base: position 3,828 of record JBBILT010000013.1, read on the forward strand.
ACCAGCGCTACCACTGATGTTGTTGAACCGATTGATTGGAACCATCCATTTAATCCCCAAAGAATTGCAAATAGAATAAAGAGTGATTGAAATCCCATAATCAAATTAACGATGGCAGAAATAAATAAACCCGTTGCCATAAATTTTCTTATGTTCACACGATCGGATAAAAAGCCATTAACTAACTTGCCCGCAGCGTAAGAAAAAAATAAAGCGGATCCAATTATACCAAGCTGCGATTCTGTAAGAAGACCTTCATCAAGTATTGGTTTTTTAATAACGTTAATGCTAAGCCGGCAGATATAATATATTCCATAACCAATGGTAGAAGATAAAAAAACTGACCAGCGATATTTTTTATAGTTTTTATCAATTTTCTTTTGATCGGTTTCCAAAGGGATTTGAGGATCAGGTTTATAGAAGTTTATTATTTTATTAAACATAACAACTCAGGTATAATATAACAGATGAAAAAAAATTTCTGAACATTGCATCGTTAATATAAGTTGATATTCAAAAAAGTTCCTAATTCATTTATGGGATATTTATTCCTGCTATTTAAAATGATTAACTCACCTTACGCAGAGGTTGTTAAATAATTATTGAAATCGTAAAACAGACTTATCCGCCGCGGCGGACTGTTCTACGGATTTAGAGCAAAAATTAGTTTTGTGCAAAAGGTGAGTTATTAATTCACTTTATATATGTTGCTCAAAACCTCGGAGGTTTTTCTCTCAATTGCATAATGTGAGTTATTAAATTATGAAATGATCAGTTAACAATATCGTAACATTGATTTAACATTAGCTTAACATTAGACTGCATTGCTCTGCATATATTTCGCCCATCAAAAAAAGAAAGAGAGAGGTTCTATGAAAACAAAATTTTTCGTCATTTGTACAATCCTGTTCACAGCGCTTATGTTTTTCAATTCTAACGCACAAGATAAAAATGCAGTTGGAACTGTTGGTCCCGTTAAATTCAGTGGATTGATGTTCGGAGATCTTTTTTATAATGCTAACGCGATAAGTCCGGCTAACAAAGACATAAACGGTTGGCAATTTAGGAGAATTTATATTACAACAGATTATACCATCAACGATGATTTTTCAACCAGGTTTAGATTAGAAGCGGACCAGGGCGCTTTATCAACTAACAACAAAATTATTCCTTTTGTTAAAGATGCCTGGTTAAAATGGAAAAACATTTTTTCTGGTTCTGATCTGATAGTCGGTATTTCACCAACACCAGCATATGAAATTTCAGAAGGTGCGTGGGGATACCGCTCTTTAGAAAAAACCATTATGGATTATTTCGGCATCGTTCCTTCAAGAGATCTTGGTATTGATTTAAAAGGAAAAATTGATGAAAAAGGTGTTGCTAATTACTGGCTAAAGATTGGAGATAATACTGGTAACTCACCTGAATCAAATAAGTACAAAAGATTTTATGGCCAACTTCAATTTAAACCAAGTGATGACCTGTTATTAACTGTGTATGGAGATTTTGCTTCACAACCTCAAAAAAGAGATCCATTTGACGGAACATTAAAAAACAATTCTGCCTTTGTAGCGGCAGGATTCATTAGCTATAAACAGAGTAACAGATTTGCTTTGGGTCTTGAAGGTTTTATTAAGAGTCAGCAGAATAATTATTCTTCTACCGGAGCTGCTGCATCTTTAGGATCACAAACAGGTTTTGGTATTTCTATTTGGGGCAAAGCATCCTTAACAGAAAATATTGGAATAGTAGGTCGCTATGATTCATTCGATTCAAATACAAATAGCTCTGCAATAAATGATAGACAAGGATTAATTATTGGAGCAATAGATTTTAAAGTCGTACCTAAAGTCAGCATTATGCCTGGCATAGAGGTTCATACTCTTCAAGGAGCCAGCGACAGTGATGTAACACCAAGAGTTACATTTTTCTGGGAATTTTAAGTAAGAAAAAACTAAATTTAATTAAATCAAATAAGGAGTTATCATGAAAAGTAAAATATTTTTAATTGCAGCTGTACTGATGGGGTTATTTGCCACATCCTCTTTTGCACAGCTTAAATTAAACGGTGCGGGAGCTACTTTCCCATACGTAATTTATTCGAAATGGTTTGATGTATATCATCAGAAAACAGGAATCGAATTTAATTATCAATCAATCGGAAGCGGTGGTGGGATCAAACAGGTAATAGAAGGCACGGTAGATTTTGGCGCCTCTGATGGTCCTATGACTGATACACAACTTAAAGATGCCAAACAAAAACAAGGAACAGAGATTCTTCATATACCTATGATTATGGGCGGTGAAGCTATCGCCTACAATTTACCTCAAGTTGGAAATGGATTAAATTTATCTCCAGATGTTTTGGCTGATATTTATTTAGGGAAAATATCTAAATGGAATGATAAACGCATTTCAGCAATAAATAAAGGAAAAAACTTACCTAATAAAGCTATTATTGTAACACATAGATCAGATGGTAGTGGAACAACTTATATCTTTGTAGATTATCTATCAAAAGTTAGTAAAGAATGGGAAACAAAAGTCGGTAAAGGTACATCTGTTAACTGGCCCGTTGGTCTTGGTGGAAAAGGTAATGAAGGTGTTGCCGGTTTGGTTAAACAAACAGAAGGTTCAATAGGATATGTAGAATTAGCTTATGCAATACAAAATGGATTATCTTATGCTAATCTTCAAAACAAAGCAGGTAACTTTATTAAACCTACATTTGATGCTGTTTCCTCAGCAGCCGCTGGAGCTGTAAAAAATATGCCCGAAGATTTGCGTGTTTCAATCACCAATGCAGATGGTAAAGATTCTTATCCTATATCTGGATTTACATGGTTGCTTGTTTACCAGAATATGAAGGATAAACAAAAATCAGAGGCAATAAAAAACTTTTTAAAATGGGCAATAACAGATGGACAAAAATTTGCTAAAGATTTATATTACGCACCATTGCCAAAAGAAGTTGTAAAACTTTGCGAAAAAAAAATAAAAGTAATTAAATAAAATATTTTAATGAAGGATCAATTTAAAAATTCTATAAGCGAGCGATCGGAAGAAAATAATTTTCTGATCGCTTTTTTTTCTAAAACGAATTTAGGTGACTTATTATTTAATAATATTACGCGGTTCTTTGCCTTTGTTGTTTTAAGCTTGACTTTCATTATGGCATATATAATGATTTCTGAGTCAATGCCATCAATAAAAGCTTTTGGGATAAAATTTTTAACTACTACAACCTGGGACCCTGTAACCGATCAATACGGATCACTTACTTATGTGTTTGGTACTCTGTACACTTCTTTCTTAGCACTTTTATTCTCAATTCCTATGAGTCTTGGGATTGCAATTTTTTTATCAGAAATTGCACCTGGGTGGATTGAAAAACCGATATCTATGTTGGTCGAATTACTTGCTGCAATTCCAAGTATAGTGTATGGTTTATTTGGAATATTTATTATTGTTCCTTGGCTAAGAGAAAGCGTAGAACCATTTCTGTCGGATAAATTGGGTTATCTGCCATTATTTGAAGGAGCTCCTTATGGTTTTGGGATATTAGCAGCATCAATTATACTTTCAATAATGATTTTACCAATCGTAACTTCTATTTCAAGAGATGTAATGAAATCGATACCTGATTCACAGCGAGAGGCTGCAATCGCTTTGGGCGCAACAAAGTGGGAAGTAATAAAAATTGTTCTATCAGGTGCAAAATCAGGGATCTTAGGTTCTGCGTTATTGGGGCTTGGCAGAGCTGTAGGAGAAACAATGGCAGTTACTATGGTCATTGGAAACAGGTCAAGTATTTCCTGGTCATTATTAGATCCCGGGCACACAATGGCAAGTGTTATTGCAAATGAATTTACTGAAGCCACTTCTAATCTTTATCTCAGTTCTTTGATTGAGATTGCCTTATTACTTTTTATTATAACCATAATCCTTAATGCAATTGCAAGATTAATAGTGTGGGGAGTTACAAAAAAATATGTGTCGGTGCTAAATTGAATAATAATTATTATTTCAAATACAGAAAAGCGAAAAGTCATTTTATAATGACTCTCAGCGTTTTATGTGTTATAGTGGTAATGATACCATTACTATTAATTCTTTATGAATCACTTTATAAAGGAATTCATTATATAAACTGGGATTTTTTTACTAAGATGCCAAAACCGGTTGGAGAAGAAGGTGGAGGTATGGCTAACGCACTTGTCGGTACGGGCATAATGGTCGCTATCGGCAGTCTATTTAGCATTCCGATTTCTATAATGGCGGGGATTTATTTATCTGAAAACAGAAATGGTATTTTTGCTTTTATTGTAAAATTTTTTACTGACGTTTTGAATGGTATTCCTTCTATAGTGATTGGTGTAGTTGCTTATATAATTTTTGTTATACCAATGAAAAGATTTTCTGCAATAGCAGGCGGAGTAGCCCTTGGGATTATAATGGTTCCATTAATTACGCGCACTACTGAAGAAATGATGAAACTGGTGCCTGAATCTTTTAGAGAGGCAGGGCTTGGATTGGGTCTTAGCAGATGGAAAACAACAATGTATATTGTTTTCCCAGCAGCTTTAAGGGGTATTTTTACAGGCATACTATTATCCATAGCAAGGGCAGCCGGGGAAACCGCACCATTATTATTTACTGCATTAGGAAACAGATTTTGGTCAACGCAATTAGATCAGCCGATTGCTTCAATTTCTGTTTTCATCTTTGATTATGCTAAAGCACCTTTTGATGACTGGAATCAACAGGCGTGGGCAGCTTCATTTGTTTTAATTGTACTTGTGCTTTTACTTAATATTATATTCAAAATAGTAACAAGGAAGAGATATACAGCCTAATGAATAACAAAGTAGTAGAAGAGTTATCGAAAGAGGAAAAAACAAAAGTTCATGTACCTAGGATGTACACCAAAAATCTAAATGCATTTTTTGGTAAAAACCTTGCTCTAAAAGATGTATCAATTGAAATACCTAAAAATAAAGTGCTGGCGATAATTGGACCATCTGGATGCGGGAAGTCAACATTTTTAAGATGCTTAAACAGGATGCACGAGGAAGTAGGCGGCACAATTAAAGGTGCAATTTATCTTGACGACGAAGACATTATGAAAAAAGATCCCGTAAATCTTAGAAGAAAAGTTGGAATGGTTTTTCAGAAACCAAATCCTTTTCCCACAATGACGATAGCAGAAAATGTTGTTTCCGGTGTAAGGCTTAATGGGTTAAGGAACAAACAAAAATTAAATGACATAACAGAAAGTTGTCTTAGGAAAGCCGCTCTCTGGGATGAAGTGAAAGATTCGCTCAACAAACCAGGGAATAGTATTTCCGGCGGGCAGCAGCAAAGATTATGTATTGCACGCGCACTTGCAGTTGAACCTGAAATAATTCTTATGGATGAACCCGCAAGTGCGCTTGATCCAATTTCAACTGCAAAGATTGAAGAATTAATTCACGAACTGAAACAAATGTATACAATAGTTATTGTAACACACAATATGCAGCAGGCAGCGCGGGTAAGCGATTATACAGCATTCTTTTATATTGGAGAATTAATTGAGTACGACAGAACAACTAAAATCTTTACAAATCCTTCTAAGAAACAAACTGAAGATTATATTTCAGGAAGATTTGGCTGATGTTTTACAGTGTCACTGCATGCCCCGATTCATCGAGGTGATGCAATTTGATTTGTATTCGTTGTATTAACTTAGTGGAACTTAGAGTCTTTGAGCCTTTGTGGCAAAAATAGATATAGCTGAAAATCAATCTGCCGCAAAGACACCAAGTCTCAAAGAAAATTAGAAATTGCTTTTGTCATTTCGAAGGAGTCATCGACTGAGAAATCTTTTGTCTATAATTGTATCAGATTTCTCCCTCCGGTCGAAATGACACAGAAAAAAAAACATTTAAGTATTTAAAAATTTTAAGTGAAAGAACAACGGAGCTAAAATGGAAAGACTATTAGACGAACATCTTGAAAAATTAAAAACACGCGTTATTAAAATGTGCAGTCTTGTTGATGAACAGGTGCAGTTTGCTATAAAAGCATTTGAAGAAGAAAATGTTGAACTCGCAAATTTGGTAATCGAGCGGGATAAAAAAGTAAATAAATACGATGTTAAGATTGATAAAATCTGCCAGAAAATTTTTGCTCTTGCACAGCCGGTTGCAATGGATTTGCGGTATATTATGTCGTCACTAACGATCAACAGTAACCTGGAACGTATGGGTGATATTGCCGTTAATATTGCCGAAAATGTTTTAATAGTCAAAAAGAAACCATCGTTCTATCCTCAAACTAAACTTGAAGAGATGTTTAAAATTTCTCAGGAGATGTTAAAAAATTCAATTGATGCTTTTATCGGCGGTAATGCTGAACTTGCTAAAAAAGTTATCTTGTCGGATGATATTATTGATAAAATGAATGCCGATAATCATCAGATACTAAAAGATATTATGAAACAGAATCCGGATAATATTGAACCTGCAGTTGCTTTGCTTGTTATCTCCCGTGAGTTAGAAAGATTAGCTGATCACTCAACTAACATTGCAGAGGATGTTTTCTTTATCGTAGAGGCTCAGTTGATAAAACACAAATATGAAAAGTATATTTTTGGCGAAGAGGAAATTAAAAATGAAAGTGAAAGTGAAAGTGATAATGGAACTGAAATGGATGATAATAAATCATCGTCAGACTGAGCGAAGTCGAAGTCTAACACATCTCTAAAATTAATAACTCATTTTTCTTATCAGCTTACGCATTGTTTGAAATGATGGAGAAATGGAATGCTGAAATATTGGGAAAGCTCAATCTAAATAATTCCATTATTCCATTATTCCTTCTTTGTTTTGCGTAAGGCGAACTACTAAGACATCAGAGATTCAATTGATTTATATAAAACTTCTTTAATCGAGTTTGCTTTATTTGGATTGCTTAACAAACTTAATTTACTTCCGAACAAAATTCCCCAGCTGTACATCACTAAAAAATTTGGCAATGCAGGACTGATACTAATAATCTTTTCTTTATAAGCGATGTTTAATATTTTTTTTACAGCATCTTCTTCTTTACTGATTAGTGATTTTATTTGTTCAGTTTCTTTCTCTAAAGCTTTTTCATTATAAAAGTTCAGCAAAGTTTCATAAATCAATTTGTAATTTTCTTGTACGCCATCTTTGAGGGAAAAATAATCTAATAATTTTTCTTCAACTCTTTTTGTTTCAATATCAAATATCGTTTTTATCTGCTCTAAAAATAATTCAATCTCCCACTTTAAAGTTTCAATATAAAGATCATCTTTAGAAATAAAGTAATGATAAATAGTTGCTTTCCCGATACGAATATCACGCGCTACTTCATCCAGAGTTGTTTTGTTTAATCCATGCCGTGCAAATCTTTTTGCTGCCGCTTTTATTATTTGGATTTTTCTTTCGTTTGCCATGGTAATTAAATTTTACGATGAAAAATAATAATAAGACATTTAACAAGTAATAGAAAATGGAACTTATTTTGTATGTGGTGAAATTTTGTGTCTTGGTGCCTTTGTGCAAAAAGGTTTTACTTTTGACTAAAAAAAAGTTGCCACCAAGTCTCAAAGGCACAAAGAAGATACAAGGCATTCTTGGGTAAACTACATCTAATGAAATTACCTATTATCATAAAAAGAATAATATCGAAATAAAAAAAGAGGCCATATCTAGTATTAAATTTTAAAAATAATAATAATGGAGTTCAATTAGTGATTTTAAATTTTATTGTTAGGAGTTGTTGAAGTAAAAAACTTAAAATAATAACTACCAAACATCCTATTACGTTGTACCAGAGGAATGGAATTGAAGTAAACAGAAAGCAATAAAGTACAACTGCTTCTGCAATTATTGCACTGATAAAAACCGAATTGCCGTTTATATTTTTTGTATAAAATGCTGCAAGAAAAATTCCAAGTATAGTTCCATAAACCAAAGAGCCAAGAATGTTTACAGCCTCAATCAAAGAACCAAGCTCACTTGCAAGAAGTGCAAATCCAATTGCATAAATTCCCCAGCAGACAGTTGCATACTTAGAGAACTTCAGATAGTGTTGATCGCTGGCATTTTTATTTATCAGTCTTTTGTAAATATCTATCAAAGAGGTTGAGGCTAATGAATTTAATTCGGCTGATGTTGATGACATTGAAGCCGCAAGGATTGCCGCAAGTAATAATCCTATCAATCCCACGGGTAAATAATTTACAATGTACGTAATGAATATGTAGTTTGTATCGTTCGTATCAGCATTGGGATTATTTTTCTTTATTATTTTCTTTGCTTCAGATTTGATTTTTTGTTCCTTAATCTTAATCTCATCCAGCTCTAAATTCCTGATTGAACTTAAACTTGATTGAACTGAAGATATATTCGAGTAACTATCGTCGTCATTTCGAACCCGATTTATCGGGTGAGAAATCTTATCTGTAGTATTCGTTAAAGATTTCTCATTCGAAATGACTTCCCAGGAATGTTCATCCTTTATTTCTGATTCACTTGAACTTAAACTTGATCTTGAACTCTCATCCAGCATCTCACGCAGTTTTTCTCTTTTCTTATTTTGCAAAGATTCAAATTCATTTTCAAGTTGTGTGTAATCATTTGCATAAGAACCTGATTTAACTTTTTCAGTTTCAACGGGATTAAAAAATAGCGGGGGAGTAACGAATTGAAAAAACACAAAAACCATCGCACCAATAAATAAAATAATAAACTGCATTGGAATTTTTACAAGTCCGTTTACAATTAACGCCATTCTGCTTTGTGTAATGTTTTTTGCGGCAAGATATCTTGCAACCTGTGATTGATCAGTACCAAAATAACTTAGCATTAAAAATGTACCACCAATAATTCCTGACCAAAATGTGTATCGATCATTTAGATTAAAAGAAAAATCAATCGCATTCAGCTTTCCCATCTTACCTGCAATGTAAGCAGCATCAATAACGGAAATATCTTTTGGCAATAAAATGTATATCATAAAAAATGAAGCAAACATTCCAACTGTTATAATAATCATTTGAAGAATATGTGTTTTGTTTACAGCATTAGTTCCGCCAATAGTAGTGTAAACAATAACCATCGCTCCAATAAGTATAATTGTAATATTTAACTCCCAGCCAAGTATAACTGAAAGAATTAATGCTGGCGCATAAATTGTAAATCCTGCTGCTAATCCTCTTTGAGTAAGAAATAAAACACTGCCAAGAATTCTGTTTTTAAGATCGAATCTTTTTTCTAAATATTCGTACGCCGTGTAAACATTAAGTTTGCTGTAGATTGGAACTGCTGTGATGGAAAGAATAATCATTGCAATTGGCAATCCTAAATAGAATTGCACGAAGCGCATTCCATCAACGTATGCTTGACCAGGAGTTGAAAGAAAAGTGATAGCGCTTGCCTGTGTTGCCATAATTGATAATGCAACAACCCACCAAGAACTGGTTTTGCCTGTTCGCAGATAGTCATCGACATTTTTTGATTTGCGTGTTTTCGATGCGCCGTAAAAAACTATGAAGCCGGTAAATCCGCACATCACTATCCAGTCGATCGTACTCAACTGAATGCCTTTGTGAAGAGATAGAAAAGTAAAATGAGAATTACTAATTCACCGAAGACAAATAAATATATTTTATTCCAGGAATTTAGAAATGGCGGCTTGTCATCAATAATATCTTTGGATTTGTCATCCATTTATTTACCTGAATAAAGTAAATTGATAAAAAGTTTTATTGCGCCTTCAACTCCTGCAGGAATCTCTCTGAAGAAAGAAAGACCTGTATAAACAAAAGTTCCTTTCCCATACTTTGTAACTAATAATGAACCTGTTTTCGGAGTTTCCCCTTTATCATTCATAGATAATAATGCTTCGTAGTTTTTATCCCATTCATTCGGAAAATATAAACCGCGTTCCTGAATCCAATTCTTAAAATCATCATTTGTAATTTTAAATGGTTTATTAAAAATATGATGATCACTTTTCAAAATATCTACCTTAGAATTTTCATCCGTAACACGATCGCGTGATAATTTAAGTTTTAAAACTCCAGGCTCTATTACAAGATCACCGGTGGTGTTGTACTGGGAAATCAATGTTCCACCTTGATCGACATATTTTATAAGTTCCTTATGAAATGCAGCAAGATTATCACGTGTATTGTACGCTCTAATTCCAGTGATGATAACATCATATTTATTAAGATTGTTTGAACTAAAATGTTTATCATCCATCAAAGTTACATCAAATCCAAGATCAGTTAAGAAATCGGGAATCTTATCACCGGATCCAACAATGTATGCAATCTTATTAACGCCGTCTTTATTAAAATTAAATAACTCCAGTTTTGATTTAGCTTCATAAAAAATTGTTTGAGGGAGAATATGTTTGTATTCAATTCGAGTTAAACTTTTTGGATAAGTTTTGTTATCGATTAAAATTTGCGCAGACAAATCTGAAATAGACTTATCATTTGATGGAAATACTTTTACATAAAAATCTTTTTTCTGATTCTTTTTATCAAACTTAAAATCAATTTCGGCTGGTATAATCTTCCATCCGTTTTTACAATCTAAATTTATTTTACCTGATGAAGAATTCTTAAATGATTGAAGCGTAACTTTAATTTCTTTTTCATTAGAACTGCTAAAAAAATAAATGTCCTTCTCAATATTAACCGTAACAGGCGGTGTAATGATAACTGATTTATAAATTTCACCGTCAACTGGATCAGTTAACCTTTGATAAATTGGGATAGAAAATTTTATTGAATGATTTTTATAATAAACGGTAAAATCACAATTCAATTTTGATTTCTCTTCAGGCAAACCAATTAATTCTTGATCATTTATTTGAAACATTCCGACACCATGATTTTCTTTTAACCAATATGGCTGGGAGATTTGAGTATTTTCAGGAACGTATATATTAAAGTCGTAAGATTTAATTTCACCTTGCTTTAATTTATCAGAAAACTGCTTCTGAGTTTCAGTCAGGCTCAATTCAATTTTGCTTAGAATAAAATCTAAATTACTTCTGTTCACAATTGATGCTCTAACTTTTAAAGTATCTCCAATAGAAACAAATTCACTTTCTGAAATTGCCTCAATCCAGATTCCTGCACACGAACGAATAACTTCCGTAATTTCTTTGAGTTTAACTTGTTTCCAATACTCATCTTTTAAGTTTGATATCTTTTCATAAATCAAAAACAAGTCTTCTAAACTTGCAGATGGATTTTCATCATCAAAATCATTAATAGTTTTTTGAACGAGTGTATGAATTTCGTTTCCTCCTTCAACTCTATTCCAGCTCAAATCAATTCCCTCAAACATATCATCTTTAATATTATCTCCTTTTTGAAGCATAAAATAATTTAAGACGTTATTACGAATTCCAGATGAACCAAATCCCTGACTTTTATGCATCGAACGACTTAACGCTGAAATTTCTGTATAAGATTTTCCAAGCAGGGAATTGTACTCGCCGAGATTTAGCGAGGGAATTTTTGAAAGGTCTATCTTTGTATTTTGCAATGCAGGAAGCCAGGCATTCCAGAAAACTCTTCTTGGCTGCCATGTGCTCACATATTTCAATTGCTCAGGAAATGCTTTTGGATCATTCGCTAAATCAAATGCTTCTAACGCTAAAATAGCAGAAGCAGTGTGATGTCCGTGTCCGCCTTCTCCGGTAGCAGGAAATCTTGTAATAATAATATCAGGATGGAATTTTCTTATCACCCAAACAACATCACTTAAAACTTTTTCTTTATCCCAAAACTCAAAAGTTTCTTCAGATGATTTTGTGTAACCAAAATCTATAGCCCGAGTAAAAAACTGTTCCCCGCCGTCGCGTTTTCTTGCTTCAAGTAATTCTTGTGTTCTTAAAACTCCAAGTTGTTCAGATTGCTCGGTGCCGATTAAATTTTGTCCGCCGTCTCCGCGCGTCATAGAAAGATAACCTGTTCTTAATAGTTTCCCTTTTGCAAAGTAGGCAATCAATGAAGTATTTTCATCATCAGGATGAGCTGCTAAATATAAGACGCTTCCAAACACATCCAATTTATTTAATGCTAATTTTATTTCTGCCGAACTAAGTGTTGGCTGCGGTTGAGAAAAAAGCGTTGTGGAAGAAATAATTAGAAGTGGAATAACAATCTTAAGTTTCATAAATTTTTCTAAAATTATTAATCGGTAAAAAGTTGAACCGATTATAGTACAATAGGGATTAATATCCAAGATAAAATGTTTGAACGGTAATTAGGCTGCATACATCAACAGTAAAAGTAAGGCATCATCATTTATTATCAGGGCACTTCTAAAAACCTTAAAGGTTTACCCTAACCATATTTGAGATGTTAATTTTGTATTGTACTTCGCAACAATCAAAACCTTGAAGGTTTCATTGCAATATTTTAAAGATCTACATCAAATATCTTCTTTTAATGATAAGGATAAATTGTTATTTTTGTCTGAAAGTAAAAGCTAATAAAGACTGATAAAATAAATTCTTATTTTTCTTTTATTTATTACTTGAGACTGTGAAAAATTCAAAAGGTCATTACCGTGGTAACCTGCCTTTGTCTGCAGGCAGGCGGGAATCAAGTGAAAATGAAATAGATTACCGCTTTTGCGGGAATGACACTCAATACAAAATCTATTTTTCAGAAGTCTCTACTTGTAATTTGTTAGAATGCTAGATTGATATTGTCTTAATTTAGAGCTAAATTAGGGCTGTAATTTAGATATAAATAAAGGACTAAGTAATGAAAAATATTTCTGTATCAAACGATATTATTCCAGTTGGGCAATTTAAAATAGGCTTAGCCAAATACTTAAAAGATATACAAATTAGAAAAAGTTCACTAGTAATTACGCAAAATGGTAAACCAGCCGGTGTTTTGATATCCCCCAAAGAATTTGATGACTTACGCGAAACTAAATTATTTATTGAATCCATTTCCCGAGGTCTTAAGGATATAGAGAATGGTGATCTCTATTCAACTTCACAATTAAAAAATGAGTTAAAGAAGAACAGAACTTCAAAAATGTTATGAAAATACATTGGACGAAGGAATCACTAAGCAATCTTAAACAGATTGAGGATTATATTTCTGAAGATAATCTAAATGCAGCAATTAATCTTGTTGATAAAATTATATTATTGGTAGAAGATCTAAAAAATTTCCCAATCAAAGGAAGAATTGTTCCTGAATTATCAATAGATCAAATAAGAGAAATATTGTATAAGAATTATAGAATAGTTTATCTGATGAAAAAAAACTCAATTGAAATCCTTACGGTGTTTGAAGGTCATAAATTATTACATATTGAAGATCATCTAAGTTAACATCGCAGTAATGTCGCAACAATCAAGTTATTATTTATAGAAAAATCCTATGTCACTAAAATTAAATCAAATTGTAATCGGCGGTAACAAACCTTTTGTTCTTATTGCCGGACCTTGTGTTGTTGAAAATGAAAAAATGATTCTTGAAACCGCAGAGGCAATTAAAATAATTACTTCTGAAGTTGGCGTTCCATTTATCTTCAAATCAAGTTTTAAAAAAGCTAACAGAACAAACTTAAAATCTTTTACCGGATTAGGTGATGAAGAATCAATTGCCATTCTAAAAAAAGTCAAAGATGTACTTAAGCTGTCTGTTGTTACTGATATCCATACTGAATCTGATATAAATAAAGTTGGCGATTCTGCTGATATTTTACAGATACCTGCCTTCTTATCACGCCAAACGGATTTATTAATTGCTGCAGGAAAATCAGGTAAGGTTGTAAATATTAAAAAGGGACAATTCCTTGCCCCCGAAGACATGAAGTACGCCGCAGAAAAAGTTGCATCAACGGGGAACGCTAAAATATTATTGACAGAACGTGGAACTACTTTTGGATATCACAATCTTGTTGTTGATATGCGTTCACTTGTGATAATGAAAGAACTTGGGTATCCTGTAGTTATGGATGCAACTCACGCTGTCCAGCTTCCAAGCAAAGATTTGACAAGCGGCGGTCAGCCGAAATTTATTAAACCACTTGCACTTGCTGCTGTGGCTGTTGGTATTGATGCTTTGTTTCTTGAAGTTCATCCTGATCCAAAAAATGCCTTAAGCGATGCAGCAAGCCAGTTGCCGCTTTCGGATTTGAAGGAACTTTTAATCGAATTGAAAAAGATTGATCAGATAATGAAAAATTATAATTGATCTGTAAAGGAAATTTTAAATTGAATGAAATAATTAATAACGGAAAAGAAGTAATCAGAATAGAAGCTGCAGCAGTTGCGGATCTTCAACAAAGTATCAATGAAGATTTTGTAAAGGCAGTTGAAACTATTTTTGCTTCAAGCGGAAGAGTTGTTCTAACTGGAATGGGAAAATCCGGTTTGATTGCACGCAAAATTGTTGCAACATTAAACTCAACAGGAACGGCAGCAATTTATCTTCATCCAACCGATGCACTGCACGGTGATCTTGGAATGGTAAGAAGTGAGGATGTTGTTATCCTTATTTCAAAGAGCGGCGAGACGGAAGAAATATCAAATCTTCTTCCAATGTTAAAACGAATGAATGTTAAATTAATTGCGATGTGCGGAAACAAAGAATCAAAACTTGCACGCGAGTGCGATCTCTTTCTTAACATAGCTGTTAAAGAAGAAGCTTGTCCTTATGATCTTGCACCAACTGCATCAACAACGGCTACATTAGCTTTAGGTGATGCAATCTCGGTATCTTTGCTTAAGAAAAGAAATTTTACTGTGCAGGATTTTGCACTTCTTCATCCGGGCGGAAGTTTAGGAAAACGCTTATCATTAAAAATTAAAGAGGTGATGATTACCGGAGATCGAATTCCAAAAGTAAACAAAGAAACTTCCATCAAAGATGTTATTTTTGAAATTACAAGTAAACGACTTGGTACTACTTGTGTTTTAAATGAAGATGGTACGCTAGCAGGAATTATCACCGATGGTGATTTAAGAAGATTGCTTGAGAAGACTCTTAATATTAGCGGGCTTTATGCTAAGGATGTTATGACGACTAAACCAAAAGTTTTAAAGGCGGATTATCTCGCTTCATTCGCATTACAGCAAATGGAGAATTTTAAAATCACGAGCCTTGTAATTGTTGATGATCGAAATCAACCAGCTGGCATAATACACCTGCATGACTTAATTAATCTTGGGTTACAAAGCAGATGAAATTTATTGCACTAGTAGCTGCAGTAAGTATTCTTTTTTCTTTCTGTTCATCAAAACGAGTGAAACCTTTCATAGATGCAAACCTGAAAGTTGAAGAACTTCCATCACAGGAAAGTTGGAATTCTACAATTACCTTTTCCGATTCCGGAAAAACAAAAGCAATACTATGGACAGGGCATTTGAAAAAGTACGATGAGAAGAGAGAAACTTTTATGGATGAAAATATAAAAGTAGATTTTTATGATCAGAAAGAAATTCACACATCTACATTAACTTCAAAGCAGGGAAGAGTTGATGAAACTACAAATAATCTTTTTGCAATTGATAGCGTTGTTGTTTTTAGCGATAGCGTTACAATCAAAACAGAAGAAATGATGTGGAGAAATAAAGATCGCAAAATTGTTTCAGATAAATTTGTTACAGTAATTTCACCCCAAGAACGAATAGAAGGATATGGTTTTGAATCCGACCAGAATCTGAAAAATTATGTTATCTATAATATTACTTATGTAACAAGATCGGATACTACGCAGTGATTATTTTTTTAAAAAATATTTTCAATGTAATTTCAACCCCGATTTATCCGGGGAGAAGTATTTTAAATCATAATCTTAAAGATTTCTTAGTCGAAGACTTTTTCGAAAAGACATTCAGATTTTTAAATAAAAAAGCAATTGGGTTATTTCTACTGATCATCATTCTTTTCTATTCTAATTTAACATTTGCACAACAAAATAAATTAATAACTGTTTTCGGGGATTCGCTTGTTGGAAAAATGATTGGTGGTGAATCTACACGCGAAGTTTACGGAAACGTTGTGCTTACGCAGGGAAACGTTGTTATTACTTGCGATAAAGCCATTCAGTACATTTCCAGAAATGAAGCCGAGTTAATTGGAAACGTTATTGCTAAAAAAGATACGCTTACAATTAAAACGCCGCGCGGATATTATTATGGCAATCTTAGCAAAACAAAAAGTAACGCAGGTGTTTACTTAGATGATAAAAAAGTTATTCTTACTGCAGACACCGGTGAGTACTACTTTAATGAAGATCGTGCGTTCTTTGAATCAAGAGTAAAACTTTATGATACAACAACAACGCTTACTTCAAACCAGCTTACTTATTTTCAGCAACAGAACAGAGCAGTGGCAATTGGTAATGTTGTGATTATTGATGGTGAAAATGAAATAATAGCAGATACACTTGAGCATTTTCGAAATACCAAAATCACTTTTGCATTTAGCAATGTTAGGTTAATAAACCTCAAAAATAATTCCGAAATTTATGGTGAACATCTTGAAGATTATCGACAGCGTGGTTATTCAATCATCGATGTTAAACCATTATTCATTCAGGTTGATACAACATATATTGAACGTGATGACAGCACAAAAGAAATACGACTTGATACTTTGTTTATCAAGTCAAGAGTTATGGAAGCTTACCGGGATTCTTCTCAGCGATTTTTTGCAATTGATTCAGTTAGTATTCTTAAAAATGATTTCGCTTCTAAAAATGATCTAACTATGTTTTACCGTGAAGAAAATAAAATCATAACAAAGAAAATAAATGAAGCAGCTAAGCAGCCAATACTTTGGCAAAAAGCATCACAATTAACCGGCGATTCTATTACAATCTATCTTAATGATAATAAAATAAAACAGCTTGATGTTGATGGAACTT
Organism: Ignavibacteriales bacterium; assembly: GCA_037444745.1. Lineage (GTDB taxonomy): Bacteria > Bacteroidota > Ignavibacteria > Ignavibacteriales > Ignavibacteriaceae > IGN3. The sequence goes on from JBBILT010000013.1 coordinate 20,765, forward strand.
CATTTATGCTTTCGCAGAATGAAAATTATTTAGAACGGTATGATCAGACATCAAGCGCACAGATAAAAATATTTTTTATGGATAATAAAATTAATCGTGCTGAGTTTTATGGAAATGTGTATTCAATTTATTTTATGTATGACGGTGAAACAAAAAACGGATTGACTAAATCAAACTCAGCAGCCACAACAGTATTATTTGAAGAAAATGAAGTAACTGAAGTGAAGTTATATAAAAATCCTGCAAGCGAATACTATCCTGAAAAGCAGGTAAATGGAAATGAAAAATCGTATCTTTTGCCCCGGTTTGTTGTAATGCAAAACAAACCAGCTAAAAAAGAGATGTATAACCTTTTAAATGAGCTTCGATAAATATTATGGGCACAACTTTAAGAAGTGAAAATCTTGTTAAGATTTATAAAAAAAGAACTGTTGTAAACAAAGCTTCCATACAGGTTTCCAAAGGCGAAATTGTTGGATTACTTGGACCAAACGGAGCAGGAAAGACAACAACATTTTATATGATTACCGGAATGATAAAACCCGAATCCGGAAGCGTGTTTCTTGATAACAATGATATTACAAAAATCCCAATGTACAAACGTGCACGAATGGGAATAGGTTACTTGCCTCAGGAAGCATCAATCTTCAGAAGCTTATCGGTTGAAGATAATTTACTTGCAGTTTTAGAAATGACAAACCTTGATGCGAAACGGCGAAAAGAAAAATGTGAAAAACTTCTCGAAGAACTAACCATTACTCAGATTCGAAAGAGTAAAGGTTTTCAATTGAGCGGCGGCGAAAGAAGGAGAACAGAAATTGCGCGTGCACTCGCCACCGATCCAAGTTTTATATTGTTGGATGAACCTTTTGCAGGTGTTGATCCCATTGCTGTTGAAGATATTATGAATATAGTTTCCAAGCTTAAAAATCGTGGTATTGGTGTGTTAGTTACTGATCATAACGTGCACGAAACTTTAAGCATTGTTGATAAAGGTTACATACTGATTAACGGAGTAATCTTTAAACAGGGTAATGCTGATGAACTTGCTAACGATGAAGAAGTAAGAAAACTTTATCTTGGCGAGAAGTTTAAGTTAGACAGGTATTCGTAAAAATAAGTAATGCTGAATTTATTTTAGCAGCTTTAATTTTATTTCAAGACACCTTGAAACAATTTCAAGGTGACAGTTTAAAATTTTTCATTAACTCTTCAGCTCTTTGCAAAGTATCAATCTTACCAACATCAATCCATTTTATATCGTTGCTAATGTATGCATGAATATCTTCTGTCTCGGAAATTTTTAGATATGCTTTAATGATTGAGAAAGCTTTTTCATCAGGAAATGAATTTATTAAAGTCGGATTAAGTATGTGAATTCCGTCAAATGCCAATTGATTTAAATATTTTTCATCCTTACGGGCAATTATTCTTTCATTCTTCTTAGTGTCCTGCCAGCCGCAAAGAATATTATAATCATTAAAAAGAAGATAACGGCTGCTAACTCGTTTGCTGACGCAGAGTGAAGCAATAGCATCATCAGAAAGATGATATTGATAAAATTCTTTAAGATTAAGATTTGAAATGATATCTACATTGTGAACAAGGATAGGAGAATCATCAAAGAATTTTTGAGCATGTTTTATTCCGCCTCCTGTATCAAGTAATAAATCAGATTCATCGGAAATAAATATATCAGCAGCAAAAGTATTCTTATCTAAAAAATCTTTAACCTTATTTGCAAAGTGGTGAACGTTTATTATGATTTTTCTAAAATCGTTTGTAATAAGATTTCTTATCGCAATTTCAAGCAAGGTTTTGTCATTTACTTTTACCAGAGCTTTTGGTATTTGCTCGGTAATTGGTTTTAGCCGCGTGCCTAATCCTGCTGCAAGAATCATCGCTTGCATTACTTTATAACCTCTTCTTTAATTCCTTGCTCGATATGAGATAGAAAAACATTTATATCATATTTATCTTTTAGATGTTCAAACATTTTATCCGCACAATAAACTGAGCGATGCTGACCACCCGTACATCCAAAGTTAATCATCAAATTATTAAATCCTCTGTTAAGATAAGTCTCAATTGTAGTATCAACAAGCTGATAAATGTGAGCCATAAACTGATCAACATTGGAATTTTCTTTTAGATATTTAATTACTTCCGCGCTGCGACCGTTAAGAAGTTTAAATTCTAAATGTCTGCCGGGATTATTTAAACCACGGCAATCAAAAACAAATCCACCGCCATTATCTGCAAGATCAATTGGGATTTCTCGCTTGTATGAAAAACTTGTAATAGTAACAGAAAGTTTATCATTAGGTAAAACTCTGTCTTCATAAATTTTAAACTCATTAGAATTTATTAGATTTTCAAAAACATGATGTAAATGCGGAATATCAAAATCAAGTTTACCGCTTTCTAATAAGTACTTTAAATTTTTTGTTGCCGGAATAATACTTTTTATAAGATGTACTTTTTTCTCAAACAAACCACGAAAACCGTACGCACCCATTGCCTGCATTATCCTTATTAAGACAAATGCATAATAAGATTTCATAAACTCAACACGACTCAAATCGTAATCGGATTCAAGTTTGTTGAGATAATGATTTAGTAATTCTTCCCTAAGCGGATTTGGAATTTCTGCTTTTGCATCGTACAAAATAGAAGCCACATCATACTGCAAAGCACCTTTTCTACCGCCCTGGAAATCAATAAAATAAATTTCATCATCTTTAACCATAATGTTACGTGATTGAAAATCACGGTAAAGAAAATAATCTGTATTTACTAACGCAACAAACTCAGAAAATTTTTGAAAATCATTTTCAAGTAATTGTTCATCAAAACCGATTCTACCAAGCTTTAGAAAATCATATTTAAAATAGTTTAAGTCCCATAAAATAGATTGGCGATCAAATTTTGCACGTGGGTAACAATAATTATAATCGATTTTTTTATCTGCAATAATTTGAAATTTAAGAAGCTGTTCAAGAGCCTTTTTATAATAGCTGATTAGCTCTAGTGAAGATTTATAATTATGTTTTTTTGCATGGATTAGCGAATATAATGTTTCATCACCCAGATCATTTAGTAAATAAACATTGTTTTGAAGATCGGAATAAAGAACTGAAGGAACTTTTAAATTTAATTCATTAAAGGTTTTGGAAAATGAAATGAAAGCTTGGTTTTCTTTTAAGTCTTCATTTAAAACTCCAATAACAGTTTTATCTTTAAATGAAATTCTGTAATACTCACGATAAGAAGCGGTTTGCGGAAGTTTCTGGATGAAATCAGATCTATTACCACTCCACTCTTTGAAAGTGTTTCTTATAAGATCAAGTTTAAGATGATTAGCAATCATATTTTAAAATCTTCCTTCAATAATCCATAAATGTACTGATCTAAAAATTTATTTTCTTTAAAAACATTTTTCCGTATTACACCTTCAAAAACGAATCCAACTTTTATTATTTCTTTTTCATCAGCAATTGCAAATGCAAGATTTGTAAGATCATTATTTACAAAATTGATCCACCGCTCACCACCTTCTTGTGTATATGGAAATGGGAAACCATAGCGTAAGAATCTAGATACCGCATAATTATTAGCATACTTAACCAATGATTTTACATCATCTCCTTTAAAATTTCTTATTTGATAATTTTCAAATTGAATAACCTTTAGTTACCAATCTCCGTTGAGTCCGCCATAGGATCCTTGATCATTTCGAGTGCCATTATAATCATTAAAAACAGGATCAGGATTGCCTGCATCTTTACAAGGCGAGAGATAATAAAGTCGTAAATCAAAGTCTGTATAAAACAACGGATCCATATCCCCGAAGGCAAAATAATTGTATTGTTCGATCAATTTTGAGCTGTCATTTGATGCGTATTCAAAATTTGGATTGCCTGTCCTTGAGGAGTTTTTATAAAAAATATTATTCTGAAGTTCTGTTTTAACCGGGGATAAAACATAAACTCCTCCTCCACTATTAAACGAAATATTCGAATATAAGGTATTGTTTATTAAAGTTAAATTTGATCGTTCGGATATTATTGCCCCACCGAAACCATCAGATTTATTACCTCGAATAATATTATTCTGAATAACAACTTCTGAATTAAACATTCCAATGGCACCGCCGTACATCGCGGAATTTTCATAGACGAAACAGTGTATAAAATCTGCTTTAGAATTGATGATGGAAATAGCGGATGACAAATGTGCGCTATCTCCTGTTTCCTTAATGTTTTTTATATCAGCATAATCAAACTTAGCGGGTTTAGATGAGTTATAAATTTTTATGCCTCGCCAATATTTTGTTTTTTCATAAGCAGCAAACAAAACTGATTTATAATAATTTCCCAAAACTAATATCTCCCCATAAACAATTAGTCTAGTATTTTGATCAAAGTAAACTTCAACTCCTGGATTTATTTTAAGAATAGAATTTGCATTAACAATCAAATCATTAGTAACTCTATAAGGCGATTTATCTAAAGTCAATTCGCCAGAAATGTTTCCGTGAATTTCGGTAAATAAACCTGAAATAACCGGTTCAGTTAAGTTGTTCGAGATTTCTCTATCAGCACAAGAAAAAGTAAATAAAGAAATCATAATTGCTGTTGTTAATATTAATCTCATACTTAATAAGCTTCGATCTAAATTATTATATTTACGTTAACAAATTAACAGCAAATTATTTATGAAAAAACTTCTTATTTATTTCTCATTATTTATTTTATTCAACACACTAAATTTTTCTCAGGTAAAAGTTATAGTTCTAGTAACAAGTAATAAAGTTGATTCATCACAAAAAGTTTTTATAGCTGGCAATAGATCCGAACTGGGAAATTGGAATCCGGGAATTATTGAACTTGAAAAGTTGAATGATACGAGTTGGGTAAAAGAATTTTTATTTGAAAAGAATATCCTTCTTGAATTTAAATTTACTAAAGGAAGCTGGAGCAATGAAGCTCTGAATGAAAATAGAACTATACCAGCGAATAATACCCTGAAGGTTTTTAATGATACAATAATTTATCAAAAGATTAATAATTGGAAAGACTCAAAAGGAAATTTACAAGGCAAGATTACAGGTAAGGTTCGTTATCATAAAAACTTTAATGGAAAAGATATTTTACCACGTAATATAATTGTCTGGCTGCCACCAAGTTATGATTCATTATCCAACAAAAAATATCCTGTCCTTTATATGCAAGATGGACAGAATGTTTTTGATCCCGCCACTTCTTCATTTGGTGTCGATTGGGGGATTGATGAAACAGCAGATAGTTTGATTAGAATAAAAGCCATAGAAGAAATTATTGTTGTGGGTATTTACAATACTTATCAACGAGGCTCCGAGTATAATCAAACCGATTTAGGTGATGCATATATGGAATTTATTGTTAAAGAGTTAAAACCTTTTATAGATAGCACTTATCGCACTTTACCTGATCGTGAGAATACGGCAGTTGGTGGATCCTCAAGCGGTGGATTAATCTCTTTTATGTTATTATGGGATTATTCTAATATATTTTCCAAAGCTGCTTGTATTTCACCTGCCTTTAAGATTTCAGATATTGATTTTGTCACTCCGGTAAAAAATTATTGTGGAAATAAAAAAGATATCAAGATTTATACTGATGATGGCGGTATTGGTTTAGAAGAAGAGTTACAACCGGGCATTGATGAAATGCTTACAGCTCTAAAGGATAAAGGATACAAGGAGAATCAAGATTTACTTTGGATAAAGGATCCTTCTGCAGAGCATAATGAAGCTGCCTGGGCAAAAAGAGTTCATAGATTTTTGGAATTTTTCTTTCCTTATTCTGAATAAAATTTATTTTTTTTCAAAATGCTGATAATCTTTTGAACTCTTCCACGCTCCGCCCCATTGCCATCCTCTTTTCCTAAACTCAAAAACAATTTTAGAATCTCTTTTAATCGTTCCAGGAATTTTTATATCATATTTTGCTTCATTTGGCTGAATAAATTTTCCCTTAATGTGCGGATTCTGTAAAGGATTGATATCGATGGCTAAACCGAGAGAATGAGCCGATAAAATTTTGTAACCTTTAACATTCCTGAAATTAAAAGCAGCGGTGTTGTTATCACTCATTGAAGCATTATCATTCCATTTATACCTTACTATGGGAATTACTTTGGCGATCGGAAATTTTGAATCTTTTATAAACTTAAAAATTTCCGTAATATCTTTCTCAACACTTCGGTTAGCAACTACTTGACCCTGATGAAGTTTTTGATCAAATGAAAAGTATTCAACATCAATTAAAATAAGTTTTGTAATTATAGATTTTGGAATTTGAATTCCTAGGATTGCTTCTTTTAAATTGTAATTAGAATCAATTATAATTTCATCTTCTTTTTGCTGGATCAGATCATTTGTGCAGACAAATATTTCGCTGAATAAAGGCAGAAGAAAAATTATTAAAAACTTTATCATGGCTTTAAATTGCTTTATGTTTTATATAGATAATTGAATATATTCGCCACGCAAAATAAAGGAAATTTCATGAAAAATATTCTAATTACGCTTTTTAGCGTTCTTATTTTCTTCGGATGTTCAGACAATTCTAAAGTTGTTACGATGAAATCCGGACTAAAATATAGCGAAGTAAAACCTGGTAAGGGTAAAGAAGCCAAAATTGGCGATCTGGTTGAACTTCACTTCAAAGGCTGGGTCGTTAAAGATTCTTCTAAACTTTTTTCAGATTGGTCAATTGACTCAACAAAGAAAAAAGATTTGATAGCAGACTCTTATGCTATGAATAAACCAATAAAATTTGTATTGGGTACCGATGCATTTATTAAAGGTTCTGATGAGGGTATAGTGGGAATGAAATCTGGTGGGCAAAGAGCCATAATTATTCCATCCAGATTAGCTTATGGACCGCAGGGGATGGGACCTATTCCTCCAAATTCTAATATCAAAGTACTGATAGAATTAGTAAGTGCCAAAGAAGCAATAGTTGCAAAGATGTGGGATGTTGATTCTACTTTATTTAAAGTTACTGCATCAGGCTTGAAATATGCAATTATTAAAGAAGGCGAAGGACAATTAGTTGGCAAAGAAAAACAAGTTACTGTTCATTACAGCGGCTATTTATTGAACGGACAAAGATTTGACAGTTCTGTTGAACGTGATGAACCATTTTCATTTGTTGTGGGAGTCAGTCCAATTATTCCTGGTTGGGATGAAGGAATACAATTGCTAAAAAAGGGAAGTAAAGCAAGATTTATTATTCCTCCTGCACTTGGATATGGAAATCGTGATCTTGGAAAAATTCCACCTAACTCAACTTTAGTTTTTGATGTTGAAGTGATTGATGTAAAGTAATTTTTATTTCTTATCTTTACTCGCAAATTAATTTTAGAAGGCTGTTATTATGACAGCCTTTTTTATTGATTACATTGATGAAAAAAAATAAAATTATTTAATAAAATTAAGTTTCTATTTTAATCTACATCCCATTGCTGATTTTAGGACACAATGTTCTTTTCAAGTTGTCAGAATGAAAATTAGTCACTAGATAAATTGGCATGTTAATTGTCCTATCCTCTCATAAATCAGAGGTGAAATTATGAAAAGATTAATAATATTATTAATGGTCTGTTCATTCAATGTTTTTGGACAGTGGAATACCGGTGCCGTTAAAATAGGTTTATTTAAACCTTCAGCGACTGAAGCAGGTTTTATTATTGGATTTGAGGGTGGCAAGCACATTGATAAATATTTAAGCTGGAATTGGAGTATAGATTGGTTTCACAAAAATTATATCGATAAAAAACTAGTTAGCGAATTAGACCAATTTTATCCCGGTGCAACCGGTGAAATAAACGAATTACGTGCTACCACAAACATTCACGATTTACCTTTAATGATTGGTGTTACAGCAAGGTTTCCGATGTCGAATCGAGCACAATTCTATGCAACAGGTTCCATAGGTGGGGAAATGCTTTTGATTAATTACAGAAATTTTTTAGACCCGAAGCAAGATGATTTTGAATCCGCATTTGATTTTAATTGGAGAATTGGTTTAGGAGCAGCTTATGCAATTAGTCCTCGTTCGGAATTTTTTGGAGAAATTACATATCACGATTCACATCCAAGCTGGACTTATGATTCTAATGGTTACGATTATCCTACGAGTGTTTTAGAGCGTTCCTATGATATGAGTGGTTTTATGACAAGAGTTGGAATTAGATTTTTTTATTAATGTTCGCCGCTAATCGTGATAACAAGTTTTCTACTTTTAGTGTGATTACGATGTTCGCAAAGATAAATTCCTTGCCACGTACCTAAATTTAATCTACCATTTGTTATTGGTATAGTAAGAGAGTTTCCTAGTAGTGAAGATTTTATATGAGCCGGCATGTCGTCTGCTCCTTCAGTTATGTGCTCAAAATACTTTTTATTTTCTGGTACAATATCATCAAAATATTTTTTCATATCGAATCGAACTTCAGGATCAGCATTTTCATTTATAGATAGGGAAGCCGAAGTGTGTTTTAAGAAAAGATTGAGCAATCCAATTTTAATATTTTTTAACTCCGGGATTGATAAAAGGATTTCATCTGTGATTAAATGAAATCCTTTTTCTCTTTGGATCAAAGTGATTTCTTTTTGCAGCCACATTTTAATAATCGGAACACTATCTTAAGTATGTGTTACGCGATTTATAATTTTTATCTCGATCCCAATACAATTTCCACATTCAATTGTTCATCGCCACGTTTAACAATAACATTTACTTTATCTCCTGGTACAAAATTCCCAAGTGCATAAGTAAAATCATAAATGTTTGAAATCTTTTTGTCTCCAAACTGAATTATAATATCACCGGCTTTCAGTCCTGCTTTAGCTGCTGGACTTCCATCAGTAACTCCACCTAATTTATATCCATCAACATCACCAGCAAAATCAGGTACAGTTCCGACGTAAACTCTGGTTCCAGTCATGTTACCCGTTTCTTTTCTTGCAACAGAAATGTAATCAGGTCGTGCATCGGAATTTACTATGGTGCTTGCGACATCATAAACATATTTTAAAACTTTTTCTTCGCCGTTAGAATTTATTTTATCAACATCATCGGAAGGTTTATGATAATCAGAATGGGTGCCTGTAAAGAAAAATAAAACAGGAACTTTCTTACCATAAAAAGATGAATGATCACTTGGTCCGAATCCTTCATCATTAAAAGTAAGAGTAAAATCATAATCGTTTTTGTCATCCAAAATATTTTTCCATTTGGATGAAGTACCTGTGCCATAAACGATTAAATCATTTTTGTCATTAAGTCTTCCAATCATATCCATGTTGATCATTGCGATATCCTTTTCAATTGGAAGCGGGAAGTTGTTTGCGACATAACTTGAACCAAGTAAACCAAGTTCTTCGCCTGAAAATGAGATGAATAAAATTTTTCTATTAATTTTATCTTTATTTGAAGCAAATTTTTCGGCAAGCTCTAATAATCCAGTTGTGCCGGAGGCGTTATCATCAGCACCATTATGAATCATAGGTGTTCCAGTGTATAAAGAATTTTCCGTGCCCCAGCCAAGATGGTCAAAGTGCGCACCGATCACTAAATATTCATCTTTAAATTTATTATTAACCGGCTCAAGATAGGCACCAACATTTACACTTTTACCTTGAATTTCGTTAACCTCAGTTGAAATTTGACATTTAATATTAGATTCAATTTGATATGATTTTGGTGTTATTGTGGAATCTATTTCTTGCTGTAAGTTTTCAAATTGAATAAAACCTAATAGGTTTCTTTTAACTTGTACAACCGAAATTCCTGTAATCTTCGCGGCATTATCATATTTAAGCTCAATCAACGGATCATCTTTTTTATCATTCGTATTAATAAAAATAATTGCCTTAGCTCCCTTATCTCTTGCGTTTGTTGTCTTATATCTTAAGCTTGAAAATTGTTCAAACTTTGAGTGTGGACTTTTCATATCAGGATGATTCCGGAATACAACAACTATTTTGTCCTTAACATCTATGTTAGCATAATCATCATAATTTAGATCCTTAGCGGAGATACCATAACCAGCAAAAACAAGCTCACTTATTGCGGTTTGATTATCCGTAAATGAAAGAGGAATAAATTCATCTTTCAATTTCACATCACGACCACCTGGAGTAATTCCATTTTTAAGTTCTATACTTAAAAAATTGTTTGTTCCTAATTCAAGTTTTTCGATAAATGGGAATTCCTGAAAGTAGCTTCCATTAAACAATGGTTTTAATCCATAACTTTCAAATTCTTTTTTAAGATAATCTGCAGCCTTATATAAAGAAGGAGTGCCAGTCATTCTCCCTTCAAGCTCATCAGAAGCAAGATAGGTTATGTGATCTTTTATTTCACCCGAAGTAATTTCAGGGTTATTGTTTTGTGCAATTAATATTACTGAAAGGCAAAAGAAAATTAAAAATATTTTTTTCATCATTGTTCCTAAAAGGATTTATAAAAATGTTAATCTAACTTATTAAAAATAATTTACTCCACCCACTCTGCTATAAAAATATTTGTATCAGTATCTTTGGTATTAAATCGGTTTGATGCAAAAACAATATACTTGCCATCCGGTGAAAACATTGGGAAACCATCAAAAGAAGGATTGAATGTAATGCGTTCCAATCCAGTACCATCAGTATTAATCATAAATAAATTAAAATCTCTGGGGCTATCGCCATTGTAATTTGAAGAGAAAATTATTTTTTTTCCGTCCGGAAGAAAGAAAGGTGCAAAGCTTGCTTTATTAAGGTTTGTAATTTGTTTCATATTTTTTCCATCAGCATCCATCACAAATATTTCTAATGCTGTGGGGCGAACATAACCATTTTCAACCAGGTCATTGTAATCTGCGATTTGTTCCTGAGTTACAGGTCGGCTTGCACGAAAAACTATTTTACTTCCATCCGGAGAAAAGAATGGTCCACCGTCATAACCTTTTTCAAATGTTAATCTGGTTTGCATACTGCCATCTAAATTCATTGTATAAATTTCAGGGTCGCCATCTCTTATTGAAGTAAAAACAATTTTATCACCTTTAGGAGATATGGTTGCTTCAGCATCGTAACCCGGTGAGTTTGTTAGTTGCTTTAATATGTTACCATCTTTTAAAAAAATATCAAATGAATCGTAAAGTTTCCAAACATATCCTTTAGAACGATCGGGTGGGGGAGGGCATTCTGGGCCAGATCCTTGAGTAGATGCGTAAAGAATTTTTTTGCCGTCAGGATAGTAAAATGAGCAAGTTGTTCTTCCTTTTCCTGTCGATTCAAGTCTACGATCAGAACCATCAATATTCATAGAAAATATTTGGTCGCATTTCATAGAATCAATAGTAGATTGAAATACTAATCTTTTCCCATCAAAAGAAAAATATGCTTCTGCATTTTCTCCAGCTTTAGTTAACATTTTAATATTCTTAAAATGTTTTTCTCCTTCGAATTTGTAGGTATCATTTTGCGCAAAAAGATTAGCAGAAATTATAACTGCAAATAGTGAGATTATTAAATAGTTTTTCATTAAGTCTCTTTAATTTTATGGAAATGGGTATATTATTATTCAGGTACGTGCACTAAAAAATATTCTTTTGCCGATTCTCCAATTGTTCTCGCTTCACTAATCGTCATATGCATATCATCAGGTGTATCTTTATCATGTCCCGCTTCAAGGATTGCAAGATCAGAATTAAGGGCATGCTTTACAAGTCCCTCACAAAAAGCAGTATCGCCGCCGTAACAAATTTTCGTTCCACTGAATGAAAACTTATATCCGAGTGCAGGAACTTCTCTTGTGGTTTTATGATCAGATAAATATTCTTTGTGAATAACTGGAAATGTTTTGACAAAAACCTTTTTGCTTGAAAAAGATTTAACACCATCAATTTCTTTAAGGGTAATTTTATATGAAATATTATTACTGTAAACCTTATTAAATGCATTATAAATATGCTCAATTTCTAAACATCCTTTGGGATAATAAATTACCAACGGGCTTTTCTTATTCATTACTCGTAAATAAGTAAGTAACGACCAAACTCCGCCTACATGATCGTGGTGACCGTGTGTTACAAAAACATCGGAAATTTTAAGAATATCTTTTGTCTTTAATTCTACATGCAAATCCCTTAAAATTCCATCACCGGGATCAACAATAAAATGTGTGTCTTTAGCTTTAATTAAAATGCCAGTTGCAATATTGGGAATTGAACAAAATATTTTAATGGAAAAATTATTTTTTTCCCACTTTATTGGATATTTACTTTTTTTCATTATCTAAAAATGATTGGTTAAAACTTATTTCGTGTTTTTGCATTCTTTTTTATTCTTACATCTACCAAAAATATTAAAAGAATAGCTGCCGAAATTAAAATCAAAGTTATCACATATTTCTTGTGGAATTTTTCTGATCCGCTGATCCGAAAATTCAATAATTTTTCCACACTCAACACAAATCAGATGATCGTGAGTTTGTTTTTTAAAGTTGCTTTCAAAACGAGTTAAATTTTCTCCAAAATTTCTTTTACTCAAAAGATCACATTGTGATAATAATTCAAGTGTATTATAAACGGTCGCGCGGGAAATTCCTGATTTAGAATTTTTCATTTGAACGTACAAATCATCCGCACCAAAATGCCCATCGTGTTCGAGGGCAGCATCTAATACTTCAAATCTTTCAGGTGTTATTCGGTTTTTACCGCTTTTAAGAAAATCCCTGAATACTTGTGCAGCTTTTTCGTTTTTCACTTTATTATTCTTTCTTTCAATAATAAAATAAATTTATATAAATATAATTTCAATAATTAAATTCATGCTTGGTCAGTTTATTCCTATAAACTTCAGACCATTAACAGTAATAAGTGTAAGTATATAAGCGATAGATGTGAAGATAGAAACTTGAAGTAAAGGTATTCGCCAACCGCCTGTTTCCTTTTTGGATACAGCTATCGTTGATAAACATTGAAGTGCAAATACAAAAAAAACAATCAACCCAATTATGGTAGAAGTTGTAAACAGTGCTTCTCCGGTTTCTTCATTCTTTGCACTTTTCATGGCATGAAGTATTGAAGATTGTAATCTATTTTCATCAGTAACTTTAAATATTAGTGCCAGCGAACTTACAAAAACCTCTCTTGCAGCAAATGCGCCGATTAATGAAACCCCAATTCTCCAGTCCATATGTAACGGACTCATTACCGGTTGAATAAATTTTCCAATTTCAGATGCAAAAGAGGATGACAATCTTTCAGCTTTGGTAAGTTGTACAACTTCTTTTTCAGAATGCCCTTGGGTATTAACATCAGGTGAATGATTTGGGAAATATGTCAAAAACCAAATCGTCATTGAAAGTATCAGAATTATTGGACCTGCCCGAAGGAGATACTGCTTTGCACTTTCAAAAGAATTTCTTATCACATTTTTTAATTTCGGTAATCTATAGGTCGGTAATTCTAATATGAATGAAGAGTTGTCCTCAGACTGGATTATATTTTTTTTAAACTTATTAATAAATGCTGCTACGATAATTGATCCGAAAATACTAAATAAATAAATGGTGGCTAATGCTATTCCGCCAAACCACGGTTTTGATGGTGGAGTAAGAAATGCAATTAATAAAACATAAACAGGCAGCCTTGCACTACAACTCATTAAAGGTATTATGAAAATAGTAAGAAGTCTTTCCCGTTTGTTTGGAATTGTTCTTGCAGCTAACATTGCTGGAATTGCACATGCAAATCCCGATAACATCGGCACAAATGATTTTCCGTTTAATCCAATTTTTGAAAGAGGTTTATCAACAAGCATCGCACCTCGAGCCAAATAACCGGTGTCTTCAAGTAAACCCAAAATCAAAAACAGTATTAATATCTGAGGTAGAAAAACAAGGACTGCTCCTGAACCACTTATAATACCATCTGTTAATAAATTACTATACCAGTTTTGGCCCAATAAATTTCCGACTGATAAAGATAAAAAACTAAATAGTTGATCAATTAAATTCATAAATGGCTGAGCTACCCAAAAAATGGAAGTGAAAGTAATAGTCATTATCATAAAAAAATAGAATAATCCCCAATAACGATGGAGAAGATATTGATCAATCTTTAACGTTAGTTCATCTGGTCTATTGCTTCCATATTTTAGTGATGGATTAAGGATGTTTAATTTTTTATTTAATGATTCTAATTGGTCATAAGAGAAATCTGTTATTGGGATAATTACTTTTTTTTCTATCTCTTCAATTACTTTGAATAGTCTAAGTAAATCTTCCTTTTCACTGTAGAAAATCTTTTTAATAGAATTAACCGATCCGTATTTTGCAATATCTTTTAGTTTAGATTCAATTACTATTAACAGTTTATCCAAACCGATGGCGTGCCTGCCATCAATGCTTACAACATCACAAACTAACAATTCCGATAGTTTTTTTTCATCAACCTTAAATCCTCTTTTAGCAAGAATATCATTCATAGTTAGAACAACAACAACATTAAAACCTGATTCAATTAATTGCTTTGATAAAAGTAGATGCCTGGAAATTTGGCTGGAGTCTGCAGTTACAACAATTAAATTTGGAGAGCCATAAAGTGGATGATTATAAAGAGAATTTATTGAAACCTCTTCATCGGGAGAATTTGGATTAATACTTATTATTCCGGGTGAATCCAAAATCTCTGCATTGATACCATATTTGGACTGGATTTTTGATGTTGAATACTCAACAGTTGAGCCGGGGTAGTTTACCGTTTTTAAGTTTTTGCCGCTTAAAAGATTAAAGAGAGTAGTCTTACCTGAATTTGGTGGACCAACTAAAGTTATAAGAGGTAATTGATCAACAGACAAAACTTTCATACTAAAATTATACAATCTGCTTCGTGTTTTCGAATTGCAATTAAAGTCCCTCTTATTGAAAATGCTAAAGGATCATTAAAGATTGAACTATTTACTAACTCTATTTCTTGGCCCGGGGTAAAACCAATTTCCAATATTCTTCCAAAGGAAGGATGAGAACTATCTATGTCCAGTATAATTCCCCGTTCGCCAAAATGTAATTCCGAAGCTGTTTTCATAATTTTTATACTATTTAGATTTAGTCTACATAAAAATAGACTTATTTATGACTTTTGTCAAGACATTACTTCATAAAAAAAAGCAATATTATTTTATCTTTTCTTTGGACGGGAAAGTTGTTGAAATCATAAGACTTTAGTTTGAACGCTAAAATATTAGTCTCGGTAAAACTTTCAAATGTTGTAAAATTATTTACACGTGAATAGTTTTTACCAGTAAATAAAAGAAAAAAATTGCACGTAGTTTAGTATAAATGTTTACGGTAAATCATAAACTTATTTTTTTTATTTGAATCAAAATTCGAATCAATCTTAAATTCTTATCTTTTAGCGTCATTTCTGTCATCGGTTCAAAATCATTTAATAATTACTTTTTTGCAATAATTACTCATAAAAATTGGATAATGCTCCAATAATGATGGCACTCTTATTGAAAAAATAATTAAGCATAATCAAATTATTTATAGTAAATCGGAGTTAGAAAATGGATATTGGAAAAATTGCTTTTCTTGAGACGTACACATTAAGCGAAAATGGCGGAGTAATGGGAGCCATTCTTGTAACAGATGCAGAGACTAAACCGTTGGAATTTAGAGTTACAGCACCAATTCGTCCAACTAGTTTTCAAAAAACTCTTTACGGAGATGTTCTTTTAGAGCATATTCTGGTGGAGTTGATTTCTGTTCCATTGTTAAATGCTGTTAATGAGCAGATTGATTTAATTGTTGTAAAAGATCCGTTATTCCTTGGGGCTAATGCAAAACAGGGAGTTAGAGTAGTTAGATTGGTCAATGATGAAAAGCAAAAATCTAAATCTAACACTGTTTTCGAGCCTCTAAATACACCGATGAATGGAAGTGCCAAAGCTTTTATTGAAACTTCAAAGAAATTTGAAGAAGAATTAAAGGGTATTAAGGAACGTTTAGAGAAAATTGCTGAATCTAGAAATTTATCAGAACCATTCGAAAGATTAAAAGCAGCTTGTGAACAGGTCCAATTACAAAGAACGAACGATTAATTTTTTTTAAATGCTTCGCTCAACCCGATCAAAAATTGCAGCTAAAGTTGCAAAGATTGAAGTCACCGATGATTTCCAATTTTCCAGATGGCTTCGCGTTCCTCCAATTTATCAAGAAGAAGTAACTCAAATAATTTCTTATGATAATGTTGATGGTTTTGTTGTTGAGGTATTTCAAAATCCTACAATATTAAAATTAAAATTTAAACTTCTCACAAATCCAATTCCTGATTTCAAACAAAAATTTCGGATTATAAAACCAAAAGCTTATTTAATATTTTTTGGATTGACCAAGCCGCAGCTGTTTCAGATGAAGGAGAAATTCCTGAAAGAGCCGCAGCTATCTGATTTCAATTCGGCTTTTGTATATGATCAAAATGTAATAGATCAATCTGATATCTTTATCGTTAAGCCAGCAGATACTATTAAGTATGATTATGATTTTGCAAATCTTTCTTTAGAAGAAATTCCGCTATTAATTTCATCAACGGCAGTTTCAGATTATCAAAAGAGCATTTCCGCTCCAGATTTAATTAATCAGTTAAAGAGAATTGAGATTCCGGTTATTACAGATCATTTGGCAAGCTTAGTTCCGGAAATTTATAACATCGAATTACTAAACAATGAAAAGTTAGAAAACATAATTATTGAATCAAGAAATTTTGATGTAAAAAAACTAAAACTCCCTATTATCGAAAAGATTGAAGTGCCTGGCATTGATAATATTTTGCAGAGTCTGGCTACTTCCTATTCTGTTCCAATTGAAAATATTTTGGCACCAGAAGTAAAATATTTTTCATCAGAGATTAATTTTTCCTCTCAAATCTTTAAAGTCAAAATCGATATTTCTAAAACAGTAGTTAAAAAAGTTGTAATTAAACAAAAGAATTTTGAAACTAAAATATTCGATGGATTAAATGATGAAAAGATTCCAAATAAACGAAGAGAAGATTTACGTGCACTTTTATCTTCATACCGTGAACTTTCGTGGGAAGAATATTCATCATCGGTAAGTGAATTAACTGTTTATCAAAGCGAAAGTGCGAAGTTTTTAACTGAAAATAACTATGCTATTTATAGTGACGAATTAGGTTATGAAAAATTTGCACAAAGCTGTGCAGCATTAAATTTCCTTTTCAAAAAGGGGAAAGTAAAATCGGCTTTAATAATAAGTGAAAAGTCAAGGTTTGATGAAGGCTGGGGTGAATCTTTATCAAAATATGGAAGAGGATTAGCAATTAAACAAATCATTCCAGATGCTCGTGCCGAAATATCAGGTTACTCAGTTATGTGGTATCTAGATATAAACGATTTAGGTAAAATTGAATTTCATAATTTTGATCAGATAGACATGGTTATTTTTGATGAACAGATAAATCTCAAATCTGCTTCGAATCTTTTGGATGAATTGATCAAAAAAGTTGAACCACATTATATATGGTTTTTAACAGCTATCAACAACAAAAAATACATCACAAAATTTCTTGAAAATTTTTCGTTTTCATCCAAAGTAGATTTTCATCAATTTGGAAAAACATTAAGCGAGATTCAGCAAGATGATCCTGTTGTTACTTATAAAGATATTTGGCTTCAGTTTGATGAAATGCAATCGTTTGAATATTCCGAAGCAATGGCTCAATCACGCGATGAATTATCAAAACTTTTTGAAAATCCTAATCCATTGAGATTTCAATCAAACATTTTTACAATCATACACAAACTTAAACAGATATTAAATTTTTCATCTTTCAGAAATATCAGTCCCAAAGCCAATCTTCTTATCGAGCAGGCAGAAGCAATTTATCGTAATAAAAAGAAAGCAATTGTTTTTACACAGTATGATGTTAATGGAATGAAGAAAATTGAAAAAGCTTTTGAGATGAATAATATTAAGCATGTCGTTGCGCGTAATGGTATGTCCACCGAAGAATTAAAAAGCGCATTGAATTCATATTATGAAAGAAAAGAAATTCCGATACTTCTAACTAATCTTAAACCATCCAGACTTAATATTAATCTTAACAAAGTATCTTATATAATTAATTTTGATCAATGGTGGAACCCGATTACTAATTGGCAGAACGATGATGAAATTGGATTAAATGAAATTGTTAATTCTCCTGTTATAGTTTTTAATTATTTAATAAAAAATTCATTTGAAGAAGTTCTAAAAAAACTGTTGGATGAAAAAGGACTTTTCAGCAGAAATATTTTTGATAATTTAAAAAGTGAAACTTTATCCGAACTTATTTTAATGGACGATTGGCTTTCAGTTTTTGGAATGAATGAAAAGTTTGAACAAAAAATAAAAAATGATAGATCAAAAATCTTCAATCAACTTCGAACAATTGATTTAGATGGATTTAAATCATTAATGAAAGCTTTCTTTTCTTTTTTAGGGTATAAAGATATAAGCATAATGGACATTTTAGATGAACCAATGTTTTATATTATAGGTACAGCCCGCAAAGGCACAACACCTGTTAATCTGCATGGCAAATGTTCTTTAACCAGCGCTTTGAAAAAAGAAGATTATGAAGAGGTGATTCATTTAAAACCAGGAGCCAACGAAATCAAAAGAAAGTTTGTTATTACAAACGGCGACTTTGCTGAAAAAGTTGCTAACGGTACTACATATTTAGACGGAAAAGATTTATCAAACTATATTTTAACTCTTGGACTAAAATCTCATCTAAACAGAAAAAAATGATTACTTCAATTTTTATTTTCTGGATTCTTACTTAAAACAACTCATCGTACTTTGTCCATAACTCATCAATTAAATTCCAGGCACGATTAACAACTTTTTCCTGCCAATCAAAACTGTATTTAGTAATTTTTTCTATCGCAGATTTTTTATCCTTCTTCAATAACTCAACTGCTTCCTTTTCAAACTCCTTTTGATTTGCAAACATTTCTGCTTGCATAGGATTCCAAACTGCGCGAACATCATTACGCATATCGCCCCAGCGCTGTGCAGCTAAAGTACCAAGTTGATTAAATGCCCACCACGCTGATTTGTGCGTAAATCCATTTTCTCTTCCCGGTGTTGAAGTTGTTTCCGGCACTTTTGTAATGCAACTATAATGTGGAGTGTAAATTGATGAAGCAACATTATCCCAGGCAATCCAAGCAACTCCGCCAACTTCATTCGGAAGCCAACTTCTGCACTGGATAATTGTTGCATACATTGTGTACCAGCGTGCAATGGTTCTTTCTCCAAGTCGTCCCCAGCCGCCATTTATTTTGAAGAGATCATTCATATCATACGGCATAAATGGATTTGCGAGAGGGGAGATAACCGTTTTTCCGCTGTCATTTGTAACTGTCAGATTTTTTGTCATGTCAAAATCGGTACCTTGATAATAATCAGAAAAAATCTCTACCATCTTTTCTAAAGTAATTGGTTTATCCGGTTTAATTGAAAAAGGAAAATTTTCTGAATTGGGATCAAGCTTAAGTGATGGTGCAGCAAGATCAAATACACGCCACTCTCTTCTTCTTGTGGCAAATGAATTTCTCTCCGCATACGCATAGCAAAATTCAAATGGTCCGTTTGCAGGATTCCACCATCCGTTTTCTTTTGCAACATCAAAAACATTTTTAGAGAACATAAAATAATCAGGATTGTTTACCTCAATTTGTCTTATCCTGCTTCCATTTGCATTTACAGAAATTTGATCATCCGGAACGCGTTGTGCAGCCCAGATTGCACCAACTTTGTCTTTACCCGATCCAGCAACTTCAAACATCCATACTTCATTCGGATCGGCAATCGTTAAGCATTCGCCTTCATCAATCCAACCGTATTTTTCTAAAAGTTCACCCGCCATTGAAATTGCTTCACGAGCAGTTTTACATCTTTCTACCATTAAAGTTACAAGCTGAGTGCAATCAATTAATCCTTTATCAGATTTTAATTCTTCTCTACCGCCAAAAGTAGATTCACCAATTGCAAGTTGTTCTGTATTCAAACAAGGATAAGCCGTATTGATGTACCCATAAGTAGATTCAACTTGCGGGATTTCGCCAGTTGGTTCGAATTTATATGCAGGCATTTTCTTTGTATTATCAGCCACTCGTTTATACATCACTACTTTTGATCCTGCAGGATATTTTTTAGGCGGAACAATATTGTACTCACTTCTTGTTCTATGACTGTCATCCGTGTGGGATGTCATTACGCTTCCATCAAAGCTCGCAAGCTTGCCAACCATAATAGATGTGCATCCATCGGGGACACCATTTTCCCAATCAGGTTTGGTTTCGTTTTTTGTTTGAAGATGTTGAGAAAAGCAAAATTGAATTGGTAAAACAAGAAAAAGTAAGATAAATATTTTTTT
Organism: Ignavibacteriales bacterium; assembly: GCA_037444745.1. Taxonomy (GTDB): domain Bacteria; phylum Bacteroidota; class Ignavibacteria; order Ignavibacteriales; family Ignavibacteriaceae; genus IGN3. The sequence goes on from JBBILT010000013.1 coordinate 41,258, forward strand.
CATTTTGGTACCTGATCTTAAAACTGGATGATTTTTGATTCCAAATATAAATATTCGAAGGGAATTAGTTAGCAGGCACGAACCACGAGTCTGTTCGAATATTATCATACTCAATTTATTTCAGAATCTTATCCTACAAAAATGTGATCATCTTAAGACCTGAAACTAATTTAAGTTGACAAATGTTAAATCTCAGAAAAACTACAGCTCTCCATATCTCTTTTTTTTTACATAGCGACCATGACAACTTTATAGGTTTGCAGGATTATAAATTTTACAATTGTAAATTAAATCTCACACTGCAAATAATTTTCGCAAATCTTTTTCATTGCAGCATTGGCAGAGTTAAATGCCCAAATTATTGAGCCGCCTTTTTTGCCTGCACTCAAATCACCGGTTAAAAATAAACCTGGAATTGTTGTTTCATTTCCTTCTTTTAAAATTGGATCAGGTCCATTAAACTCAATTCCGATTAGCTTAAGAAAATTTTCGGGTGTGCTTCCCCCAAGAGCGTACACGACATAATCAAATTTTTCAGTCTCATTTTCTGCAAACATAACTTTTGGCTTTCCGTTTTCATCTTCAATAGAAGTTATGTTTGAATTGTGTTTTAAGTTAATTTTATTTTGAGTTGATAGGGTAGTGAGACTTTCAAGATTTATTTCATTCATCCTGTTAAATTGCATTTTGCGGTAACTTAATGTTACAACGTTGCCAACTTGCTGTAAATACTGGCAATATTCGGATGCAGAATCGCCACCGCCAACAACAAGTACTTTAGAATTATTAATATCTTTTGATGTAACATCAAATAAAACTTTTTCATTTAGTGTTGCGGGAACTTTGTAATCGGGTTTGTTTGGTTTACCAAGAATACCAACTGCAATAACAACAACTTTGGCTTCATAAGTATTTTTATCTGTGTAAATAATAAAATTTTGTTCAGATTTTCCCTGGTGGATTTTATGAACTGTTTCTTTGTAATGTACATTTAGTTTATGATCTTCAATCGCTTTATCTAAGTAAGAAATGGTTTCGTGTTTGGATGAATCCGCTAAACACATTACACCTGTGCATGCGGCTGCAAATCCTTTAAAGTTTGCAGTAACTAATTTATTATCAGGATAATATTTTTTTATACTAAATGAATGCTCTACAGCTTTTTCTACGATTAAAATTTTGTCTTTTGATATTCCGGCATTTACAGCTTCTACTGCCATACTAATACCTGCAGGTCCTGCGCCGATGATAATTATTTCGTTCATTGTACTCCTAAATAATTTCAAAAAAAACTAAACTAATGTTTAATTAGTAAAGATTGGAGAAGATTTGGGACAAAGGAAATAATAAACTTAGTTTATCATCATTGTTCCTAAGTTTTATTGGTTTTTTTAGACCCACTCTTTATATTAGTCTATCATTTTTTGAAGAAAATAACAGATTTAATGCAGAAAATTACAATTAGTGATCTTGGGAAATTTGTAGGGCTGGAAATTACTCTCCGAGGTTGGCTCTTCAATAAACGTTCGAGCGGCAAAATTAAATTTATAATTCTTCGTGATGGCTCAGGCTATCTTCAATGCGTTTACTTTAAAGGTAATCTCACTCCCGAAGTTTTTGATATGGTTGATAAGATTGGTCAGGAATCATCAATTGAAGTTACCGGAAAAGTTAAAGAAGAACCTCGCGCTCCCGGCGGATTTGAACTTGATGCATCAGATTTAAAAGTAATTTCAGATGCCCACGATTATCCAATCACACCAAAAGAACACGGAATAGAATTCTTACTTGATAACAGACATTTATGGTTACGATCTAGTAAGCAAGTTGCGATTTTGAAAATTCGTCATCGTGTTGCAAAAGCAATACGTGATTTTTTCGATGAACGCGGTTTTACTTTAATGGATCCTCCAATCTTAACTCCAAGTGCTTGTGAAGGAACATCAACACTTTTTGAAACTCCTTATTTTGATTTGGGCAATGCTTATCTAACACAATCCGGACAACTTTATGCGGAAGCTGGTGCAATGGCACTTGGCAAAGTTTATACTTTCGGTCCAACTTTCCGTGCAGAAAAATCTAAAACAAGAAGACACTTAACAGAATTCTGGATGGTTGAACCCGAAGTTGCATTCAATGATTTGAATGATGATATGGATTTAGCTGAAGAGTTTTTGGAATATATTGTTCAAACTATCCTTACAGAAAAAGTAGAAGAGTTAAAAGTTCTTGAGCGTGATACAACAAAACTTCAAAATGTAAAACGTCCTTTCCCACGTGTTCACTATGATGAAGCAGTTGAGATTTTAAAAAAGAACGGAATAGATTTTAAATGGGGAGATGATATTACAGGTGCTGATGAAACAATTGTATCCGCACAATTTGATAGACCAATTATGGTTCATCATTATCCTGCGGAAATAAAAGCGTTTTATATGAAGCGTGATCCAATTGCTCCAAAGTATGCTCTTGCAGTTGATGTTCTTGCACCTGAAGGTTACGGAGAAATTATTGGCGGTAGTCAGCGTGAAGATAATCTTGATTTCCTTTTAGAAAGGATCAAAGAACATAATCTTCCTCAAAGTGCGTTTGAGTGGTATTTAGATTTAAGAAGATATGGCTCTGTGCCACACGCAGGTTTTGGTTTAGGATTAGAGCGTACGGTTAGTTGGATTTGTGGATTAGATCATTTACGTGAAGCTATTCCTTTTCCAAGAATGATTTATCGTAATACACCGTAAAGATGGTTGATGTATGATGGTTGATGTATGATGGTTAATGGTTAATGTTTGATGGATAAGGAAGGCATGTATGAATGCTAAGACTGAAGAGTTATTGGAACGAACTTTTAATTTTGGAGTGAATTCTCTTAAGTTGATTGAGACTTTACCTAAAACTAAGTCCTATTCTATTATAGCTTTTCAATTAGCCAAAGCTTCAACATCAGTGGGCGCAAATTATGAGGAAGCACAAGCCGCTGAATCAAGTAAAGATTTTATTCACAAAATTGGTGTTGTATCAAAAGAATCCAGAGAAAGTAATTACTGGCTTAGAGTTTTGAATGAAGTATTACCAATTCCATTAAAGACTGAAAATTTTCAGAATTTATTAAATGAAAGTTTAGAGTTTAAAAAGATATTTATTAGTATTAAACTAAATGCACAGAAAAATTTGAGAAATAAATAAAATGATTACTAATCCAAAAAACATATTCCATTAAACATCAACCATTAAACATTAATACATATGACTTTAGATGTAGTTTTATTTTTCATTTTCGGAATTGTTGCGGCAGTTACCGCAGTAATTATGATTACAAGAAGCAATGCAGTCATCTCAGCATTATTTCTTGTATTAAACTTTGCATCACTCGCAGGATTGTATCTTACTTTAAATGCACAATTTATAGCCGTAACACAAATTATTGTTTACGCTGGTGCAATTATGGTTTTATTTCTTTTTGTTTTGATGTTATTACGACCAGAAAATGAAAAGAAATTTTTAGAGTTAAATCCCAAAATTAAAATCTTTGCAATGATTGTCGCTTTTACTGTGTTCGCTCAGCTTGCTTACATAATATTTTTTGCTCGTCCTTCACAAAACATTTCTAAAGACTTAGCAAAAAGTGTTGAAGCAGGGACAATTGAATCGATTGGAAGATTATTATTTACAAATTACATCGTACCATTTGAAGCCGCTGGATTTTTATTACTCGCTGCAACAATCGGTGCATTAGTTTTAGCAAAAAAGAAATTTGAATAAAGAAGTTTTTATTATGTCAATAACAATTGAATATTATTTAATACTTAGTGCGTTTATGTTTTTTGTCGGAGTTGCCGGCGTACTTACAAGAAGAAATGCAATCATAGTTTTTATGAGTATCGAGTTAATGCTTAACTCTGCAAACTTAACGCTGGTTGCTTTTTCATCTTATCTGGGTAATTCAATTGGTCAACTTTTTGTTTTTTTTGTTATGACAGTTGCTGCTGCAGAGGCTGCAGTAGGACTTGCAATTATAATTGCAATATTCCGTAATAAGCTTACAGTTAACATTGATGAAATAAATATTTTGAAGTGGTAATCGTTTGTCATTCCGAACTTGATTCGGAATCTTATTTAATTATTTGACAGATGCTGAAATAAATTCAGCTTGAACTTAAAATTGTTAGAAACAAATATTTATCTATGCGTGAATTAATTTACTTAACCGTTGTTCTTCCATTAGTTGGATTTTTAATCAATGGAATTTTTGGCAGCAAGATAAAAAATGAAAAACTTATTGGTTTAATCGGAAGCGGCACGATTGGTTTATCATTTCTGATTGCTCTCGGAGCATTCTTTGAGACACTCGCTTTACCGGTTGATCAAAGACAAAAAATTGTAACATTATTTAGCTGGCTTACTGTTAAAAATCTAAACGTTAGCTTTGCATATCAGGTTGATCAACTCTCACTCGTAATGGCTTTAATTGTAACCGGAGTAGGATTCCTTATCCACGTTTACTCCATCGGTTATATGCACGGAGATAAAAGTTTCTGGAGATTCTTTGCATACATGAATCTTTTCATCTTCGCAATGATGAATCTTATCCTTGCAGACAACTTTGTACTTTTATTTTTAGGTTGGGAAGGTGTTGGTCTTTGTTCATATCTACTTATAGGTTTTTGGTATGATAAAAAATTTGAAAAGTCAACTACGTCTGATGCCGCTAAAAAAGCATTCATTGTAAACAGGATTGGTGATTTTGGTTTTTTACTTGGAATGTTTTTAATCTACATGACTTTTGGAAGCTTAAACTTTAATGAAGTTTTTTCACGTGCTGTTTCATTCGATGTTTCAACCGCGACCTTTGGATTTATAGCAATATTTTTATTCATCGGTGCAACAGGAAAGTCTGCACAAATTCCCTTGTTCGTTTGGTTACCGGATGCTATGGCTGGTCCAACACCGGTTTCAGCACTTATACACGCGGCTACAATGGTTACTGCCGGAGTTTATATGGTTGCAAGAACCTCAATCATATATGCAAGTGCTCCGGATATTTTAATGGTTGTTGCAATTATCGGAGCATTTACTGCTTTCTTTGCTGCTACAATCGGCATCGTACAAAATGATATTAAAAAAGTTTTAGCATACTCCACTGTATCTCAGCTTGGTTATATGTTTTTGGCAATGGGAATGGGAGCTTTCTCAGCAGGAATTTTTCATGTAATGACTCACGCATTTTTCAAAGCACTTCTATTCCTTGGCGCAGGTTCAGTTATTCATTCAATGCACGAAGAACAGGATATTCAAAAGTTCGGCGGATTAAAGAAATATATGCCGCGCACTTATCTAACATTTTTAATCGCCGCTCTGGCAATTTCTGGCATTCCGCCTCTCTCAGGATTTTTTAGCAAAGATGAAATCCTCTGGTACTCTTATGCAAATGGTGGATTGTTCTTCTGGATTCTTGGGGCAGGTACAGCAATGATGACCGCATTTTATATGTTTCGTCTTTACATTTTAACTTTTGAAGGGAAAGAAAGATTCGGACACGATAAACATCCACACGAATCTTCGGCAGTGATGACAATTCCATTAATGATCTTAGCTGCACTAGCTGCTATTGGTGGATTTATTGGAATACCGGAAATATTTTCAGGCGAACACGGGAATCAATTTCACAGTTTCTTAGCTCCATTATTTAAAGATGCAGATAGAAAACTTGCAACTTATAATATGCACTCACACTTTGAAGAAATTTTGTTGATGGTTTTATCTGTTGCCTTTGCTGTTGCTGCAATTTTGTTTGCAAGATATGTTTACCTCAAAAAACCTTCCATCGCTTCAAACACAGCTCAAAAGTTCAAAGGTTTGTACAACTTACTTTGGAATAAATATTTTGTTGATGAAGCTTACGATGCTGCAGTTGTTAATCCAATCCTGCAAACATCAAGATCATTTTTATGGAAGATTGTAGATAACAAAATTATTGATGGTGTTGTAAACGGTGCTGCAAAAGTTATAGATATAATTTCAATCAACATAAGAAAATTACAAACAGGTGTGGCTCAGTTTTATGCATTGGTAATGGTGCTGGGAATTGTTGCTGCTTTCTTCTGGATAATTTTAAGTTTATAAAATGGAACAAAACTCATTGTTAACCTATTTAATTTTAGTACCTCTTATCGGTTCATTTTTGATTTTGTTTTTTAAAAAAGAACAAGCAAACCTTATTAAATATGCTGCACTTGGAATTTCAACAATTGCATTCCTGCTTTCAATTGTAATCTATTTTCAGTTTGATTCCGCAAATTCGGATTTTCAATTCATTAACAAAATAGAGTGGATAAAAGGATTAAACATTCATTATCATGTTGGGGTTGATGGAATGTCTTTGCTGTTAGTTTTATTAACAACGTTTTTAACTCCATTAACATTGATTTCAAGCTGGTCAAGTATTCAAGACAAAGTAAAAGAATTTACATTTTTCTTTTTAATGCTTGAAGTTGGAATGCTTGGAGTTTTTATCGCTCTTGATTTATTTCTTTTCTACATTTTCTGGGAAGCAATGCTAATTCCAATGTATTTTATAATTGGAATCTGGGGTGGAAAAGAAAGAGTTTATGCTGCTGTTAAGTTTTTTATTTACACAATGTTTGGCAGCTTGCTTATGCTTATTGCAATTGTATGGCTTGCTGTTTATGCAACCGGACTGCTCGGATATTTTACAACTAACTTAGTCGATCTTTACAAAGTTGCGCCGCAAATTCCAATGAAAATTCAGATGTGGATGTTCGCAGCATTTGCATTTAGCTTTGCAATAAAAGTTCCGCTGTTTCCATTGCACACGTGGCTGCCTGATGCTCACGTTCAGGCTCCAACAGCTGGCTCTGTAATCCTTGCAGGAGTTTTATTAAAGATGGGAACTTATGGTTTGTTAAGATTCAATCTTCCACTTTTCCCTGAAGCATCAATCATTGCGGCGCCTTACATTTCGGTACTTGCCATAATAGGAATTATTTATGGCGCGCTTGTATCAATGGTTCAAACAGATATTAAAAAACTTGTAGCATATTCCTCAGTATCTCACTTAGGTTTTGTTGTACTTGGCATTTTTGCAATGACTCAGGAATCAATTCAAGGCGCAGTCATTCAAATGGTAAATCATGGTTTATCAACAGGAGCGTTATTCCTTTTAGTTGGAGTTATTTACGAGAGAACTCACACTCGAGAAATTGCAGACTACGGCGGTATTGCAAAATTAGTTCCTGTCTTTTCATTTGCTTTGATGTTCGCTTCACTTTCTTCTATAGGATTACCAGGGTTGAACGGATTTATTGGTGAGTTTCTAATTTTACTTGGTTCATTCCAATCGCCAATTTTAAATAGCTGGATGTTTACAGTATTTGCAGCAAGTGGAGTAATCTTTGCAGCAGTTTATTTATTGTGGATGTATCAACGAGTAGTTTTTGGTGAAGTTAAAAATCCAAAACTTGATGGATTAAAAGATATGAATGTAAGAGAAATTTTTGTTCTTGCTCCGATTTTTATTTTTATAGTTTGGATAGGAATTTATCCAACCACATTTTTAAAAGTTTCTGATAAATCAACTGCTAAAGTTGTTAAGCAAATTTATCATCCCGTAAAAGTTAGTCCAGTTGAACTTGGTTTAATTCAATCATCTAAGTAAGAAGTTATAAAAAGATAAAACTATCATGTTTAATAACGCTCAAGAATTTTTTAATGTGCTTCCGCTTGTAATTATTGGAGCAGGAATAGTTATCTCGCTTTTAATTGAAATGTATTCTAAGAAGAGTGAAATAATTCTTCCCTGGTTTTCTGTATTAATGTTTTTAGCTGCTGGATTACATTCACTTTATTACACAAAAGATGTTTCTATTATTCTTCAAGGTATGCTTGCAACTGGCGGAAACGTAAATGTCTTCCACGCAATATTTACATTTGGTGCCGCAGTTGTAACTTTACTTTCCATCGATTACATAAAAAAATACGGAACTTACTTCGGAGAGTATTACATAATTCTTCAATCTTCAGTTCTTGGTATGATGTTGATGGCAGCGGCAAAAGATTTATTTGTAATCTTTCTTGGTTTGGAAATTATGTCTGTGTCATTTTTCATCCTTGCTGGAATGAATCGTAAAAAAGCTGGTGCAAATGAAGCATCACTTAAATATTTTTTGCTCGGTGCATTTGCAACAGGATTTATTGTTTACGGCATCGCATTGATTTATGGCAGTGCTCACACAACTTCCATTGATTTTATTACAGCAAACTTTGCTGAGTTAACCAAGAGTTTATTATTCATAGCAGGTATTCTTCTTTTCTTAATTGGTTTTTCATTTAAGATTGCAGCATTTCCATTTCATATGTGGGTTCCAGATGTTTATGAAGGTTCACCGACAACAGTCGCAGCACTTTTTTCAACTGCAGGTAAAGCTGCTGCTTTCAGTGCAATATTAGCATCGTTGTTTGCATTGTTTAATGGACCGAACGGGAATTTATTTACTCCATATCTTGCCGTCATTTCAGTTCTCTCAATGTTTTATGGAAGTATTGTTGCAATTGCACAAACCAATATTAAGCGAATGTTAGCTTACTCTTCAATTTCACACGCTGGCTATCTTGCAATAGGATTAGCTGCCGGAAATCACGATGCAGCTGCTGGAGTAATATTTTATCTTGCTGCTTATACATTTATGAATCTTGGTGCATTTGGTGTAGTATCTTTGTTTGAAGGAAAAGATGAAACAAATCTTAACATAAATTCTTATGCTGGTTTAGGAAACAGGAAACCATTGCTTTCGGCTTTACTTGCAATAATAATGTTTTCACTTGCGGGTCTTCCTCCATTTGCCGGTTTCTTTGGTAAATATTATATCTTTATCGCAGCCATAAAATCAAATTTAACATGGCTTGCAATACTTGGAGTTATATCAAGCGCAATTAGCATTTATTTTTATTTACGCATAGTTGTTTTGATGTATTTCAAATCTTCAGAAAATGATTTTGCAATTGAATCAAGTAATAGTTCAATGCTTGCAATTATTTTTTCAGTCATTGTTGTTATTTTACTTGGGGTCTTTCCAGGAACATTGATAGACTTGATAACAAAGTTTGTTTAAGATTTTATGTAAAAGTAATTGTCATCATCAGCCCGATTCATCGGGAGAAGTGATCTCGTTAATAAGTCCGGAAAATTGATTACTTCATTGCAATGCTTTTGCTGAGACAATTGCAGAATTAGAGTAAGTCATTTCGAAGGAGTCCTCGACTGAGAAATCTGATAAATTATAGCGTAAAAGATTTCTCCCTTTGGTCGAAATGACAAAAAGAACACTTATGCAACGGGCTCTAATAACTAGAAAACTCGTTCGCAATGAGCTATGAAAAAAGAATGATATGATACCACTTTATAATACATCCCAAATCCGTAATCTTGATTCATTTGCAATTAAACGACTGCGAGTTCCTGGAATTGTTTTGATGGAAAATGCAGGGATAGGAATTTATGAATCAATTTTAGAGCGTGTTGATAACATCAATTCTATTGGAATAGTTTGCGGTAAAGGTAATAATGGCGGCGATGGTTTTGCAGTCGCGAGACAGTTTTCTAATGCTGGATTTGATGTTAAAGTTATTTCACTCGGAACAGAAACTGATTTAAGTGATGATTGCAAATTAAATTTTAATATTTTAAAAAATCTTTCTGCAAAAAGAAAAAATCTTAAATTAAAATCTTATAAATCTGTAAAAGATATTAACTGGTTAAAAGATTGTAATATAATTGTTGATGCAATTTTGGGAAGTGGATTTACAGGTCAACTGAAAGAACCATATTCAGTAATCATAAAATCCCTAAATAAATTAGAAGCATTCAAATGTTCAATCGATGTTCCAACAGGTTTAAATGCTGATACAGGATTTGGGGATTTAATTTTTAATTCTGATTTAACAGTTACGCTTGGTGAATTTAAAAAAGGTTTGTTCATAGAACGTGGATATGAATTTTGTGGTGAAGTTGTATTAAAAGAAATTGGAATTGGTAGAGATTATTTTAATTCTATAAATCCAAACACCTATTTAATTGAACCTGAAGATACATATTCATTCTTACCTAAAAGAAAGAAATCTGTTCATAAATATTCGGCTGGAAAAGTTTTATCAATTGCTGGTTCTTATAAATATCCCGGTGCAGCATCACTAACTTCTCAATCAGCTTTAGTTTCAGGTGCTGGAGCTTCAATACTTGCAATTCCGGAAAGTTCAAAAAAACTTATCCACAAAAATTTACTTGAGGTTGTTGTCGAATCTTATGGAAATGAAAAAACAAAATATTTTAATGGTGAAGTTTTAAACTCTCTTGGACAAAAAATTAAATGGGCAGATGTTGTTGCGATTGGTCCTGGTTTGGGCAGAGAAGTTGAAACCATGAAAGCCGTTAAGCATTTTTTATTACAAAGAAATTTTAAATTTGCTGTTTTGGATGCTGACGCGCTTTTTGCTTTGGATAAAATGTTTTTAGAAAAGGTAAATCTAAAAAATTGTATTCTAACTCCGCATTTGGGAGAGTTTTCACAAATGATTGGTGTAGAATCAAATCTGATTGAGAAAGATATTTTGAGTTATGGAAAAGATTTTGCAATAAAGTATAAATGTATATTAGTATTAAAAGGAGCGCCAACAATTATTTTTAATCAAACCGGAGAAGCATTTATAAACACAACCGGTAATAGCGGAATGGCAAAGTTTGGAACAGGTGATGTGTTAACTGGGATTATTTCAGGATTATTATCACAAAATAAAAATCCTGAAACGGCTGCGATTGCAGGGACTTATTTACACAGCTTAACAGCAGATTTACTTCTGAAAGAAAAGTCAATCTCAAATTACCTTGCCTCAGACATAATGAATAACTATCCTTACACCGTAAAATTTTTAGAGGAAAGTATTGTATAGTTATCTCGACCGAAATCGTTTTTACATAATCCATTTGCCGCTTATACTATATTGGATAGTGTTATTTATTTTGACTTCATTGCCTTCGAATATCTCATTGGATATGAATGTTAGTGATAAGATTGAACATTTTGGTGCCTATGGCTTATTAAGTTTTCTCTTATACCTAACATTATTTTTTCAAAAAAAATATCAACTATTAAATAAATTTCCAGCAACCATTGCTTTATTACTAGCATCTTTTTATGGAATGGTAGATGAATTGCATCAATTACTTGTTCCCGGTAGGTTTGCTGATATTCGTGATTGGACGGCGGATTTTTTGGGTTCTGTGCTTGCAGTTTTGATAGCAAAATTTATTTTGGAAAAGCTAAAGCAAATTGAACTAAATAAGTCAGATAATTTCTAAAGCATATTAAAATTAACTGGTGGTAAAATTTAATAAAAGTTTGACACACACATTATTATTCCAATTTTAATTATCCAACAAAAAGACACCCCTATTGATAATTAATTTTAGTATTTTTTAATTAAGCTATTTAGAATGTAATTACAAATAAAATCATTGAAATTGTGAAACAGAGTAAGAGAATAAAATTTCCATTTCTTCCTTTAATATTTATTCTAATTATCATACTGGATCTTGTATTTCTATATTTTGTTAAGTATCGGAATCAAAATTTAAGTCTTCATGATTTTAATCTCTGGAGTTTTGGCAATTCAGCAAATCTCCTTTTTGCCGTTATAATAATAATTGGAATTATTATTGCTCATTTTAAAAAAGCGATGTCATTCGATTCTAAATTATTCCTCATCTTTTTCATAATAAATCAAATACTTCTTATCCTATCTTATATTTCAACCATTTTAGTGTTGCCATTTAAAGATTTTTATTATCTGGGGCAAAACGGCAATAGACTATTTATCGCAGTACTTTTCACTTTATATAATTTTTCATACTTCAATATATTTTTTATAATATGGTTAAATATCTTGAAGATTAAAGATATTATTGTACTTCGTGCATTATTTAATTCAGTTTTGTTGATGCTAATTATTTTGATTTTTGCTTTTGTCTTCATCACGAAAAAAGAATCAGGGTTTAAGGACAAGATAATTACTAAGGACCCAAATAATATTGGCGTTGTTTTAGGTGCAGCGGTTTGGTCCCATAATAAACCAAGCCCATCTCTTTCAGCAAGAGTAGATAAAGCAGTTTTATTATATGAAGAGAAAACAATTTCCAAAATTTATTTGACCGGCAGTAATGCTCCCGGTGAGTTAGCCGAATCTGAAGTAGCGTTAAACTATATACATTCATTGGGCAAAGATATTCCCGATGTTTTTATTGAAAAAGAAACAACATCGACAAATGAACAAGTTGCATTTATCAAAAAAAAATTATTATCTCACAAAGCAAATATTGTAATAGTTATTTCTGATGGTTATCATTTAGTACGAGTTTTAGAAATAAGCCGATTTCATAATATAAAAATTAAAGTTGTACCTTCAGATTTAATTCCGGGATTTGAAAAAGCTGTATATAATGATTTGAGGGAGGCATTAGCGTTGACTGTATTTTGGTTTTGTGCAATCTAAAGTTTAACCGAACACTAAGGAGAAAAAGATGTCCGCTGTTTTTAAGAGAAGAATTGTAAGAGAAAAAGTATTACAAATTCTTTATGCTTATGAAATGAATAGTGAAAATTTATTAGCTCTTACTAAAAGTATTCTTGGGGATGTTACTGAAGAGAATGATAAAAAATTTGGTGAGGATCTTGTCAATGCGGTACTTATTCATAAAAAAGAAATTGATGAAAAGATTAAGGATAGAATTGACAATTGGGAAATTAATAGAGTTGCATTAATCGATAAAATATTACTGCGCATCGCCATTTGTGAGTTGCTTTTTTTCCCTGACATTCCACCGAAAGTATCAATTAACGAAGCGATCGAAATAGCCAAAGAGTTTAGTACTGCGGGGAGCGGAAAATTTATTAATGGAATACTCGACGCAATTCTATCAGAGGAAATTACATCCGGATTGAATAAAGCCGGCAGGGGATTAGTTGATGAAACGATTTCAAAACCGCATCATAAAAACGATTGATGAATAGTAAAAAAAAAATATTTATCTGGTCACTATTTGATTTTGCAAACACTTCTTTTTCAGTAATTATCGTTACTGTTATTTATTCAAAATATTTTTCCAATTACGTAACTGACGGAAGAAAATGGATGTGGGGCTTAGCCGTAAGTCTTTCTATGATTCTTGCCGCCATTCTCAGTCCGCCGCTTGGTGCAATTGCTGATGTATCCAGAAATCGTAAAAGATTTCTTATGATATTTACATTACTTTCAGTGGTTTGTACCGCACTTATGTTTTTTGTTCAAAAGGGAGATTTGTTTTTAGGATTTATTCTTTTTGTTTTTGCAAACTTGGGGTTTGAAGCAGGGCTTGTTTTCTATGATGCTTTTTTACCAAACATTACTGAAAAGAAAAATTTTGGCAGGGTATCCGGTTACGGATTTGCGATGGGTTATGTTGGTGCTCTTGTAGTACTTTTAATTGTAATGGTTTTACTTCCCTCACAATCGTCACCTGAATATTATTTTTATGTAAGGTTATCCTTTGTTGTAGCTGCTTCATTCTTTTTCTTCTTTTCGATTCCATTATTCCTTTTTATAAGCGAACCCAAAATCAGTGAGCCTCTTAAAAAAAATCTTGTCCAAAAAGGAATCTCAGAAAGCATAAATACTTTTAAATCTATATTTGTCCGTGGTAATTATCCTTCAATCAAACGTTTTCTAGTTTCATTTTTTCTTTACAATGATGGAATACTTACAATCATTGCATTCGCATCTATATTTGCTGCTAATGCTCTTAGAATGACAGATGAGCAAGTGATACTTTTTTTCGTAGTGGTTCAAAGCACGGCTGTTGCAGGTTCATTTATATTCGGAATAATTTCGGATCACATAGGTCCACAAAAAACTATTACAATTACACTTTGCATTTGGATTGCTGTAATTATAGGAACTTACTTTGTTAGCACTATTTTTGAATTTTATATAATCGGGTTGCTTGCCGGAATGTCAATTGGTTCTTCACAATCCACGAGCAGAAGTTTGATGGCTCTGCTTACTCCAAAGGATAGAGAAGCAGAATTTTTTGGATTTTATGACGGACTATTTGGTAAATCATCTGCGGTAGTTGGTCCTCTTTTTTATGGTATAATTTCAGATTTGTCAAATGAAAGATTTGCTGCTCTTTCAGTAGGAGTTTTCTTTATTGCCGGACTGATAATTTTACAAAATGTTAAAGTTCCAGAATTTGAAATATTAAAGAGAAATAAAAATTAATTTTTATTTGCCACTAAGTATTATTCCTATTATAAACAGGACCGCCAATAAGCTTACCAATGTTCCATTTAACCGATTGAGAATTTTTTTCACTTCTAACTTTACAATCATCATATATACAAAACTTACACAGTTGTGGTACACAATAATCGAGATGGATTTTTAAATCAGCATGAGAAAAATCTTTTTGCAGTTCAGCTTCAATAAGGTTTTCTTCTTCATGAGTTTGCTTGATATTAAAATAATATGGTAGAATCAAATGAAAATCTATAAAGACTTTATCGCCCGATTGCCAAAATCTTAATTCATGAATATCGATCCAATAATCTTTTTTAATTCGGATAAGTTTATCAGCTAATTTATTAAATGTTGCCGGGTTAGCTTCATTCATCAATCCACCAATCGACTCGCGAATTAATTTCCATCCCGTAAAAAGGATATTAAGAGCTACAATGATTGCAATTATCGGATCTAAGATTAATATATGGGTAACGATAACTAATAATACTGCGGCAATTACTCCAAAGCTCGTTACAGAATCAGTTAAAACATGTTTTCCATCAGCAACAAGTGTAAGTGAGTTCGTTTTTCTTCCTGTTCGGATTAAGTAATTGCCAAGTAGTAAATTGACTGTTGACGCAATACTAATAATGATTGCACCTATCCCAAGCTGCTGAAGTTCAGGACCATTGATGATTGCTACTATACTTGTGTAGATAATGAAAACAGCGGCAATAAGTATCAGCATTCCTTCAATACCTGCTGAAAAATATTCTATATTTCCATGTCCGTAAGGATGAGAATCATCTGCAGGTTTCGAACTTAAAATTATACTGTACAGCGCCATACTTGTTGCCATCACATGAACAACTGACTCTGCTGCGTCAGAAAAAATTGCTGTTGATCCGGTAATAAGATACGCACCCATTTTAAATATGAACATCCCTATGCCGATTGAAAGAGAAATTATCGCAGCACGTTTTTTTATATCAATGTTTTCCATAAAATATATTTTGTGTTTTTTGAAATTAAATATTGTTTAATTTTAATGCCGCTTGTTGTAATACTTCATGTCTTTTTGCAAAACAAATCCTGATTAGTTTTTCTTTAGTCTCATTTTTATAAAAAGGTGAAAGAGGAATTGCTGCGACTCCAACATTTTTAGTAAGAAACTCACAAAAATCGTAATCGTTTTTATCCGATATGTTACTATAATCCAGCAACTGAAAATATGTTCCGCTGCATGGTCTTAATAAGAATTTTGATTCTTTAATCAGATAAGCAAAAAGATCGCGCTTATCCTGATAAAATTTTTTTAATGAATAAATATTTTTTTCGTTCTTGATATAATCAGAATAAGCAAGTTGTATTGGTGTGTTAACTGCAAACACAATGAATTGGTGTATCTTCCTAAATTCTTTTGATAAATATTCGGGTGCGCAGCAATATCCAATTTTCCATCCCGTTGTGTGAAAAGTTTTTCCAAATGAGGAAATAATAAAACTACGTTTTGCCAATTCATCATAGCTTGCAAAACTTAGATGTTTCCGTTCATCAAAAACTATATGTTCATAAACCTCATCACTTATAATTAAAATATCAGTGTCTTTTACTAAACGTATTAATTCTTTGATATCATCATCACTCAAAATTGCACCCGTGGGATTATGAGGCGAATTAATAACGATACATTTTGTTTTTGCAGTTAAAGATTTTCTTACCTTTTCCCATGGAATGCTAAAATCATTTTGATTAAGTGGAATACTTATTGGAATTCCACCATTAATTTTGATGGAAGGGAGGTAGCTGTCATATGCCGGTTCAAAAATGATTACTTCATCACCGGGACTGATAATCGCAGAAAAAGCCGAGAACAAAGCTTGTGTAGCACCTGCGGTAATGGTTATTTCCGTTTCATAATTATATTCTCGGTCATAATCTCTTTTAACTTTTTTTGATATTTCTTTTCTGAGTTCCAGAGTACCGGGCATTGGCGCATATTGATTGAATCCGCTTTTCATATAATAATTAACGCGTTCAATCAGTTCTTCCGAGCAATTAAAATCAGGGAAACCTTGTGAAAGATTAATTGCATTAAAATCGTTTGCCATCTTAGACATAACAGCAAAAATGCTAGTGCCAATTTCAGGTAGTTTAGAGGTAATAGCCATTTCTTCCATTAAATAATTATTTGAGAATTCTGAGAAATTTCAAAATCTCATTTGAAAGGATCCCGAATGCTTTCGGAATCGAATTGACAGAAGATATTTATTAGACGTATCTATTTTCTAGTTACTTACTTTATATTCATTCTTTGCAGGTCGGATGTTATCATATAATCTTTTTAACTGTTCATAAGCGTATTGATTACCTCGTTGTGTTGCTGACCGATAATACTTAACTGCATTCGGTAAACTTTTTTTAACACCAATACCCAATTCATAGCAATAAGCTAATGCAAACTGAGCAAGTAATGATCCATTTTGTTCGGCATTTTCTAATATCAAAATTGTTCCGCTTAAATCCGTATTGGGAATTAAATCAAAAACTTGCGAAGCTGCGATACGAACACTCGCTTCAGTGCTATTAAAATTTTTTGCAGCATTCCATAAATCCAACCCTTTTTTACTATCAGGCTTTACATATTTACCCGAATAGTAACTAAATCCTAATTCGATAATTGAAGGGATATGATTTTTACCCGATGCTTTTTGTAAAAGATCTATTGCATCATTATCACTAAGTCGATTATCATATCCAAGTTTTTTTAAGCCGTACCAAACAAACTCTGCTGTTGGATCATTAAACTGAATTACATCATTTAATATTTTATAAAAATCCTTTTCACGAATAAGATTCCAAAGTAAAAAAGCTGCGCGTGGTGAATCTAAAATTGTAGCTCTTATATAATACTCCGCAGCTATTAACGTATTTTTATCCAGCGTATTACCTTTCTCATGCAATCTACCTAAAATAGTTTGCGCCTCAGGACTTCCGGCATCAGCAAGTTTAAGTAATAAATTTATTTGTGATTTCTTATTAATTACCAATAATGTTGAATCATTTTTAATCTTTAATGAATCAAGAATATTAGTGATACCAATATGATCTAAATCAGAAATCAAAACTTTATCTGGTATATTTTTAATAGTGTCACGCTGAGAATCAAAATCTATAAATACCAAACCTGATGATGGTTGAATTGGTAAACTATTTGATTCTTCGGTTATTCTTTTTCCGTCGCTAAGAGCAAACTTATTTTGATTAACTGAATCTTTAAAATCAACGGAAACTTTTAATGACACTTCATCTAGAATTTCTTTAGCTGGCTGATAACCAGAATCAGAAGATTTCTTAATCCAATAATAAGATTTATTCCAGTTTCTTGGAACGATTAAGTTATCCGTATTTAAAACTCCAACAACATATTGTGCTTGCGTCATACCTGATTCCGCTGCTGCTAAAAATTTTTCATACGCGGTAAAAGGATTCCACTCAGTGCCCCAACCATTAATAAGCATAATGCCGTAATTATAAAGTGCCGAAGCAAGTTTTTGATCAGCAGCTTTTTTAATCCAATAAACTGCTGAAGTCGTATCCGCAGAAATTCCTTCTCCGGTTAATAGACGCAGCCCCAGCTCGTGTTGAGCAAGAGCATCACCACTGTTTGCAATCTGAACGAGTTTAAACTGCTGCAATAACTGGTAAGATAAATCAGGTTGATAAAAGTAAGGATTATTTTTATACGGTCTGTTTTTTTTAAAAGCTAAACTTTTTGTAGAATCCTGTGGTATTATTGATTGGTTTATAGAAAAACAAATAACAATAATGGTTAACACAAAACTTTTGTGGATTTTGATCAAAGATTTCTCAGTAAGTTAAAAATGTTATTTTTGTAAAAAGAATTATTCCAAGATCGTAATGGAAAATTACTTTATTTTACTATTATTATTTAACGAATTTCTGTTTTAATAAAAAGATAATTATGATAGACAAATTAAAACCCGCAGTAATTCCATTAGTTATTTTTATCCTTTCCTTATTCGTAATCTATTATCTTACTCCAGATTATCATCCATTTGGTGGAGTTAAAATTTCGAAGAGTAAAAATTTAATTCGTGAGAAAGGAAATGAATATTTAAAGACATCTAAAATAAAAATCGATAGTGAAAACTTAAGACTTGAGTTTGTTACCAATGAACCATTAATAAGATGGATAAATTCAAAATATCCTCTTAATAAATCCAATCAGTTTCTTAGAAACAATAGCACAGCATATTTTTGGCAATTAAGTCAACTTGGCAATGATACTGCAATAATTATCCGTTCCAATTCCGGGACTAATATTAAAAAGGGTGAATCAGTAAACCTAAAATTATCTGAAGATGGAAAGTTATTCAGTCTCACAAGACAGATAAAGGATTTGTTGGAGTTAAAGTCCCTAACACCTGATGAAGCCAAAAATGCGGCAATAGATTTTATACATTTATTAAGAAGCGGAATTTTATTTTTTGATGATTCAACTTTGTTTAATAAAGCAGACTCTGATGAGAAGTTTTTATATAAAGCAACAGAATCAATGCAAAAGAATAATCGAACTGATTATAAAATAATTTGGCAGACAAAAAATAAATTAGGGTTCGATAAACTTCTTACAGCAAATCTAATCGGGGACAAGGTTGAAAGTTTTAATATTGAGATGATTGTTCCAGAGGAATTCAAAGATTCATCGCCTGATATTTTTGAAATTGCGACTTTAATAATATTTATTCTGCTAATAATTATTTCTACAATAGTGGTCGGCTTCAAGCGATTTAGAGCTTATGAGATTGGATTTAAACACGCAATTATTTTTGGGATACTTGTCCTAATTTCATTCATTGCAGCTCAGATCCTTGAGCAATTTTATTTTTTCGATTATAAAATTCTTCTCGGTTTAGTATTGGGAGGTGTATTTATCTGCGGTGCAGCAATAATTTTGTGGTCTGTAAGCGAAACAGTTTTTAGGGAAATTTGGAATAAAAAATTTCTTTCGCTTGATTAAATCTTTCATAAAAAGTTTGCACATTCAGTTGTGGGAAAAGCAATTCTTAATTCAATAGCATTTGGACTTGGATTGACAGCTCTATTCTTCATTCTTTTAAGATTTATAAGTGAAGGAATCAATATTTCTTTTACCGGAGAGTTTTTCAGATCACAATCTCATCTAACTGCTTTTGCATCGCCATTAAATATTCTCTTTGGAGTTTTTAACTCCTATGCTATTCTTGCTGTCGCGTTTTTTATGTTCCTTACGGCAGCAGTTAAAAGATTTATAATTAATGATACAATTTTTGTTTTGGTAAGCGGAATAGTTTGGGCAATTCTTATTCAATCAAATGTTAGCCCTCTAACGGCGGGGCTTCCAATAAATCTTATCATAGGAATTCTATTAAGTTTTATCCTCATCAAGTTTGATCTGCTAACCGCATTAACTTCATATTTACTTTTCCATTTTTTCATCAAAGCATCGGAGTATGCTTTCTTAGAAGATACAAGTTTTAAAGACCTGTTGTATCTAATAGTCGGATTAAGTTTAGCTGGCATACTATCTGGAATAATTTTTATGATCAAGAAAGATAAGTTCACAGATTACGATTCCATCACACCAAAGTTTGTAGAAAATGTTACTGAGAGACAAAGATTAAAACGAGAGCTTGATGTGGCTCGGCATGTGCAGATGAGCTTTCTCCCAAAAGGTAATCCTGAAATTAAAGGGCTTGATATTGCTTCCATTTGTATCCCGGCTTTTGAAGTTGGTGGCGACTATTATGATTTTATTAATTTGGATGAAAATAAATTAGGAATAATTATCGGTGATGTTTCCGGCAAAGGAACACAAGCAGCATTTTATATGACTTTGACTAAAGGATTTTTAAAAGCAATTTCTAAGCAAACTGATTCGCCTTCCGAAGTTCTTTCCCGAATGAATGAACTTTTTTATGAAAATGTTGAGCGTGGAAGATTTATTAGTATGATTTATGCTATTGTTGATTTACAAAATAAAGTTATTAAAATTGCTAGAGCAGGGCATAACCCGGTAATTTTACATGACGATTCAGTTAATGTAAATTTGATAAATCCAACAGGACTTGCATTAGGTCTTGAGAAAGGTCCGCTTTTTAGGAAGGTGATTTCGGAATTTGAAGTAAAATTAGAACCCGGTAAAAATTTTATTTTTTATACAGATGGATTCACTGAAGCAGCAAATAAAAAAGATGAAGAATATGGATTAGATAGAATGACAGAGATTGCAAAACTGAATTATCAGAAATCATCGCAGGAGATAATGGATAAAATAATTCAAGATGTTCAAAAATTTATCGGTAAAGCTAAACAACATGATGATATGACGATGGTGATTTTAAAAATAAAATAATAAAGTTTGTTTTGCAGCCAAATCAAATTGGAAATCTTAGCGTGTAACTCTATATTTCAGGGCAAAAAAAAGTAAAATGTCATCAAGAAAAAAAGTTAAGTTCATCTTTGTTACGGGCGGAGTAGTTTCGTCTTTAGGTAAAGGAATCACTGCCTCTTCACTTGGTTTACTTCTCAAACAACGCGGCTTCAGAGTAACAATCCAAAAATTTGATCCATACATAAATGTTGATCCCGGAACTATGAGTCCATTTCAACACGGAGAAGTTTATGTTACCGATGATGGTGCAGAAACTGATTTGGATCTTGGTCATTACGAGCGCTTTTTAGATGTAAATATGACTCGTGCAAATAATACCACTACCGGTCAGGTTTATAATGAAGTTATCACAAAAGAAAGACGCGGCGATTTTTTAGGTGCTACAGTTCAGGTTATTCCGCACATTACCGATGAAATAAAAAGCCGTATGTTAAAACTTAGTGAGCTTGGTGAATATGATATCATCATCAGCGAAATTGGCGGAACTGTTGGTGATATTGAAAGCTTACCATTTCTTGAAGCAATGAGACAGATGATGCTTCAGTTTGGCAGAGCAAACACAATGAGCATTCACGTTACCTTGGTTCCCTACATTCGTTCAGCGGATGAAGTAAAAACAAAACCAACGCAGCACAGCGTTAAAAATTTATTGGAGCTTGGAATTCAGCCGGATGTACTTATTTGCAGATCGGAAAAAAAATTATCTAAAGAGTTGCGGGAAAAAATTGCTCTTTTTACAAACGTTAACTCAAAAGCCGTCATCTCAGCTTATGATTGTTCATCTATTTATGAAGTTCCGTTAGTGTTGTATAAAGAAAAATTTGATCAGATAGTTATGGAACGGCTCCATTTACCCGATAAAAAAAATAATCTTGAAAGCTGGGAAAATTTTGTCGGAAGAGTAAAGAATCCTTCAGAAAAAGTTGAGATTGCCCTTTGCGGCAAGTACACCGAGCATATGGATGCTTACAAAAGTATAATTGAATCTTTTATTCATGCCGGTGCGGAGAATAATTGCAAAGTTATAGTTAGACCAATTAGTGCTGAATCATTAGAATCAGAATCTCCAGAAAAATTATTTGCAGGTATTGATGGAATTCTTGTTCCCGGTGGTTTTGGCGAACGCGGTATTGAAGGGAAAATTCGTGCAGTGCAATTTGCCCGTGAAAATGATATTCCTTTTCTCGGAATTTGTTTGGGTTTGCAATGCGCAGTAATTGAATTTGCACGTAATGTTTGCGGTATTCCTCAAGCACATAGTTCTGAATTTAAGAAAAATAGGTTTAGCGTAATTGATTTGATGCCAGATCAAAAAAATATAAAAAATATGGGCGCAACAATGCGGTTGGGCGCTTATCCTTGTAATATCAAAGATAAAACTCAAGCATTTAAAGCTTATCAAAGCAGTTTTATTTCCGAACGGCATAGACATAGATACGAAGTGAATAATAAATTTAGAAGTGTATTAACCGAGCATGGTTTGGTGCTATCCGGTTTATCACCCGATCGTGAACTTGTGGAAATGATTGAGCTTTCGGATAAGAGATGGTTTGTGGCATGTCAGTTTCATCCGGAATTAAAATCACGGGCTACAAAAGCACATCCGTTATTTAGGGATTTAGTGGGTGCAGCATTAAAATACTCGCTATCAAAAAAATAATTATAGAAGACAGTTTTTAAAATGCAAAAATATTTTAGTGTATTATTAGTTTTTTTATTTATCACTTCTTCAATACATCCACAACAAGTATTTGATAGACAAATACAACTCGGATTAGACAAGATATATAATTTTAATTGGGCTGAGGGTAAAAAAATATTTAATTCTATAATACATAAAAACCCAACAGATCCAAGAGGATATCATTACAAATCCATTATTTACCTTTGGTACTATCTGGGAAATTTTAATGAAGCTTATCTGGATACTTTCAACTACCTTTCTGATAAAGCTCTTGATCTTGCGAATGAAAAGGCTAAATCCAAATCATCTGCTCAATTAAGTTATCTAATGGGATCAATTTATTATAATAAATCCATTGCGGAAGCACGATCCGGTAATTATATAAAAGCTCTGTGGACAAGCAATCAAATGAAACAGTACCTTGAGGATGCAGTGAAAGATGATCCCGAATTATATGATGCTTATTTGGGGCAAGGTTTATACAATTTTGCACTTTCACAAATTCCTTCTTCTTTGGAATGGGCTGCAAATCTTGTTGGAATCAAAGCTGATAAAGAAACCGGACTGAAATTTGTAAAGAAGACAGTTCAGAAAGGAAAACTTTCAAAAGTAGATGCTCAGTTTTATTTGTCGCAGCTTTATTCAAGGGTTATTGTCGATCATCCGGATGCCAAAGAATTGTTGACTAATTTAACACGGCGATATCCAAAAAATTTATTGTTTAGTTTTTCGTTAGCCTGGGTTGATTATGAATTGAACGATCTTAACGGCGCGGAAAGACAGTTAAAAGCAGTTATCACTTCTTCGGATTCGTTATATCCATTTGTTGTTTCTAATTCCTATTATTTGATGGGAAATATTTTTTACGCAAAAAATAGGTGTGATTCTGCCATAACATATTATAAAGTGTTTTTAGATAAAGCGGTTAATGATGATTACAAAGGAATTGCAAATCTTAGAATTGGCTTATGTTATGAAATTGACGGAAATAGGAAAGAGGCATTAAAATTTTATGATAAAGCTTCTGATGGTAACAATGATATTGATGAAGATTTATATGCACAAAGAAAAAAGGATAATTTTGTTGATAATAAATTATCTCCTAATCAAATAAAGTTAATCAGATATGATAATTTGATTAAACAGGATAGGTTATCAACAGCAAAAGATTCTTTAATAAATTTTGTCGAGCAAAAAAATATTAAGGAAGAAATGATTGCCGAAGCTAACTTGTATTTAAGTGAAATTAGTTTTTATCAAAGACGGTACAAGGAATCTTTAGACTTCGCAGTTAAATGCATTAAGACCGAAGTTAAGGAAGAAAAATGGATTCATGCTTTTGCCCATTACTATGCGGCTTGGGATAGTTATTATATAAAAAATTATGTTGATTCAAAACTCTTCTTATTACAAATAGCAGAGTTGGATGAGTTTGATTTCAGGAATTCGCTGATGAATAAAGTTTACTCCCTTCAAAGGTTACTACCAGAGGAAAATAAAAATTAATTTTCCTTCCTGTATCCTTTAATTGATTATTTTTTATCGATTGACTAATTTTCGCCAACATTTCAGGTGATTTTAAATTGGAGATAGCAGTTTTTGTTTCTGGTAGAGGATCTAACCTTAAAGCTATTTTGGATTCACCTGATTTAAAAAATATTATTGAAGTTAAAGCTGTTTTAAGTGATAAGATAAATTGTAAAGCATTCGAAATTGCTGATGCTTTTGGTATAAAAACTTTTTCTGTTGGTGATGGTGAAGGCAAAATAAAATCTAATGAGATTGTCTCTATTTTATCTAAACTAAAAATTAAGTTAATTGTACTAGCAGGTTATCTTAAATTAATTCCTTCAGAACTTATTGATGTATTTGAGAATCGGATAATTAATATACATCCTGCACTGCTTCCTTCATTTGGCGGAAACGGAATGTATGGAATAAGAGTTCACCAAGCAGTATTCAACTCATCTGCAAAAGTAAGCGGTGCTACTGTTCACATGGTTGATAAATATTATGATACTGGTAAAATAATAGCACAAAAATGTGTTGATATTTCAGACCTGAATTCACCTGAAGAAATTGCTGAAAGAGTTTTACAAGTTGAACACAAATTATTGCCTGAAGTAATAAGAGCATTTGCATTAAATAAAATAAAAATTGAAACGAATAGAATTATAATTATTAATTGATATTTATATTACTAATCTCCTCACATAGGTATTTGGATTGAAAAAATTAGCATTGTTAAGTGTTTCTGATAAAACTCAAATTGTAAAGTTTGCTAAAGCACTTATAGATGCTGGTTACGGAATTATAGCTACTGGAAATACTGCAAAAACTCTTCAGGCAAATAAAATTAAAGTTACTGAGATCAGTTTAATAACTGGCTATCCTGAAATATTTGAAGGTAGAGTTAAAACTTTACATCCTAAAATATTTGGTGGAATCCTTTTTAGAAGAGACAATAAAAAAGATAATGAGCAGGCAAAACAAAATGATATTGAAGCAATTGATATTGTTTGTGTAAATCTTTATCCGTTTGTTAAAACAATCCAAAATCCAGATTCTACTTTAACTGATATTATTGAGAACATTGATATTGGCGGTCCAAGTTTAGTTCGTGCTGCGGCAAAGAATTATAAGTTTGTGTCTATTTTAACAAATCCTGAACAATACGATTCCTTTATTGAAGGATTAAAAACAGGAAACATATCTATAGAAACAAAACAAAAATTAGCAGTTGAAGCATACTCTCACACAGCAAATTACGATACCCATATTGCAAATTTTTTAGAGAATAAATTTTCACTTAAACCTTCATACGTTAGGATAAATGAAAAACTTTCTTCAAGTTTAAGATATGGTGAAAACCCTCATCAAAAAGCTGAAATATTTGGAAGCTTTGAAGATTATTTTGAAGTTTTTCATGGTAAAGAAATTTCCTATAATAATATTTTGGATTTAGTTTCTGCAGTAGAACTTTGTGAAGATCTTGGTGAAACAGCTTGCACAATAATAAAGCATAATAATCCTGCTGGTGCAGCTATTGGTAAGAATCCCTACGAATCTTATATTCGTGCATTAAAATGTGATCCTGTTTCATCTTTTGGTGGGATTGTTACTTTTAATAAAGAAATCGATGTTGAAACAGCATTAGAGTTAAATAAAATCTTTTTAGAAATTGTTTGCGCTCCATCTTTTTCTGAAGAAGCAATAACTATTCTGAAAAAGAAAAAAGATAGAAGATTAGTCAAGCAAAAAAAATCTATTTTATCACAAGCAAAAACTTTTCGTTCTATTCCCGGTGGAGTTTTAACACAAGACTTCGATACAATTTCTTTGATTGAAAAAGATTTAAAAGTTGTTACAGAAAAAAGTCCATCAAAAGAAGAATTAGAAGATCTTAAATTTGCATGGAAGATTGCAAAGCATACAAAATCCAATGCAATTGTTTATGTAAAAGATAAAGCAACATTGGGAGTTGGTGCAGGACAAATGTCCAGAATAGATTCTGCAAAAATTGCTGTGATGAAAGCGAAAGAACATGGATTAGATCTAAAGGGTTCTGTTGCGGCATCAGATGCTTTCTTTCCATTTGCAGATGGATTGATAGAAATAATAAAATGCGGAGCGGTTTCAGTAATTCAACCCGGCGGTTCCGTTCGTGATCAAGAAGTAATTGACGCAGCTAATCAAAATAAAATTTCAATGGTATTCACAGGAATAAGACACTTTAAACACTAAGAGGAACAATGGGAATTTTTGATTTTTTTTCAAACGATATTGCAATAGACTTAGGAACTGCAAACACACTCATTTACGTTAAAGGTAAAGGGATTGTTCTTAATGAACCTTCGATAGTTGCCTTTGATAAAAATTCCAAACGCATAATTGCGTTGGGAAATAAAGCCAAAGAAATGCAGGGAAGGGAACACAAAGAAATTAAAGTTACCCGACCAATGCGCGATGGCGTTATTGCAGATTTTGAAATTGCCGAAGGAATGATTCGTGCGTTTATAAAACGTGTACGCGGCGGCAGCGCTATGGCAAGCAGAAGAGTAATCGTTGCTGTGCCAAGCGGGGTAACTGAAGTTGAAAAAAGAGCTGTGCGTGATAGCGCAGAACACGCTGGCGCAAAAGAAGTTCATTTGATTGCTGAACCCATGGCTGCAGCAATTGGAATTGGAATTGATGTTGAAGCCCCAATTGGTAATATGATCATCGATATTGGCGGAGGTACTACCGAAATTGCTGTTATAGCTTTGTCCGGAATTGTTAATGAAGAATCAATCCGAATTGCAGGCGATGAAATGAATTATGCAATAATGCAGTTCTTTAAAAAAAATCATAACATACTTATTGGAGAAAGAACAGCAGAAGCAATTAAATGCGAAGTTGGATCTGCCGTTCCGTTAAAAGAAGAAATTACAATTCAGGTTAAGGGAAGAGATTTAGTTGGCGGCATTCCTAAAACAACGGAAGTTAGTTCAGTTGAGATAAGAGAAGCTTTAAATGAAGCTGTTGTTCAGATTGTAGATGCTGTTAGACAAACTCTTGAACGCACTCCACCCGAACTTTCCGCGGATATTCTTGATCGTGGTATTATGATTACTGGCGGCGGTGCATTGTTAAAAGGATTAGATGAAAGAATAAGAATGGAAACCAATCTTCCTGTTCATGTTGCTGAAGATCCATTGACGGCTGTTGTTCGTGGTGCTGGAAAAGTTATTGATAATCTCAACCAATACTCGAAGGTATTAATACGTAACAGAAGATATTAATGATAAGATTTCTTGTTTCGGTTTGGGCAAACTTTAAAGAATATATTGTTTTAATAATTCTTTTGATAATTAGTCTCATCCTGCTCTCACAAAATAATGCTGCCGGTATTCAGAAAGTGCGCTCATTAGCTTTTGGAACTTTTGCATCAGTCACTTCAGTTTTTACTGATCTTTTTAATGTTAGCAATTTAAAAAAAGAAAATGAAGAACTACGCAGAACAAACTCAGAAATGATGCTGCAGGTAAGTAAATTAAGAGAGCATGGAATTATTAATAAAGATTTACAAAATCTTTTAGCTCTAAAAGATTCCACTAATTTCCCTTTAATATCTGCCTCAATCGTTTCCAAATCTTTAACTAAATCTCAAGGCACAATTACTTTAAATGCTGGAAAGAATCAATCAGTTAAAGCTGGTATGCCCGTTATTACCGATAAGGGTTTAGTGGGAATTGTATTCTCAACTTCAGATAATTATTCAATTGCCAGAACGCTTACAAATGTTGATTTGAAAATTACGGTTAAATGTGAAAGAACACGAGAGAATGCTGTTATGAAATGGAATGGTGATTGGTTAGTGATGATCAATGTTCCAAAAACATTTGACATTAAAAAGGGAGATAGAATAGTTACATCCGAGATAAGTTCCATTGTTCCATTCCCGTTACCTGTTGGAATTGTTGCTGAGTTCGGTAATGTTGAGACAGGAATTTTTAATGAAGTCAAGATCAAACCATTTGTTAATTTTCAGGAAATTGAAAATGTATTTGTTCTTGGAATTGTTAAAAGCAAAGAGATTGATAACATTGAATTTAATTTTTTAAATCGTTAATGATAAAACCGCATTACATATTATCAATAGTTCTGTTTTTCCCTGCGCTATTAATTCAAATTACGATAATTCCACTTTTATCCATAGGCACCATAATCCCTGATCTTATTTTAATCCTGCTTGTTTTTTATAGTATTACTCAGGGTCAGATTTATGGAACAGTTTTAGGTTTTATTTACGGATTTTTATTTGATATAATTACAGGTAGTTTACTTGGCAGCACAATGATAGCCAAAACAGTTGCAGGATTTACTGCAGGATATTTTTCTTCAGAAAATAAAATAGATCAAAATTTAATTGCATATAATTTTGGGCTAATTGTTTTGCTCTGTGGTGTAATTGATTCAACAATAAATGCTTTTTTTTCATCCATTGATTTTAATTCAAATATTTTTCTTTTACTGTTTGAACATTCACTACTGCCTGCAATTTATTCTTCAGCAATTAGTTTGATGCTGATGATTTTTTATCCCAAGAGGAGAAATTTTTGAAGTCCGAAAATTTTGCATCAATAAACAGAACAACAATTATCTCGGGGTTTATTATAGTATTGTTTGTTCTAATTTTATTCAGACTTTTTCAAATGCAGATTCTCAATCAGGAATCTTATGAAGAAAAATCTGCAGATAATAGTATCAAAGGCATCGAGCAAATTCCATTCAGAGGAGCATTTTATGATAGAAACCTTAAGGTTATGGTGGATAATACACCTGCTTATACTTTAAGAATTACACCGGCTGAATATGATCCAAAACTAAATCCTGTAATTGATAAAATTCTTGGAGCAGATCCGGGTTATGTTGCATCAGTTTTATTGAAGAATAAAATCTATTCCCATTACATTCCTATCAGAATAAAAAGAGGTATAGAATTTAATGTTGTATCCTGGCTTGAGGAAAATTCTGAACATCTTCCTGGTGTTGATTACATAGTTGAAATGCAGCGTGGGTATCCTTTCGGGATTAGAGGTTCACATGCCTTCGGTTATACAAAAGAAATTTCCCCGGATAAATTAGAAAAGGAGAAGGATTATTATAAACCTGGCGATTATGTTGGGCATAATGGAATTGAAAAACAATATGAAAACGAATTACGCGGTGTAAAAGGATTTAATTATGTGTTGGTAAATTCTAAGCGTAAAGAAATTGGCAGATACAAAGATGGAACTCAGGATGTAACTTCAACAAAAGGAAAAGATCTTGTCCTGTCATTTGATGCTGATGTGCAAAAAGTTGGGGAAGAAGAAATGAAGGGTATGCGCGGTGCAATTGTTGCAATCGAACCTAAAACCGGCGAGATACTTGCTTTAGTAAGTGCTCCGGACTATGATCTAGAACAATTTTCTTATGTAACTTCCAAAGAATTTTTACAGGAACTTTATAATGATCCAGATAAGCCTTCTTTTAATAGGGCAACTATGTCTGTAAAACCTCCTGGATCAACGTTTAAATTGTTAGCTGCTATTGCCGCTTTGGACATGGGATTAATAAACACTTCTTCAACAATTTATTGCGGTGGTGGATTTACATTTGGCAGATTCTTCAAATGTCATGGAGCTCACGGATCTTTAAATGTTATACATGCAATAGAAAAATCTTGCAATACATTTTTTTATAATCTTATTTATAAGATAGGATTAGATAAATGGAAAGAATATGCAATGAAGTTTGGTTTTTCTAAAAAGACAGGAATTGATATAGGAGAAGAAGTTGCTGGATTTATTCCCAATGATAACTATTATAAAAAAATTTATGGAGAGAATTGGCCTAGAAGTATCATGGCAAGTTTGGGTATAGGGCAAGGAGAAGTTAGCGTAACTCCTTTACAGCTTGCTCAATATGTTGCGTTGATTGCGAATGATGGCAGCACATTTCAGCCGCACGTTGTAAAAGGTTATCTGGACAATAATACGAAACAAATTATTCCATTTAAATTTCCTGAAATTAAAACCGGAATAAGAAAAGAAGTATTTGATATCGTTAAGGAAGGAATGTTTCTTGTTGTTAATGGGGCAGGTACTGCAACTCATATCAGAATGCCGGATATAAATATTGCAGGTAAAACAGGAACAGCACAAAATCCACACGGAAAAGATCACGCATTTTTTATTTGTTATGCACCTGCTGAAGATCCCAAAATTGCCATAGCTGTTGTAGTTGAAAATGTTGGTTTCGGTGCAACATACGCTGCTCCAATCGCAAAAAAATTAATTGAAGCCTACCTTAAAAAAGAAACGTTGAATGATCAGAAGAAAAAAAATGAAAATACTCAGACTAAAATTGCGGGATTAAATTTTGCGGATTGATTATAAGCTTAGTGATAAATTTGATTTCGGATTATTTATTCCGATGTCTATTCTTTTTGCTTGGGGCTTAGCCGCTATTTACAGCTCAACATTTAATCATCCCACTGCAGGCGGCAATTTTGAAAAACAAGTTATTTGGGGCATTGCTGCTTTTATTATTTTTTTTGTTACCTATTCTTTACCCCCAAGCACATTCAAATCAATTTCAATCCCAACTTATTTGTTTTCATTATTATTATTAATTGTTGTAATTGTGATTGGTAGAAAAATTTCCGGTGCAAGAAGTTGGTTAGATTTTGGTCCATTCGGATTTCAACCTTCCGAGATCGCTAAAATCGGAACGATCCTTGCGATGTCCGCATATCTTAGCCGGATAAATACGAATATTGATTCCTTCAAAGATATATTATTTACTTTAACAATTGGTTTTATACCTGTCGCACTTATTTTAATTGAACCTGATATGGGCACATCACTAGTGTTTGTTGGATTTATTCTGATGTTAATTTTCTGGAAGGGAATTAGTTTATTTGGATTGTTCATTGTGTTATCACCAGGATTTGTTGCAATAGCATCATTATTTGGATTCAATTATTTCTTAGTTGCATTGTTAATTGTGGTCATTTTCCTATTCCTTTTTAGAAAAGATTTATTCTTCAGCGGTTCAATTTTCGCATTAAATTTAGCCGCTGGATTTTTTGCAAATTCATTATTCAATGCATTAAGTCCTCATCAGCAGCAGAGGATTCAATCATTTATTGATCCAAATTCAGATCCTCTTGGAGCCGGATATAATACTATTCAAGCTAAAGTTGCAATCGGTTCCGGTGGTTTTTTCGGCAAAGGTTTTTTACATGGCAATCAAACTCAATTACAATATATACCAGAGCAATGGACTGATTTTATTTACTGCGTAATTGGAGAAGAGTTCGGTTTTATTGGAGCTGTTATCGTTTTGGTATTATTTCTTTATATATTTTTAAGAATATTAAAAATAGCATCAACAACTAAAGATGAATTTCTTAGTCTTACTCTGATTGGAATTTTATCAGTGTATCTGATTCACTATTTAGTGAATATAGGAATGGTAGTTGGGATATTACCGGTTATTGGTATTCCGCTGCCTTTTGTAAGTTATGGTGGAAGTTCATTACTGGTTAACATGTTTATGCTAGGAATAGTGGCTAACGTTTATCGAAACAGAAAAAATTACACTTGATTTATTATGACTGCCCAAGAAAAAATTCTAAATAAAAATGCTCAGGGAAAATTTATTTGTGTCGGATTGGATACCGATATAAGTAAGATTCCAAAATTTCTTCTGCATAAAAAAAATCCTGCACTAACATTTAATAAATTAATTATTGATGCCACTAAAGATTTTACCGCTGCTTACAAAATTAATTTTGCTTTTTATGAAAAGAATGGAATCAAAGGAATTGAAGAACTCGAAAAAACGATAGAAATTATTCCAAAAGATGTATTATCCATAGCCGATGCTAAAAGAGGCGATATAGGTAACACAGCAAAAATGTATGCTGCCTCAGTTTATGATCACTTTGGATTTGATTCTATTACGCTTAATCCCTATCTGGGTAAAGATTCATTAGATCCCTTTTTAGATTATTCTAATAAACTTAACTTTATTTTAGTTCTAACTTCCAACCCGGGTGCTATTGATTTTGAAAAATTAGAATTAATGAATGGTGGATATCTTTATCAAATTATTCTTAATAAAGTTAATGAATGGAATTTAAAGACTAATTGTGGAATTGTTTTTGGCGCTACAAAGATTGATGAACTAAAAAATAATATTAATAATTTTGGCCAGCTATCTGTTCTTCTTCCTGGTGTTGGGGCACAGGGAGGCAGTTTGGAAGATGTGGTATCTGTGTTTAAATCAAATAAACGAGAAGATTATATTGTAAATGTAAGTCGTGGGATTATATATAAGAGCAGTGGTGAAGATTTTGCTGAGGCAGCAAAAGAGGAGTTAATAAAACTTAATAAAATTGTTTCAGAAATTTCTAATTAAAACTCGGAAATAAACTCTGGCTAATTTTTATCTTTTCTAATTCCGTTCATCATAATACATTTTAATTAAAAGTAATTTAAATTTCTGTAACAAAAATAATTGGAATTGAGGAATGCATTTTAAATTTTCTTGTATCTTGTAAATTTTCGGAGAACTTGTTGAAGAACAACTCAAAAATATCTGAAGAATTGATTTATAAAATTTGGGAAGAAAGAAGACTCGATAATTCCTTAAAAACCGCGGACGGTATAGACATACAAATAATTGATGCGGGAGTCAGAAATACAGACGAGGCTGGTCCTGATTATCATCATGCCAGGATAAGATTTGGGAATATTACTTTTTCGGGTGATATCGAAATTGATACTTTTCATTCCGATTGGAAAGCACATGGCCATCATTTAAATCAGCGGTACAATAAAGTTATTCTTCATGCCGTACTCTCCAACGATTCTTCATATCCATTTGTGGTAACTTCCAATGGCAGAAAAGTTCCAACGCTTGATTTAGAAAAATATTTAACTTCATCTATAAAGCAGAATATGCCGCAGGATTTAAATGTAATAAAAGATGAATACAATATTAAAATGCCTTGCATACAATTAAACTCAAAAATGGAAAGAGAAGAAAAACTTAAGTTTATCAAAACGCTGGGATTGATTCGATTCCGTAAAAAGTGTGAAAGAAATATTGAGCGTCTAAAAGAATTATGCGTGCTTGAAGAACTTCAGATTAAAGAACCAAAAGTATATCATGATTTTCAAGAACAAATCAACAAAAGAGAGTTCAGCCAAAAGGATTTCAAATCTATTACATTATGGGAGCAGCTATTTTACGAGCAACTATTTGAAGCACTTGGTTATTCTAAGAATAAAGATATTATGTTAAAGTTAAGTCATACTATCGAAATAAAATTCCTTAAAAGTTTAAGTGATATTTCTACAGTAAAAATCGAAAGTATTTTATTTCATATCAGCGGCTTAATGCCTGAAGTTCCGGATATTCCAGACGAAGAAACATCTATTTATTTGAGAAAGTGTTTAGATGTTTGGTTAGAAATAAAATCAAAGTATGATTCATTAATGTTTAATAAAACCGACTGGCATTTTTTTAAATTGCGTCCACAAAATTTTCCTACTGTCAGATTAGCTGCAGGTTCAAGATTATTAAATAAAATTATAAATAAAGATTTGTTTAATAGAATCTTAAAATTATTTACTGATCATTCGGATACTCAAAAATTAATTATACATTTACGAAATGAGATCATTGTGAAAGGAGAGGGGTATTGGGCTACACATTTCACTTTCAATAAATCTACCAAAACTCCTTTAAACTATTTTATAGGAATTGGTCGCGCAGATGAAATAATAGTTAATATTATTTTACCGATTTATTCTGTTTACTTTGAACTTTTTGATAAAAAAGAATTCTCACAGAAAGTACTTGATCTTTACTTAAATTTTTATCAAAAGGAAGGCAATCATTTAGTAGATCAAGTTAGTGATGTGCTGGGTTTTAAAAATGAAAAATTCAGAAGTGTATATTATCAGGGTATGATTGATTTATTTAGAAATTATTGTATCAAACAAAAATGTTTAGAATGTGAAATTGGGAAACAAGTATTTAATTAGTTGTTTTGCGTTAGCCTCTTTATATCATCACGTATTTTGGCTGCTCTTTCAAATTCCTCCTTTTCCAATGCTTCACGTAATTTATCTTGTAGTGCAGCAAGCTGAGCCTCTTTAGTTAAAGGTATTTTCATTTTATCAAAATCTGAAATATTTAGTTCGGTGGTTTCACCTTCTGTTTCTTCCGAAGGAATAAAAGCTGCGGCAGACATAACTGATTCAGTTACATAAATTGGAGCATAAGCTCTTACTGCAAGAGCTATTGCATCACTTGGTCTTGCATCAATTTCATTTGTAAGACCAGAGACCTCAAGAATTATTTTTGCAAAGAAAGTATTTTCTTTTAATTCACTAACTACAACTTCTATAACATTGGCTCCCAAATTATCAACAAGCTGTTTTAATAAATCGTGAGTAAGCGGTCTGGGTGGTTTTATTCCTTCCATTTCCAGCGCAATTGCCTGAGCTTCAAAAGCACCAATAATAATTGGCAGCCTTCTAGTTCCGTCTATTTCTTTAAGAAGTATTGCGTAAGCCCCGCCTGTTGCAGGGCTTGTTGATAATCCTAAAATCTCACATTGTACTCTATCCAAACCAAAACCTATTCAAATTTTAAGATCGTAATTTTTTTATTTCTTCAGTTAATATGGGCAGCACTTCAAAAACATCACCAGCAATTCCATAATCAGCGACACTAAAAATAGGCGCATCTTTATCTTTATTTATAGCAACAATATATTTTGATGTGGACATTCCTGCTAAATGTTGAATAGCGCCTGAAATTCCACAAGCAATATAAAGAGAAGGGGAAACGGTTTTTCCTGTTTGACCCACTTGTTCACGATGAGGTCTCCAACCAGCATCAACAACTGCACGTGATGCTCCAACAGCCGCACCCAATACATCTGCCAAGGACTCGATTAAGTTAAAATTTTCAGGTCCCTTCATTCCTCTTCCACCGGATACGATTATATCAGCTTCTGCAACATCCAGTTTACCTTCTGATTTTTTAAATGATACAACTTTAGATTTAAGGTTAGGATTAGAAATCTCTTTTAATGTAATATTAACATTTTCGTTCGCACTAAAATCAGCTTTAAATATATTCGGTCTGATTGTATAAATCTTAACTTCGGAATTTAGTTTTAATTTAAAGTTGGCTTTACCTGCGTATATAGGACGTGTTGCAATAACTTCACCGGATTCAACTTGTAAATTAATGCAATCCATTAAGCAACCTGATTTTAGTTGCACTGAAAGCCTTGGTGCAAGATCATTCCCTAATGCTGTATTACCCATTATTAAATAACTTGCATTCACTTCCTTTGCGTAATTGCTTATTACTTCTGAATAACCACTGGAAGAATAATTAGCGAATTCAGAATTATTTAAGAATGTAACATTTTTTATCCCGCACTTACCAACCTCGGATAAGTTTTTTATCTCTGAACCTACAGCCACTGCTTCAACTTCCAGATTGAGTTGGTTTGCAAGGCTAAGCGCAACGCTGGCTGCTTCAAAAGAAACTTTTTTAAGAGAGCCTTCTCTTTGTTCTAATATTGCTAATATTTTATTTGCCATAATTTTTCCTATATAACCTTTGCTTCTTCTCTTAATAATTTAACTAACTTAGCAACCGCACTGCTGTCAGTTCCAATAATCCTTCCCGGCTGTTTTGATGCAGGAAGATTCATTTCAATCACTTCTGTAAAATCAGTTGATGATGCGGCGGGTTTTTCAATAATGATTTTCTTTTTTGCTGCCATGATTCCTTTTAGTGAAGCATAACGTGGTTCGTTCAAACCTTTTTGCGCTGATATTATTGCTGGTAGAGATGTCTCAATTACTTCTCTTCCACCTTCAATTTCTCTTTCAGCAGTTATTTTATTTCCATCTAATTTAAAATCTACTACAACGGGAACACAATTATATTTTAATAATTCAGCAGTAATTTGCCCGGTAATAGAATTATCAAAATCGACTGATTGCTTTCCAAAAAAAACTAATTCACATCCTAAAGATTTGATTTCATCAGCAAGAGCTTGCGCTATCCCAAAAGAGTCTCTTTGTTTTTCGCTCTTTAAAAGAATTGCTTCATCAACTCCCATAGCAAGTGCTTTGCGCAGTGTTTCTTTATTAGCATCGCTGCCTACACTTAAAACATAAACAATTGTATCTCCGCCAAGAATACCTTTTGTCTTTAAGGCTTCTTCAATTGCATATTCATCATATGGATTTATAATAAATGTAACACCATTTGGATCAATTGATTTTCTATCCGAAGCAATTTTGATTCTCGTAGCAGTGTCAGGTACATGACTAACACATACTGCTAATTTCATTTCTCCTCCGTAAAGTTTTTAATTTTTAATATAAAAATATAAAGATGTGGGCTTCTAAAATCAATTTGTTTTACTTAAATCAAAAAAAGAAATCACTTGAGAGTTCTAAAAAATACGTAAGCATTTGTTATCTCGAATTTATTTCAAGATCGTTTTATGGATTTTGAAATAAATTTAAACTGATAGAAAATGTATAAAATGATTTTTTTTATGTCTCCTACTTAAAATAAATCTTTTATAAAATTAAACTAATAACTATTTTATAACTATGGAAATAAAACCTGAAGAATCACAACAGATTGAGATAACCACTGAGGAAATTACAGGTAAAGATCTTATTTCAAGGGTTATTTTATTTAATGATGATTGGCATACATTTGATGAAGTGATAGACCAACTAATTAAAGCTGTAAAATGCAGTTTTGATCAGGCGAGGGGATATGCATTTGAAGTTCATGTAAAAGGTAAAGCAATTGTTTATAATGGTTCCTTAAGTGAGTGCCTTAAAGTTTCGACGATATTGGAAGAAATCGCTCTGTTTACTCAAGTTGTTACCTGAAAATTATTTTGCCCACCTTTGTTAACACAAACAGAGCAGGAACAATTCTCATAAATTTCTTCATAGCCATAATCAATGGTCAACTCTTCTCCCACTTTTATATTTCGCATAGCCACCAAAATCAAATTGCCATTCGCATCTTCATCAACATCGCAGTTGTAATTACAGGAGTGGTTAATAAATTTTATTTCGGAAACATTTGATACATCAACGTAAATATCGTCTTCTTTCCAAAAGATATAAACATTACCGTCATCTTCTCTTCTTATGCATTCCTCGGCGTTAATTACTTCCCCAAGGATTGTTGTAACAATCTGACCTGAATAGAAATTTATTGTTGAAAATAGTCCTTTACCATGAACTGAAGAATATTGGACAATCAAATTATTGTCATCGAGTTTATTTAACATATAAAATTAATGATTTGGTTACGGAGTTAATTAAGTTAATTTATGCCGTGCAAACATAGTGAAAATGAATCAAAGATTGATAGAAAAGTTTGAGAAACTTATTTGATATTTTAGGTGAAGTAAATTTCCCCATATAAAAAATATTTTCAATAGTGAGATTCGAACTTTAGCGGATTACCATATATAAGAAACGAAACTGAACAATGAATCCAAATTAAAAGATAATTCTGGTATTCAAATTGTTTTAATCTATTACTCTAAGGTAAAATGTTGCCATATCGGGTTCATTTATTTTTACTTTGTTACAAGAAATAAAGGTAGAAATCAAATAATTATATGCTAAAATTTTGCCTTTATTAAGAATTCTTTTCATATTGCACTTAGTAATTATCATTTATTATAGGAGGTCTTATGCGACTCTCAATTTATTCTCTAATTACTTTCTTGATCATTCCATTCTCATATATATTATCTCAAACAGGCAACTCATATGTAGGAGCAGAATCATGCGGTATGTGCCATAAAACTGAAAAACAGGGAAGTCAATTTTCTATTTGGCAGGGCAGTGCACACTCAAAAGCATTTGAAACTTTAAAAACTGAAAAGGCAAATCAGATTGCTAAAGAAAAAGGTTTTAAAACCAATGCTGCCGAAACTCCTGAGTGTCTAAAATGTCATGTATCAGGTTATAATCTAGATGCTTCAATGTTAGGGAAAAAGTTTAAAGTAGAAGATGGTGTACAATGCGAAACATGCCACGGAGCTGGATCAGCGTATAAAGATATGAAAGTAATGAAGGATAAGGATTTAGCCTTAAAAAATGGTTTGATTATGCATGATAAACTTGAAGACTTTTGTACGGGCTGTCATAATTCTGAAAGTCCTACGTTTGTGGATATGAATGTTAAGGAAGCCTGGGAAAAGATTAAACATAACATACCAAAAGGAACTAATTAATTTTGTTTATTGAAAAACTTTCATAGAAAAAATTAAATGAAAAAGTTAATTGTTTTACTTTGTTTAGGAGCAATAACATCAGTGTATGCTCAAAATATCAATGGTAGATTTTCAAGCTCATTATACTCGTTTGAAAGATATGATTCATTAAACTCTTCTGATAAATATCTTCGGGCATATGAGATGTTAAATCTAAACTTTAATTATAAAAAAGTTTCCTTAAAATCTTTTCTTAATCTGGAAGGTGATCTATCCCAAAAATTGACTTATGATCCTAGATTAAGATTTTATAATTTATATTTTGAAGCCAGAGATATATTGGATATTGCTACTATTAAATTAGGCAGACAACCATTAATTACCAGTATCGCTGGCGGCTTATTTGATGGTGCATCTGTCAGTCTTAAGAAAAGTGATTACAAATTTTCTGCGTATTACGGGGGTAACGTTCCGGCATATCAAAAATTTGAGATTACTGATAACTGGAATGACAATTACATACTCGGTGGAAAATTTACAACTACATTTCTTCAAGGATTTCAGATTGGTTTGGGCTACATTAATAAAAACTTTAAATCGGATTCTTATACTGCTACAAGGCTCTTGCCTGATCTAAGTCCAACGGCTGTTGCGATTGAAAATAAATCTAATCAATACGAGTTTGTTTCAGGTGAAATAAATTATTCCCAGCCGGATTTGGTAGATATTTTTACAAGATATGATTTTGATCTTAATTTTAATCAAACATCAAAGTTTGAAATTGATGCAAGAACTGAAGCTGTTCCAAGATTAGGCATAAATGTTTATTTCAATTACCGTCAGCCAAAA
Organism: Ignavibacteriales bacterium; assembly: GCA_037444745.1. Lineage (GTDB taxonomy): Bacteria > Bacteroidota > Ignavibacteria > Ignavibacteriales > Ignavibacteriaceae > IGN3. The sequence continues at coordinate 80,402 of JBBILT010000013.1, forward strand.
ATAAGATACAACTCCATTTTTGCTGTATTCGATTATGGCAATACGTACGAAGCAGAAGTTGGAGCTGATTATCGAATTAGCAGTGCGTTTACGATAATTGGTAAATTTGGTAATGTCCAATATAAAACTGAAAATGCTCAAAGAGTTGGATTTGGATTAGCTACATCCTGGGGAACTTTAAACTACCGCAAAACACTTGGATATGCAGGGGAACTTGATGCAATCTCTCTTTATTCCGGGTACACTTTTTTTGAAGGTTTATTAACTCCATCCGTTGGTGTTTCATACACTAAATATAAACTATCACCCGATGATGCAGTGTCGAACAATCTTACAACACTACTGGCAGGAATAAATATTCGCCCATTACGCATGCTTTCAATTGATCTACAAGCACAGTACATGGATAATAAAATTTACAAGAATGATTTCCGTTTTTTCATTAAACTTAATCACTGGTTTAATTATAATTTATAAAATTCTTACTATGCAAAAATTAAAAGTCTTATATCTGTTCATCTTTTTAGGTACCATTATATTTCTTCTTATCGGTGCAATGGATTCTGTAAAAGATGATAAACCTTTAACCAATGAAGGTAAAATAAAGTTTTCTCATTCACTTCATAAAGATGTAACTGATTGCCAAAGTTGTCATAGTTCAGTTGCAAAAAGTGAAAGTTTGAAAGATAAACTTTTGCCAAACCATGATAATTGTTCCGAATGTCATGAAGTTAACAATGAAGATGAATGCAAAACTTGTCATTATAATGATAACTATGAGGCACTTGTTCAACGCGAAGCCAAAATTTACTTTAATCACAAAAAGCATCTTCAAAACCCCGATCTTAATTGCGAGTCCTGTCACAAAGGCTTAAGTGAAGTAGATTACAGTTGGCAAGCTGTTGGAGCAATTCCAAATATGGAAATTTGCTATTCCTGTCATAATAATAAATCGGTTGCCTCAAATGCTTGTGAATCATGTCATATTTCAACTGCAGGTCTTTTACCTCAAGATCATAAAGTTGTCAGCTTTATCGATAATCATAAATTTGCTGCGAGAGAATTTAATGCAAATTGTATGATGTGCCACGATAGTCATAGTTGTGAAGAATGCCATGATGCAACTACCGGCATAACAGAAACAAATTCGTCTGATAATTTTTATCAGCCTTATTATCCCAGCAATTTTGTTGATGGTTCAAAACTACAAGCAATAACTCGCGTTCATGAATTGAACTATAGATTTACACACGGAATTGATTCAAAATCAAAAACATCCGAATGCCAATCCTGTCATCAAGTGCAAACGTTTTGTGCAGAATGTCATCAGGCAGAAAATAGCGATTTTGCAATGAGTGGAATTGTCCCTGCTTCTCATCTTAAATCCACATTTAAAACAATAGGAGTTGGAACAGGCGGCGGTGATCATGCAACTTTGGCTCGAAGAGATATTGAGAGCTGTATGTCTTGCCATGATGTTAATGGTGCAGATCCAACTTGTATAACTTGTCACCTTGATAGTGACGGTGTGCAGGGTACAAATCCTAAAACTCATGCTAAAAATTTTATGAGAGATGAACACGGTGATTGGCATAATGACAGATCTTCTATTTGCTATAATTGTCATACCAGTGCTTCTCCGGAATCTCAACCGGGTGTTGGATTTTGCGGCTATTGTCATGGAGTAAAAGATTAATACTGAAATTTATTAATGGAAAAACTAATGAAGTATATAAGTTTATTTTCTATATTATTTTTTAGCTCACTTCTTTTCATAAGTTGCAGTGATTTAAAGAATAATATTTCGCCGGCACCAGAAATAAATACTCATGGAAGTGGTGTTTTTGATAAAACATCTTCAAATTATCACGGTAAAAAAGTATTGGAGAGTGCTAATAAATTGGCTGATTGCCAGCAATGTCATGCTAATGATTTTTCTGGAGGTACTGCTAAAATCAGTTGCGCTTCAGCTAATTGTCATCCAACAATTTCTGTTCACAAAGATGGAATAATTGAGCCAGCTTCAAATAATTTTCATGCTAAATATTTAAAAACCAATAGCAGGTCAATGTCCGAATGTTCACAATGTCATGGCGAAAATTATTCTGGCGGATTAGCTTCTCCTACCTGCGTTAATTGTCATAGCGGAATTGGAGTACATAAAGATGGAATGCTGGATCCTAATTCTTTAAACTTTCACGGTAAATTTATTGCCTCAAAAAACTGGGACTTAGCTGAATGTTCTCAATGTCATAGTGCAAATTATTCAGGCGGTTTAGTTTCGGCTTCTTGTCTTACTTGTCATACACAAACCAATGGACCGGAAGCTTGTAATACGTGTCATGGTGTATTTGATGATCCAACTAAGATTGCCCCTAACATTGGCGCACACTTTGCTCATCTATATGAAAATGAATTAGGAAAACAAGTTGATTGTATTCAATGCCACACCGTTCCAAATTCTTTTGCAGCAGCCGGTCATATTGATTTACAGAATGGAGCCGAGATAGTGTTTGGTGTCTTAGCTAAATTAAAAACAAACTCGCCTGGTGCATTTTCTCAGACTTCAACTCTGCCGGAATTTGTGCCAAGCCCAATTTATAATTCGAATACAAAAACCTGTTCGAATGTTTATTGTCATGGTTACTTTAAGAACGGTAATACAACAAATGCTGTTTCATTCAACGGTGGTTCATCTGCAGTAAATTGCGGAAGCTGTCATGGCAATTCAGCTACTGGCAATCCATTACCCGGAGGAAGCCATCCGGCGGTTCAAAATTGTTCTTTCTGCCATGGTGATGTTGTGTCAGTTTCAGCAGATGGTAACACCTATACAATTATAGATATAAATAAACATATTAATGGTAAACTAAATGTTTATAATGCGGAACAGACTTATTAATAATTGGACATAAGTTTATTAAAAAAAAACCGCTTAATTAAAAGCGGTTTTTTTATTATGAGGTTCTCGTCAGATTCTTCAATTATTTTATTGTTTATTAAATTATCAATAAAATTCTTTAATCTTCGGAATAAAATTATCCGCTTTACGATTATCAAAATGAATCGCTTAAACGAATGTTATTCTGCTTTAGATGTTCTGCCGCCTTGATCACCAATCAAAATCCATCTGCCGTCTTTTTTCATTAAAATGTCCGTCCATTTTCCTGATGACCTATCCTCTTTGCCGGTTTGATTATTTTTATCTAATTGTGTGTAAAAATAATCAGCATAAGCAAAATCACCTTTTACCCAAATAGCAATAGGAGTAAGTGTATAAACGATAGTGGTATTATTCTTCAAACTATTTGCTATCCATTTACCTGTATTGGTTTTGCTTTGGGGAATTACTGATTGGTAATCCCATCCCATATAACTATCATCAAAGTACGTCATAAAACCCTGGGCATCTCCCTTTGCAGAAACATCCCAGTATTTTTCAACGCCTGCCCAAACATCTTTTTGTTCATTAGACCACTGCTGTGCCGTACTGTTTCCAGATAAAATTATCACCGTAAATAATACAGTGATTGTTGAAAGTAACTTTTTCATAACACGAACTCCTTTTTGATTGTTAAAGAAAAAAAATTTTGATTTTAATTCAAGGGTTTGAGAGTTACTTCACGAAAATATTTTGTTCCCATATATGTTCTCATCTCAAAACGTTTCGATGTCATCTCATTCATTTTCTCTTTATCACTGGTTTTATAATGATCTTCTTGAATTTTTTTCATCTTGTCTGCTTCATCCTGGCTATAATCCAGTGCATCAGCAAAACTTTTATTTAAAGTAACAATAGCAATATCCCAATCATCCTGACTTGATGGAACATTTAGAAGGATGGAATAACCAACAATTAATCCTTGTTTCTTTGCTTCCTCTTGAGTAGGAAGAAAATTTGCACGGAGATATTTCATATAATTATCGAACTGACCAGGACTTGTTCTATAGAAACTTACTGTGCGAACGTTACCTTCGGTAAAATGCTCCTGAGCAAATGAACTGAATGTAAAAAGTACAAGAAAGAACAACGGAAGAACGAACATTTTGAACAATTTCATTTTTATTACTCCTTATGTTTATAGATTAGTTATTATTTACAAAGGCTTTCTTTGAATAATTATTTTGTTTTCAATTCAATCTGATTTACAAAAAATGGAAAGCAGCAATAAGCTGCTTTTCCTCTGAACACTATTTGGGCAAACCCAGAGCATTCTTTTCTTCAACCGAGAAATATTCGTTTTTGCTGAATTGCCCTACTGAGCCATCAACAAGCTCTTGAACAGACTTTAGGTCATTTGCTTCCCAAACACACACTGCTTTAGTACCTTCTGAATTTGGTAGTGTATAATGAAGCTTCAAATCAGCCGGCAATTTACTCGTTGCTTCCTGTGCAATTCCCCAGAACTTTTCCGGGTTTGAAATCTGATGATGGATGACTATGAACATGATCGCACTCCTTTTTGGTTGTTGAAATTATTGAATTAATCTAATTTTAATGTCATTTGTCTTTATGAGCTTCCATATCAATTTCTATTAACTGACCTGGTAGCGCCAGTCCTTTCACTTCGAGCCAGGTTCCAGTGGGGAACTGATTTTTATAAATCGTATTCCGGTAGATTGAAACTCGGATAAATTCTGTCATATTTGTGGTGTACACATTTTCAACTACCACATCATCAAAGGTATAACCATAATGCTTTAAGATTTTTTCTAAATCATTGTAGCAGTTTTTCATTTGCAGTGCCATATCACCCGCGCCAATTAAGTTACCGTCATAATCCATGCTTACCGCGCCTGATATCTTTATATCGTTTCCAATCTTTACCGCGTGTGTATATCCATAAGCTTTTTCAACTTCTGGACGAAGGTAAAAATATTCTGGTGTTTCAGCTTTAATCTGAGTGTTGGAATTTTCTGACTTCTGGCATCCTGTTGAAATAAGAACACCAATTAATAAAAACAGAGAACTTGTTTTTAGAAACACATTTACGACTTTTTTCAAAGCACTAATTCCTTTTTGTTTGTAGTTTGAATGTTATTTGATTCTAATTCTTTTTTACTTTAACTATATGATACTACTTCATCTCCTCAACTGTTTGATATGTATCAGCGAATTGTTGAAACTTGGTGACAAGTCCATCTTCCAGAGACCACATATGCACAAATTGTGTATTAATGATTTTACCGGTGGTTTTATTTTTTGCTTTGTAACGTCCAGTAACAATTATCTCTCCGGATTTAGCTTCATAATATTTTTGTTCTGTTAAGTTCCAATATTCCCACTCAGCACCAAGTCGTGCAAAAACACCTTCAAGTACGGCTTGTGGTCCTATGAAGGGATCGCCATCTGTATAAGGAAAATTTTCAGCTTCTCTCCATTCAATTTTAGGATCAAATTTTTGTAGTACGGCTGGTACGTCTCCTTTAGCAAAATCAGCATATATGGTTTGAACAATATCTATATTCTTATCATTCAAAGTTTTATTATCAATCGTAAATGATTTGCTGAATGCGGTGAAGGATATTAGCAACACAAAAGCGATAATTAGATTTTTCATTATCTTCCTTTAAGATTATGAATAGAATTTTTATAGAGCTAAGTAACTAGAACAAGAAACTTAAAACCACAAAAGAGTAACACATCCAACTAATTTTTAGCCAGCAATTACTTCTGAGCAACACTGTTCACTTCAATCCAATAACCATCCGGGTCCTGAAAATATATCTGCTTAATTCCATCTGCACGCAAATTTATTTTATGAGGAGTACCAGACCAGTCGGAATATGTAATGTTCATATCATTAAGTGTCTCAATAAAATCATCGAAGTTTGATATCGTTAACGCAAAGTGCAGAGCTTTATTTATCGTAACATTTTCTTTCAGTATTGAGATAAGGTGTAACTCTTTTCCCTCACCCAAAGAGAGCCATCGAATGCCCTCAATTTTAGTTTTGTTTGTAATCTCATTTAGGTCTAAAACTTTTTTATAAAAATCTGCGGAACGATCTACATCTTTTACAGACAAGGCGAGATGATTAAATGTAAAATTAAATGAAGTAGTTTCTGGTACTTGCAGTTTATTTTGTAAAGCATTATAGTAAGCGCGACTCTCTGCGTATAAATTATCAAAACTATCCCAATTAGAATTATCTGAAGGAAAAGATTTTTCAAAGTTTTTAATTCCAAGTACATATCCTTGTTCGCTTTGTGCCATCAAGGGAATGCTGAAAAATGCAATTAATAAAACCATAGTTAGAACTAAATTAATATGTTTCATTTTTTCATCTCGCTTATTTTGGGTTAAAAAAATACGTTGTTTATCTAATGCCCGCTTAACCACATTTCAAAACTTTTATTTACCTCGCCTGCTGGATAACTCCAATCAGGAATAAGTCGTAATCCGCTGTCAGTTTTCCAGATAAAATCAGTTGCAGTATTAATATCATTATCATTTGATATGGATAACAAAAACATACTTTTGAGTTCAAGTTCAAGGTCAATCCTTTTTACCTCGCAGTTAATATGCTGCGCCAGAAGTGTGTTTTGAATAATTTCCGCCTGCCGCAAATCATAAGTCGCCCACACAATTCCGTCTTTGCCTAACAGAAAATAATTTTCATCAAAGGAAATTGAAAGTTCGATACTGCTTCCATTTGGAAGTTGAGGAGGATTAGTATCGCTCAACTCTTTCCAGTCAATTGCTCTAGTTGAACTAAGAACAATCTTGCCATCGCTGTTAAATATTCCTTTTGATTTTAAGATTATCAAAGTATAAAGCTTAGGTTTTTAAAATAGATTATTAAAAATTTCTTATGCAAAAGTAGAATATTGATATGCTGTTATCTTGTACTATACACGCAAATGTTAGGACTTTTCGCTTAATTATGCTTTTTGCTAAGTGATTCTTAGTGTTCAAAGTGTCTTGGTGGTAAGAAATATTTACTTTACCACAGAGGCACAAAGACCAAAGAGTTACACTAAGAATTTTTATTGGGAATTAAAAAATGATAATAGAATTGGTTAGTTATTTGACCTTAAATTCAGATGGGGAACATCCAAATTGTTTCTTAAACGCACGGGAAAAATAAGCCTGATCATTAAATCCAACTTGATAACAAATCTCGGCAACTGTTCCGGCGTTTTGTTTCAATAGATCTGCAGCACGTTGAAGACGGAATGATCTGATTAATTGTCCGGGCGGCTGATCAATTAGTGCATTTAATTTTCTGTTAAGCTGCGAGACACTCATATTCATTTCATCGGCAAGTTTATCAACACTAAAATTTTCATCCTCAAAATGTTTCTCGATAGTCTTAATCGTTTTGTCCAAAAAAATCTTATCAACAGAAACAGAAGTAACTTCGGCAGGTTTAATTATTGTTGCTGTGCTAAATCGTTTACGAAGCTGCTTGCGTTGGTAAATTAAATTTTTAACGCGTACCTTTAACTCTTTTGCGCTGAATGGTTTTGTTAAATAATCATCAACGCCTGTTTCCAAACCCTGTATTTTATGATCAAGTCCTGCTTTTGCTGTTAGTATTATTATTGGAATATGACTTGTCTTTTCATCATGGCGGATTGCGCTGCTGAATTTATAGCCATCCATTTTAGGCATCATAACATCGGTTATAATTAAATCAGGAATTTCGTTTTGCGCAATTGAAATTCCTTCTTCTCCATTACCCGCTTCAATTATATTAAAATCATTTTCAAGCTGTTCACGTATGTATGCACGAACATCCAGGTTGTCTTCCACAATTAAAATTATTTCTTGATTGTTACTGCGTGTTGGAAGTTGGAAATCGGGGGATGGATGCTGGCGATCGGAGGTTGAAAGCAGTTCTGCTTCGGAAACTTCAACATCAGTTAAAATATTTTCTTGAGCGGAATTGTTGGTCGAGAATTTAATAGCCTTTTCATTTTCAATTTTTAAATTACCAATGGGGAAAGTAATTATAAATTCTGTCCCTTCACCTTGTTTACTACTTACTGTTATTTTTCCTTTGTGCAGCTCTACTAATTCTTTTGTGAGGGCTAAACCAATTCCTGTTCCCTCGTGTTCGCGTGTACTTGAACCATCAACCTGATAGAAGCGATTAAAAATATGCGGCAGACTGTCTGAAGGAATTCCTACTCCAGTATCTTTAATTTTAATCTCAACCGATGATGAAATAATATTGGCAGTAAGTTTTATCTCACTATTTTCAGATGTAAACTTAAATGCGTTTGAAATAAGATTAGAAATAATCTTTTCCATTTTATCAGCATCAAAAATTAAAGGAATGGTTTCAGAATCAGATTCAAACTTTAGATTTATCTTTTTGGATTCGGCAAGTGATTCAAAAGAAAATAAAAGACTTTTTAGAAATGAAATAATATTGTGTTGTTCGGCTTTAAGTTCCATACTCCCTGCTTCAAGTTTGGATAAATCCAACAATTGATTAATCAATGTGAGCAATCGTCTTGCATTCCTGTTTGCAACTTGCAGCTTTCCTTTTTCTTTTGTTTCGATGCTCGAAGACATAACGCTTTCAACCTGTCCAAGAATTAAAGTAAGTGGTGTACGAAACTCGTGCGAGATATTTGCAAAGAAATGCGATTTCAGCTTATCTAAGTTTCGAAGAGTATCCGATTCTACCTTCTCAATCTTAAGTTGATTTTTCCAATATATTCTGTTCAATTCATAACGTCTTATTAAATAAAGACCGGTAAGAATTATTAGCCCGTATAATATGTAAGCCCACCAGGTAATCCACCAGGGCGGTCTAATTATTAATGTAATAGATACTCCTTCCTTATTCCAGATACCGTCATTGTTTGATCCTTTAACACGGAAAATATATTTACCCGGCGGAAGATTAGTATATGTTGCTGCACGAACTGAACCGGAGTAAATCCAATCGTCATTAAAATTTTCTAACTTATATGCATATTGATTTTTTTCTGGTGCCGAATAATCCAATGCCGCAAACTCAAATGTTATCACATCATCATCGTGCGAAAGAATAATTTCATCCGTCGCTAAAATTGTTTTTTTTAATAGAGAATTATCACTTTTAACAGAAATATATTGATCGTTAATTTTTACATTAGTTAAAACAATATCAGGCTTGTAAGGATTATCTTTTATTTGATCAGGAAAGAAATAATTTAAACCGTTTATTCCACCAAAAAACATTTCACCTCTTTTACTTCGAAAGAATGCGCCGGTGTTAAACTCATTGCTTTGCAAACCATCACGCACATCATAATTCCTAAAAGTAGTATCACGCGGATTAAATTTTGATAATCCTTTATTTGTGCTTAACCAAAAATTTCCATTGCCGTCCGGTAAAATTCCGTACACTACATTGTTGGGTAATCCATCACTTTCTGAAAAATGTGTGAACAAATTTTTATCAACATCAAAACGATTTACACCTCCGCCTGCAGTACCAATCCAAAGTATATTTCTTGATTCATAAGGATCAATAGAAATAGATTTTATTAAATCATTACTAATACTATGTGGATGCTTTGGATCATTTTTAAAAGTGTTAAAAGATTTTTCTTGAAGATTAAAACGAACTAACCCATCTTTTGTTCCAATCCAAAAAATTCCCTTGGAATCCTGACAGATTACAGGTCTTACTTCCTCGTTAAAGGATTGTGCAGGCTGATAACGAAAATTTTGAAAGATACCTTTATCAAAATCTACTATTCTGCTAAAATAATTTTCTGTTGCAATCCATATTCTTCGCTGCTGATCTTCAAAAACAGCATAAACTTCTTTTTGCGGTAAACCCGAATTATCTGCCGGATTGAATTTATATTGTTTCGCTTTTTCAGTTTGCGGGTCGTATCTGTATAGACCTTCGGTTGTTGTCGTCCAAATTTTCCCATCCGAGGATTTTATCATAGTCCAGACGCCGGTATTTCCAAAGTCATTAAGTTTATCCGAACTCGTTTCATAACTTTTCAATTCACCTGTCTTACGATTCCATCGATATAAAACGGCGGTACTAACCCACACTATATTATCGTTCTCTTCAAGAATAGAACGAACACTAAACCCAGTAATTCGCGATGCGGGTTCTTTCTTTTTTAATAAAGTAGAAAATCTATTTGCTTTATAATCGTACAAATTAATTCCCATTCCCGCGGTGCCAACCCAGACAATACCTGTCTTATCTGTAAATAAACTTGAAATGCTGCTGAAGCTGACAGACTTTGGATTAAACGGATCATTCTTAAAATAATCATACGAACTAACAGATGGATCAAATCGCATTAATTCGCCTGGTGTTGCAAGCCATAACTTTCCGAGATGATCTTCAATAATTGCAATTATATTTCCCCAGCCATAACGATATACTTCATACTCATGAGGAAATAATTTGTAGGTGTTGCTTGCTCTATCAAACTTGACTAATCCACTTACTGTGCCAATCCAGAAAGTTCCATTTTTACTTTCGTAAATTGCACTCACACTTTGATCGTATTGGCTTGAAGGCGCATTGGAATTTTTTATTTGAAATTTGAAATAAGTGAAACTCCCGGAATCAAAATCAAATTTATTCAATCCATTTTCTGCTCCAACCCATAGAATTCCTTTTGAGTCGAAAAGAAGGGAAGTAGTGTTATTGCTGCTTAAGCTTTTGGAATTAGCCTCATCGTGTATGTATTGCTTAAAAATAGGGGCAAAAAAAATTTTATCATTATTCGTTAGCCTAAATAAGCCATCGTTCCTCGTAGCTACCCAAATATTTCCGGTTTTATCTTCGGCAATTGATTTAAACTCATTTGTATTAATATTGTCTAAACCGTCTGAACGATATTGAATGTGATGAAATATTTCAGTGTTACGGTCAAAACAATTTAAGCCGCCGTTTAAAGTTCCAACCCAGATGTAACCCCGGCTGTCTTCAAATAATGCTGTAATGTAATTTGCAGAAATAGTAGTTGTGTCAAACGGATCGTTCTGATAAACCACAAAGGAGTAACCATCGTATCTGTTCAGTCCATCTTTTGTTCCAAACCACATAAAGCCTTTACTATCCTGCAGGATGGATGAAATAAAGTTTTGTGATAATCCGTTATCACTGGTAAGATGTTTGAAATTTAATTCAGCATTTTGTGGATAAGTAAGATCTGTCAGCAGAATAATTAACAGGATAGATGATATTATATTTCGATATCTATAATAAATTTTCTTATTAATGGAATTATTGTATTGATTTACTTGCATCTATTGTTAATGAAATAGTCTAATGTTTAAATTTATTAAATAGTTTTCATCAAATCCCTTGTAAACAGAATTTTTATGAGTTTATGGTTTTTATAAAAGTAGAATTGAATTTTGCCCAAATAAAATTCTAATCTAAGATACATTTATAATTTAATTATTAAAACAAAACTTAAATAAGAACTTTCTGAAAATTGTGACTTTCATTGATAGTTGATAGCGGCATTTTAAATAATATAATTAAGTTTTATAACTGCTCATTCTCAGCAAGCAAATCTAATTTTCATAAAAATTCTAATTTATATTAAATTTTAGAACTTTTTTAGTCATTGCAATAAAAGTCCAATATGATGCGGTAATTCTCCTAACACTCGCTTAATTAAATAGATTAATTTTGCACAAATTTATCATTTCAGCATTTTTTAGGAGACAATCGTCATGAGGATACTATGCAATTTATTTCTTTCCACAGTTTTCTTGAGTATTTGTTTACAATTTAACAGCTATTCCCAAACAACCCAATCGAAAATAAAAAATCTTTCAGAAAATTCAGATATAATTCTGGAGGGGAAAGTGATTCAAAAAAAATCGAATTGGAATGAAAATAAAACAAGAATTTTTACAGAAATTACTTTACAAGTTGATGAGTATTTGAAAGGAAATAAAGTTAACAAAAGTATTGTTGTAACTACTCCTGGCGGCGAAGTTGGCGAGGTTGGTGAATTGTATACTCATATGCCAAGATTCAACAATGATGAAAATGTGTTAGTATTTGTAAAGGAAGATAAAAAGGATAAAAGTTATAAAGTTTTGAACGGTGAGGATGGAAAAATGACTTTATACAATGATAAACTCACTGGCGAAAAAATCAATTCTTCTCATAAGAAAATATCAATGCTTAAAAAGGAAATTAAAAACTATGTTGAAAAACAGAAGCAGTAGTGATGATTAATCATTTTCAAATTAACATTAACATTAACTAGCATTTAATTTATTCAATAAAAACGAGTTTAAAAATGAGAACATTAGATATAATTAAAATTTGCTTTATGGCTTTAATATTTAATTTAATTGGTTACAATATTTCATATGCAACTGATACAAACAAATCATACGTTTTTAATGGTTCATCCAGTTCTTTAAAGATATTGGATGGTGCACCTGTAAACAGCGATGCAAATCAATCAGCATTTAAATATTTTAATAGCAGCACATCCTCTACTAATAGAAAAATAACCATTGATACCTGGGTTTATCTTCTGGGAGATAACCCGGGAGTTTTAATGCCTGTAATTACACGATCGGTTGCAGGCGGAAGTTCTTTTACAATTTATGTTAAAGATGGGACTGCATTTTTTTCTGTTGGCAATAGTTCACCTGTAAGTACTGCAATCACTTTCCCTTCTTTTCCAGCATTTCGTTGGATTAGACTAACAGGAACTTACGATGGATTAATTTTAAAGATTTATTTTAATGGTGTTTTAGCCGAAAGTCGTGCTCAAACAATTACTTCAAGTTATACGACAGGCGAAGGTTTATTCATAGGTAAATATGGAGACAGTGCATTCAATGGTTTAATTGATGAAGTAAGAATTTTTAATGCGGCACTTTCATCGAGTCAAATAAGCAGTTGCAGTAGTAATGGGAATCCATCTACTGCGATACCCTCATCGCTATCATCATATTTGGTGGGGCGTTGGTCTTTTACTGAAATTACAAATTATTATGGCACAAATGTAGTAAAAGATTTATCATCAAAAAAAAATTATCTAAGATTAACTGATATTACTGAAGTTGTAAAAACAAATTCGTTACCTTTCTTTGTTGTGAACACCACAGCGGATGCCCCAGATTTAGATCTTGATGATGATTGTGCTGATGCTGGGAATGGTTTAGTTACATTAAGATGTGCAATTCAGCAAGCTAATTATTTACCCAATCTTCAAAAAATTTATTTTTATATTTCTGGAAATTCTCATTTTACCATTCAACCAACATCAGTGTTACCAACCATAACAGAACAGGCAATTCTGGATGCTACTTTGCAAAGAGGATATGCGGGTACACCTTTAGTGGAAATTAATGGAACTTATGGAGGTTTAAAAATTACAAGCGGTGGAAGTACAGTTAAGGGATTGAAAATAAATAATTCTTCGGGTTATGGCTTAACATTATCTCTTGCAGGTGGAAATAATATTGAATCAAATATGATATCAGGGATATCGATAAGTTCTCAGGCGAATAATATAAATGGAAATGATATTACTAATCCAATTGGCGACGGTGTATTCATTACTTCGGGTGGAATAAATAATCAGATTGGTATTTCGAGCTTGAATAATATATCCAACAATAATGGTTATGGAATATCTATCGTTAATGCAAACGGTAATCAAATTTCAAATAATACAATCAGACAGAATAGTTTAGATGGCATTTCGCTATCAAGTAGTACAGTAAACTTAACGGGAAATACAATTTCAGGTAATACTGGCAACGGAGTTTATTTAATTGCTTCCAATGGAAATACACTTTCTCAAAATACTGTCATTGGAAATTCAAAAAATGGTTTGTTCATTAGTGGTAATAATAATTCTTTAACTAATAATACTATAACTGGCAACTTGGGATTAGGAATATCTGATAGTGCAAGCATAGGAAATCAAATAAATAATAACACTGTTGGAACTAATACTTTAGGTGGGATTTATTTAATGAATAGTTCAGATAATTTAACGGGAAACATCGTAACGGGAAATTTAAGTAATGGAATATTTTTAAATACATCCAGTGGAAATGTACTTTCCGGAAATACGATCTCTGGAAATAATGGTTTAGGAATATCTATTTTTGATGGTACAGTTAATCAATTAACCAATAACATTGTTGAAAATAATTCCTTAGGTGGTATATCATTAATTAACAGTAATGGAAATTTAACAGGTAATACAGTAAATGAGAATTTAACTTTCGGTATCTCTTTGAATATTGTGAATGGAATAACACTTTCCGGAAATACAGTCTCTGGAAATTCAAGTCATGGTTTGGTTATCAATGGCAGTGGCAATCATATCAATAGTAATACAATTTATGGTAATGGAACTACCGGAATCGGCGTAGGTGTATTCGTACAATCAGGGAATAACAATTCAATCCTAAATAATTCAATTTATAATAACTCAGCTTTAGGAATTCATTTAGGCGTATCGGCAAATGATTCAACGTCATATCCTATTCTAGGAACGGTTTATACCTGGCAGGACGAGACCTCAATAAATCAAATAAAGGGTGGAACCGCAATCCAGGGATTTCTTAATAGCACGCCAAAACAAAAATTTAAAATTCAGTTTTTCGCTAACTCTAGTCTAGATAAAAGAGAAGGTAAGCGATATCTAGGCGAAATTGAAGACTCAACGGATATCAGCGGTGAATCAGATTTTCTTGCTAATCTTAAAGACGTTGTTCTTACAGCAGGTGAAGTTGTAAGTGCTACAGCAACTAAACTCGATGATTCTAAAAATCCATTAAGTACTTCTGAATTCTCACAAGCTATCGAAAGAGCTACAGATGAAGGTAGTCATTTCAAGATCAATACAACGCTCGCTGGAATACCACTGCACTGGAAAGATGGTAAAAGTAATTATCAGATTTCACCTCCATTGGTTTCGAAAGGTTATGATGATGAGGTTCAAAATGGATTTAATAGCTGGAGTGATTTACTGCAATTAGAATATACGCGTAAGTATTTATCTAATTCAGAAAAGTGGGGTGGTAATGCCGATGGGACTAACAATATTGTAATGTTCCCGTCAACTCAAGAATGGGAAGATTCAACAGGAGCTCCATCTAATGTAGTAGCCGTAACCAGAGTAAGATATAATGCGTTCAATGGTGAAATGACTGATATCGATATTGCTTTTAATGGTGATCCTATTTCACTAACGACAGGCAACCATTATCTGTGGGCTACTAATGCTGATCCAAATCAACCAGATCCGGATAAACTGGATGTACAAAACGTTGCAACTCACGAGATTGGGCATTATTCAGGATTGGCTGATCTTTATAATCCAGGTGATATTAATTATACCTTAGATTTAAAAAACAATAATCAACTTGCCACAATGTATGGTAGAATTGATGTTGGTGAGACATATAAACGTAGTTTGCACCCAGGAACATACTCCAATCAAATGAGTGAAACCACCTATGATGTTGGTGGTATCAATTTTATTTATAATAATCTTGATTCAGTTTACTATGACATTGTTTTAGTATTTGATGGTACAACTAACTTTACATCCCCGGATGTTTTAAATGGTTTTACGCCTTCAAAAAATGCTGCTTTGGAACTGGTTTCTAAATTAAGAATTGGTGACAGAATTGGATGGATTAATGGATCTGTAATAGAACCTTTGGGTAATGATTTCAATTCACAATTAAATACGCTCAAAATCTTGTCACCAAATACAACTGGAAACCTTGCTGATCGAATTCTATCAGCGGAACAATCATTATCTGGAGCTTCAAAAAATAAAAAATTAATAATTTTATTTAGTGCTGGTGAAATTGCTCCTTATACATTAATCACAGATTTGAATGTTGATCCAACTATAAAAATATATACGATGGGATTTAATGGTTTAAGTGATGCGCAGGATTTGATGAGCTGGCTTGCGAACAGGACACATGGAGAGTATTATAAAATCGAAGGTGCTACCGAAATCCCAACCGCAGTAAATATTATTTGGCTGCGATTACTTGGTTTGGAAATATCTTATCTATCCGAAAAAATTAATAGTCAATTTTTTAACACTCAAAGTGGACTGGCTTGGCAAGGCGGGCTGGCTTGGCAAGGCGGATTAGCTTGGCAAGGCGGATTAGCTTGGCAAGGCGGATTAGCTTGGCAAGGCGGATTAGCTTGGCAAGGCGGGCTTGCGTGGCAGG
>JBBILT010000014.1:0-85176 GCA_037444745.1 Ignavibacteriales bacterium
GATGTCGGCTCATCGCATCCTGGGGCTGAAGAAGGTCCCAAGGGTTTGGCTGTTCGCCAATTAAAGCGGTACGTGAGCTGGGTTCAGAACGTCGTGAGACAGTTCGGTCCCTATCCTATGCGGGCGCAGGATACTTGAGAAGGGTCGCTTCTAGTACGAGAGGACCGAAGTGAACGTATCTCTAGTGCACCAGTTGTCACGCCAGTGGCATCGCTGGGTAGCTATATACGGTTGTAATAAGCGCTGAAAGCATCTAAGCGCGAAGTACGCTTCAAGATTAGGTATCCCTTCCGTAAGGAACTAAAGACTCCTCGTAGATGACGAGGTTGATAGGTTGCAGGTGTAAGTGTAGTAATACATTCAGCCGAGCAATACTAATAGGTCGTGAGGCTTATCCATTTAAATTTTTATATACAGATTTAATACTCTCTTACAGGCTCACTCTTTCATTTTTTCACTTTATTTTAAGCTAAAGCAAGTTTAGTTAAGCGTTTAAATTTTGGTGGTTTTAGCCTGGGTGTTACACCTCTTCCCATTCCGAACAGAGAAGTTAAGCCCCAGCACGCCGATGGTACTGCATGCGCAGGTGTGTGGGAGAGTAGGTCGCTGCCAAGATTTATTTTAATCCCGATCTTTGATCGGGATTTTTTTTGTCTTTTCCTAAACTTCTCAGCTTTGATAAGCTAGACTTTTCTTAAATTTCACAAAGTAAAAATATTATTAATTTTAGTTTGGGTTTTAACTAAAATAGACTTTTTAAATAATTTTTATTTGACAACATTTTCTTCATAAATATTTATTCCATTTTCCAATAAATTATTTTTTGGTTAAAAAATGACAAGCGTAACAAAAATAAATACAGAAATTATCTGCTATCATTGCGGCGATGTATGCAAGGATAATTCTTTTGTAATCGATGAAAAATATTTTTGTTGTTCTGGTTGTAAAACTGTTTATGAAATTTTGAATCAGGGGGAACTTTGTACTTACTACAATTTTGAGCAAAGTCCTGGAATTTCACCCAATAATTTTGAATCTAAAAAGTTTAATTATCTTGATGATATTTCAACAATTAATAAATTGTTAGAATTTCAGGATGATAAAATTTCTAAGATTACTTTTTTTATTCCGCAAATGCATTGCAGCTCTTGCATCTGGCTGCTTGAAAATCTTTTTAAGTTAAATCCTGCAATAACAAACTCTATTGTAAATTTTGTAAGAAAAGAACTAAGTGTAAAATATCTTCATGAGAAAATATCTTTAAAAGATGTGGTTATTCTTATTTCTTCAATTGGATATGAACCGCAATTAAATCTTGATACTGCTGAAAAGAAGTTACCGGTAAAATCAAATAAAAATCTTTATTATAAAATTGGTATAGCCGGATTTTGTTTTGGCAATATTATGTTATTCAGTTTTCCAGAATACTTTTCAATCACTACTTCGGACAATCTGCTAAAAAGTTTTTTTGGCTATCTAAATCTTCTGCTTTCACTCCCGGTTTTCTTTTACTCTGCATCTGATTATTTCATATCTGCATATAAAGGGCTGCGTAAAAAAATAATTAATATTGACGTTCCTCTTTCATTGGGAATATTAGTCTTATTTGTTAGAAGTATCTATGAATTGTTGTTTCTTAATCAAGCTGGTTATTTTGATTCATTAGCCGGTTTAGTTTTTTTACTTCTTATTGGAAAAGTTTTGCAGGGAAAAACCTATGATGCAATGAATTTTGAACGTGATTACAAGGCTTATTTTCCGCTTTCGGTTACAATCAAACAAAATGAAATTGAAAATTCAGTTCCTGTTTTCAACTTGATGGTTGGCAATAGAATTCTTATCAGACAAAATGAAATTGTACCAGCAGATTCTATTTTAATGAACGGAGATGGGTTAATTGATTATAGTTTTGTTTCCGGTGAATCACATCCAATTCATAAAATTAGCGGAGAAATAATTTTTGCAGGCGGCAGACAAAAATCTGGTTTGATCGAACTTGAAGTGATCAAAAAAGTTTCACAGAGTTATCTAACACAGCTTTGGAATAATGATACATTCAACAAAAAATCTGAAAGCCACTTTACAAATTTCTCAAACACGGTTAGTAAATATTTTACAATAGGGGTTTTGTTGATTGCGGTTATAGCTGCCGCTTTTTTGTATCCGATTAGTTCCTCTATTGCAATTAATGTTTTTACTTCTGTGCTGATTGTTGCGTGTCCTTGTGCTTTAGCTTTATCTACACCTTTTACACTTGGCAATGCAATGAGAATTTTTGGTAGAAATAAATTCTATCTAAAAAATTCTAATGTTGTAGAAATGATGGCAAAAATAAATTCAATTGTGTTTGATAAAACAGGAACGATAACTGAATCAGGTAAATCTGATATTATTTATTCCGGCAAAATATTAAATCAAACTGAGCAAGATTGTATAAAATCTCTTGTTAAAGGCTCAACACATCCATTAAGTAAAAAGATTTTTGATTCAATCGATGGAACTGCTTTTTATCCAGTCACAAAATTCAGCGAGCTTACAGGAAAAGGTATTGAGGGAGTAGTTTACGGCTATCATATCAAAATAGGTTCTCCGGAGTTTGTTGGTAACAAGATAATTGAGCAAGAAAAAGATAATATAAAAACCAGGGTTTATATTTCCATCAATTCTGAAGTTATAGGAAGTTTTACTGTCTCAAATTCGTATCGAGAGGGGATTGATAAAGTTATTAAAGATTTATCAAACAAATATAATCTGTCTCTACTTTCAGGAGACAATGCGGGTGAAAAAGAAAATCTTTTAAAAATATTTGATAATGAATCACAACTAATTTTTAAGCAATCACCTAAAGAAAAATTAGATTTTGTAAAACAGTTACAATCAAACCAAAATAAAGTATTAATGATTGGTGATGGATTGAACGATGCAGGCGCACTAAGCCAAAGTGAAGTGGGAATATCTGTAACTGATGACATTAGCAATTTTACTCCAGCGTGCGATGCAATTCTTGACTCGACGCAATTAAAGAACATAGCAGCTTATTTAAAGTTTTCAAAAACGAGTTTAAATATTATTCATTTAAACTTTTTAATATCATTTTTTTATAATTTAGTCGGGCTAATTTTTGCAATTAAGGGAACGTTATCACCACTCTTTGCTGCAGTACTTATGCCGCTTAGTTCAATTAGTGTAGTTCTTGTTGCAACACTTGCAACAAATTTTATAGCTAAAAAAAGAGGTTTGTTATCTCGGTAATAGTGGTCTTGATCGGATTTAGTTTATTAGTTGCAGTAGGGTTCTTAATCGCTTTTCTGTGGAGTGTTAAAAGCGGGCAGTACTCAGACACGTACACACCATCTGTTCGTGTACTTTTTGAGGATGAGAAATCAAAAAAAGAATCTGTAAAAGAAATAAAAATAAAAGAAGAAAAAAAATTTGATAATTAAATTACAACTTTAATTAAAGGAGCGCTTATGCAGTTAGAGAAGTTCAGCTACGATAATAAAATCGTAAGAGACTTTACTATAGCATCATTGGTATTTGGTGTTGTGGGTATGCTTGTTGGTTTGCTTATTGCCAGCCAGCTTTTTGCCCCCGAATTAAATTTTAATATTCCGTTTTTAACATTCGGAAGAATTCGACCATTGCATACTAATGCTGTTATATTCGCTTTTGTTGGCAATGCGATTTTTGCCGGTATCTATTATTCGCTTCCAAGACTTCTTAAAGCAAGTATGTTCAGTCCTCTTCTCAGCAGAATTCATTTTTGGGGTTGGCAATTAATTATTGTTGCCGCTGCCATCTCACTTCCACTTGGAATTACAACAAGTAAAGAATATGCTGAACTTGAATGGCCGATTGATATTGCGATCACTCTTATTTGGGTAGTGTTTGGTATAAATATGATTGGAACATTAATCAAGAGAAGAGAAAAACACATTTATGTTGCGATATGGTTTTTTATAGCAACGTGGGTTACTGTTGCTGTACTTCACATAGTTAACTCATTTGAACTACCAGTAAGTTTTTTAAAAAGTTATCCCTTATACGCCGGAGTGCAGGATGCTTTGGTGCAATGGTGGTATGGGCATAATGCAGTTGCATTTTTCTTAACTACTCCATATTTAGGTTTGATGTATTACTATTTGCCTAAAGCTGCTAATAGACCTATTTACTCATACAAACTTTCAATCATACACTTCTGGGCATTAATATTTTTATACATCTGGGCTGGTCCGCATCATTTATTATATTCTGCTTTACCGGATTGGGCTCAGTCCTTGGGAACAGTTTTTTCAATTATGTTAATCGCTCCTTCCTGGGGTGGAATGATAAACGGACTTTTAACTTTACGTGGTGCATGGGATAGAGTTAGAGAAGATCCAATTTTAAAATTTATGGTTGTTGCAGTTACCGCTTACGGTATGTCCACTTTTGAAGGTCCCATGTTATCCTTAAAAAATGTAAATGCAATTGCACATTTTACAGATTGGATTATAGCGCACGTTCATATCGGGGCACTTGGCTGGAATGGATTTTTAACTGCAGGTGTATTTTACTGGTTGATTCCTAAAATATTTAAAACAGAGCTTTATTCTAAAAAGATGGCCAACGTTCATTTTTGGGTTGGAACACTTGGAATAGTTTTTTATGCATCCGCTATGTACTGGTCTGGTGTTGCGCAATCATTAATGTGGAAACAATTTAACGAAATGGGAATGCTTCAGTATCCAAACTTTTTAGAAACAACATTGCAGATTATTCCAATGTATATGATCAGAGCTTTTGGTGGAACATTATACCTTGTTGGAATGCTGATGATGGTTTACAATCTTTCTAAAACTATGATGCAAGGTAAGTTGGTTGCAAATGAAGAAGTTGAAGCACCACCAATGAACAAAGAAGAAAAAGAAAAAATTTCACATCGCTGGCTCGAAGGGAAACCAATTTACTTTATGGTTGCTGCTCTTGTTGTTGTTCTTATTGGTGGAATTGTAGAATTCATCCCAACATTTTTAGTTAAATCAAATATCCCAACAATAGCTTCTGTAAAACCTTATACACCACTTGAGTTACAAGGGCGGGATATTTATATAAGAGAAGGCTGCAACAATTGTCATTCGCAGTTAGTTCGTCCATTCAGATCTGAGACAGAAAGATACGGTGAGTATTCTAAAGCAGGTGAGTTTGTTTATGATCATCCATTCTTGTGGGGATCAAAACGAACTGGACCTGATCTGCACAGAGAAGGCGGCAAATATCCAAACCTCTGGCATTATCTGCATCTTGAAAATCCACGATCAATGTCGCCGGGTTCTATCATGCCAAATTACCCATGGCTTTTAGAAAACTCTCTAGATGTTTCATTGACTTCAAATAAAATTAATGCGATGAGGTCTCTCGGTGTTCCATATCCTGAAGGATATGAAAATCAGGCAACAGATGATTTAATGAAACAAGCTGAAGCAATTGCACTCGATTTGCAAAAGAATGGTGTACCAGCAGAGCCGGATAAAGAAATTATTGCTTTGATTTCTTATCTGCAAAGATTGGGTACTGACATTAAAACAAAACCAGTTGCAGAAAGCAGGTAAGCATTATGATAAAAGAATATTTACAATCAATTGATGGAGTTTCGATATATCCTATAATCTCTTTAATTGTTTTCATTTTATTTTTTGCGATCATTATAGTTTGGTTGTTTAAGGTAGATAATAATTATCTTAAGAAAATGGAAAAGCTTCCTTTTGAAGAAGAGGAAGAAAATAATTTTAACAATACAGGTGATCTATATGAGAAAAAAATCTAGTTATTTCTCGATTGTACTAAGTTTGTTGTTAACCTCATCAAGTTTTGCTCAAACAACCACAACAACAGTACAACCTGATTTTCCACCTTCATATTATGATATTGTTGCGATGTTTCTGATTGCGATTATAATAATCGGATTTACTGCTATAGTTTATTACGAAGGTAGAAAAGGTATTGAGGAAGAAGAAGCAGTTTTAGTAAAACAACCTTCCGCTTTTGCTAAGTTCAGAAGGTATATTACAAAAACAACTCCGGTTGAAACTGAACACGAGTTGTTGTTAGACCATGATTATGATGGAATACGCGAGCTTAACAGCCAGATTCCACCATGGTTTTTATGGCTTTTCTATTTAACAATAACTTTTGCAGTAATTTATTTATTGGGCTATCACGTATTCAACTCAAGCCCTTTGCAGGATGAAGAATATCAGATACAAGTTAAACAAGCAGAGGTTGAAAGAACTGCATTAGTAAATTCCGGAGCATTTCTTAATGAAGAATCAGTAACGTTATTAAAAGATCCTTCCGCACTAGATGCTGGTAAACAAATTTTTACAACAAATTGTGTTGCATGCCATGCTGCTGATGGCGGCGGATTAGTTGGTCCAAATCTTACAGATGATTATTGGATTCATGGCGGCGGAATAAAAAATGTATTTAAAACAATTAAGTACGGAGTTACTGCCAAAGGTATGATAAGCTGGCAAAGTCAACTTAATCCAACTCAAATACAGAATGTTGCAAGCTATGTTATTTCATTGCATAACACAAAACCAGCTAATCCAAAAGAACCGCAAGGAACAGTTTGGAATGAATCAGATTCAACTTCAACATCTAAATGATTGGTCGAAATAAATTATTGAGAGTACGATGGAAACCAAAGAAAATATTATTGCAGAGGAAAATCAAACTTACAGAAACCAAGTTGCAACGGTTACTGATGAAGGAAAGCGAAAATGGATTTACCCAAAGAAACCTTCTGGTAAATTTTATAATGCAAGATCTATAGTAAGTTTTTTTCTGCTTGCGTTTTTGTTCATTGTTCCTTTTATAAAAGTTAATGGTCATCAACTTCTTCTTTTTGATTTTTTTAATAGACATTTTATTCTTTTTGGCATTCCATTCGGTCCACACGATTTTCACCTCTTCGTTCTCGCAATGATTTCAATAATTGTTTTCATTATACTCTTTACAGTTGTGTTTGGAAGAATATTTTGCGGCTGGGCTTGCCCTCAAACAATTTTTCTTGAAATGGTTTTTCGAAAGATTGAATACTGGATCGAGGGTGATGCAAGAGATCAGCGTAAACTTGCTGCAGATGAATGGAACGGTAAAAAACTTTTTAAGAAAGGATTGAAAAATATTATTTTCTTTATCCTTGCGTTTTTTATCGCGCATATATTTTTATCCTACATCATAAGTATGGATAAAGTAATCTCAATTATCACTCAGCCGCCAAGTGCGCATCTTAGCGGATTTATTGCAATCATTTCTTTTTCATTAATTTTTTATTGGGTATTCGCCTTTTTCCGTGAACAAGCTTGCACAATTGTATGTCCCTATGGAAGATTGCAAGGAGTTTTGCTTGATCAGGATTCTATAGTAATCGCTTATGATCATAAACGTGGCGAACCACGAGGCAAAATTAAAAAAGGTGAAGGTCAATCTATTAAGGGCGATTGCATTGATTGCCATTTGTGTGTTGATGTTTGTCCAACTGGAATTGATATTAGAAATGGAATACAGCTTGAATGTGTAAACTGCACAGCTTGCATCGATGCATGTGATGAAGTGATGGTAAAAATAAATCGTCCCAAAAAATTAATTAAATATGCTTCTCTAAATGGAATTGAAAACAAAACTAAGTTTAGAATAACACCAAGAATGTTGTTGTATTCTGTTATTCTTGCTGTGTTATTGGGAATACTTGGTTATTTGCTTTCTATCAGAACTGAATATGCGGTTAACATTTTAAGAACACCTGGAATGCTTTTTCAGGAACAGCCGAACGGAAAAGTAAGCAATGTTTATGATCTTAATATTGTGAACAAAACTTTTAATGAAACTCCTGTACAAATAAGACTTGAACAGCCTGCTGATGGTGAATTAAAATTAGTTGGTAAAGAAATTTTTCTTAAATCCCAGGAAATTGTTGAAACAAAATTTTTGGTTTTGTTGGATAAAACTTCATTGAGGAGAATGAACACTCCAATTGAGATTGGTGTTTATGATGGAAATAAATTGATTAAAAAAGTTAAGACATCATTTTTAGGACCGGTGGAAGTAAATGAGCAAAAGTAAATTTAATTGGGGCACAGGAATTCTGATTTCAATAATCATATTTATGGCTATCACAATTAGTACCGTAGTATATTTAATGAATCAAAATGTGGATCTTGTTGCCAGTGATTATTACAACAAAGGTATTCAACATCAGGATCAAATTGATAGAGTAAACAGAACTAATTTGATGAGTGAAGTTGTTCAAATTATTCCTGAAAATGGTTTTATTAGATTGGTTTTCCCACAAGATTTTGCACAAAAAAGTTTAATTGGAACAGTTCAATTTTATCGTCCATCTGATTCTAAAAAAGATTTTACACTTTCGATTTCAATCGATACAAGTGCACAGCAATTAATTACTACTCAAAATCTTGAAAAGGGTTATTGGAAAGTAAAACTTAACTGGACTCTGGACTCTAAGGAGTATTATAAAGAAAGTTCTTTTGTAATAAATTAAGTTATTGGAATATGAGATTTTAGTTGGAAGATAAGAATAATTGTCATTTCGACCGAAGGGAGAAATCTGTTTCAATTCAATCTGAAGATTTCTCAGTCGAAGACTCCTTCGAAATGACTTATCTCTTTTATTATCCAAGGATTAATTAAATTTTATGTCACCAGAAATTTTAACAGCATTCTTTGTTGGATTATTCGGAAGCTTTCATTGTATTGGTATGTGCGGACCAATCGCGATTGCGCTACCTATTCCAAACTCTAACAATCTTTCTTTTGTTGCAGGCAGATTATTATACAACCTTGGAAGAGTTACAACTTATTCTTTTCTCGGTGCAGTATTTGGATTGCTCGGTGCACGCCTTGTAATTTCTGGTTTTCAGCAAAGTATATCAATTGTACTTGGAGTTGCAATTGTTATTGCCGTTTTAATTCCACCAAAGTATAAAGCAAAAATATCCCAGCATAAATTTGTTCAAAAAATTACCTTACCATTAAAATCAGAAATTAGTGCTCTGTTCAAACGAGGAACTTTTTCTGCAATGTTTATAATCGGAATACTAAATGGTTTTTTACCTTGCGGATTAGTTTACGTTGCTTTAGCCGGTGCAATTGCAAGCGGCAATGCAATTTCCGGAACTGCAGTTATGATTTTATTTGGACTTGGAACTGTACCAACAATGTTTGCTGCAACAATCTTTGGAAAATTTATTAATCTTAACATCAGGAGAAAGATTACAAAAGCTGTTCCTATTTTTGCATTTGTACTTGGTTTACTTTTTATTTTACGCGGGATGGGATTAGGAATTCCATACATCTCACCAAAAATCTCTGCACAAGTTGTAAATGAATCTAATTTTGAATGTCACTAAAGCGCAAAGAGCTTAGCGCATAGAGTAATTAATACACTTTACTTCTCTCCGTAAATCTCCGTGCCTTTTTAGTGGAACTCACTGTAAGAATTTTTTGAACCCATTACATGGAGAAACACAGAGGAAACACTGAGAACGACAGAGGTAGAAATTTTATACATTTTGCATTTCTAAGAATGCTTATATTTGTTTATAACATTTCAATCAAATTTTATGCGTAAGTGGAAAAAAATATTTATTGGTCTGTCGTTCACATTCCTCATGATTTTCATTATTGCCGGATGGATATTCCACAATATGCTTGCTTCTTCTCTGCCTCAATACTCGGGAGAAATTTCATCTTCCAAAATAATTTCTGATATTGAAGTTTACCGTGATAGTTTTGCTGTTCCTTACATCATTGCACAATCGGATGAGGATGCTGCTTTTGCATTGGGTTATTTGCACGCGCAGGAAAGATTATTTACTATGGATCTTATCCGCAGAGCAGGCGAGGGAAGACTTAGTGAAATACTTGGTGAGAAAGCAATTCCATTTGATAAAATGTTCCGCACGGTTGGAATAAAAAGAAACATCGAAAAAAATCTTGATAAGTATGATCCAACAGTAATGAAAATTTTGCAAGCATACTCAAACGGAGTAAATGAATATCTTAAAGAAAGAAAAGGAAATTATGGAATTGAGTTTGATGTTCTCGGTTATCAACCAGAAAAGTGGAAGCCAATCCATAGTTTGATTGTTATAAAAATGATGGCGTGGGAATTAAATATTAGCTGGTGGACTGATCTTTCTTTTACAGAACTGATACAAAAACTCGGTAAAGAAAAAGTTTTAGAAATTTTACCTGATTATCCTGAAAACGCTCCGACAATTATTGCAGATAATTTCAAATATCTTCCAACAATAAACACAACGCTGGCAGAAACTGATAAAGCATTCCGCGAAATGATGGGATGGACAGGCACGCATATTGGTTCTAACAATTGGGTTGTTAATGCAAACAAATCTGTTTCCGGTAAACCAATAATCGCAAACGATCCGCATCTTGCTTTTAGTGCGCCGGGCAAATGGTATGCTGCAGTTATTAAAAGCAAAGAGTGGAATGCTGCAGGTGTTACTTTGCCCGGAGTTCCAGGAATCGTAATCGGTAAGGGAGAAAATATTTCATGGGTTCTTACAAATGTTATGAATGATGATGCCGATTTTTATGCTGAAAAACTTGATTCATCTAAAACAAAATATTTTATTGATGGACAATGGCAGAATCTTAAGATCATTAAAGACACGATAAAAGTTAAGGATGGTAAAGATCAGATAATAACAATTAAAGAAACTTATCGCGGTCCAATCATTTCAAATATTCATCCGTTTAAATTTATTTATAATAAAGAAGATTTAAACATTCCATCAATTAGTATGCATTGGTCCGGAAATGAATTTAGTGATGAGATGCTGGCGTTTTATAAAATCAACAAAGCAAAAAACTGGAATGAGTTTCGTGACGGCGTAAAATATTTTGGGATTCCCGGTCAAAATTTTGTTTATGCTGATGCACAAGGAAATATTGGTTACATAATGGGTGCAAGAATTCCAATTCGCAGCAGTAATAATTCAACTTTGGTTTTTGATGGAACATCATCTGAAAATGATTGGAAAGGATTTGTACCGCCGCAAGATATTCCAGCAATAATAAATCCATCTGAGAATTTTATTGCATCTGCAAACAACAAAACGTTAAAGGATTTTAAATATCATATTTCAAATCTTTGGGAACCTTCATCACGTATTGATAGAATCAGGGAATTATTAACATCAAAGCAAAAACTTTCTGCGAACGATTTTAAAAAATATCAAATGGATCAGGTTTCACCTTATGCAAGAACCATCACACCCTATATCCTTAAATCGTTTGAAGGTATAAAAGTAAAAGATAAAAATCTTAATACCGCATTAGAGTTATTTAGCAAATGGGATTTTAGTATGAACAAGTACAGCCAAACTCCAGCAATCTATGCAGTGTTTCTAAAGTATCTGTTAAAAAATATTTATTATGATGAAATGGGTGATGATCTTTACAATCGTTTTGTATTTCTTGCAAATGTTCCTTACAGAAGTTTATTGCAGATTTTAGAAAAACCAGAATCGCTTTGGTTTGATGATATCAAAACATCTAAACAAGAAACACGTGAAGAGATTATAAGAAAAAGTGTAGATGATGCCTTAACATATCTTGAAGAAAAATTTGGAAAGGATTTAACAAACTGGCAATGGGGACGCATGCACAAAGTAACTTTTAAACATGCATTCAGTGGTAATTTATCCTTGCTGGATAAATACATAAACATTGGCCCATTTGAAATTGGCGGCGACGGGACAACAATTTTTAATACAGAATATCCATTTGCAAAAAGCATAGAAGAGTTTTCAATGTTTAGTCATGATGAATTTGATAATGTTCTTGGCCCTTCGATGAGGTTCATTTTTGATTTCGCAAATCCAGATGCGTTTTATCTTATCCTTACAACCGGGCAATCTGGAAATGTTATGAGTGATAATTATAAAGATCAAACTCCATTATGGCTGGATGGAAAGTATATGAGTATTAGAACTGATGATGCTTCAATAAGAAAGAATAAAAGCATATTAAAGATTGTTCGCAAGTAATTTTATGAAAGTCATTTCGACTGAGTCTTCGAAGGAGAAATCTGTGACTTTATTGCTTAACAGATTTCTCACCCCGATAAATCGGGGATTCGAAATGACAATTCCATTATAAGAATCTTAGACCTGCAGTCATCAAGTTTTCAACAAGTATTATTATATTAGAATTGTATTCATAAATATTTAAGAATGTATGAAAGTAATTGAACATTTAGAGAACGCTAAAAATCCACTTATTAGTTTTGAATTGATTCCACCAAAGCGCGGCGGTGATATAAAAGGGTTATTATCCGTACTTGATGATATTACAAAGTATAATCCACCCTTCATAGATATAACATCGCATGCAGCAGAAGTTATTTACGAAGAAACAGCCACCGGCATTAAGAAAAGAATTAAAAGAAAAAGACCCGGCACACTTGGTATTTGTGCACTCATTCAAAATAAATATAATATTGATGCAGTACCGCATGTTTTAACAAAAGGATTTACACGAGAGGAGACTGAAGATTTTTTAATTGAATTAAATTATTTACAGATTCAAAATGTACTTGCAATACGCGGCGATGATTCAGGTTATGAAAAACCTATACCTGAGGGAAAAAGTAAGAATCAAAATGCTTCTGATTTAGTAAAGCAAATTATGAATATGAATCACGGTAAATATTTGGAAG
Organism: Ignavibacteriales bacterium; assembly: GCA_037444745.1. Taxonomy (GTDB): domain Bacteria; phylum Bacteroidota; class Ignavibacteria; order Ignavibacteriales; family Ignavibacteriaceae; genus IGN3. Next base: position 12,752 of record JBBILT010000014.1, read on the forward strand.
ACAGTTTACTCGATGCACGACCAACAGATTTTTGTGTTGGAGTTAGCGGTTATCCCGAAAAACATTTTGAAGCTCCCAATTTAAAAACTGATGTAAAATTTGTTAAAGAAAAAGTTGATGCAGGCGCTGATTATGTTGTTACTCAAATGTTCTACGATAATAAATACTACTTTAAATTTGTTGATCTCTGCAGAGAGAATGGAATTAAGGTACCAATAATTCCAGGACTAAAAATACTTACTTCAAAAGCACATCTAACATCCGTACCAAAAAACTTTTACATAAACATTCCAGATGGATTATCGGATGAAGTAATGGCTGCCAAACCTGAACATGCGCTTGATATAGGAGTTGAGTGGGCTGCTAAACAAGTTGAAGAACTTTTAAGTAAAAATGTTGCGAGTGTGCATTTTTATATTATGCAAAACTCTAAACCAATTATAAAATTGATGGAAAGATTAAAACTTTAATTAAATGGTTAAAAAACTTTTAAGCGGTAAAAAAATTAAATGGGGAGTAGCAGGCTGCGGTAGATTTGCGGAACGTTCCTTTCTTCCTGCGATAAGATTAACAAGAGGCAGTGCCGTAACTTCCCTTTACAGCCGGGATATTAATCATGCTAAATCCTTAGCAGAAAAATTTGGTGTACAAAATTCATTTGATAATTATGGTGATTTCCTAACATCAGATATTGATGCTGTATTTGTTGCAAGTTCAAATGCACATCATTATGAACAAGTTATTAAAGCAGCAAAAGCAGGGAAAAATATTCTTTGCGAAAAACCTCTTGCACTTACTTCTAAACAAGCTGAAGAAATGGTTAGAGTTTGCAAAGAGAATAAAGTTTTGTTTGCTGTAAACTACGTCCATCGTTATCATCCATTAGTAATTAAAGCAAAAGAATTAATTGTTGATCAAAAACTTGGTAAACTTGTTTCTATTGATGTTCACTTCAATATTGATTTTCCACCGGATAATAATTTTAGATTTAAAAAAGAATTAAGCGGCGGCGGAGCTTTGCGGGATATTGGAACTCATATGATCGATCTGTTAAGATTTTTTGGCGGTGAGATTGAAAATATTGACGGTGTTGTTGGTAACTTAATTTATCAAAGTGAAGTCGATGATTTTGCACTTGGTACAGTTAAGTTTGCTAAGGGTGGATATGGAACTTTTAATGTTTCCTTTAATAACAAGAAAGCCTTCAACAGAATTGAAATACTTTGTCACAAAGGTGCGATCGCAATTGATAATCTTATAGGTAGAAAAAAATTATCACCAAAGCTCACGATACTTTTAGAGGATGAAACGAGGAAAAGTTTTCGGAAGCGTGGGAATAAAGTTCACTTTGTAATACGTTCAGTCCAGAAATCATTCCTTAGAAATGAAACTCCGCATGCTTCTGGTGAAGACGGTTTGATAAACTTAAAGCTTATGGAAGAATTAGAAAAGAAATGTCTTCAAAGAAAAAATTAATTGAGATTTGTCATAAAGTTTACGCTAAAGGTTTTGTTGCCGCTTACGATGGAAACATTTCTACTCGTACAGAAAAAAATACTGTTCTTATTACAAGATCCGGAATTTGCAAAGGAGATGTAAAGGATAAAGATATTATTGAAATTGATTTGAGCGGAAAAGTCATTTCAGGAAAAGGAAAAATATCAACAGAACATAAAATTCATCTTTCCGCATATCAAAAAAGAAAAGAAGTTAACGCTGTAGTTCATTGTCACCCAAGTTATGCAACCGCGCTTGCATTACTTGGTGAAGGATTGGTTAAACATTATTTACCTGAAGTATTTTTAACAATTGGTAAAATTCCGATTTGCAAATATGCAACACCATCAACTGATCAGGTGCCTAAAAGTTTGGAGCCGTTTATTAATTATTCATGGGCGATGTTACTGCAAAACCATGGTGCAGTTACACTTGGTAAAAGTTTGGATGAAGCTTATTTCAAAATGGAAAAACTTGAGCATGCAGCTAAGATTATTTTGTTAGCAAGATTGATTGGGAAGCCGCGAGAACTTTCTAAAAAAAATATAACTGATATTCTAAAGATAGCAGAAAGCACTTACGGAATTATTTCTGATAAAAGAAATATTTAATAATTAGCGGAGACTTAAGAGTGTTGAGTAACAAAATTAAACAGTCATTTCGAGCATGGGGAGAAATCTGGATTTAATATATAAACAGATTTCTCACTCGAATCCGCGGCGGCGGACTCCGAAATGACAATTAGAACTTTTACAGCAAACCCTTCAGTTTGTGATTTATATAAAATTATTGTTTGTAAACAGACTAAAGTCTGTTCTACGAAAGAAAATTATTAATTGGAAAAAAAATTAAAAGTACTATTACTTCTTGGCGGAACATCACCCGAAAGAGAAGTTTCTAAAGCAACAGGCAAATCTGTTTACTTTGCATTGATTAAACTTGGATATCAAGTAATAGTAATAGATCCGGCTTATGGCATCAATCAACCGATTGAAGTTGAAAAATATTTTGATGCACAAGATTTTGTTGAAATATCAAACGAAAATTATATTGATGCTGTAAACCTTATTTCATCAAGTGAAATTGATGTTGCCTTTCTTGCTTTGCATGGTAAGTTTGGGGAAGATGGAACAATTCAGTCTCTACTGGAACTGAAAGGAGTCAAATACACAGGATCAAAAATTTTATCCAGCGCTCTTGCAATGGATAAAATCATGTCTAAGATTTTGTTTAAAGAATATAATGTTCCAACTCCCAAATGGTTTCATTTTAAAATAGGTGAACATACGTCCGAGGTAATAAATCAAATGATTGAACAAAAATTTGGTTATCCAGCCGTTATAAAACCTAACGATCAAGGATCAACTGTTGGATTAACAATTTGTAAATCATCCGATCAACTTGATGAAGCTATTCATGATGCTTTTGAATTTTCTGATAGAATATTGGTTGAAGAATATATTCCCGGTAGGGAATTGACGGTTGCTGTAATTGATAATATGGCACTTCCAGTTCTTGAAATCAGACCAAAGCATGGGATTTATGATTATGAATGTAAGTACACTTCTGGTATGAGTGAATATATTGTACCAGCAGAAATTCCTGAAGATGTTTCAAAGTCATTACAAGAAATTGCTGCTCAATCGCTAAAATCTTTACGATGTGAAGTTTATGCGCGAGTGGATTTCCGATTGACATCTGATAATAAAATATTTGTGCTGGAGGTAAATACATTACCGGGAATGACATCCACAAGTCTTGTTCCTAAAATGGCAAAGGCAGTAGGAATTTCTTTCGAGCAGCTTGTTGAAAAAATTATTACTCTAAGTTTGAAATGAAATTATTAGAAAATAAAAAAACGCGATTCTATATCATCGTTACTGTTGTTGTTATCGGAACTTTGTATTTGCTTTTTAATAACTATGGGGTTATTAAGTATGCAAAAGTTAAAAGTGATGTTGAAGATTTAAGCAGCCGCATAAATCAACTTGAAGAAGAAAATAGAAAATTAGAAGCCGAAATTGATTCACTAAAGAGAAATATCCCGGCAAAGATTGAAAAGATTGCTCGTGAAAAATATAATATGATTCGACCGAATGAGAAGAAGATTGAATTTAAAGCTGAAGAATGATCTGTCGTGTCATTGCGATGGCGATTAGCCGAAGCAATCTTTTGTGTCAATTTAAATCTTTGAATTGATATAATCCTGATGTTTTACTGAACTGTCATCCCGAGCGTAGTCGAGGGAGGGAGTTTAAGTTTGGTATAAAATGTCAGTCTTCGTCTCCGCTCAGACTGACGAGCAGAAAAATGACATAGAAGTATGAAAAATAAAATTAAAATTCCTGCCACCCCTCTTGCAGAAAGAATTCGTCCTCAAACTATTAATGATTTTTTTGGTCAGCAGCATTTACTTGGCTCCGGTAAACCAATAAGGTTGATGATTGATAATGATACTCCTTCTTCATTTATTTTATGGGGACCGCCGGGCACCGGTAAAACTACTATCGCACGCATAATTGCAAACCAAACGCAAGCAGAATTTTTTCAAATCAATGCGGTATCAAGTGGAGTAAAAGATATTCGTTCAGTTATTGATATTGGTATCCGCAATAAAGAAATTGGAAAACGTACAATACTTTTTATTGATGAGATTCATCGATTTAATAAAGCACAGCAGGATGCATTGTTAAACTCAATTGAATCCGGTGTTTTAATTTTAATTGGGGCAACGACTGAAAACCCATCATTTGAAGTCATCCCCGCTCTGCGATCTCGTGCAAGAGTTTTTGTTTTAGAAGAATTAGCTAAACAAGATCTTTTAGATATTTTAAATTCAGCAATTAAAAAAGATGAATTTTTAAAACTGCTAAACATTAAATCTATTGTTGAAGATTTTCTAATTTATCTCTCTGGCGGCGATGCAAGAATTATGTTGACAATTCTTGAAGCGGCAGTTATACGGGAAATTGATAAAGATGAAATAATTTTAACAAAAGAAATTTTTGAAAATATTGTACAAAGAAAAAATATTTTGTATGATAAAGGCGGCGAAGAACATTACAATATAATTTCAGCCTTCATAAAAAGTATTCGCGGCAGCGATCCTGATGCCGGATTGTATTGGATGGCGCGAATGCTGGAAGGCGGTGAAGATCCATTATTTATCGCCAGAAGATTAATTATTCTTGCATCGGAAGATATTGGGAATGCCTCTCCAAATGCTTTGGTATTAGCCGAAGCAGCATTTAGCGCAGTTGATAAAATTGGAATGCCGGAGGCACGAATAATTTTAGCACAATGCGTTACTTATCTTGCATCATCACCAAAAAGTAATGCATCTTATTTAGGAATTGAAAGTGCGATAAATGAAGTTAAAAATAATCCATTAGTTCCTGTTCCAATGAATTTGCGTAATGCACCAACTAAACTGATGAAGGAACTTGGCTATCATAAAAATTATAAGTACGCACACGATTTTGAGAATCATTTTGTAGAAGAAAATTATTTGCCCGATGATTTGAAGAATAAACAATTTTATTTCCCGACAGAGAATGGACAGGAAAAAAGATTGAAAGAGTGGCTAAAGTTTTTGTGGAAGACAAAGAAGAATTATAAATAGATTTTTGACAATAGTTCTGTTTTAGACCTGAGTGGTAATGCCATCGAAGGAACATATTTTGTGATATTTTATGAAGCCACGAATTAACACGAATCACCACTAATTTTTGAATGATAGTTAAGTTCTACTTCGTGAAAATTAGTGCAATTAGTGGCGGTCTCTAATCATTTTACTTGAAAGCAGTCCCTTTTATTTATTTAATTTAGAATTAATGAAAAACATTTCTTGCCAAATTTGCTTTAACACAAATATCAATCAAATTCTAAGAGTATGCGAGATGTATTTTGGAACAAGAGAAGTTTTTGATTATCTGGAATGTTCAAATTGTGGTTGCCTTCAACTTATAGATCCACCAAAAGATTATTCTGTTCACTATCCCAAAGAATATTTCACGTATAATCAAACACACGAAAACAAAATTAAATCTTATCTAAATAGATTTCGTGATAGAGCTGCAATGGGTGAGAAATCTTCTATTGGAAATATTTTATTTAAAAAGTTTGGAGAGCCAACTTATGTTTCTCGAATGAAAATTGCTGGGGTTGGACTTCAAGATTCGATTCTTGATGTTGGCTGCGGTAAAGGAATTCTGCTTCACAAGATGAAAGAATCCGGTTTTGAAAATGTAATTGGAATAGATCCTTTTATTGATGAAACAATTATCTATAAAAACGGATTGAAAATATTAAAGAAAAATTTTAATGAACTTGATGATAACTTTGATATGATTATGTTTAACCATTCATTTGAGCATATGGAAAATCCGCTTAAAGTTATTAAGCACGCAAATAGAATATTAAATAAAAATAAATTTCTACTAATCAGAATTCCCGTCGCAGATTCTTATGCATTCAAACATTACAGAAATAATTGGTGTTCACTTGATGCACCCAGACATTTATTTCTTCACACAAAAAAATCAATTGAGTTACTATCAAAAGAATCGGGGTTTGAAATTAAAAAAATTAATTATGATTCTCGAAGCTGGCAGTTGTGGGGAAGCGAACAATATTCTAAAAATATTTCGCTAATGGATGAAAGATCTTACTACATCAATCCTAAGAAATCAATCTTTACAAAAAAAGAGATCAGTGAGTTTGAAGAACAAACTAAAGAATTGAATAGGAAGAGGGAAGGAGACCAAGCAGAGTTTTATTTGCAAAAAATTAATGAGATCACATCAGCATAAACATCTTGCCGGGCAATTGCTTTACCATTCCTTTAAATTCCAACGAAAGCAAATTTACTAAACAATCTGAAGTTGATAGATCGGTCTTTTCTGCAATCTTATCAATCTGTAAAGGTTCACTGAGTAAACAATTATAAATTTTCTCTTCAAAAATTGTCAAATCTTTTTGCTGCTTTGGAATATTTTTACCGAGCACAGGTTTAAGCTTTAATTCAAGTTCAGTTAAAATATCTTCAGCAGTTATCACAAGTTCTGCCTCTCCTCGTTGAATAAGCCTGTTTGTACCTTCAGATTGCTTTACGCCAAGATTACCGGGAATTGCAAACACTTCTCTATTTTGATCAAGTGCTAATCTAGCTGTTTGCATTGCACCGCCGGTAATTGCAGTTTCGATAATGAGTGCGCCTAAACTTAATCCTGAAATTATTCTGTTTCGTTTTGGAAAATTTTCTGCGTTAGGAAGAGTTCCAAGATTAAACTCTGAAATGATAACACCTTTTTCCTTAATCTCATTAAACAGTTTTTTATTCTCAGCAGGATAAATAACATCTAAACCTGAACCAATCACTGCAATGGTTCTGCCGTTATTTTTAATTGCCGATGTGTGAGCTACTGAATCTATACCTCTTGCTAATCCGCTTACAATTGTAATGCTCTGTGCAACAAGCTCACTTACAATTTTCTCAGCTTGAATTTTTCCATAGTTAGTTGGCTGTCGTGTACCAACAACAGCGATGGAATATTTATCTTTTTCATAAAACTTTCCAAGAGCATAAAGAACCAATGGCGGATCATAAATCTTTTTTAACAGCGGAGGAAAATCTTCATCCCAAACGGTAATGATTCTACCGCCCATCTTATCTAAAACTTTTAATTCTTTTTCAAGAAATTTTTGTATGGAATCTTTTTGGGAAGAAATTTTTTGAATACGCGAAGCAAGCTCTTTGCTTATACCCTCTGTCTCTACTAAATCGGATGTTGAAGCGGAAAGAATATTGGATAATTTTTTAAATCGTGCAAGAAGATTTCTAATCTTAGCAGGACCAATCCTATCGACCGATAAAAGAAGATAAAGATCAGTTAATTGTTCAAAGTTTAGCTTGCCCAAATTGTAATTAAGGTTTGTGTCAAATAGTAAATATAATAGTTAAGCTGAACCTGTTTCAGCTTCTTCTTTTATATTAGTTTAAGAAAGATTCCGAAATTAAACTGTCTGCAGACAGGCAAGATTCGGAATGACTCACAATAAAATCAATTCTCTGATTTTACAGATTCTGTTTGTGAAGTTGCTTTCTTGCGATATAAAATTGATGCAGGAAGTACAATCACAAAACCAATAAATAATAAAATTGGTGAAATCATTAAAGCTGAAAAACTATTCCAATCACCTAAACTCATAAAATAAAATCCCAGAATAACTACCAGCAATCCAATTCCAAATAGTAAGTAATTAGTTTTTTCCCAATAAATATTAAATGCGGAAGGAAGAGATTTTTTTGCAGCTTTTACATTTTTCTTTTTTGTTTTAACAGTCATGATAACTCCAAATTTAAAATAGAAACCCGGTGAAGGGGATTCACCGGGCCTGACTCATCTACATCAAAGGGCAGGGGAGAACCCTTTGAAAGAGTCATTTGAAAAATAATTTGATAAATAGTATTTGTCAAGTACTAATTGCTAATAATTATTTACTTATTTGATATACTATTTTTCTAATAGTATCAAACTGTAAATAAGGATATTCAGCGCGAATTGCATCAATTGCGTCGCCGGCGCTTAACTTACCGGATCTAAGTTGTTTAAATTTTTTCCTTATCTGATAATCTCTAACGGCTTTATCATCGATTAAACCGTGAGAATCAAGCAGTTCAAATATATCATCGCTGATAAGTTCAGATAATGGATTCTCTATTTTTGCTTTTATTTCTCTCATCACGTGTTCCTCCTGATTGTTAGTGTTTACAATTGTCTAAAAGTGACGTATCAACTCGTATATTTATTCTCCATTATGTCTTTTTAATGATAACAAAAAACCGACCAGAGAAATTCCCTAAATCGGTACATTTGCCACTCTGGTTAATTTTCTAACAATTAAATATTTAGACGAACGAAAATTAAAACTGTAGCAAATCGGGTATAAATTATTTCCTTTAATAATTACTATTGCAAATATTGATAGAAAAAAGTGGAATGTCAAGAAGTTTTTTAAATACTGCTACAACAAAAGTGATGTGTCTTTACAATGAGTAAAAGTATATTAAATTTAGACTGTATTTTTTTAGATAAATTATGATGCTCATTTTTTCATATGGATTAGAATGAAAAAGTTAGTTTTAGTTTTATTTCTTTATCTCATCCTAAGTTTTAAATTAGAAACCACTGCACAACAAGACTCTCTTTTTGATGTTTTACCTTTTAATGTTGGCACTGAGTGGATCTATTCTTTCGGCTTAACTTCTGCCAATTCTACAAGTCATTCGGCCACTACAGACACAGGTAAAGTTAGCTATATAGCAATTGGCAATTCAATTTTTCAGGATACAACAGTTTGGCATTTATTAGTAAAAAGAAAGTTCACAAGGTACAGTTATGGATATCCTTCTCGATTTATAGAAGACTCCAAATTCTTTGACATTGTTGAAATTAACCAAGGGCAACATAAGCTTTACACCCCTGTTTACGATGATTTTAGTTTGTTCCCATTTTTTAGTGATGCACCTGATTCAGAAAGTTTTTATAGATATCGGCAAGCAGATTATGAAGGTAAATTAATATTAGATATAACTTTTTATCCATCACCAAGTAATCCAACATTTGGTTACAATGTCATTTACTCACTTACTAAAGATATTGGCATTATTAATTCTCGTGCTTATCAATTCAAAGGATTTCCGAGTGCCTGGATAAGTACAAAGTATTACTATAAAGATTTAAAAACACATTCAACCAATGCCCATTTAATTATAGAAGATTCAAATTTTGAAATAACAACATTATTCGGTGAGTCAAAAGAGTTAAAGATTCCAGTTCAAAATGATGGTATACAGCCGCTGAATATTTCGAATATTCAATTTTCAGATGCCAGGATATCCGCAAAAAATATTCCATCTGAAATTCCTGGTGTAACTATAGATACCCTTATTCTTGAATTTAATTCTCCTATCCCGGAAACTTTGCAAGCCACTATTGTTATAAACAGTAATTCAATTACAATTACAGATACAATTTATATATTAGCAAAAGCGATTTCCGCCTCAAGAATTAACCTTCCTTCTTGGATTAATTTCGACGCTGTTTTATCTGGCAAAGAGTCCATTCGCAATTTGACTATAACTAACACAGGCAATATTCCTTGGAATTTTGATAGTATTAAAACGGAATTTAAAGAATTCAGTATTCAAAGTGTTACCTCACCGTTGGCACCAAACCAATCTGGTTCTTTAATCATTTCATTTATAGCTCCTGATACAGGAAATGGAATTTGGAATAAAATGATAATTTATAGCAACTCGTTAAGTTCGCCAGATACAATAATGATGATGGCGATATACGTAACCCCTGCTCAATTAAGTTTTAGTGCAACCTCACTTGATTTCGGTAGGGTTAAAATTGGTGAACAAAAAGAACTACTACTTAAAATTTCGAACGCTAAGGAATATTCGGTGGATATTAGACGATATAATCCAGTGAAGCCTTTCGTCTGCCCGCAGTCGGAATACTTTTGGATTAATGGAAGTGATTTTTGTGTTGATACTATTGTATTTAAACCTGAGTCGAGGGGCAAATATCATGACAAGGTTATTTATGAAACTTCCGAAACCGGTGGTATTGTTTCAAGAATAGATACCATTTATATATCCGGTATCGCATCTAGTGAGGGTGAAATCCATTTTACACTTTATCAAAATTTTCCAAATCCATTTAACTCAGCTACTATAATTTGGTTTGATTTAGAATCTAAAAGATTTGTTAATTTAAAAATATTTGATGTTCTAGGAAATGAAGTCGCAACTTTAGTGAATGAATACAGACCAGCAGGCACTTACGAGATAGAATTCAATCCAGAATCAAGTATCAAGCATCCTGCATCAGGAGTTTACTTGTATCGTTTACAAGTTGGTGATTTTGTTGAAACGAAGAAAATGATATATTTAAAGTAAGGTACGAATGTTTATTATTTAAAAATCAATTTCTTTCATTCAATTTTAATTCAATGGATTTTTCAAACCGTTGAATAATTGGGTGCCATCCGAGTAGCTTAGGCACTAAGGCTATACATTCTTTCATCAAATCATTTCTTACTTCTTTGTGTTCAAATATGTAAGATATCTTTTCAGCAAACTCATTTGGTGAATCAGCTAAAAAAACATACTTGCGGAGTTCGGTCGGTAAACCATCTACAACAATTTTTGTTGCAATAATAGGAACTCCCAATGCAAGTGATTCTATAACTTTATTTAATGTTCCGGCACCAAACCGTATAGGCGCTACGTTAACTTCACTTAACAAATATTCTCTTTTAATATCCTCAACAAATCCTGTAACAATAATATTTTCGGAATTTAATTTTTTAATCTTTTGCGGTGGGTTTTGTCCAACAATATAAAATTTAGAGTCCGGGTACTTATTTAAAACTAAAGGAAATATCTGTTTTGCAAAATAATCGGCAGCATCTTTATTCGGATAATACGGCATATTTCCTGAGAATACTATTCGGTGCTTATGAGGGATCTCTTTTGCAGGATAGAAATATTTTTCTTCAACTCCATTTCTTAATATCTGAATATCAACATCAGGAAGTTTTTTATTTAGATGCACTTTGTCCGCATCGGAACAGACAAAAATAGTTTTAAACTTCCTGGCTTTGATTTCATATTCTTTTAACCTTTTTAGTTCAATACTGAAGAATAATTTTCTTAAAGGATTTTTTAGAAATCTTAAATACCTTTCAATATATAGTGAAACCGCATCTGTAAAATCACTTATCTTAATTGCCTTAGAATTAATTGTGTCATCAAAATATTGAACTGATCGAATTAAATGAAAGTAAATCAAATCATACTCATATTTTGAAGTTCTTTCTTTTATAATATCGGACATTTTTTTTGAAGAGAAATATGCTACTTGAAATGGAATTTTCTTAAAAATGGCTAGTATTAAATTAATAATAGAAGACAGTATAGTTTGTTTTACAACGTAAGTATTGATCTTGTTTTTTTTTAGTTCGTTGACAAATGCAATTTGATTATTAAAAGTATATTGAGCAATAATATCAACATGACTACGTTCAGCTAATGTCGTTGCAATATTAAAGATATGCAATATATCCCCACGGTAAGGTGGGAATGGAATTTTGGGAGTTAATATTAATATTCGCAAATACTGATCCTAAAATTTTATTTACCGAATTTATTTTTTGAAGAAGATTTTAATTCCATCAGAGTTACCTCTAATCAGAGAATTTAGGCAAAGCACATATTTTTGTCTGTCATTTTTATTTAAAATAAATTCTTTGATTAAAGTTAATCCTTTGGCTAAACTCACAAACAAAGAATAAAAAAATACATAGATCTTTATATGAAATTTAGATTTTTTAAAATAAAAATATCTATTTCTTGTGTAATAATAATAATAGAGTGGCGAATGATTTTTCCAATTGAATCCAGCACCGCCTTTATGATATACAATTGATTTTGGTGTATAAAATATTTTAAAGTTTTCTCTTACTCTATCTGAAAATTCCAGGTCTTCGAAATACATAAAAAAATCTTCGCAAAATAATCCGGATTTTATAAACACTTCCTTTCTGGCTAAGAAGCAGGAACCTTCCGCCATAGAAATTTCTCTAATTTCATTACCAAACTCGGAAGTATTTTTTCCTTGGAATGTAGCAACTCCTGAACCTCTTAATAAATTAAAATCTGCACCAGCACAATAAATTTTATTTTTATCGTGCACATACAATACTTTTGGTGATACAATACCGATTGATAAATCACTCTGTATTATTTCAAACAATGGTGGAAGGAAATCCTTTAGATAGATAATATCATTATTTGAAATTATTATATAATCTGTGGAATTATCGAGAGCATATTTGATACCAATGTTCATGCCGCCAGCATAGCCGTTATTTGTACTCGTTACTAAGATTGGAATATGCGAGTATTTTTCTTTAAGTAATTCAGCACTATTATCTGATGAGTGATTATCTACAATTACAACTTTTATCCGTTCATCTTTGATTTCTAATAAGGAATGAATACACTTATCGGTATCATCAAAGTTATTCCAATTAAGAATGACTGCGTATATTTTAAAAGATGTCTGATACAAGCTCAACTCTGTGCAAGTTCTTTAATATGATTTTTAGAAATGATTCTAGCTATTCCGAAGAGCACAATCAAATTAAAAACAAAATGCAGCCACCCTAGCATGTTCACAAAAAAAGAAAATAAGATTACAAAAAGAAAAGCACCATAAAGTGTAATTGCACTAAGGCTTGGTTTTGTTTTTAAATGATAATAACTTGAAGTGATTATTAAACCCCAAATGAATGGAAGAAATCCAAGTCCAAAAATTCCAAAATCTCGATACCACTCAAAAAACATTGTATAGGTATTATAATTGCTCGAAATTAAATGAGGGAATTTGGCAATTGACATATATTCTTCTAAAGGATGTTTTAGTTGAATAAGTGAAAGCAATGGATTGAAAGTGAAGAAACCATAAGTAAAGTTACTATATCTTTCAACTGCATGAACAAAATTTTCTACATTCATAGCGAAGTACATATACGGTTCTGTAAAAATTGCATACTTGATACTGAACTTCATTCCCGATGTATAATAAATTACATTTGATATAAATTTACTTGCTCTAAATGTAGAAATACCGTACACGATAGAAGTGAGAAAAAAAATGAATGCTAATATGTTTTTAAGCTTAAGTTTGTTGGTTGAATAAAATAAATACACTAACAGTACAACAAGCCAATAAACAATATCAAATCTGTGAAGTACTAAAAGATTTAAGAAGAAAGTAGATAAACCGATAATAAAAACAGTCATTCTTTTTAAGAGTGATTTCTTTTCATAAAAAAAATAGATTGTTGAATAAAACAAAATTGGGGGAAGTGCATGAGTAATTAATCCTACTCCGAATACGCCTGTCCATTGAGATCTAATTTCCGGTCTTGGAGAAAATGCTGGAATAAATCCCATCACCATAAAACTTACAAAATATGAAACAAGATAAAATATAAATGAAACTACAAGAACTTTAAAAAGTAAATCTTTATCAACGGTTTGAGCTTTTATCGCTTCTCTAATTTCTGTAATTGTTTTTATGTTTTTGTCAACATTAAGTACATAGACAACAAAAACGCCAACAAGGAAGGAAAGGAGGGTTAACATAAGCATTAACCAACCAAATCCGCTCCATTCCCTTTGGAAAACACTTAATTTTAAATTTGTAATACCTATGGCAAAACTCCAAACTAGGATAAATAATCTTGCTGGAGAAAAAACATCAATCTTTCTATTTGAGAATGATAGAAGACATAGAAAAAATATTGCTAAACCAATTATTGATACTATTCCCATTTTAAGTTTTTTTATTCAGTCTTAAAAAATTAAAATTGGTAGAAAATAAAATTTGTTTATCCTTTTCTGTGAAATAAAATAACAGACCAATTATTGTGAAAATCGCTAAGATCATAGGTACCCCTAAATATATTTTTAAATGACTAATATCCAATAAGAGATATCCTAAAAATAGAGTAATCAATAGTAAAAGCGGTGTTTGAAAATTGAAATACCATTTCTTTAACAGATTAAAAGAGTATATGGAATAAATACCATAAACAAATAAAATAGTAGCCAAAGACACCATTGCCGCCCCGTAAGGTCCATATTGAGGAATGAAAAAATAATTCAGAACTACATTTATTACAGTTGCTATAATCACGGTAAACATTCGGATAACTTGTCTATCAGTAGTTGTAAGAATTAATGCAAAAGATTCAAAACTAAATCGAATAAAAATGTTGAATGCAAAAATTTTTAAAATTAGTGTTGAGGCTGAATATTGTCCGTATCCATAAATAATATGAATTATTTCTTCTGAATAAACAAATAAAATTAAAGTAATTGGTAATGATAAGAAGAATAATAACTTGTTCATCAGATACGAAATTCTAATTGCTTTCTCTTTTTCATTAACGAAAAGTCTTGAAAGCACAGGCAATAAAGTAAGATTTAAAATATCTGGAATCATCAACGGCAATATTATTAATTTGAATACAGCCTGATAAATGCCAACGTATAAAGTACCTTTCCAAACTGATAACAAAATAGTATCTATTTGGAAAAATAAATTCGCAAATAAAAGATGAAATCCAAATATTAAAACTTTTTGGTGAAGTTCTCTTTCTTTTGGAAAAATTATGCGAAATGAAATATCGGGCACTAATTTTTTACAAAAATAAAGCGAAAAAATTAAACCAAACAACCGGGTTAATGCGAATGCAGCTGCAATAATCAGGATATTAGATTTAAATGCAGATAAAATTACTACAGTTATTACTAGGCTAATGTTTATAAGAAGCGAAACAATACTTTCATATGAAAACTTTTCGAAGCCTTTGATCAAAGCCAAAGAAAAATTGGTTAATGTTGTGAATAAAAGGAAGAAGCTGAAAATCCAAAGAGAAAATTTAGTTTCATTCGAATAATTTCCCACCAGACAAAAAATCCACATAATAGATAAGGCAACTAAAGAGAAAATTATCTTTAAAGAAAAAATATTTTGAAAAATTTTAGCAGCTTGACTTCTCGCTTTTGAAATCTCAGTCGTGAGTAGAAAATCAAATCCAAAATCTGCTAATATGATTAATAAAGTGGCAGTAGTATGGGCAAAAGTGAATGTTCCAAAAGTGCCAGGGCCATATATTCTAGCAATTAACCAAAAAACAATTACATTCGCAACCAGTCTTGAAGACATTGATAAAAAGGAAAAAAAAGAATTTCTTTTTATAAAAGCAGACTCTGTCATTAAGATTTTCTTTTAATTCCTATTTTAGAAAGATCGTTTCTCAATTGCTGTGTTATATAATTATATTTTGTTGGCTCTAGTTTCTTCATTTTTATAATAAGTTCAAAAATAAAAATGATGAAATATCCCAAAAGTATTGATACTGTAAAAGATACAGCAGCATATATTGTAACTTTTGGTTTTGCTTTATGATCAGCGGGTGCGGCTTTATCTAGTATTAATACTGTAGGTGTGTTTCTTACTTCCTCGATTTTCGCTTGCTCATAAAGTGGAGTTACGAATTCCAGGATAGAATATTGGATTTTTAGTTCTTGATAAATCTTTAAATATTTATTTGCTAGGTCAGGGGCTAATTTCATAGGTATAAGAAGTTTTATGTCCTGTTGTGAACTGTCGTTTCCAATATTTAAATTATTTATTTTATTATTAAGTTCATCTAATTCAATCTTAGCAGCTTTCGTTGATGGATGATCACTTCCCAAAGACTGAAGTAGAATATTATATTGAATTTCTTTTTTGTATAAATCGGCATAAATTTCAACCATCGATTTAAGGGTTGCTTCAATTTGTTCAGGGACAGCAGTTACTCCATATTTTTTTTGAAATTCTTTCATCTTATTTTCAAGACTATCAATATCTTGTCTGTTTTGGAAATATCTCCTTTCAATAAAAATTCGATTTGCTTTTGCATTGGATGAACTTAGTTGAGTGCTAATTTCATTCAATTTTTCAACCATATAGTTAGCTATTTCCGCTGCTCTTTGTGGGTCTTCATCATAAACAGTTACTGTAAGATTTCCCTCTTCCTGAACTTCAATTTCAAGATTTGACATTAATCTTTTATATATTTTTTCACCGTAAGAGTTTTCCAAATTATATACTTTTTTCAAATCAAAAGTCTTGATTACATCGTCGATAACACTTGCACTCTTTAAGATTGCTATATATTTATCGGTTTCACTAGGACCGGTTAATGCACTAAGTCCTTTTGAAGGGGAAAAATTTTTTATCAACGAAGAAACTCCTGTGATAGCACTTAAAAAATCTGTTTTTTCTGCAGGTAAAACTGATGTAGTGGATTTATACCATTTAGGTGAAAGAAATGCAAAAACGATAGCAGAACTAGTTATAATCAAAATAAAAAAAAATAAAAACCATCTATATTTTATTGTGACTGTAGCAAACTCAAAAAAGTTATTTTTTCTTTCTAAATTATTTTCCACGGATTATCCTGTTTTTTAAATTTCAAAAATTAATTAACTATTGAAGTATAAACATCAATTATTTTATTATAAAAGTTTTCAGATGAAAAATTTTCTTGTGCAAATTTAACTGAATTTTGTGATAGTTGAGCATATGATTTATAATCAAGATGATTAGCCGTTTGGAGAATATTCGAAAGTTCATTTACATTCTTAGGTTCGAAAATATATCCAGTCTTATTATGCAAAACAATTTCAGGTATTCCTCCAATATTGGAACCAATTACAGGTTTACCAAGTGAATAAGATTCAATGATTGTCATTGGATTATTTTCATAACATTCAGATGGAATAATTATAAAAGAAGCATTTATTAAATAGTCCTTTAATGCAGCCCAATCTTTATATCCTAAAAATTCGATATTAGGAAATTTATTTTCTTGCAAATATTCTGAAAGTTCTCCATCACCAATAATCTTTAATTTTATTTCCTTATCCTTTGAAAAAGCTTCAATTAATGTGTTTATTCCTTTTTCTCTATCAAGCCTGCCAAAGTAAAGAAAATAATCTCCCTTTATAACTTTTATTGAGGTTTCAATTTCATCAAGAAAATTATAAATGAAAACACTTTTGTCTGTTATCAAAGGATAATATTCACAGTACTTATTTAAGAAAAATCTGCTCAAGAATATATATTTATCAACATATTTAGTGAACGGGAAAAATAAATCTCTTCCATAACTCTCAATAGCTAAAGCAGCACTTTTTAATCTTCCCTCAGGCGCACAGTTATTAATAAAGCAATTATAATACTTCCCAACCTTACAATCTTCACAAATTTCTCCTTTGCCATTTATAAACACATATGCTGGACAGAGATACTTAAATCCGTGAAATGTAGCGATCACAGGTATTTTATATTTTTTTAAGACTGGTAAGATTGAAAGGGAAAGCCCGCCAATGATGTTGTGGAAATGTACTAGCTGAGGTTTTAGTTCAAGAATTAATTTTTCAATGTTTTTTTTTGCTGGTACGGAATAAAATTTACCGATTGTTTTATTAAATATATTCTTGTTTACAAAATATTTGTTAGAATTTTCAGGCAGGTTTTTATTATCAAAAAAACTAAATGCAATTACATCATGTCCATGTTTTCTCAACAGTTCAATTAAATTCAGGTAAACACTATCAGTGCCGCTTTTTCTATAATGATTATTATTAATCTGAAGAATTCTCATAACTCAATATTTAAGTCTAATTATATTTTCGATTAAAAAATAAAGAAATTGATATAGGGATACAAAGTTTTATACTAAGCTAGTTATTACACAGGCAACATAATAAACTAAGCTTAAAGATTTTAATTGAGCTTGAAGATTCTGTTAATAAATCAAAATGAAAGCTTATCTGAATATTCAATTCATTTTTATGTAGCATTTATCAAAAACCATCCCAAACTTTTGGGCATTGTCCATAAAAAGATTTAATCAATAATGTACTTTCATGTGCTATTATTGATAATAAATTATAATATGATTTTTATATCTTAGTAAATAAAAATTTTTTTAATATAAATCAGAATTAAAAAAAAAGTATTGAATTTGTCTAAATCCACAGAAAAAATATTGCTTCTTCTTACTGATTTTTTAATGATAAACCTCGCCTGGTTTGTTTATAGTTACATCCGTTTACAAACCGGTTGGTTTGATTTAATTATCGCTCCTGAGTTTTTCCTTCCGATGCTTGTAATCTATTTCTACTGGCTTATCATTTTTACGTTTGTTGGTATGTATCGCACCTGGTTTGCTACTTCCCGTTTTGATGAAATCTCATTACTCTTTAAAGCTACATTTTTTGGAATCTTCTTACTTTTCTTCCTAATCTTTGTTGATGATTATATGCATAATGTTGCAACTGCAACACGAATTTTAATTTTTATTTATTGGGGTTTGTTCTTGCTCTTTGTGGGATCGGGTAGAATTTTTATTAGAAGTTTACAGAGAAATTTATTAATTAAAGGAATTGGCAGAAGGTGCGGATTGATTATCGGCTTTAATGATAAAGGAAAGGAAGTCCTTGATTCAATCAAAAATGCTCCTGCACTTGGAATTGATATTGAAGCATTTGTAGCTGTAAGAAATGAAAACATCGGGAAAGATTATAACGGGATAACTGTTGAAGGAACAACCGACCAGCTAAACGATATTATAAATAAATATAACGCTAAAGAAATTATTATCGCACTTGAAAAAGAAGATCATGATGTTTTGGTTGATGTAATATCTAAAACAGAGGGTAAAAATTTAAACTTAAAAATTGTTCCTGATCTTTATGAAATTTTAAGTGGACAGGCACGCACAAGCCAGATTTACGGAATGCCGCTTATTGATATTATGCCGGAGTTAATGCCGGAGTGGGAAAAGAAATTAAAACGTTTAATGGATATTTTTATTTCTTTTTTAATATTGATTGTAAGTTCTCCGGTAATACTTTTAGCCTCCATTGCAATCAAAATAGATAGTGAAGGTCCTATTTTCTTTAAGCAGGAAAGATTGGGACAGAACGGAAAATTATTTAATGTTCATAAGTTTCGTTCGATGATAAAAGATGCTGAAAAATACAGCGGACCTGTTTGGTCGCAGAAAGATGATCCGCGGGTAACACGAATGGGAAAAATTATAAGAAGATTTCGCATCGATGAGATTCCGCAGATGTATAATGTGCTTAAAGGAGAGATGAGTTTAGTTGGACCAAGACCCGAGCGCGCTTTCTTTGTTGAAAAACTTTCGCAGGAAATTCCTTATTATAAAAGAAGATTAAAAGTTCGTCCCGGTGTTACAGGCTGGGCACAAATAAAACACAAGTACGATGAAACAATTGAAGATGTAAAAATTAAATTACGTTACGATCTTTTTTATATCGAAAATATGTCTATTAGAATGGATTTTAAAATTTTACTTCGTACAGTATTTGTTGTACTTTTTGGCAAAGGGCACTATGATTAGCGCAGAGCGCTAAGCGCAAAGCGTAAGTCGCAAAGTATTATGAGCAAAGAGCAAACATCAGAACAAAGAAATAAATAGAATTTTCGGGAGGATTTATGAAATCGAAATTTAGATTTCAGGACTTAGAAATTTGGAAGTTATCTATTGAAATTGCTGATGAGTTATTTGATATTGCTGATGAACTTAAAAGAAAACATTTATTTAGATTTGCAGAACAATTAAGTGGAGCTGTAATGAGTATGTCGAATAATATTGCTGAAGGCTCAGGTTCTGAATGGGAAAAAGAATTTAAGAATTTTCTTAACATTGCAAGAAGATCAGCGTTTGAAAATGCAAACATCTTAATTTTATTAAATATGAAAAAATTATTAGCTGATGATATTGTTGAGGAACTTCTTGATAAGCTGGATAAAGAATGCAGAATGATTACTAACTTTAGAAAAACATTATAAACTATATTAATGCGCTAAGCGCTATGCCCTATGCGAAAATTATGAACGATAAAAAATCCCTTGTCATAATCCCAACCTATAATGAGTTGGAAAACATGCCGAAGCTTATTTCAGCAGTATTAAGCCAGGATGATAATGTTCACATATTAATCGTTGATGATAACTCACCGGATGAAACAGCAAAATTTGTAGAAGAACAATCCGTAAAAAATAATCGAGTTCATCTCATCAAACGGGAAAAGAAAACAGGTTTGGGTACTGCATATATTGCTGGATTCAAGTATGCATTACAAAATAATTATGATTACATCTTTGAAATGGATGCTGATTTTTCTCACGATCCAAATGAAATAAAAAATTTTCTTGCCGCAATAAAAGATAATGACCTTGTTCTTGGAAGCCGTTATGTACATGGTGTACGCGTACTTAACTGGCCCATGCGGCGTTTGCTGCTAAGTTTTTTTGCAAGTGTTTATACAAGACTGATTACCGGGCTACCTGTTCGCGATGCAACAGGCGGCTATAAATGTTTTCGCAGAAGTGTATTAGAAGCAATTGATTTAAATAAAGTAAAATCAAATGGATATTCTTTTCAGATCGAGATGACATTTAAAGCTTATGCAAAGGGATTTAAGATTAAAGAAATTCCAATTGTTTTTGTTGATCGCGTAAAAGGTAAATCTAAAATGTCCAGAAAAATTGTTCGAGAAGCTGTAACAATGGTTTGGAAACTTAGGCTGCAAAATATTTTTGGCAAATTGTAAGGATCACAAATTGGATCTTTCAATAATCATAGTAAACTATAACGTAAAAGAATTCCTTCAGAATTTACTTCACTCAATAGAGAAAGCCTCTTCCAATATAACTAAAGAAATAATTGTTGTCGATAATGCATCCGATGACGGCAGTATTGAATTTATTAATGAAAAATTTCCACAAGTAAAGTTGATCGCTAATCAAATCAATATTGGATTTGGTAAAGCAAATAACATTGGATTTAAACAAGCAACTGGTAAATACATTCTTCTCATTAATCCTGATACAATTGTTGCAGAAGACACATTGGAAAAGATGATTCATTTCTTTGAGACTAATAAAGGTGCAGGATTAGCTGGATGTAAAATCTTAAATCCCGATGGAACATTGCAGCTTGCATGCAGAAGAAGCTTTCCGGGTCCCTGGACATCATTTACAAAAGTAATCGGTTTAAGTTCGCTTTTTCCTGATAGTAAACTGTTTGCCCGATATAATCTAACCTATCTTGATGAGAATCAAACTTACGAAGTTGATGCGATCTCCGGATCCTTTATGATGATGAGAAAAGAAGTTTATGATAAAGTTGGAGGATTTGATGAGCAGTTTTTTATGTATGGCGAAGATCTTGATCTTTGTTACAGAATTCAGAAAACAGGATTTAAAGTTTACTATGTGCACACCGCACAAATAATTCATTACAAAGGTGAAAGTACAAAGCGAAGCAGTTTTGATGAGACGAAGGTTTTTTACAGTGCAATGCATTTATTTGTTAAAAAACATTTCTCAAGTTCATTTCTTGTTGAGCTGATATTGCGAAGTGCGATTGTTTTACGAAGTGCTTTTGCATTTGTTGGATTAAGAAAACTTATCATCATTTCTGCTGCCTTGGATTTTCTATTTTTCGATTTGTGTTTATTTTTTGCAGAACGAATTTATCTGCAGTTGAGTGGCTGGAAAGGTTTTCCACATTTTGCCATTCCCATCGTTTATACAATCCCCGCACTTATCCAGATAATTGCATCTTTTGCAGCCGGAAATTATAAAAAGGATAAATTATCGGTTTCAAAAACACTGATTGCAATTTTAATAAGTCTGCCAATTCTTACATCGCTAACTTTTTTCTTTAAAAATTTTGCATTCAGTCGGGCGATAGTTCTGATAACTTATGCGTTCCTAATTTTTTTGCTTCCACTTTGGAGGATTGCGGCGAAATTAATTCTTAAAATTGGTTTAATTGATGATTCGACGAGAATGTATAGAACATTGTTAGTCGGACTTAACGAAAACTCTGTTCAAATAGGCAAAAAACTTAGGAAGAAAAAAACTGATAGAAGAACTTTAGTTGGATTAATTGGCTTTACCAACAAAGATATTGGAAACAAAATCGATTCATTCGATGTAATTGGTACTGATCAAAATATAAGAAGAGTTATTAAAGAAAATAAAATTAATGAAATCATTTTTTCATCCGATGGATTAACATATAATAAGATGATGGAAATCGTTGGAAAATGCCAGAATGAAAATGTGGATTTCAAAATTGTTGGCAGCAATCTTGATTTTATAGTTGGTAAAACCGCGGTTACAATGCTTGATGATATGCCGCTGATTGAATTAAACTATAACATTTCAAAACCCCAACAAAAATTTTTAAAAGCTATATTTGATTATTCAATTGCACTGCCGTCTTTATTTTTAATATACCCTTTGATATATCTCAAAAGCAAAATGGCTAAGACGCAATCTGATTTTACAAGATTTATTATGGGATTTCCACAAATTGTATCAGGAAATGCCAGCTTAGTTGGTCCTTTGACAAACGGAAGTGACAGTAACCAATTTTATGGTAAAAGAGGTTTAACCGGATATTGGTATATTGAAGGCAGCGAATCAGAAGAAACTGAAAAAATGAATTTTTATTATGCAAAAAATCAAACCGTCTGGCTTGATTTAGAAATTCTGGTAAGATCTTTAAATAAAATGTGGAGCAATAATTAAAGATGGCTAAAACAATCTTGGATTTTGAAAAACCGATTTATGAATTGGAATCAAGATTAGAAGAGATGCGAAAGTTTTCCGATAATCTTGATATCGAAAGTGATATTATTAGATTGGAAGAAAAAGTTAGACAATTGAAAATTGAACTTTATAAAGATCTTTCAAGATGGCAGCGCGTTCAATTAGCCCGGCATCCGGATAGACCCTTTACACTTGATTATATTTATTCAATGACGGAAACTTTTGTAGAACTGCACGGTGATAGATCATTTAAAGATGATAAAGCAATAGTTGGAGGATTAGCATCCATAGGAAATCATAAAGTAGTAATTATGGGGCAGCAAAAAGGAAGGGATACAAAATCCAATGTATACAGAAATTTTGGAATGATGAATCCCGAAGGTTACCGTAAAGCATTAAGATTAATGAAACTTGCTGAAAAATTTAATCGTCCGGTTATTACTTTGATTGATACTCCCGGAGCTTTTCCAGGACTTGAAGCAGAAGAGCGCGGACAGGCTGAGGCAATTGCAAGAAATTTATTTGAGATGAGTAAACTTCGTGTGCCTATTGTTATTGTAATCATTGGTGAAGGTGCAAGCGGCGGCGCTTTGGGTATTGGTGTTGGTGATAGAATTTTAATGTTAGAAAATTGCTGGTACTCTGTAATTAGTCCGGAATCCTGTTCAAGTATTTTATGGCGAAGCTGGGATTATAAAGAGCAGGCTGCCGAAGCCCTAAAACTTACAGCACCTGATTTGTTGGAACAGGGAATAATTGATAGAATAATACAGGAACCGCTTGGCGGCGCACATAAAAACCATAAGGAAGCTGCTGATTATTTGAAATCAGCATTGATCGAAGAACTTGATTTACTTATAAAAATTAAACCTGACAAGCTTGTTGATAATCGTATTGAGAAATTTGGTAAGATGGGAGTTTTTACTGAGTAGAATTTTTCTTATTCGATTTTTTATTGCCACGACCTTTAGGTCGTGGTTTTTTATTAATATGAATTACCGGCTTTAGCCAAAAAATTAATTTATATTTGGCTGGATCCATTATTATTCTATTTATTTTACCAGGATTGTTTAATAGATATTGATTTTCTGTCATTCACGTGAAAACGGGAATCTAAACCGGTTTAATATAAAATTGATTCCCACTTTCGTTGGAATGACAAACCTGAATTTTAACATTTTAAACAGCTTTTTATCGAATCAATTTTTATGCTTAAACATTTTACTGAACTTAGAGTAAGATATGCAGATACAGATCAAATGAGATTTGCATACAACGGAAAATATTTTGAATACTTTGAAGTTGGCAGAACTGAAATGATGCGTGAAGTTGGATTGCCGTATGAAGTGATTGAGAACAGCGGATTTTTTATGCCGGTTATCGAAACTAAAATTCATTTCTTTGCGCCAGCTTTTTATGATGAGCTATTAGTGATTGAAACTCGTGTTGAAAAATTACCAACAGTTAAAGTTCATATCGATCATATAATAAAAGCAAAAGATCGGGGTGTTATTATTTGCGAAGGTTATGTTGAGTTGGCTTTTCTTGATGCCAAAACAAAAAAACCTACACGTGCACCAAAATTATTTATTGATGCAGTAAAAAAATATTACAAGTAAAATTTTATTATCATTTAAATCGTGTACTTAAAAATCTGATGAAAGAAAAAATTAAAGAACTGACCAAGGACACTGCGATTTACGGCGTTAGCACAATGCTTGGCAGATTTCTTAATTTTATTTTAGTGCCATTTTATACAAACGTTTTTCTTCCTGCAGATTATGGGCTTGTAATTTTAATTTATTCATACATCGCCATTTTCAATATCATTTTTTTATATGGAATGGATTCCGCTTTTCTTAAGTATGCTGCCTTTAAAGACATTGGCGACGAAAAGGATAATTTTTCAACTCCATTCATTAGCGTTTTTGTTACATCAGTTATTTTTTCTGGATTGATAATTTTATTAAAAAATCCCATCTCCATCTTTTTAAATCTACCTTTAGAAAAAAGTTATCTTATTATTCTATCCTCATTAATATTATTCTTTGATTCTAACTCAGTTATTTCATTTTTAAAATTAAGACTTGAAAGAAAAGCAAAATTATTTTCCATTATTAAAATTTTAAGCATCTTTATAAATATTGCACTTAATGTTTTTTTAATTGTGGTACTTAAATGGGGAATTGATGGGATATTCATTAGCAATCTTGCCGCCTCGGTATTAGCGTTTTTTCTTCTGCTTCCAACAACAATTAAAAACTTTAAGCTAAGTTTTCATAAAAAATTATTCCAAAGATTATTAAAATTTGGATTGCCTTATTTACCCGCAGGTTTTGGTGTAATGCTTGTGCAGGTAATTGATGTTCCAATTCTGCAAGGACTTACTGATATGAAAACAGTCGGAATTTATAAAGCGAATTATAAGTTGGGAATATTTATGATGCTTTTCGTAAATATGTTTCAGTATGCCTGGCAGCCATTCTTTTTAAATAATGCGAAAGAAGAAAATGCAAAGGAACTTTACTCAAAAGTACTAACCTATTTTACAATTGTAGGAAGTACTCTTTTGGTTTTGTTATCACTCTTTATTTCAGATATTGTAAAAATTAATTTTGCCGGATTTTCAATTATAGGAAAGGAATATTGGGACGGGCTTTACATTGTTCCTGTGGTTCTACTCGCTTACTTATTCAATGGGTTATATGTGGTTTTTTCAGCAGGAATTTTTATTGAAGAAAAAAGTATTTATGCTCCGATTGTGGCGGGTCTTGGCGGTTTAACAAATGTGGCGGCAAATTATTTGTTAATCCCATCTTTAAGTATTATGGGTGCAGCACTTGCAACACTGGCAAGTTATGTTGTGATGGCAGTTGGATATTATTTAGTAACGCAAAAGTATTACCATATTCGATATGAATACTCAAAGCTGATCAAGATTTCGTTGAGTCTAATTATTACAGGTTTTTCATTTTATCTGCTCAGCTATTTTGGACACTTGAACTTATTACTAAAAACTGTCTTATCAATTCTTTTTGTTGCGTTCATAATAATATTTGCATTCGATCGTAATGAAATTAACTTTTTTAAAACTAAATTTTTACGAAGATAAATGACTGATGAAATAAAAATAAAAGTAAAAAGATTAAGTGATGATTTTTTAGATGTTCTTCTTCCAGGTTATGCAACACCCGGAAGTGCAGGAATGGATATTCGGGCAGCATTAAAAGAAGATGTTATTCTTCAACCAGGCAAAGTTGAGTTAGTCCCTACAAATATTTCTGTAGAAATTCCTTTAGGATATGAAATTCAAGTTAGACCCAGAAGCGGATTAGCCGCAAATCATAGTATTGGTATTTTAAACTCTCCTGGGACAATTGATTCTGATTATCGTGGTGAAGTGAAAATTATTATTATGAATTTTGGTAAAGAAGATTTTAAAATTTCAAAGGGCGATAGAATTGCACAATTGATTGTTTCAAAAGTTTATACTGCAAAAATTGAAGAAGTAAAAGATTTAAATTCATCTCATCGTGGTGAAGGCGGTTTTGGGCATACTGGCAAAAAATAATGGGAAATGGAAGATGGTTAATGTTTAATGATTTAAGTTTTGTTATGAGTTTGAAAAATTAAAGGATTTATAAATCTATGGATTGGAATGTTGTTGATTTGGAGTAATAGAATTTTTAATCTGTAAGAACTTAATAATTTTATGTCAAGAGTTATAAGAATAAAATTAATTTTTGTCTTTAGATTTTCATCTCTGATTTCCTTAACTTCGAAGTGAAACTTACAAAAAAACTTTTCATATTATTTTAAAACTTTGATATACGATGTCTGACTTCATTCATCTCCATAATCACACACATTACAGCCTGCAGGACGGCGCTTGTACCGTTGAAGGATTAATTAATGCAGCTAAAAAACAGGAAATGAAATCCGTTGCAATTACTGATCACGGTGTTATGTATGGCGCTGCTGAGTTTTACAAGAAAGCAAAAAAAGAAGGCATCAAACCGATCATTGGAATGGAAGCCTACATTGTGGTTGATGGAAGTCGATTTGATCGTGGAAAATCCGATGAAACGTCTAATAAAAAAAGAACAAAACATTACAACCACTTAATTCTTCTTGCAAGGAACAAACAAGGATATGATAATCTGTCCCGCCTCTCTACACTTGGACATACAGAAGGATTTTACTACAAACCACGTATTGATCTTGAAATATTAAAAAAATATCGAGATGGATTAATTTGTACAACAGCTTGTGCAGGCGGTGTTGTATCGTCACATCTTGTAAACAACAATTATGTAAAAGCACGTGAAGTTGCAAAAAAGTTTAAAGATATATTTGAAGAAAATTTATATCTGGAAATTCAAGATCATAACACTGAACTGGATAAACCAATTCTTGAGGGAATGCCGAGGCTATCTAAAGAGCTTGGAATTAAATTAGTTGCAACTAATGACTGCCATTATATCGAACCCGAACATGCAATTCCACATAATATTTTATTGCTGCTTTCAGATAAGAACGGAGCAGATTATACTCAATTAAGATACGGCACGGATCAGGTATATTTTAAATCATCTGAAGAGATGAAAAAACTTTTTAAAAAATTTAAAGGAGCGATAGAGAACACTCTTGAAATTGATGAGAAGATAGATCTTCAACTTGATTTTGAAGGGCATCATTTTCCGAATTTCCCAATTCCAAAAGAATCCAAAGCAAAAACTCTGGATGATTATATGGAACTTCTTGCAAGAGAAGGGTTGGAAAAGAAGTTTAAAAAAATTACTTCGGAAATTGAGAATCGATTTAATTTTGAAATCAGAACAATTAAGGAAATGGGTTTCCCCGGTTATTTTCTTGTCGTTCAGGATTTTATTAATGCAGCAAAGAAAAAAAATATTCCCGTTGGACCAGGAAGAGGAAGTGCGGCTGGAAGTTTAGTTGCGTATGCACTTGGCATAACAAACATTAACCCACTTGATTACAATCTGCTTTTCGAGAGATTTTTAAATCCTGCCAGAAGATCAATGCCTGATATTGATGTTGATTTTGCTGATGATCAGCGTGGTGAAGTGATTGATTATGTAAGAGACAAATATGGAAGTGAATGTGTTAGTCAAATAATAACTTTTAACAGATTATCATCCAAAGCGGTACTAAGAGATGTTGCGCGTGTATTAAAAATTCCTATCCCCACAGTAAATAAAATTACAAAGTATATTCCTTCAAAGTTTGGTAAGGTTTATTCGATTGATCAGGCGCTTACTGAAGTCCCTGAATTGAAGTGGGTAAAGGATTCGAAAGAAACAGATATTCAAAACCTTATCAAGTATGCAAAAGTTTTGGAAGGAATGAATAGGAATGCATCCAAACATGCCGCAGGCGTTGTTATCACACCCGATGATGTTAGTAATTATGTTCCTCTGGCAAATGCTGTTTCGCAGCAGGATATCGTAACTCAATATAATATGAAGGATATTGAAAACTCCGGATTGTTAAAGATGGATTTTTTGGGTTTGCGTACTCTTTCAATAATCCGTGATGCGATTGAAATGATTAGAAAAAATCATGGGGTAGAAATTGATATCGATAATGTTCCGCTTGATGATGAAAGAACTTTTGCACTATTCGCAAAAGGACAAACAACAGGCATTTTTCAATTTGAATCTGCACCGATGCGTGAATATTTAAAGCAACTTCATCCAACATCTTTAAATGATCTTGCAGCTATGAATGCATTATATCGACCCGGTCCGATGGAATTTATAGATGACTTTATTGACAGAAAATTTGGAAGAAAAGAAGTTAAATATTCTCACCAAATTCTTGAACCAATTTTGAAAGAAACTTATGGAATTATAGTTTATCAGGAACAAGTTATTCAGATTGCTAACAAAGTTGGTGGAATGAGTTTGGCTGATGCTGATCTTCTGCGAAGAGCGATGGGAAAAAAAGATCTAAAAGTAATGGAAGATCAAAAAATAGTTTTTGTTGATGGTGCAATTAAAAACGGTGTTGATAAAAAAAATGCTCTCGAAATTTTTGAGACCATTTTTAAGTTTGCCAATTATGGATTTAACAAAAGTCACGCTGTTGCTTATAGCTTTATAGCATATCAGACAGCATATTTAAAAGCATATTATCCCGCAGAGTTTCTCGCCGCTAACCTTAAGAATGAGTTTGAAAATACTGATAAAGTTACCAAGTTTCTTGAGGACTGCAGAAAACTTAAGATAGAAGTTCTTCCGCCGGATGTTAACTATCCTTCTCTTCATTTTGAAGCAGAAAATGGTAAAATAAAATTTGGAATGTCTGCAATAAAAAATGTTGGCGTGCCTGCAGTTAAAGAAATTATGCGAGCCAAAAATAAATTAGGAAGAAACTTCAAATCATTATTTGATTTTTGTGCAAATGTTGATACGAGAGTAGTTAATAAAAGAGCAGTTGAAGGATTGGTACTGGCAGGGGCATTTCATTCTTTTGAAATGGACAGAGCTATACTGTTTGAAGCTGTTGAAACTGCTTTAGATTTTTCTCACAAACTTCAAAATTCTAAGCTGGCTTCGTCCGATTCTCTTTTCGGAGGCACACAAGATTTTATTATGCGCGAACCTAAGCTGAGTGAAACAAAGCCCTGGACTGAAAAAGAAACGCTATCACAGGAAAGAAAAGTTATTGGTTTTTATTTGACAGATCATCCATTACGAAAATATGAAATTGAATTTAAATCTTTTGCTTCAGTTCATCTTGGTGAGACAGAAGAAATTGAAGAAATGGATGATGTTAAAGTTTGCGGAGTAATTACAGATCTAAAAACTAAAATCGATAGAGCCGGTAAAAAAATGGCATTCTTTAAACTTGATGATTTTACCGGCTCGTGCGAATGCTTAATGTTTTCAAAAGTCTTTGCGGAATATGAACAGTTTATTGAAGAAGAAGAAACTGTTTTTATTGTTGGTAATTTAGAAAGCAGCGGGGACGCTATCAAAATGCAGGTGAAAAAAGTTATTCCGCTTAAGAAAGCTGCAAATGAACTTACTGAAAGTTTGAAACTTATCATTAACAAAGATAAGACTGCACCAGAAAATTTATTTGAACTGAAAAATATTCTAAAAAGCAACGAAGGAAGCACACCTGTGTTTATTCATCTTTTAGAAAATGGATCGATGAGAGGGAAATTATTTTCCTTATCAAATTTACGTGTTAAGATTAGCGGCGATTTTATAAAATCAATAATAAATCTGCTCGGTGAAGATTCATTAATTTTAAAATCCAAATAATCTGAAGGGTATTTTTGGTTGTTTCACTTTGTTTGATTTTGTATTATTGCTTCCGTTATAAACAATAACATAAAAGGATAAAAGCTTAATGAAGAGAACTGATAAGCAGGATTTTTGGGCTCTTATACTTGGCGCTTCATCAGGATTTGGTGGAGCTGCTGCAGTAAAGTTAGCACAGGATGGGTTTAATATTTTTGGCGTTCACCTCGATAGGCAGGCAACGATGTATAACGTTGATAGAATAGTAAACGAGATAAAATCAAACGGTGTAGAAGCTGAGTTTTTTAATGTAAATGCTGCTGATGAATTTAAAAGAAATGAAGTTCTTTTATCAATAAAAGATAAAATTGGTAATCAACCTCTTATTAAAGTTATAATACACTCTTTAGCATTCGGAACTTTAAAACCATTTGTGTCATTTAAGGATGAACAACCAATAAACAAAGCTCAAATGGAAATGACACTTGATGTAATGGCTCATTCATTGGTCTACTGGGTGCAGGATGTGGTAAAAAATAATTTGCTGTCCAGAAACGCCCGCATATTTGCAATGACAAGTTCCGGTGGTCACTCCTCCATTCCTTATTATGGAGCTGTGTCTGCAGCAAAAGCGTCATTAGAATCACACGTAAGACAATTAGCAGTAGAGCTCGGTCCATTAAATGCCGCAGTCAATTCAATTATGGCTGGTGTTACGGATACACCTGCCTTAAGAAAAATTCCCGGTAATGCAGAAATGATTGATATGGCAAAAAGAAAAAATCCTCGCGGTAGATTAACTACACCGGAAGATGTTGCAAAAATTATTTCACTTATTTGTAAAGATGGTGGTGAGTGGATATCCGGTGGTTTAATTCACGCTGATGGCGGTGAGGATATAGTTAACTATGTTGAAAAATAAAAATTAACAAATTAACGTTATAATAAATTTTAAAGGAACAAAGATGAAACCTATTACTTTTACTGATGACAATTTTACTAACGAAGTTTTACAATCAGATAAACCAGTGCTTGTAGATTTTTGGGCAGTTTGGTGCGGTCCTTGCAAAATGATAGCTCCAATTGTTGAGGAACTTGCTGCTGAATATGAAGGTAAAGCTAAAATTGGAAAGCTTGATGTTGATAATAATCAAGAAAGTGCAATTAAATACGGAGTGCGAAGTATCCCAACTTTATTAATCTTTAAAGGTGGTAAGGTAATGGATACAATAATTGGAGCAGTACCTAAAGTACACATTAAGCAAAAATTAGAGTCGGCGCTTTAAAATTATTGCTGCAACATTCAGCTTTTGAAATTTCTACTCATGAAAAAAATTCTTATTTCTGATCAAGTTAACGAGAAAAGTGTAACCGCTTTACAATCTGCTGGATTTACTGTCACATATAAACCGGGTCTTAAAAAAGAAGAACTTCAAAAAATTATTCCCGATTACAATGCATTAATTGTTCGCAGTGCAACACAGGTTGATTCCGAATTAATTTCTCTTATGCAAAACATGGAAGTAATAGGAAGAGCAGGAACTGGTGTTGATAACATTGATGTAAAAGCCGCTTCCCGAAAAGGAATTCTGGTAATGAATACTCCAGGTGGAAACACAATTTCTACTGCAGAGCATACAATGGCGTTGATGCTTTCGCTTTGCCGAAATATTCCTCAAGCAAATAAATCATTGTTAGATGGAAAGTGGGATAGAAAAAAATATAACGGTACGGAAGTACGAGGAAAAATTTTAGCTGTTTTAGGTTTAGGTAAAGTCGGAAAAGAAGTTGCTAAAAGAGCCAAAGCTTTTGGAATGAATGTAATCGGATTTGATCCTCTTTTATCCAATGAAATTGCAAACGAACTTGGGATTCAGCTTTTAGGATTGGATGATATTTGGTCTAAAGCAGATATAATAACTGTTCATGTTCCGCTTAGTGATTTGACTAGGGATCTTATTTCAAAATCTACATTAGAAAAATGTAAGACTGGGGTTAAGATAATTAATTGTGCACGCGGTGGAATTGTAAATGAAAAAGATATTGTTGATTCAATTGAAAATGGAAAAGTTTCCGGCGCCGCCTTTGATGTTTTTGTGCAGGAACCGCCGGATCTTACAAGTAAATTAATAACGAATCCTAAAATTATTTGTACACCTCATTTAGGTGCATCTACAGAAGAAGCTCAGGAATTAGTTGCCATCCAAATATCCGATCAAATAAAAGAATATTTTCTGGAAAATAAAATAACAGGCGCAGTTAATATTCAAGGCTTTGCTGAAACTCTTGACAAAGATATTCAATCCTATGTTTTGCTTTGTGAAACTCTTGGATCTTTTAGTGCACAACTTTTAAGAGATCAGTTAAAAAGCATAGATATTAATCTAAGCGGTAAAATTCTGCATAAATATTCTACTGAATTGAAAACTGCACTTATAAAAGGTTTCCTTTCTATAAAATTATCCGAACCAATTAATTATGTGAATGCTCCTTTACTTTTTAACGATATGAAGATATCTGTGAATGAACATAAAAGTGATGAAAGTTCTGTATACAAGAATTTAGTTAGCGTACAGATCCATACAGATAAAATTACAAGAAAAATTTCCGGGACAGTCTTCGGTGCAAATGAAATTCGTATTGTTCAAATTGATAAATACACTCTTGAGCTTAATCCAAAAGACCATATGCTTATGTATGTTAATATTGATAAACCCGGAATGCTGGCAAGAGTTGGAAAGGTATTAGCAGAGGCAAACATAAATATTGCTGGTTTATCATTAGGTAGAATTGAAAAAGGTAAAGAGGCGTTAACCGTTATAAATACTGATACCGAAATTCCTGATACACTATTGAAATCCATTGAATCAATGGAAGGAATTAGTTATTTATATAAAGTTAATATCCACCAATAATTAATTATTAAATAAATACACATCAAATACAATTAATAGACGCCAAATTATTTTTTTAAGGAATGATAATATGAATAAAATTTTTTCTTTTCTTTTACTAATTGTTTTATCTGCTAATGCTCAGAATAAATTAGATTTTGAATTTGACTATGCACAATTTTCTTATGATTCAACTTCTAACTTTGTTGAATTTTATTATTCATTTAATCCAGCATCATTACAATTAGATAAACAAAATCCGCACTCAGGTCTTGAAGCATTACTAAAAATTTTCATCCAGGATTCTATTAAAAGCGATACAATTGTAAATAATCAGTGGATGATTAAACACGAAATTACAGATACCTCTTCAATGGGCAATCAAATACTTGTTGGAACCTTAGGATTTGTTTTACCTAAGGGTAGTTTGATTTGTAAAGTATCCGGAAGTGATCTTAATAATAAAAATAATTCCCGAACTATAGAAGAACACATTACTGTAAAACCTTTTCTGCTAAATTATATGAGCATAAGTGATATTCAGCTTGCATCCAAGATGATACAGGGAAGTGAAAATACTAGTTCGATTTTTTATAAAAATACTTATGAGATAATGCCGATTCCCAATCTTGTATTTGGCAATTTGCAGCCAGCATTATTCTTTTATACAGAATTGTATAACCTTCAATCACCAAATATTAAAAGTGAAAAATTAAAAATGAACGAGGTGGTTTATAACAGCCGCGGCAAAGTATTAAAAGAAAAAACAAAAGTTATTTCGAAAAATACAAATACGCGAGTTGAAGTTGGTTCATTTATTTTATCAACATATCCAACCGATACATATACAATTGCTATTGCGCTAATTGATAGCTTAGGAAATGTAGCATCTACAACTGCAAAAAAATTCTTCGTCTATAATCCCAATATACAAGTCGTAGATACTTTTCAATCTTCTACTACATCGGTTATTAGTTCAATGTTCGGAACTATGTCTGAAGAAGAACTAGATGACCTTTACGAAAAATCAAAATACATTGCAACTCCTTTAGAAATTGAAAAATACAATAAGTTAAACAACCTTGAAGGAAAACGTTCTTTCACAAATGAATTTTGGAATAGTAAGGATGATAATCCGTCTACACCAGAAAATGAGTTCTTTAAATCTTATCTTCAAAGAATTGAGATATGCAACCAAAAATATCAATCAATGGGCAAACCTGGTTGGAAAACTGATAGAGGAAGAATTTATCTGCTTTATGGAGAACCCACGGAGATTGAAAGATATCCAAATCAATTGGAAACTAGACCGTATGAAATTTGGACATATACAGGAATAGAGGGCGGTGTTTATTTTGTTTTTGCAGATCTAACTGGATTTTCGGATTATTTGTTAGTTCATTCTACAAAGCGCGGCGAGTTGCGTGATGATAATTGGAGTAGAAGAATTACTATAGCTAACTAAAACAATAATCAATTTAAACAGTATCTAACCCCGATTTTACGTCGGGGTTTTTTATTTTCATCGGATCAAATAATAATACCACTATTTCCTTATTTTTAAGTATCCATTTTATTAAAGATTTGAAAAACATTTTAGAATACATATTATTTTTATTACTTAGTTACTTGTTTCGTTTAATCGGATTAAAACAAGCACGTAAGTTTTCTTCGATAATAGCTTTTTTCTTTTATTATATAATTCCCATTCGTAAAGACGTTACGATTAACAATTTAACTAAAGCCTTTCCGGATTTTCCTGATAAAAAAATTAAGCAAATTGCTTTTGGAAGTTATAAAAGCTTTTGTATAACTCTTGCCGAAATTTTATACATGCCCTGGCTTAGCTTAGATGAATTAAAAAACGAAGTGATTTGTGAGAATCGTAATTTAATTTTACAACGATTTAACGAAGGGAACGGTGTCATATTATTATCAGCACATTTTGGAAATTGGGAATTCCTTGCAACCTCCGTTGCTGCCCAAATAGATAAAAAGTTTTGTGTTGTAGTTAAACCTCAACGAAATCCTTATGTTACAAATTGGTTGAACAAAGTAAGAACCAGATGGACTAATGACGTTGTATCACTTGGTGTATCGATTCGAAATGTATTTTCAGTATTGTTGAACAAGGGAATAGTTGCAATGGTTGCTGATCAAAGGGGGCCAGAAGAAAGTATAAAGTTGAATTTTTTTGGAAGGATGACTTCTGTTTATACAGGTCCTGCTATACTTTCGCTCAAAACAAATGCGCCATTAATTTATGGTATAATGATTCGGCAAAAAGATTTTACGTATAAAGTTGAGATTACTGAAATAGATAGAAAAAATCTTCCTGATGATCAAGAAGAAAAAATCAAGATACTCAGCGAAAGAAGTTTAAATTATTTAGAAAAAATAATTAAACAATATCCCGAACAATGGTTGTGGATGCATAGAAGATGGAAGCATTGAAAATGGATACTGAAAAAATATTATTCATTCAGACTGCTTTTATAGGAGATGCAATTCTTATTCTTCCAGCAATCCAAAAACTAAAAGAAAAATTTTCCTCGAGTAAGATTGATGTAATCTGCATTCCGGAAAGCAAGGAAATATTTGAATCTTCTCCGTTTATCGATCAAGTATTTGTTCTTGATAAAAAAGGTAATCATAAATCTTTAATCAGTACCATAAAGTTTGTCAATGAGATAAAGAAAAATAATTACTCAAAACTATTTTCTGCTCACCGCTCCATGAGAACTGCTGTAATGGTATTAAGTTTTGGAGTTAAAGAATCTTATGGATTTAACAACTCTAATTTGATGCACGTTTATAAAAATCTAATTAATTACGATTTAACCAAGCACGAAGTCCAACGAAACTTAGATCTTGTTGAATGTAACTATGATGATAAAAATTGGAAAATTAAACCAGAGCTTAGTATAAGCTTATCGGCAAAACAAAAAATATTTGAATATCTAAACCAAAATAAAATTAAAGATGGTTTTATAGCTATTGCGCCCGGCAGTATTTGGGAAACCAAAAAATATCCAAAAAAATATTATGAAGAGATAATTAAATACTTGGCTGGGAAAAAATTTCAGATTGTATTAATTGGAGGAATAAAAGATAGGGAATTATGTGCTTCTCTAATTAATGAAAACTTTTTTGAAGTCTTTGATTCATCAGGATTGTTTTCTGTAGTTGAAAGCATTGAACTTCTAACTCATTCAGAATTATTAATTTCTAATGACAGTGCGCCAACTCATATGGGAATGTGCGCCGATATTAAAGTACTAACCATATACTGCTCGACTATTCCACAATTCGGTTTTTATCCATACAATTCTAAAGGTCGTTTTATCAGTTATGATGATTTGAATTGTAAACCGTGCGGGATTCATGGTTACAATAAATGTCCAATCAATACATTTGATTGTGCTGAAAAACTTAAACCCAATATAATTATTAAAACTTTGGAGGAAATGCTTAATGATTAATACAAAAGAATCATTATTAATAAATATCGATGAACGATTTGATGAAAGTGTTAAATTAGCGCAAGAACTTTTTGTTAAAGGATCTATATTTATTTATCCAACCGATACGATATATGGTTTTGGTGGAAATCCGTTAAACGAAGAAGTAATAAAAAAAATTAGTGAAGTTAAGGGTAAAGCCAATTGGCGAAGATATATATTTCTCGTCTCGGATATAGAAATACTAAAAAATTATGCTGAAATAAATTCCGAAAAGCATCTGGATTTTCTTCTTTCAATCTGGCCTAATCCTGTTTCTGTAGTCCTAAATTTAAACAATCGTTACAAGCAAATTCTTGGAATGGAAACCTGTGCATTCCGGGTTCCAAATCATAGATTCTGTATGAAGTTATTAAGTGAACTTAAAATGCCTTTAATTTCTACCAGTGTAAACAGAACAGGCAATCAACCAATGAATCATCCCTCAATGATTACTCAAGAATTTTCCAGCGAAGTTAGTACAATATTTTATTCAGATAAAAAATCATATTTTGAAGCTTCAACTCTAATTGATCTCAGTGGTGAAGAGCCAGTACTTATTAGAGAAGGTAAAATTAAATTTGTGGATTTAGTTCCAAAGCTGAGTTAGATTAAAATTAAATAATAATAATTTATGTTAGATCTAAAAAAATTAAAAAATATTTCACTCATCATTTTACCGGAAGAAACATCCAGTAAACCACGTTCATATAAAATATCTTTTAAAAAATTAATTTTTTACTTTTCATTATACAGCACAATAGTTTTCATTCTTGGTTTTTACGCAATTAGTTTTACACCTTTGGGTGCGGTAATATTCCCTTACAGTTTAAGATTAACCGATTCCGATAAAAAGAAAGTTGAAATACTTGACGAAAAAGTTTTATTTTTAGCTAAAGAAATTGAAGCATTAAAATCCGTTAACAAAAGATTAAAATTTGCTATAATGCTTGGAGACTCAACGTTAATTAATGATCCGGAACTTAAAAAAGATACTGTAAAAACTAAAAAACCTTTTGAGGGAAATCTTTACGCTGTGGCTGTTAAATTATTTAATAAGATATTCTATCATCAAAGCGAAAAGATTATTTTTATCAAACCCGCAGAGGGATTCATCAGCCAAAAATATGAACCGGAGAGAGGACATTTTGGCGTTGATTATGTGATGCGAGAAAATAGACCTATATTTGCTTCAGCCGGAGGCTATGTGGTTTTTGCATCTTATACTATAGATTATGGATACAGTATTATTATTAATCATAATGAAAATTACGTTACAAAGTATTTACATTGTTCATCTTTACTTAAGAAAGAAGGTGATATTGTTTTACAAGGTGAACTAATAGCACTCAGTGGTAATTCTGGTACAGAATCTTCAGGTCCTCATCTACATTTTGAAATCTGGAAAGATGGAAAAACAATCGATCCTTTAGATGTTTTAATAAATAATTAGGAGTATCTTTTGAAAACTAAATCAAACGGGAGTTATATGGAAGAAGTAACAATTATCAGCAGTGGCGTTGTGATCGAAGGTAAAGTTTCAAGCAACGGTAATGTTCGCGTTGATGGAACAGTTAAGGGAGATATAACAGCTCAGGGTAATTTAACTGTCGGAGAACACGGAACAATTCAAGGTCAGTTGACCGGTGATGTTATTTCGATCGGTGGAAAAGTTGAAGGTACGGTTAATGCAAAAGAAAAATTAGTTTTAGAAGCTAAAGCTGTACTAAAAGGTGATTTGCTAACGAAAATTCTCGTCGTTGAGGCTGGTGCCATGTTTGAAGGAAGAAGTGCAATGGGAGGTCAATCATCTGCAAAACCAGTAACAAAGGTTGAGTAATTGTGTCATCCAAACCTTTAAAGGATCAAGGTTTTACTAATTCACTTCGCGATGTTGGTCCATATTTGGGTTTAGGTTTGCAGCTTGCGGTAACAATAGTTGTAATGGTTTTTATAGGAGATTGGATAGATTCTAAACTTGGTTATAAATACAGTTTCACTTTGATATTTGGAATTCTTGGAATTGGAATCGGGATGTACAATTTGATTAAAACGGTTAATGATTTAGAAAAGCGAAGTAAGAATAAAGATGAAGTTAAATAAAATCTTCATCTTAATACCATTTTTATTTTTTGTGAGTTTGCAGGGTTTTAACTTTTGGGGGAATTTAGATTCCGTTACTTTTAATTCATTATTATATGGATTTATAATTCCAACTCTTACCTTTTTAATAGGAATTACTTCTATTAGAATCGGGTTAGATAAAAGTGACAGAATTTTTCTTGTCGTAGTATTTGGAGGCTTGATTTTAAGGCTTTTCATAGTTCTGATATTGATTATCCTTACTCTCAAATTCTTGTTTGTTAGCCTCAATTCGTTTATCTTTACAACCTTTATTTTCTATTTCTACTATCTCATAGTAGAAATTATTATACTAACTCAGAAAACGAATATTAAATTCAAGACTAACAATGATTGATTCTACTACAACACAAGTAATTGTTGATAGCCTCAAAAGTTCACAGACAAAGTCTGGAAGCGATTGGATTCTACATCACGTAATGGATGCAAATTATCTTGATTTTACACCTTTCTTTAAGATTTACTTACCGCATTTTGAACTTTTCGGTTTAGATATTTCAATAACACGTCATGTAGTTTTTATGTGGATTGGTGCGACTTTACTTTTTGTTGTTATGACGAGGGTTGCAAAAGCATATAAAAAATCTTTTGTGCCTAAAGGATTTGCAAATTTCTGGGAGTTAATTATAGTTTTCGTACGTGATGAAATAGCGATGCCAACGATCGGTAAGGGTTTTGAAAATTTTTTACCGTATTTGCTAACTGCATTTTTCTTTATACTATTTGGTAATTTTTTAGGATTGATACCTTTCTCAGCAACATTTACAAGTAATATCGCAGTTACCGCAACGATGGCAATCTTTTCATTCCTTGTAATCCAAATTGGTGGGATGAAAAGCAATGGAGCATTTGGTTACTTTAAAGGATTAATTCCACACGGTGTTCCAATGTTCTTATTACCAATTATGATTGTAGTTGAGTTTCTAGGTTTGCTTGCAAAACCATTTGCATTGGCAATACGTCTTTTTGCAAATATGACTGCAGGACACATTGTTATCTATGCTTTGATAAGTTTGATCTTTGTAATGCAAAGCGTTGGATGGGCAGGTTTGGCTATTCCAATGGCATTATTTATTTACGGACTTGAAATATTAGTTGCATTATTACAGGCTTATATTTTTACAATGTTGTCTTCATTGTTTATAGGGATGGCAGTTCATCAGGATCATTAAAAATTATTTATAACATTAAATATAATTAAAGGAGAACGTTAATGGATTATGCATATTTAGCCGCCGGATTAGGTGCTGGATTGACTATCTTTGGTGGTGCTTTAGGTATTGGCATATTAGCTGCCGCTGCTATGGAAGCAAGCGGAAGACAGCCAGAAGCTGCAGGTGCGATAAGAACTTCGATGATCATAGCAGCCGCATTGATCGAAGGTATCTCTCTGTTCGCATTGGTTATTTGCTTTATCTTAGCCGGTAAATAATTAGTTAAATGGAGTGCTTCTATCGCTCCAATTATTAATAAATAAACTTAACATAAGATTATGATTGCAAATTTATTATTTGCTCTTATTGCTTTAGTTGTATCTGAAACAGAAGGTGGTAGTGCTGGATTACTTTCAGTTAACGGCGGATTAGCTTTCTGGACAACTTTAACTTTCATTTTGCTTTTAATTCTTCTTACTAAATTTGCCTGGAAACCTATTCTTAGCGCACTTAAGCAAAGAGAAGCTGCTATTAAGGATTCACTTGAACAAGCAGGGAAAGCAAGGGATGAGGCAAAGCAGATTTTATTAGAGAATCAAAACAGCCTTGCCAAAGCAGAAGAAGAATCTAAAAAAATAATTGATCAGAGCAGGTTATATGCTGAAAACCTTAAAGAGCAAATGATGAAGGACAGCAAAGAACAATCTAAAAAGTTGATTGAAGAAGCATCTGCAGAAATTGATCGAAAGAAAAATGCTGCGTTTGATGAACTTAAAAATCAGATTGCAGAAATTTCTGTTCAAGCTGCTGAAAAGATTTTGAAAGAAAATCTGGATGCAGATAAAAATAAAAAACTTGTTGATAAATACATCAGCGATATTTCTAAAAATTAATTATGGCTGCTTCTA
The DNA here is from genome assembly GCA_037444745.1 of Ignavibacteriales bacterium. Lineage (GTDB taxonomy): Bacteria > Bacteroidota > Ignavibacteria > Ignavibacteriales > Ignavibacteriaceae > IGN3. The sequence goes on from JBBILT010000014.1 coordinate 53,420, forward strand.
AAGTTGCAATAAGATACGCTTCCTCTTTCCTTGATACTGCTATCGAGAAAAATTTGCTTGACAAAGTATCTGAAGATTTTGAACTAATTTATAATTCCCTCAATACAAGTTCAGAATTAAGGCGGGCTATAAAAAGTCCAATAATTAAAAATGAAATAAAGCAATCGATCTTTGCTACGATATTTAAAGACAAAATAAATGTTGAGACATTTACTTACCTGGATTTTATTATAAGTAAAGGACGCGAGAATATACTTCTGGAAATATTGGAAAAGTTTTTTTACTTAAGAGATGAACGCCTTGGTTTAGCAAATGTGTTAGTTACCACTGCATTTGATCTTACTGCTGAACAAAAAGCACAGTTACAGGAAAAGTTTACCTTATACTTGAATAAAAAAGTAAAGTTATCTTTTTTAATAGATCAAAAATTAATTGGTGGATTTGTTGCTAAAGTTGGAGATACAGTCTATAATGCATCTGTTATACATCAATTAGGATTGTTGAAAAAAGAATTTTTACAAGGTAGTGTAAGGTTAAATTAGTTATAAAGAATTTATAAAGGAATTTACAAATGGCAGAAGTTAGACCTGATGAAATATCTGCGATATTAAGAAAACAACTTTCCGGTTTTGAAAGTGAAGCTGATATTTATGATGTAGGAACCGTGCTGCAAGTTGGAGATGGAATAGCAAGAGTGTATGGACTTTCAAAAGTAATGGCAAGCGAGCTGGTTGAATTTCCTAACGATGTTTTTGGAATGGTGCTTAATCTTGAAGAAGATAGCGTTGGATGCGTGCTGTTTGGCGATTCAACACTAATCAAAGAAGGTGATAAAGTTAAACGTACAAAACGCGTTACTTCTATGCCTGTTGGTGATGCTATGCTTGGACGAGTTATTACACCATTAGGAGTTCCCATTGACGGTAAAGGACCAATTACCACATCAGAGTTTTTGCCAATTGAAAGAAAAGCCCTTGGCGTTATTCAGAGACAACCTGTAAAAGAACCCATTCAGACAGGAATTGTTGCTGTAGATTCAATGATTCCTATTGGCAGAGGACAAAGAGAATTAATTATTGGTGACAGACAAACAGGTAAAACTGCTGTTGGTATTGATGCAATAATTAGTCAAAAATATACTCATACAGAAGAAGCCAAAACATTAGGTATAAAGCAGGTCTATTGTATTTATGTAGCTATCGGGCAAAAGGAATCTACCGTTGCGCAGGTTGTAGCCAAGCTTAGAGAAAATGGTGCGATGGATTACACAACTATTATTTCTGCAGCAGCATCAGAGCCGGCTCCTTTGCAATTTATTGCTCCATATTCCGGTGCAACACTTGGAGAATTTTTTAGAGATAATGGAAAACATGCACTTTGTATTTATGATGATCTTTCTAAACATGCACAATCGTATAGAGAATTATCCTTGTTGTTGAGAAGACCACCTGGACGTGAAGCTTATCCCGGTGATGTATTTTATCTTCATTCAAGATTGCTTGAAAGGGCATCAAAACTTAATGATGATTTAGGCGGCGGAAGTTTGACCGCATTGCCGATTATTGAAACTCAACAAGGTGATGTGTCTGCATACATACCAACAAATGTAATTTCTATTACTGATGGGCAGATTTATCTTGAATCGAACTTGTTTAATGCGGGTGTTCGCCCGGCTATAAACGTTGGTATTTCAGTTTCGCGTGTTGGTGGTAATGCACAGATCAAAGCGATGAAAAAAGTTGCAGGCAGTTTAAAGCTGGATCTTGCACAGTACAGAGAACTCGAAGCATTTGCAAAATTTGGATCTGATCTTGATAAATCTACACAGAGGACAATTGCAAAAGGTGCCAGATTAGTTGAGTTATTAAAACAAGGGCAGTATGCTCCTGTTGCTGTTGAGCGGCAAGTAGTTAGTATCTATTATGGAACTAAAGGATTTATGGATGAAATTTCGATTCACGATATTAAAAGATTTGAAAAAGAAGTTTTAGAATTTATTGAAGTGAAGTACAATCAAATATTTGAATCTATAAAAAAGGATAAAGATATTTCTAAAGAAACGGAAGAACTTCTAAAAAAAGTCGGACAAGAGTTTCTATCCACATTTAAGAAAAACGTTTAAATTTAATATCAATTTATAATGGCAACGTTAAGAGATATAAAGCTCAGAATAAAAGGTGTAAAGAGCACACAGCAGATAACTAAAGCTATGAAAATGGTTGCGGCTTCAAAGCTGAGAAGAGCAACGGAAGGTGTATTGAATGCCCGTCCTTATGCTAAACAAATTTCGATGCTTCTTTCTCATCTTGTAAACGACGAAGATAATTCTTCAAATCCGCTTTTATTTGAAAGAGAAATAAAAAATGTTGCTGTTGTGGTTTTATCTGCTGATAGAGGGCTTTGCGGTGGTTTCAATAATAATATCATTAAGGAAACTACAAGATATATTAATGAAGATTTGTTGAATAATAATTTAAATTATTTACTTTTTTGTGCTGGTAAAAAATGCAGTGATCATTTTACCAGAAGAAATTACAATATCGGCAAAACATACCCTGGAATTTTTTCTTCTTTAAATTATACTACTGCACAAAACATTGTTGATGAATTATTATTAAGATATAACGAAGGTACAGTTGATAAAGTTATTGTAATATTCAACGAATTTAAATCTATCATTCAACAGAAAATTGTTGCTGAACAGTTTCTACCTATTCCTGTCATAAAAGAATCTGAGAATAAAAAAATTGTTGATCCTGATTACATTTATGAACCAGATCAGAAATTTATTTTTAATTATTTGATTCCTAAACATTTAAAAGGACAAATGTGGAGGATGCTGCTTGAATCTAATGCTGCTGAATTTGCGGCGCGAATGACCGCGATGGATAATGCAACCACCAATGCCAAAGAATTAATTAGAACTTTAAATCTTACCTACAATAAAGAAAGACAAGCCGCAATTACCAAAGAGATACTTGAAATTGTATCGGGTGCAAACGCTCTGAGAGAAGGTTAATACGGGTTTAGTAAAATTTTGATTTACAAAAGTTATGTTTGAAGAATTATCTCTAAAATTAGAATCCGCACTTAAAAAGGTTACCGGTCAAGGACGCTTAACGGAGAACAATATTTCCGATACGCTTCGCGAGATAAGAAGGATTCTTCTTGATGCTGATGTTAATTATAAAGTGGCTAAAGATTTTATTGAAAATGTAAAAGTTAAAGCCCTTGGTAAAGAGGTTATAGCATCAATTTCTCCGGGGCAGCTTATAATAAAAATTATTTATGACGAGTTAACAGAGCTTCTCGGTGGTGGTCATCAAGAGCTGCAGCTTAATCCATCCGGAATAACAACAATAATGGTTGTTGGGCTACAAGGCTCTGGTAAAACTACGTTTTGTGCTAAGCTGGCAAGAAAATTAAAAGAGCAAAAGAGAAAAGTTCTTTTAGTTGCTGCGGATATTTACCGACCGGCGGCAATTGAGCAATTAAAAATGCTTGGAAGTCAGATTGGAGTGGAAGTTTTTTCTTTGGAAGAAAGAGATGCAAGAAAAGTTGCGTCCGAATCTCTGGTTTATGCAAAAGAAAAAAATTATAACACTTTAATACTTGATACTGCCGGTAGATTACATGTTGATGAAGAGATGATGGGAGAAGTTTCTGATCTTAAAGAAATTGTCAATACGACGGAAAGTCTGTTTGTGGTAGATTCTATGACGGGTCAGGATGCAGTAAATTCTGCAAAAGCATTTAATGAAACAGTAAACTTTGATGGAATTGTTCTCACAAAATTAGATGGTGATTCAAGAGGCGGTGCAGCGTTGTCGATTCGCTCGGTTGTTGGTAAACCTATCAAATTTATTAGCAATGGAGAAAAATTAGAGAATTTAGAAATATTTTATCCAGATCGTTTAGCTTCAAGAATTTTAGGTAAAGGTGATGTTATCTCCTTAGTAGAAAAGGCTCAAGCCTCATTTGATGAATTTGAAACTAACAAGTTAGAGGAGAAACTAAGAAAAAATAAATTTGATTTTGACGATTTTCTTAAGCAAATTAAAGTCATCAAGAAAATGGGTTCTTTATCATCACTGCTTGGGATGATTCCCGGGCTGAGTTCGCAGGTAAAAAATGCATCAATTGATGATAAAGCTCTTGTTAAAGTTGAAGCAATTATAAACTCAATGACAAGAGAGGAAAGAAGTTCTCCAAAAGTATTAAATGGAAATCGCAGAAAAAGAATTGCAAGAGGCAGCGGAACATCTGTACAGGATGTTAATCGTTTAATAAAACAATTTGGTGAAATGCAAAAAGTGATGAGCAATCTTAGCAAAAAAGGATTGCCTAACTCTATGAAAAATTATAAATTTAATTAATAAATAAGTTAATATCGGAGGTTCAAACTTGGCTGTAAAGTTAAGATTAAGAAGAATGGGCAAGAAAAATCAACCCATCTACAAAATAGTTGCTGCAGATGCCCGTTCTCCAAGAGATGGGAAATTTCTGGAAGCTGTGGGAATATATAACCCTTTAATCAATCCTCATGTAATTGAGTTGAAGGAAGAAAGAATAAATTACTGGTTAGATAATGGTGCACAACCAACTAATACGGTAAAAAGTTTATTCAATCAGAAAGGAATTAATTTAAAGAGAGATCTTGTTAAACGTAAGTTTTCTGAAGAAAAAATTGAAGCAGAATTAAAAACTTGGCAGGGCAAGAAAGAAGCTTCTTTGCAGAAAAAAGCTGGAAAGAAGAAATTATCAGCAAAGCAGAAAGCTAAAGCAGAACAAAAACCTGCTGAAGAGACAACTGCAAGCTAATCTTTTTATTGATCTGAATGGAGGTACAGCAGAAGTTACGGGTGCCGCTTCTGAGTTAGATGCTATTGGAAAAAATGTTTTATTGTTTTTCCTTAGATTCTGTACTTAACTACTTATTCACCCGGATTCATTTTAGGAGGCTTCTTATTATGAAAGAGTTCATCGAATATATTGCAAAACAACTTGTTGATCATCCGGAAGGTGTAGTTGTTACAGAAAGCATCAATGAAGAAAAAAAATATTTGCTTTCTTTAAAAGTACAGTCAGATGATATTGGAAAAGTTATAGGCAAACAGGGAAAAACAGCTCAAGCTATGCGTACACTTCTTACAGCAGTTTCTGCAAAAGAAGGTAAAAGAGCAGTCCTTGAAATAGAAGATTAATCATTTGCGTTTTTTAATTGAATGATTTTTATTTCGTTGCCCAAATTGTCTCGGCTGGTAAAGATGGTTTTGTAAAAATCCAATCTGTGCCAGGTATTTCTGATTGCCTTAAAAATGTGCATGAAATCTACTTAGATTTCTGGGGCAAAAAGAAAAAATTTATTGTTGAAGAAATATTAGAATTAAAAAATTCATTATTTCTAAAGTTTATTAATTTTAATGATAGTAGAGATATTTCGGTGCTTATCGGTCATAAAATATTTATTTCCGAAAAGGATTTTGAAAACCTTCCACATAAAAATTTTTCTGATCAATTTTTAATTGGTTGTAATGTGTTTAGAAGTGGTGATCATCTCGGGGTTGTTAAAAACTTTTATAATACTCCTGCTAATGATGTTATTGAAATATTGAAATCTGATGGAGAAGAAATTCTTATCCCTTATGTAGATGCTTATTTTGAAAAGATGGATGTTAAGAATAAAATTTTAATTCTTAAACCGGATGCAGGATTTTATGATGATGAGGATTGATATTATTTCTGCCGTTCCTGATTTATTGGTAAGCCCTCTTAATACCAGCATATTAAAGAGAGCACAGGATAAGAAAAAGACTAAAATTGAAATTCATAATCTGCGTGATTATGCTTTTAATAAACATAAGCAGATTGATGATAAACCATTTGGCGGCGGTCCAGGGATGGTACTTAAGCCGGAACCGTTCTTTGAATGTATTGAAAAATTGAAAACTGAAAGAAACTATGATCATATAATTTTCACAACTCCCAAAGGAAAATTATTTAATCAGAAGTATGCAAATAATCTTTCACTTTCTAAAAATATTTTAATAATTGCAGGGCATTACAAGGAAGTTGACGACCGGGTTCGTAAATATTTTGCAACTGATGAAATTTCAGTCGGAAATTTTGTATTAACAGGAGGGGAACTTCCTGCATTAGTAATCGTTGATGCAATTGTTAGATTAATTCCCGGCGTTTTGAATGACAGCGAGGCGGCTTTAGATGATTCCTTTCAGGATGGTGAAGTTATCGAAGCTCCTTACTTTACAAGACCTGCTGAATATAAAGGGATGAAAGTTCCTGAAGTTTTACTTTCAGGCAATGAAAAAGAAATTAAAAAATGGAAACAAGCACAATCAAAAATCTTAACTGAAAAGTGGAGAAATTATAATAATTAGTGGAGAAAAAAATGATCGACATAAATAATATAGCACCTGATCAGGTTAAAACGGATATACCAAATTTTAATCCTGGTGATCACATTCGCGTTCAAGTTAGAGTTATTGAAGGCGATAAAGAGAGATTACAATCCTTTGAAGGCGACGTCATCAGTGTTCGCGGCTCTGGATTAAGTAAAACTTTTACTGTCAGAAAAATTTCTAGCGGTGTTGGTGTTGAAAGAATATTTCCTTTCAACTCACCTAAAATTGCAAAAGTTGAAGTGTTGAAGCAGGGTGATGTTAGAAGAGCTAAACTCTTTTATCTCAGAAACCTTTCTGGTAAAGCAGCTAGAATTAAAGGTAAAAAAATATAATCTAAATCTTTTACAAGCCGCTGCAATAAGCGGCTTTTTTTATTTTATGAAAAAAAATTTATTTGTTCCGCAAAATATATTTACGAAAATATTTCTTTCAGAACTAAATCTGCAGGATGATTTTCAAATCCAGTTTTTAGATACATCGCTCATCTCACAAAATTTGGTCAATGATGAAAATTCTATTGGATTAATTCCCACAATGGATTTATTAACCTTTAAAGATTTATCTGTTTCATCGGAAATAGGAATTTCATTTAATGGATTGATCTCAAATTCTTATATCCACTTTAAAGATGGGCAGGATACAATTGAAGAGATTTTTTTGAAAGGCGATGTTTCATCAAATGAAATTCTTCTCAGTAAAATTTTATTCAAAGAATTTTATGATATAGATATTAAGCCGACATTAATTAAAGATGCTTCAGCCCATCAGGATAATAATTTATTAATTGTTGGAGATGAGAATTATCAAAAAGAACTATTTATGAAGGGATTAAGTTTTTCAGAAGAAATTATTGAGCTTATTGATTCACCGTATGTAAATTTTATTTTTGCCGGTGCATCAGAAAATATTCTTAAAGATTTCACTAATAAGTATAAAAATAATCTTTCAGCCGGGCATTCAGAAAAATATGAAGATCTGTTAAAAGAATTTCCTCAATCCTCGATTGATTTTATAAATGTAAACATTCAGGATATAGTTTTTGATTTTGAAGATCAGGATCTTGAAGGAATTAAATCATTATTGCAAATGCCTTACTATCATGGAATTCTAAAAGATATGATTGATGTTAGGTTTGTGTGAAAAGATTAAAATTTTAATTCCCAATAGATATTAACTTACTCGTCTTTAAATAATCTCTCAGCTGATTCCTGACAGAAATAACTTCATTATGAGACAAATCGGTATGAGTAAATATTAATCGATTATTTGTTAAGTCATTAATCTTTAATTGAGATTCATCTGCTTTAAAATATGAAATCTTCCAGCCATCTAAATCTTGCATTAAATTTTCCGTTTCGTCTTTTGTTCCACCATTATCTGTATAGATGTTGATAAAACGTCCATTAAAATTTTCAATCCAGTGAACAAACTTTTCCGTCTGCCCGTAAAGTGCATCAAATAAAATCACATCCGATATGTTAGCGGTTAAACCACCGCGCATTATACAGAAGGAAATTACACGGTAAGCACCGCTGTGTCCGGCTAAAATAATGTTTCCAACTTTTGTGGATTCAATCTTCTGTTGCTTCATTAAAAAAAATAATACATCGTCAATCAGTTTTTTTAGACCATCTTTTCCCTCCAACCTTCCACCATAGGAATCTGGAGAATTTTTCGGTCCCTCGGGAAAAACAAAAATTGCATTTTTATTACTCTCACAAAATTGTTGGATAAGATTAAACTGAGCGCAGGCACTATCAATGTTATTATTCCATCCGTGGAAATAAACCACAAAATTTATTATTCCTGTTGCTTTAAATCCTTTAGGAATAAAAATCGCAACGCTGCTATCACTATAATGATCTTGAGCAGAATATAATCTATCATCATAAGTGTGTCCGTTAATTCTGCTTGGATGCGGAAATGGTGCAGAAGAAAATTGTTGAACGAACATCTCTCCAAGATGATTATATCTTTCTGTAAGTGGTTGTGAAAGTGATGCTGCGTTTAATGCTATCATAGAAATGAAAATGAAGATGAAATATTTATTCATTATAAATTCCTTCTCAAGATTGCCACAGAATAACAGGCAGTCACGAAATGGTTCGTGACTGCCTGGAATTAAAATCTAAATCTCCACGTGACTAACACTAATCACATTAGCATTTTCACTTATCTTTTTAAGCATCTCCGCGGTAGCTGCGTTTTGTAATTTCATCGTACAGCAAGCAGCAATGCCGCCTTCAAAAATTATGTTTTCAATTTCCTCAATATTTATGTGTCCGCTTCTTATAACATCAAGTACACTTGCAAGCACACCGGGTTTGTCATAATGCTTAACAACAAGCTGGAAGTGCGCGTCAGTTATTTTTGCCCTGTTAACCCAATGATCGATAACTCCACTGTACACAAATTTTTTAATTATGTTTATAGTTTCTTCAGCAACAGCATCTTGTGCCTGCTCTGTGGAAGCACCGATATGGTGAGTTACATAAATGTTAGGATTGTTTTGAAGTTTGGAAGAAACTTCACCGGACTTTCCTTCTGGTTCACCTTTAAATACATCGCAGGCATAACGAATATTTTTTTCTTTAACTGCTTCGAGAAGATCATCCTCAACAATAACATCGTGGCGGGAAGTGTTGATAAGATAAGCGCCATTCTTCATATAGCCGAACATCTGTTTGTTGAACAAACCTTTTGTTTGCGGAGTAGCAGGAAGGTGGATGGTAACAATATCACACAACGGAATTAACTGATCCATTTCACTAAAATCTTTTATTTGGACACCTTCAATACGAGTGATATCTTTTCCGTAAACGTTCATTTCAAATGCAAGTGCACGCTTTGCAACCTCTTTACCAATGTTGCCGACACCAATTAAACCAAGAGTTTTACCTTTTAATCCTTTACCTTTAGAATATTTATCTTTATTCCAAACGCCTTTGTTAAAATCACCAACATTATCTGGAATAAAACGATCAAGTGAAATCATTAATCCAAATGCAAGCTCTGCAACTGCAACTGCATTCATACCGGGACAATTAGTTACGTAAATTCCTTTTTTATTTGCCGCCGCAATGTTTATGTTATTTACACCTGAGCCGGCACGAATTATAAGATTAAGCTTTTTACTGTTGTTGATTGTTTCTTCGTTGACGATGGTTGAGCGAACAACAACAATATCAACATCTTTTGCTGCTTCAGGAAGATCTTTTTCTCCGAGTTTTGGTTCATAAATTACTTCAAGATCAAGATCCTTCATTTGCTGGATATACTTATCCGGAAATTTATCTGCTACTAATACTTTTAGTTTCATTTTATCCTCTTTGATAATTTATTTATTAGTACTTCTTCGTGTACATTGCGAATGTCGTTGTGTTCTTAGTGGGTAAGATTTTTTACCACGAAGTTCACAAAGTTAATTCGCACAAAGAACACAAAGTATTTTATATCAACATAGGAATTTTAACATTCCATTTTTTTGCATTATCTATTGCTTGCTTGTAACCTGCATCAGCATGGCGCATAATGCCCATGCCTGGATCATAAGTAAGCACTCTTTCTAATCTTGCTTCGGCTTCTTTAGTTCCATCCGCAACGATTACCATACCTGCATGAATTGATTTACCAATTCCAACACCGCCGCCGTGATGAACTGAAACCCAGCTTGCGCCTCCAATTGCATTTAACAATGCGTTAAGAATTGGCCAATCAGCGATAGCATCACTGCCGTCAATCATACCTTCGGTTTCTCTATTTGGTGATGCAACAGAGCCGCAATCAAGATGATCTCTGCCGATTACAATTGGAGCTTTTACTTTTCCATCTGCAACAAGTTGATTAAAAATCTTTCCCATCTTAGCCCGCTCACCATAACCAAGCCAGCAAATACGCGCAGGCAATCCCTGAAAGTGAACTTTCTTTTGTGCCATATCAATCCAGTTGATAAGCTGATTGTTTTCAGGAAATGCTTCTCTTATTGCTTGGTCAGTGACATAAATATCATTTGGATCGCCGCTAAGTGCAGCCCAGCGAAATGGACCTTTGCCATCACAGAAAAGGGGACGAATAAATTCAGGAACAAATCCGGGAATATCAAAAGCATTTGTTAATCCATTTTCTTTTGCTTCGCCGCGAATGTTATTTCCATAGTCAAAAACTATTGAGCCGCGTTTTTGAAATTCTAACATAGCTTCAACATGTTTTACAACAGTTTTACGCGAAAGTGAAATATATTTTTCAGGATTTGAAATTCTTAATTCAAGTGCTTCTTCAAAACTCATGTTCATTGGAACGTAACCATTTAACATATCATGTGCAGAAGTTTGATCGGTTACGATATCAGGAATAATTCCACGTTTAATAATTTCGTGATGAACTTCACCAGCATTTCCAATCAATCCAACAGAAATTGCCTTGCCTTTTGCCTTTGCATCGAGAACAATTTTTAATGCATCATCAAGATTTTCGGTAATCACATCACAATAACCAGTATCAATTCGCTTTTGAATTCTTGCACGATCAACTTCAACTCCGAGAAAAGCTGCTCCGTTAAAAGTTGCGGCAAGAGGTTGAGCGCCGCCCATTCCGCCTGAACCCGCGGTTAAAACAAATCTGCCTTTTAGTGATCCGCCGAAATATTTTTTGGCTGCTTCTGCAAATGTTTCGTAAGTGCCTTGAAGAATTCCTTGAGTACCGATGTAAATCCAACTGCCAGCGGTCATTTGTCCGTACATTGTTAGACCAAGATGTTCAAGTCTGCGGAACTCATCCCACGTTGCCCAATCAGGTACGAGCATAGAGTTTGAAATTATTACTCGCGGCGCGTTTGTATGTGTTTTAAAAATCCCAACAGGTTTACCGGACTGAACTAAAAGCGTTTCATCATTCTCTAAATTCTTTAATGATGTTATTATTGCCTCGTAAGCTTCCCAATTACGTGCTGCTTTTCCACTTCCGCCATAGACTATTAATTCTGCTGGATTTTCTGCAACGTCAGGATGAAGATTATTCATTAGCATACGCATTGCAGCTTCTTGTATCCAGCCTTTGCAAGTTATTCCTGTTCCGGTTGGTGCGATCACCTGCCTGCCGGACAGGTTGGTATTTTTATGATCTGTTAACATTCTTAATCCTTAAAATGCTTTTCCAATAAATTATCATACTGTTTGTAAAGAGATTTGTAAAGCCACTTTTTGAAAAACCAACTTTTCCTCATTTCTTTTTTCATAAACTCAGAGTTTTGTTTAAGCTGATGTGTAAGTCTTATCTTTTCATCTTTTACAAACTTAATTGTTCCTTCATCCTGTTTAAGTTTTTCAATGATAGAATTAAATGCTTTTTCCTCGGCAAAGAATTTGTCATCACCAGACATTTGTTTAATAGCTTGTTTACAAAAATTGATTAGTAACTTTTTTTCGTTCTTATCGAATTCAAAATTATAATTAGCGAATAGTTTTTTCATTTTCTCCTTTATGGTTATTGAATGATAAAATTTTGTCTCTCATATTCTGGTAACCGGGTTTAATAATATTATAAATATATTTCAGCCTTTCTTTATAGGGAATGAAAGCTGATTTCATCGCATTGATCGTAATTTTTTCAAAATCCTCAAAGTTAAGATTGAAGTATTTAATTGCCGTTAAAAATTCCTTTGTCATTGTCGTATCACTCATCAATCTATCATCTGTGTTAAGTGTAACACGGAATTTTTCTTTGTACAAAATTCCAAACGGATGATTTTCAATTTTATCTACTGCGCCTGTATGGACATTTGAAAGAAGACAAATCTCCAAAGGAATTCTTTTATCTAAAACATACTGTGCAAGTTCACCGAAACTAATAACATTACCTTCGGAATCTAAAACAATATCTTCAAGCAATCGTGTTGCATGCCCAATGCGGTGAGCGCCGCACCATTGTATTGCCTGCCAGATAGATTCTTTACCAAATGCTTCACCGGCATGGATTGTAATATTAAAATTAGCTCGTTGAATGTATTGAAAAGCTTCGATATGTTTTTTGGGTGGATAACCGCCTTCTTCTCCGGCAAGATCGAAACCAACAACACCGTCGTTTCTAAAATTTACAGCAAGTTCTGCTATATCAACAGTGTCCTTCATATTTCGCATGCCGCATAAAATCAAACCATAGCCAACACCAAAATCTTTTTTACCTTTTTCTAATCCTGCTAAAACAGCTTTCACAGAGTCTTCATAATATAATCCTTTTGCTCTATGATAAACCGGAGCAAATCTTGTTTCAACATAAACAACTCCGTCATTTTTCATATCTTCCAACATTTCATAAGCAACGCGTTCTAATCCTTCTCTAGTTTGCATAACTGCTGTAGTGTGCTCAAATCCCTGCAGATACTCTACAAGATTTCCTTTATTGGCACCGCGATGAAACCACTCTGCTAATTCCTTTGGGTCCTTGGTGGGAAGTTTTTTGTAATCAAGCTCATCAGCAAGATCGATAATGGTTTGTGCACGCAAACCACCGTCGAGATGATCGTGAAGAAGTACTTTTGGAATGGTTCTGATAATTTGTTCTGTGTTCACGGAAAACCTCTTATTTCTTATTAAAAAATATCCTTTTAACAATGCAAAATCAATTTAAAGATTTAATTATGCTCAAATAATTTGTTATAGATTTTTTAATATTAATCGTATCTTTGAAAAGTAGAATTTATTTAAGTAGCAAAATCTTAACAATAATTTATAAGTATATAGTGGAGTAAAAATGAAAAACTCAAAACTGTTCATAGTAGTATTCTTAATGTTAGGTATGATGTTTATGGGCTATCAATGCGGCTCAACGGAAATTACCAGCGCTAAATTGTATATTCAGCAGAAAAATTTTGATAAAGCTATTGAAGTGCTGCAAAAGGAAATTACTAAAAATCCCAAAAGTGACGAGGGATATTATTTACTCGGTTACGTTTATGGCGAACAAAATAATTATCCGGATATGGTTAATGCTTATAATAGTTCTCTTGGAATCAGTAATGCTTTTGCAAAAAATATTGATGATTCAAAAAAATATTTTTGGGCGCAAGCATTTAATCGTGGTGTAAATTTGTATCAAAGAGGTGTCAAGTCAACGGATACCGACAGCGCAAAAGTATTTTTTGATAAATCTATTGCCGATTTCCAATCTGCAATTATGATTGAGCCTGATTCTGTTGATACTTACAAAAATCTCGCTTTCGTTTATCTCAGCAAAGGTGATAACAATGCCGCTATTGATCCTTTGAAAAAACTAATTGAAAAACATAAAAGCATTGACGGATATAAATTTTTAGGTGAGATTTATTACGTAAATGGTAACAATCTAAAAACTCAAGGCAAAGTTGATGAAGCTAAAGTTGAATTTAATAAGAGCATTGATGTTTTGCAGGAAGGCTTAAAACTTTATCCAAACGATTCAGACATATTACTTACTCTTTCCAATTCATACATTGGCGCTGATCGTACAGCAGAAGCAATTGAACCTTTTAGAAAAGGTGTTGAAGCCGAACCTGAAAATAAATATTACAGATATAATTATGGTGTGCTTTTATTAGGTGCAGAGAATTACGAAGAAGCTGAAAAACAATTTAAAAAAGCAATTGAAATTGATCCTAATTATGATAATGCTATTTATAATCTTGGCGTTACCTATATTAAATGGGGTAATTATCTGAACAAAAAAGCTGATGCTGAAGGCAAAATGAATGATGAATACAAAACTAAATATCAGGCAGCTTTACCTTATCTGGAAAAAGCAGTTCAGATGAAGGATGCTACTTCACAGACATGGGAATTTATGGGTAGGGTTTACTCTGTACTTGGTATGCAAGACGATGCAAACAACGCTTTCAAAAAAGCAGATGAATTGAGAAAATGATGATTATGGATCAGAATAAACAACCACAGGGACAACAGATAAATATTGAGCTTGGTGAAAAAGAAGCTGAAGGGATTTACTCTAATCTCGCTATCATATCTCATTCACCAGCAGAATTTATAATTGATTTTACTCGAATTGTTCCAGGTGTGCCAAAGGCAAAAGTTTACGCCAGAATTATTACAACACCGCAGCATGCAAAAATGCTAATGAAAGCTTTAAAAGATAACATCGAAAAATATGAAGCTAAGTTTGGTGAGATTAGTATTGAAGCTGCTCCTAATCAGCATTTTGGATTTATTCCACCTAAAAGTGGAGAAAAAGTTAATTAAATAAAAACGGAATATTTTATTTAAACCGGTTCAAAAATGGACCGGTTTTTTTATTGTCTTGCCCGCCAAAGATTAACTGCCGCAGCAATCATAAAAATAAAATTTGCAAACCATGCAGTTATAACCGGATTTAAAGAACCATTTTTTCCAAAAGCCTGACTTACTTTCATAAAAACTAAATATAAAAAAGTAACTAGTATATTCAACCCAACCTGAGATGCCAAACCACCTTTTCTTTTGTTTGTAGATATGGGTAATCCAAAAAGAACTACGATTACACTTGTTAAAGCAAATGCAATTCGTGAGTGAAATTCAATTTGTGTTGAGGTTGGATCGTTACCAGCAGATTTTTGCGACTGAATTAAATCTCCAAGTTCAGCCAGATTCATTTCAGAAGGGCGGGTTTGTTTTTTTAATAAATCAGCAGGTGAAAAATTTAGATCTTTCAATTCAAGTTTAGAAAAATATTCAGCTGATTGTTTATTCCCATAAAAAATTCTTTTTGTCCCATGATTAGCAATCCAGATATTTTTAAGCGTATCGTATGAAAGACTAACTGCATCAATTCTCGCAGTCATTTTTTTTAAATCGTTTGGATTAAAATCCTGAATACTGATTCTGTTTGCATTATTTGTATTGACATCAAAAAAAGAAATGCTAACAATTCTTGATTTTGAATCCTGAAAATAAATATTACTTCCGGTAAAACTTAAGTTTTTCTTTAAATATTGTTGTTCAATATTTAGCTTTGTTTTGTTTGCCATTGGTACCACATAACCACTGAAGTAAACAGAAAAGGCACTAATTAAAATTGTGGTAATAATAAATGGAAGCATAAACCTGAACAAACTTACACCGCTTGCTTTTATTGCTGTAAGCTCACTAAGATTTGCAGCTTTACCGGCTGTAAAAAGTGCAGCAAATAAAACTCCGACTGGAGTCATCAGTTTTATTATTTCAGGTGAGAAAACAATATAATAGTGTATGATTTGCATTGCAGGTACATTTTGATCTATAAAATCATCCAGATTTTCCATTGCGTCAATAACAATGAAAATTATTGTAAAGGCAAGCAATCCAAATAGAATAGTTTGAATGAATTGTTTGATAAGATATTTATCAATTATTTTCATCAATTAATTCTTTTTGTTTGAATCGTTTGGGAATAAGTTTTTTAATAAAGTCGAATGTAATTGTTTTAACTTCTTTATTTGTTTTTATAGTTAGAATAATTCCAGCAAATCCTAAAACAATATTAGCTGCCCACATACCAAGAAAAGGAGAAAAGAATCCTCGTTCAGATAATTTTTCACCACCAATTAAAAATGACCAATAAATTAAAAAGAAAAGTAAACTGATTCCTGCCGCAACTCCGAATCCACCTTTCCTAACCATCACACCCAAAGGAGCGCCAATGAGAATAAAGATAATGCAAGCAGCAGGTAGTGCAAATTTTTTATAAATCTCAACCTCATATTTTTCTATTTCACGCTGTGTCCATTCAAGTCTGTTATAGTTTGATGCTATAATATTTCTTGTAGTTTTTATTCTTTCAATTGCCTTTATGTAAGCTACGTCAATATTTTTGTTAGGATTTTTCTGAATTAATTTATTGTTAAAAGAACTATCTATAAATAATTGTTTCTTGCACTCATTACTAAATAATACTTGTTCAGATTTTAATATTTGATTTAAACTATCCGTAATGTACCTCATATCTTCAACGCTCATTTCTCTTTCACCGCGCGAAGTTGGACCGGATTGCTGAAAAGAAAATTGGTCAGCATTCATAGTGATGATATGCTTTTGAAATTCAAGTTTTCTATACATAGTAGTATTTTGAATATCAGATTCATGTATTTCGCCTTGATAAAGATCCATTATCAATTTAGTCTGATCTTTTGAAAAAAATATTTTTCCTTTATCCGCAGTTACAACATTTATTTTTGTTGGATTTGAATAATCATATAATGTAATCTGGTATAAATCGTTTGTTTTTTGATCGATCGCACGGACTAATATTGCATAGTTTGAAACTTCTTGAGAAAAAAATCCTGGCTCAAGTGAAAGAGTAGGTTTAGTGCGGGAAATATCACTCATTAATATTTTCGCCTGATGATTGGCATCAGGAAGAACTTTATTGTTAAACTGATAAAGAAGTAAAGCAACAACTATACTAGCAAGGAATGGAGGCAGCATCATCTTATAAAGACTTATTCCCGATGATTTCATAATCGTTACTTCATTATTTTGGCTCATAGTTCCAAAAGCCATAAGTGCAGCCACAAGTGTTGCCATAGGAACAACAAGCACAACCATCCATGAAAGGTTATAAGCAATTAATTTTGCAATTACCCACGTGTCCAAACCTTTTCCTACCAGCCGGTCAGCAAATTTCATCATAAACTGAAGTAAAAAAATGAAAATGAGCGTTATCAGCGAAAACAGAAAAGGAATAAAGTGTGCTTTTAATATGTAGCGGAATAAAATCATTGGTCAAAGATAGTTAAGGCAAAAAAGTTTAACAAGGAATGAAATTTTATTAACTTCTCAAATTAATGTTATATATTTGGTTAGTAATAATTTTTCTATTGTAATGATTCGCACTCTAACTTACTTGTTATTATTTATTTCCTACTCTTTCATTTTTGCTCAAAATGAATCGATTAACCTTGAACTTGATACTCATTATCCTCTTTGGTTAACCACTTCGGAATGCAGAACAGATCAAACTTCAGGAATTGCTTTTATCAAATCTGAATCCTGTAAAAAATATTTTTTAGCTGCAGATGATATTGGAAGTATTCATTCGCTTGAAATTAGTAAAGATGGATCAATTATTATTAAGTCCTTAATTTTTTCAGATAGCGCTAAGCAGTTCCTTTCCACATTGTCAAAAGCAGATTTTGAAGAAATAGTTTTTGATCGTTTGACGAATTCAGTTTATTTATCAATAGAAGGGAACGGAAATAATTATCAGGATTATGTCGGAATATTTAAAATACACTTTACGACAGATGAATTTCCCTTTAAAGAAATTTCATACTTTGAAAAGTTGGAATTTAAACCGCGTCAGACTTTTCTTAAATACACTGATAAAAATATTGGATACGAAGGACTTGCTACTGATGGAAATTATTTTTATTTAGGACTCGAAGGCTTTACAAAAAATTATCAGTTTGCAGATAGCTCCGTAATTTTTGTAGCTAATAAATCCGATAAAACAATTATAAGAAAAATAAGTACTAAGAGTTTTGGAATTCATACCGTTTGCGGATTGTTTTCAGATAAAGATTATTCATTATGGGGTATTGATAGAAATCAAAGAAAAATATTCAATATCAAATTTGATGAAAACCTGAATGTAATAAACTATTTCTTATTTGATTGTTCAACCAGAATTCCAGGTTACCCTGAAATGAACTATAATCCATCGTTAGAAAGCATCACAATGGATGATGATAATAATTTGTATCTTATTGATGACCCCTGGAAAGAAGCTTTTATACCAGATCAAAATATTTTAAATAAATTAGATTCCACAACAATAAAAAACTTTAAAGAATTAGTCCCGATAATTTTCAAATACAAAATTAATTACAATTAAGGAGCACTAACCTGTGAAAGAAGTAATAGATTATATTGAATCCAACAAAACCAGATATGTTGAAGAGTTAAAAGAATTTTTAAAAATTCCCAGCATCAGTACTCTTCCCGAAAACACTAAAGATATGCAGCGTGGGGCTCAATTTGTAGCAGATAAATTGAAAGATGCAGGATTAAACCGTGTTGAAATTATACAAACTGATGGGCATCCTCTTATTTATGGTGAGTGGTTAGGTGCGCCGGATAAACCAATAGTTCTTATTTACGGTCATTATGATGTTCAGCCTGTTGATCCAATAGAACAATGGTCAACGCCGCCATTTGAACCTACAATTGTTGGGGATAAGATATTTGCTCGCGGTGCTACGGATGATAAAGGTCAGGTGTATATGCACATTAAAAGTGTTGAGTCATATTTTAAAACAAAGGGAAGTCTTCCATTAAATGTAAAATTTCTTATTGAAGGAGAGGAAGAAATTGGAAGCAATAATCTTTCATTATTCTTAAAAAATAATACCGATCTTCTAAAATCAGACGCAGTTTTAATTTCCGATACATCATTATTTGCACCGGGCGTGCCTACTATTACTTACGGTTTGCGCGGTTTATGTTATATGGAAGTTGAAGTAACAGGTCCTTCTCAGGATCTTCATTCTGGCAGCTTTGGAGGCGGGGTACCTAATCCCATAAATGTTTTAGCAAAAATGATTTCACAATTAATTGATAAAGATGGCAAAATAAAGATAGACGGTTTTTACGATGATGTTTTGAAAATTTCTAAAAAGGAAAAAGAAAACTTTAAAGCTTTAAAATTTTCGGAAAAGCAATTCGCAAAAAGTATTGGACTCAAATATCTTATTGGTGAAAAAGGATATACTACGCTTGAAAGAATTTGGGCAAGACCAACACTTGATTGTAATGGTATATTTGGCGGGTTTACAGGACAGGGAGCTAAGACAGTTATACCATCCAAGGCAACTGCTAAAATTAGTATGCGTTTAGTGCCCCATCAAGATCCAAAAAAAATTGAAGAACTTTTTACTAAATTCATTCATAAAATCGCACCAAAAGAAGTAAGCGTTAAAATTACCGGATTGCATGGCGGGTATCCTGTAATGACGCCATTGGAAAATCGAGCAACCATTGCGGGTGCAAAAGCAATGGCTTTAGCATTTGGTAAGAAAACTGTTTACATGCGTGAAGGCGGATCTATACCTATAGTTGTTGAATTTGCTAATAGGTTAAATTCTTCCCCGGTGCTTATGGGCTTAGGTTTAAATTCCGAAAATCTACACTCACCAAATGAACATTTTGATCTAAATCATTTTCAACTTGGGATAAAAAGTTCCGCATACTTTTTTGATGAATATTCAAAATAATTGTTTTATTATAAGATTTGTATATAATTGATAGCCCCTGTGTTTCAAATTATTAGTGAAACTGGGGCTATTTTCTTTTAAATACGGGGCATAAATATTGTTAAAAGTGGGAGATGAAATTAAGACAAATTAAATTACATAATCTCATTTATCCTATAATTCTGATTATCCTCCTGCTTTTGTTAAGTTGTTCAAAAACGGAAGAAGGCAGTAAACCAAAATTAAATTATAATGAAGAAGCGGCGAATGATCCGCAAAAGGATGCAAAGATACAGCAATATAATTTAGAGTTGAGAAAACAAAATACCAAGGAAAGATTTTCTTGCGATACCATCTCAGTGATGGAATATGTCTTTGATAATTATCCGGCTGGTACATACTTACTGGAATTTGATAGAACCACAACTTATAATATTCCCAATCCCGCCATAATATATTACACTGAAAATAACACCAGATATGTTTTTACTGTAATAGCTTCATCCAGACCGGGCGAAAGATTGATCGAACCGGCTAACGTTATTGGATATGATCAAAGTTATATTGATTTGGACAGCACAAAATTAGGAACACCTTTCATTTACCTTGTACTTTTTGAATGTCGTGGAGATGAACTTTTAAAACTTTGGGAAGCGCCCATACCTTCACACGGAGGATTTAATAATTTTTCATTAAAGACCTGGAAATCTAATGGAGTTCTATTTATTGAAAATAAATTTCATTATGCTCAAGGAGTGGGACATATTAATTATAATTACTTTCTCGTTGATGGTATCAGAAAATATCCTCATCTCTTAATGACTTATGAAGGCACAAACTTTAGAAGAACAATTGCAAATGTAAATAAAGATAAATACCCCGATTATTATGAGCACATTTTTTATAATCTTGCTGATAAGATTTACTCAAAAGATTCGGTAGCATTTATCTGGAGTTCAAAAGACAGCCTTTATATCAACACAAAGAACTCTAAACAGACTCGTCCTTATTAATTTTTTTCTTATCTTTGCCCACGGAAATTTTCTACTTTCTGATCCAATACACAGATGTTTAATAATGGAGAAATAATGTTCGAGGTGAATAATATAAATTTAGATATGATATCGTTTTTTACATCACTTGGTGGTAAAAGTGAAATGATCGATGGAGTGAATATTATTAAAAGTTATTCAACTTTAGAGGAGGAGTCTTACAGTCTTAATAATGGTGTTGGTTTAAGATATCTTAATACATCCGGAATCATCGAGTTAAAAGGAACGGATTCACTTGATTTTCTTCACAGGATTTCTACAAACTCAATGAAGGACCTGAAAAAAGAAGATGTTCGGAAAACAATTTTTACATCTGAAAAAGGAAGAATAATTGGTGTTGCTACAGTTTTAAATTTTGAAAGTTATCTATTATTAGTCTCATCACTAAAAACTCAATCTAAAATAATGAGTTGGCTAAATAAATATATTATTGGGGATGATGTTCTACTTAGCGATGCTAATTATAGATTCAGTTTGTTTGAGATACTGGGTCCGCAAGCAGTTTCGTTTTTAACTTTTACATGTGGCGATACAGTAACTGAAATTCCTGATAATTCTTTTAATGTAATTAGTAATGAGGGAACTTTATTTTTTCTCGTTAAGAAAAAAGATATTAATGGACAAATTAAATTTTGGATACTTGCAGACCAAGATAACAGCAAAAAACTAATTGCTTTTATGATTGAAAATAAAGGACCTTATGATTTTAAACTAGTTGGTGAGGATGCTTATAATGTATATAGAATTGAACAGGGAATTCCGAAAGATCCAAGTGAACTTAACGACAATTATAATCCCCTTGAAGCCCGAATAAATCATCTTATAGATTTTAAAAAAGGATGTTACATAGGACAGGAAGTAATTGCAAGATTAGATTCTTACGATAAAGTGCAGAAATTATTAATGGGCGTTTGCTTTCCTGAAAATATTGAAGCTAATGAAAAGTTTACTCTTTTCGATACTGATAAAAATGAAGTTGGAGCTATTACATCTACAGCTTTTTCATCGCGAATTAGAAAAAATATTGGCTTAGGTTATGTGAAAAAAACTTTTGCCGTATCCGGAACAAAAGTATTCGCAAAAAACGAAACTAAAGAAATTGAAGTGACATTACACGAGTTACCATTTAAAAAATGAAAATCTATACTAAAACCGGTGATAAAGGAGAAACCGGATTATTAGGTGGTGAAAGAGTTTCAAAAGATTCGTTGCGAATAAATGCCTACGGCACATTAGACGAACTTAATGCTTTTATAGGTTTAGCTATTTCAGAAGTTAAGAGCGATGAGATATGTAATGTTCTTATTGATTTGCAAAACAAATTATTTGTTGTTGGATCAGATCTTGCGACTCCTGAAAATGAAAAAAATAAAAAGCTCAATATTGTTCGTACTCCAATTTCTTTTATTGATAAGACCGAAAAAGATATTGATAAATTTGATGCACAGCTTGATGAACTAAAGAATTTTATTCTGCCCGGTGGTTCAAAAGGTGCTGCATTACTGCACATTTGCAGAACAATATCACGCCGAGCAGAAAGAGAAATTGTGGCATTAAAAAATACAGTTTCAATCGGAGATAACATTCTTATATTTATTAATAGAATATCCGATTTATTCTTTGTTCTTTCACGTTTTGAGAATAAGTACTCAAACATTCCTGATACAAAATGGATTCCGTAATATTATCTTATCAGTTTGCTGTTGTGTAACTCTGATAGGTCATTTCGAAGGAGCCCTCGACCTGCCCCTACTGAACAGGCAGGCTGAGAAATCTTTTTAGTTTTATCTTAGAGATTTCTCCCCCGATGAATCGGGGTCGAAATGACACGTACGATCAGTTGCTAAACAAAGTCTGCTGACTGAAGACTGCAAACTAACGGCTGATTACGGGGGTGAATTTTGGTTTCGACGGGATTAAAGAGGCTTAGAACTGCGTACCGTGTTCCCCGAATACACGTAAACGAATTGGGAAAAACAATAACTGGCGAATATAATTACGCCTTAGCTGCTTAATTAATAGTTAACAGCCGTTCAACTTATCTTCTTGTATCGGGCTAGGATTGAACGACGTTTAGATACAATAGCTGATTCTGTCGCTTGTGCAGAAAAGGTGAATTTAACAGCAAGCTGACTTTAAGTGATCTTTGTTTGTTTTGCAGCTTAAAGTCCAAATGAAACAGACTATGTATGTAGACGTTCTTTGGATCTTAATTTCGGACGCGGGTTCGACTCCCGCCACCTCCACAAAAAAACATCAAAAATATGTATTACACATATATACTTTATAGTAAGAAATATTATAAACATTATTACGGCTCAACGAATAACCTCTCTAAAAGACATCAAGAACATAATAAAGGCAAATCAAAGTTTACAAAAGCATTTAGACCTTGGGAAATAATCTATTACGAAGAATATGAAACCAGGAGTGAAGCATATAAAAGAGAACTATTTTTCAAAAGCGCAGAGGGTAAAAAGTGGCTGAAAGAAAATAACAAAATATGATTTAATTTCGGACGCAGGTTCTGCAAAGCATCCTTCGGAGACTCCCGCCACCTCCACCAGGTTTCGTTTTGAGCTTGCGAAAAACGAAGACTGTTACAAAAGAGTATTTTTGAATTTCCAAAATCAAATAATTTATAAGATTTTTGCTTTGTTATTATAACTTAGTTTTCTTCTAATGAGATTAAATTTATTTTTTGCCTTTTTATTGTTTCTTTATTCTTGTTCACCTCAGCAAGAGTACACGATTTCAAGTATTAAAAACAATAATACTTACAATATATTTTCTAGTCCTATCAAAATTAATAAGAATAATAAATCCACCTCAAACAATCTCTATCTTCAATTTATACATTCTGATTCTACTGGGTATCGCAAGTTTTTATTACAATTTATTGAGACAGGCAAAGAATGGAATTCATTAAATCAAATTAAAATTATTAATGGCTTATCATTATATCAGTCTGGAAAAGTTAGCTTAAATTATTGGGGAAATAGTGATTTACCCAATCTTTCAACTGCAATTTCATTCGAAATACCCTATGTATATTTGAAAAGCAAAACTGAATTTCAAAATAAATTAATTGAACTTTATGGTAAATTTGGCTCCTTTGATTTTACTTTTGATGAAAGACTAATTGAGAAATTCTTGGTTTTCCGTAGTTTTGTTGAAAGGAGCTTGAGTAATTTTTAATTAAGATATAGTGGATTATTAAAACAATTACATTTATTCGGATTTTTTTGACGGTATAAAACATATTGAAAACCTGAAAATTACAAATCGCCTTTCCTCATCCACAATATCTTGCCACTCATCATCAATTTATTGATTTAATTACTTCATTTGGTTATGTTTAACAGAAAATAAATCCTGCAATGCGAGAATTAGTTTTAAATAAATTATCATCTGCTGTTCAATCCAAAATCAAGCTTTATTGTTTTGTAATAAGATACTTTAACTTAATTGGATTTGAAGCATTAGTTTGGATTACGGGCTTGGTTTATCTGGCTATATTTTCACCGGTTGATCAAACACATTTTTCCATCTGTCCAATTAAAAATTTAGGATTTGATTTTTGTCCCGGTTGTGGATTGGGGCATTCCATTACACAAATATTTCACGGAAATTTTATTGAATCATTTCAAACACATCCGCTTGGATTTTTTGCATTGATAATAATTCTTTACCGTATCTATACATTATTAAAGACAAACTTCATCAACATTAAAAAAGCGAAAGCTTAAAGGAGAAATCATGCCAAACATTTTCAATTTGATGCCTTCATTAGAAGGCGAAGAAATGATGTACACTCAGGAGTTGATAAAAGATATGACAGATTCACAAGCACAGCAGTTTGCAATGGTTTACAGCGCAAGAAGGAAAGATCCTACAACAATTTTAATATTGGCTTTGGTGGGGTTTGTTGGTTTTGCCGGTATCCATCGTTTTATGCTTAATCAAATTGGGATGGGTATTTTATATTTCTTAACCGGCGGTTTATGTTTCATCGGTACCATAGTGGACCTGGTTAATTATAAAAAACTTTCGTTCGAATATAACTCTAAAGCAGCGCAGCAAGTTGCATTGATGATTAGGCAATCTTCGTAATAAATCTTACATAAAAAATTCCTGTGGGATAGATATTATTCCACAGGAATTAAAATACATCTCCAAATTTTTCCCTCAAAAAAAGAAAATACATTTACAGTTATCTATAATTTTTATTGAAAACCAAATGGTATTCAATTAAATTGTATATCAAATGGAAAAAGTTTTTTTTACAAAGATGAGTGGAGCTGGAAACGACTTTATTTTTTTTAATAAAGATCGAAATACTGGTTTTTCAATCTCCCCGGAAAAAATTGTAAGACTTTGTGATAGACGAAACGGTATTGGCGCTGATGGTGTAATTGAGATTTATAATCAAAATGGTTATGATTTTAAAATGAGTTATTACAATGCCGATGGATCAACAGGAACTTTATGTGCTAACGGTGCAAGATGTGCAATTTGGTTTGCTCAAAATACTTTGAGGTTAAAAAATGGTAAAGCAAAATTTATTTCGGGAGATGTTGAATATTCAGGTGAAGTAATTGATGAAGAAATTATAAGGTTTAATCTTAATTCCCCGAGTAAAATAAAATATAATTTCAAAATAAAAGCATTTGGTCAACTTATTAAATCTAACTACGCAGATACAGGATCACCACACGTAGTGATAAATATTTCTGACATTCAAAAAAATCCATCTGATCCAAAATTATTTTTTAAGGATATAACAAATGTACCTGTTTATCAGATCGGACGGGAAATAAGATTTAGTCCCGATTTTGCACCTGCGGGAACCAATGTAAATTTTATAAAAGTATTGAACAATGAAATTTTTATAAGAACTTATGAGCGTGGTGTAGAAAATGAAACTCTTGCTTGCGGAACAGGCTCTGTTGCTGCGGCTCTAATTTCATTTGTAACAGATAATTTAATTCCTCCAATCACATTAAAAACTTTTGGCGGAGATAAGTTGTTAGTAAATTTTGATGTAGAAAATCAGAAAGTTAAAAACCTTTCTTTAACTGGGCCTGCAAAAATTATTTTTGAAGGTTTAATAGATAAGAAATTCTTTATTTAATTATTGGAGTAAAAATGTCAAAAGTGCTTTTCTCAATTCAGTATGAAATAGTTCCGGAAAAAAAAGACGAATTCTTAAAAGTCATTAGAGAATTAAAGAATCTCCTAAAGGCAGATGGACTTGAAGCCTACTCTGTTTATGAGGTTAAAGGTAAATCGAATAATTTCCAGGAGCTTTACACTTTTTCATCTATGGAGGCTTATGAAGCTTTTGATGATATGAATGATGAGCGAATTAATATTCTTATAGATAAAATTACCAGTTTTGCAACAGATAAATCCACCAAATACAACACACTTGTTCAGCTTTCGGATGAATAAGAAATTAGGGTCTCAAATGAGACCCATTTTATTAATTATTTATTGTCACTTTTCGCAAACTTAAATTACTTATCATAAATACCATTAGTAATAGATGAATAAGAAATTACATATAATTTATGTTGGAACTTTTTTTGTTGTCGGAGTTCTCGTTCTAATTTTATTGGCTATTAATGGCTATCAGTATTATACCACTCCGATAGAAGAAAGATTTTTTAGCCCAGATCATTCAACATTAGAACCAAGCGGTGCCTGGGGACATGGGTTTGGAATTATTGGTACTTTAATGATGATTTTTGGCGTTGCGATTTATATGATTAGAAAAAGATTCCGCAAACTTTTTAACTTCGGATATCTAAAGCATTGGTTAGAATTCCATATTTTCTTATGCACAGTTGGACCAATATTAGTTCTATATCATACAGCTTTTAAATTTGGCGGCATTGTATCGATTAGTTTTTGGAGTATGGTACTTGTAGTATTAAGCGGTGTTATTGGAAGGTTTATTTATCTTCAGATACCCAGAACTATTCAAGGTAATGAAATTGATATGAAAGATTTATTAACTATGAGGGCAGAACTTGCTGATAAACTGAAACAGGAAATGTTTTTTGACGTAAGACTATTAAATGAATTAGATGAACTTACATCTTCATCAAGATACAAATCCATAAATTTATTTGAATCACTAATATTTCTCTTTAAAGATTTTTTTAAAGTAAGGTCATTTTTATATAAGCTTAAAAAAAATACGATAAGAGCCGGGTTTTCTAAAATCAGAAGAAAAGAATTAATAAATAAAACACAAGCTGAAATAATTTTATCAAGAAGACTTGGAATGTTAAGGACAATGCAAAACCTGTTCAGGTACTGGCACATTGCTCATTTACCATTTGCATTAATAATGTTTGTTATAATGATAATACACGTTGGTGTAACTCTGGCGTTTGGTTATAAATGGATATTTTAAGAGGTAATAGATGAAGTTCAAACCAATTTATTTATATGGATTTATTTTAATTGCAGTTGTAACAACTTTAATTGTAGTATCTCAATCAAACGCGTCTAAAGAAACAATTAAAGGCGATATAACACAAAAACAAATGCCGCAGGATGATGTACATAAAAATCTCAGCACACAGCAGCAAAATCCAACAGGTGCAAATGTTAATCAAGAAGTTTTTGAAAAATTAAAAATGATGAAAAAACTTGCCGATGCTAAACCTACGGATACATTAAAGATACGAGAGTACGCAGATTTTCTCTCCGCCGCTCACAAACCTGATGAGGCGATAACATATTATGAGAAAATTTTAAGCATTGATAAAAGAAGAAAAGATATTTATCTCGCAATCACATTTGATTACTACAATCTAAATAAACTTGATAAGGCGGAAGAAGTTACAAGAAGGATGCTGCAAATATTTCCTAATGACCCTATGGCAAATTATAATATCGGTGCGATTGAAGCCACAAGGGGTAATAAGGAAAAAGCCCGCGAAATATGGAATAAGCTTATCAATAATAATCCAGCCGATAAAATTTCTGAATTAGCTAAGTCATCTGTTACTAAATTATAGAAACAAAAATTGTTCTTATTAAGGAATGATTTTTGAAATCTTTACGATTATCAATTATTAATGTTTAAAAAAGTAGAAAAATCGAACAATTAATAGAAAATATTTTATCCTATAGCCTAATCTTTCTAATGTTAATGGTAATTCTTTACTTTTATTTTAGAAAAAGTAAACGTGCCTCCATTCAGACCAAAGCGAAACTTAAAAATGCGATTGAGAAAGGCTTTAACGAGCCGGTTTCTCTCCATCCGGTTATTGATCCTGATATTTGCATTGGTAGTGGTGCCTGCATTAATGTTTGCCCAGAGCACGATATTTTAGGATTAAGTGGTGGAAAAGTTCAAGTTATAAATGCTTCAAGATGTGTGGGGCACGGAGCTTGTTTTCATGCTTGCCCTGTCGAAGCGATAACTTTATGTATCGGTACAGAAAAAAGAGGCGTTGAGCTTCCACATATCTCGGAAAATTTTGAAACCAATATTCCTGGAATTTTTATTGCCGGAGAATTAGGCGGCATGGGTTTGATTAAAAATGCTGTAGAACAAGGGAAGCAGGTAACGGAATATTTTATTAAAAAAGATACTCGTTCAAAAAAAGCGAAATACGATCTTATAATTGTTGGAGCTGGACCAGCCGGAATTTCGGCTTCACTAACAGCCACAAAAAATAATCTGAAATTTTTAACTCTTGAACAAGATTCCTTGGGCGGCACTGTTTACAATTTTCCTCGTGCAAAAATTGTAATGACCGCTCCAATGGATCTTCCCTTGTGGGGAAAAGTAAAACTTGTTGAAACTAATAAAGCTGAGTTGCTTGATCTTTGGAAATCTGTTCTTGAAAAGAATCAGATTTCGATAAATGAACAAGAAAAGGTGGAGGAGATTACCAGGCAAGATGATTTTTTTATTGTTAAAACTAATCATAACCATTATACCACAAGCGGAATAATCCTTGCGATAGGCAGAAGGGGATCGCCGCGTAAATTAGGCGTACCCGGTGAGGAGAATGAAAATGTTTATTACAGATTATTAGAACCAGAATTAATTCACGATAAAAATATTCTTGTTGTTGGTGGCGGAGATTCTGCTGTTGAGTCTGCAATGCTGCTTGCTGATGAAAAAAACCGTGTCATCCTTTCTTACCGGGGTGAAACTTTTGCTCGTTTAAAACCTAAAAATCTTGAACGGATAAATGAATATATCAGAAAAAGAAAAATAAAAGTTTTACTCAATTCTAATGTCAAAGAAATTTTTAAAGATAAAGTTAAACTAATACCGAATGATGCAGAGGAATTAATAATTAAAAACGATATAACTTATGTCTTTGCAGGAGGCATTTTACCAACAAAGTTCCTGGAAGAAATAGGAATTAAGATTACCAAAAAATTTGGAGATGCTATTTTAAAGCATAATTAATAATTTGAAATTCATATTACTCATATTGCTTTTTTCATTTCCAAGTATCGCTCAGATTTCACCTGGCGATTTGACAAATGCACATGCTAATCTAGAAGGAATGAGTAATTGCACCAAGTGCCATGAAATTGGGAAAAAAGTTTTAAGTTCTAAATGTTTGAATTGCCATAGCGAAATAAAGCAATTAATTAATGCAAACAGAGGTTATCACGCTTATTCAGAAGTGAAAAACAGAGAATGTGCTTCATGCCATAATGAACATCACGGGAGAAATTTTAGGATAGTAAATTTTAATCCTGATGGATTCGACCACAATAAAACCGGATTTAAATTAACCGGTGCTCATTCTAAAAAAGAATGTAAAGATTGTCATCAATCTAAATTTATTGCCGATGGAAAGTTAAAGAAGAGAAGTAAAACCCATTTGGGGCTGGATCAGAAATGCGTTTCGTGTCATGAAGATTATCACCAAAATACTTTAGGAAAAGATTGCGCTAATTGCCACTCAACTGAAAAGTTCAAACCTGCACAAAGCTTTGATCATAATAAAGCTGCATTCAAATTAGCCGGTGCACATGAAAAAGTTGAATGCACAAAATGTCATCCTAAAGAAATTAAAAACGGTAAAGAATTTGTAAAACTTAAAGGATTAAATTTTGGTAATTGTTCTTCCTGCCATACTGATGTTCACAAAGGAGCCTTTGGCCCTAACTGCAAATCGTGTCATACAGTAAACAGTTTCAATATTATAAATCAAGCATCCTTCGATCATTCTAAAACAAAATTTCCTTTAATTGGGAATCATCAAAAAGTAAAATGTAATGATTGCCATAAAGGTGCGTATAAAACTAAACCGGTTTTTGCAAAATGTATTGATTGTCATTCTGATTTTCACAAGGGAGACTTTACTAAAAATAGTTTAGTTACCGATTGCAGTACCTGCCATAATGAACAAGGATTTTCACCTGCATTATTTACGATTGAAGAACACAATAAAAAATTTAAACTTGAGGCAAGCCATCTTGCGCTTCCGTGCAGCCAATGTCACTATAAAGAAAATAATTGGAAGTTTAAGGATTTAGGATCTAAGTGTCAGGATTGTCATAAGAATGTGCATGGCAAAGAAATATCTGAGAAATTTTTGCCGGAAAATAAGTGCGAGTCTTGTCACCAAGTTAAAAATTGGGGCACTATTACATTTAACCATAATAGCACGGAATTTGCATTATTAGGAAAGCATCAATCAGTTAAATGTTCATCCTGTCATTATCCGGAAATAGATGGTAAAAAAGAATTTCGATTTGTTTCATTAAATAAAAATTGTGAACAGTGCCATAAGGATATTCATTTTGGTCAGTTTAAGATTGAAGGAAAAAGCTCTTGTGAAAGATGTCATACATTTAACAATTGGAAGCCTGATAGTTTTGATCACAGTAAAGCTAAATTTTCTACTGAAGGGGCGCATAAAAAGTTAGAATGTTCAAAATGTCATCAAAAGGTTATTGAGAAAGGAAATTCATTCATCATTTATAAATTAAAAGATTTTAAATGCGCATCCTGTCACTCCAAATAATTTTTCTTCTGCTTTGTGTAAATATGTTTGCACAATCTCCGCACGGAAAAAATTTTGAAATTGATTGTTCTATGTGTCATCAATCAGATAGCTGGAAAATTAATTTAAGCAAAGTCTCTTTCGATCATTCAAAGACAAAGTTTAATTTAACCGGTCAGCATCAAAATGTTGATTGCAAATCGTGCCATACAACATTAGTTTTTTCAAAAGTTAAGAATGATTGTAAATCCTGTCATAAAGATATTCACCAGGGAACCGTTGGATTTGATTGCGCAAATTGCCATTCTCCAAGTTCATGGATTGTAAAGGATATTATTGGAATTCATCAAAAAAGCAGGTTCCCTTTAATTGGTGCACACAAGCTTGCAGATTGTGCTCAATGCCATCATTCATATCCGGAATTAAAATTTGATGTTCTAAATGTAGATTGTTATGCGTGTCACGCTTCTGATTATAACTCTGCCCGAACTCCTAATCATTTAACTGCAAACTTTTCTAAAGATTGTCAGGAATGCCATAGTATTAGTTCGCTTACCTGGAGTGCAAGCAATGTTAATCATAGCTTTTTCCCACTGGTAGGAGGACATGCATTGCCGAGTTGTTATTCGTGTCATAAACAAAATACATTTCAAGGATTAACTCCGGAATGTTATTCTTGTCATAAATCAAATTATGAAGCCACAAAAAATCCGAATCATATTTCTGCCGGGTTACCGACAACCTGTAATGTTTGTCATTCTATCAGCGGCTGGTCACCTGCAAACTTTAATCATAATATTACGCAGTTTCCATTAACTGGTAAACATGTAAACGTCAATTGTGCAGATTGTCATAAAACCGGATATACAGGAACACCAACGGATTGCTACTCTTGCCATCAGCAAGATTATCAATCAACCACAGATCCGAATCACGTGCAGCAAAATTATCCAACGGTTTGCACGGCTTGCCATAATACTTCTGGTTGGAATGGCGCAACATTTAATCACAGCACAAGCAGCTTTCCATTAACAGGGAAACATACAAGTGTTACCTGTGCAGATTGTCATAAAACCGGATATACCGGAACGCCAAC
>JBBILT010000015.1:0-82828 GCA_037444745.1 Ignavibacteriales bacterium
TATTAAAAACAACAATTGAAAAAGATGTTAAGAAGGTAAAGGCGTTGTGATTTGCTTTCAATTTGTTCTTTGAGGATATTAAAAACAACACGTTTGATAAGTTGAGTTTAATGCTGACGTTGTGATTTGCTTTCAATTTGTTCTTTGAGGATATTAAAAACAACTCATTGTGTTTTACCTCATTGAAATAAAACAACTTACAGGGATTTTTGAATTAAAAAAATCCATAAGCTAATACTTATAGACCGGTTTTTAATATCAGTTTTAGAAGTGGAGTCCACCCTTGAGGTGGACGCCACAACTAGAAAAGTTCGAGTTGATGACTTTCAATAAATCCGGTTTCTTCTTTTTTCTTACCGTAAAATATTTCCATCATGCCAAATTGTTTATCGGTGATAGACAGGATTCCAACGTGTCCTTTTTCCGGCAAGATATTTTTAATTCTTTTTACGTGAACATTTTTGTTTTCTTTACTTGCACAATGGCGCAGGTAAATTGAAAACTGAAACATTGAGAAACCATCTTTCATCATTTCTTTTCTAAAACGTGCGTAAGCTTTCCGGTCCTTTTTTGTTTCTGTCGGCAGATCAAAGAGGACTAATACTCACATAATACGATATTGATTTAAACGTGATTTCATTAAAATCGATTTAACTCAACCCAAACCCTTCTCTTAACAAGAGAAGGGGATAAGAAACTATTAAAAGTCCCTCTCTTTGCAAGAGAGGGATTTAGGGTGAGTTCCCTTTTACGAATATTGATATTTGATTTAACACATAATTTAAATTGGACAATACTTGCTCATTTGTAAATCGTATTACTTTAATGTGTAATAAATTTATAACTACAGTTCTTAGCTCATCATAATCTTTCTGTCGCTGGTGATATCTGCCATCTATTTCAATTACCAATTTTTCTTCATAACAGTAAAAGTCAGAAATGTAAAACGTTTCCTTTCCAAGAAGATCAAAATAAATTGGATATTGTCGATAGAATTTTCTATTTAGAAATTGTCTGTTGCGTAAACACTCCCACATTATTTTTTCTGCAGGGGTAGAGTTTTTTCTTAATGATCTGCAGAGTTGTGTTGCCAATAATTTTAAGTTTTGTTTGTTGTTTAGGCTCATAAATAACTTATCCCTACCCTTCTCTTAAAAAGAGAAGGGAACAGGAAGTTTAATTAAACATTGTTGGATATATAATTTTTTTTGCTTCTCCATTAAAACACTTTACTAATGATGATGTTGTTTTTTGCATACCTACCATTAAGGGACTTTTTTCATTATCGATAAAAATATCCATAGCCGGAATTGTTAATAGTTGCTTTTTAATTGATGGAGTTAATTCAGTAAAGTCTTCTCCATCTTCAATAAAAGTTACGACAAGTTCATCAACGTAAGGACGATATGGTTCCATGATATCATCTGCAAGGCAGTATGCATTGTATTTGTTGTGATGGTGAATACCAAGTGTGGGAAGCAATCCAGTGGCTACAAGACCACGCGCAACAATTGCTCTTAAGATTGCATAGCCATAGTTAAGAAGATTGTTAGGGGGTAAACCATTTCTATCTCTTACAAATTCAAGCCCCGGTGGAAAAACATTTTTCCAATAATAAGCTGCCGCTCTGCCTTCAAGATTATCAGGATCACCAGAGCGAACATCTTTAGCCCATCGTTTCATATTATCATTTGGTTTTTTATTATTGCGCAATACAGCAGCCTGATTATAAATTTTGGCTGAGATTGTCTGCTGCCAAAGTTGTTTTTTTAGAGGCTCTGACGCTTCAATTTGTGATTGAAATCTTTCACTTTGTGTAAGGTTGCTTTCGAGGGGAAGGAAAAGTCCAGACGGCATATGTGAAAAATTACAAGTGACGAGAGCAGTATTGTTTTCTAATAATGATGCAAGCAATCCCTGAGAAACCGTGATCTGTTGATTATCTAAAATAACAATACCAATATCCTCAATAGGGATGGAATTAACATTTCCACGGTCAAGATATTTTTGATTTGGATCAGGTTCGGACTCCGTATTTGTCGTGTTTTTTTCTTCGGGCAGCTTAATAATAAGCTGATCATTTTTTTTAGAAAGATAAGTCGGGTTGCCGAAGTATAAAGTTCGTTTAATCATTTAACTCATCCCTAACCCTTCTCTTGATAAGAGAAGGGAATGAAAATTTAAAATTTATCTTTTACTAGTTTTATATTGCCCAAGCGATCTACTTTAAGAGGAATACAAACATCTTTTATTTGTATTCCTTCAATGCTTGCAGTTTTAGTATCAAATGAACCAGTTGTTTTATTTTTTTGCTTATCATAGTTTAAATCAATTTCTTTGGGGGCAATAGCTTTTGCAACATGATTAGGAGTAAAATAGCAAGTCGAGGAGAAATCATTCACATTGTATAGTCTTTTTTTCTGTTCATAGGATAAATTATTAAAGTCTATAGGTGATTGATTAATAGTTTCTTCTTCTGTTGGGACATAAACAAGATCATTTGGAGATAGATAAAACATTAGTCTATTGCCCATGTCGTTTGTTTCCGGAACATAACTTAAACCCTGCTTTTGCCTTTCAATAACAATATTCAAAGGAATTGTTTCAAAGCTACGTTTGCCATCTTCATCCTGATAAATAGCAAAGAACAGATTTGTTCCTTTTGCTGCTTCAACGTATTTAGTTTTTTTGCTTTTTGTTTCACCCAGGGGAAATTTACTGCCTATTTCAAAGATTCTTACTTTGTAAATTGGTTGATGTGGTTTGCCATCGTTGTATCGGGAAATGTTATTATTTAGATCCTCAATTCCTTCAGGCGAGAAAGCGATTTCGGGATTGCCTTCTTTACTAGCCAAACAATTTTTAAGAATTTTTTGAATACCAATATCTGTAATAGATTCGATTGTTTTTAAGCCAAAAGTAGTATCTAAGCTTTTTCTGGTGGCAGTAAGAATTTTACCTTTGGGAATTTTTATATGTGGTAATTCAACTTTACCAGAAACAGTTTCTTTGTGTATAGGTTTACGGATTGACCAGTTTGTGCCTGCTTGCTTAACATATTTTTTAATCATTTTATCATCAATCTTAACCCATTTTTGATAAATGTTATTTGCTTTATTAATAACTCTAAGATTCTGCTTAAAGCTTACAACAATTGTTTGCAATGTATTTTTTGCATCAATGGTAAAATTATCCCAAGGCTTTAAAAACTCTTTAGGGATTTCTCTTTCAATTCTTTCCTTAGTACTTGGGCGCGTATAAGCAACTTTTTCAAACTTTCTTAGTTTTCTATTTAAGTCATACCTTGTGTTAGATTTAGCATATTTATTATTAAGCAAATTAACATGATCTCTTGTTGCACAGGCGATTACCAAAGCATCTAATGCATGATGTCTGTGATCAATCCTTTTCTTTTGAAAATTTTTTGAAAGTTCTATTGGCACTGTGGGTAAATATTTTTGATATTTTTGATTGTATTCGGTAAATGCTGTGCTATTTGTTAATTTGTTTAAGCGCTCAAATCTATCCAAAATTAAATCATTCCAAATATCATATAAGCCCCAATCTTGTTTTAAAATAGAAGTTATTTTGCCGTTACCAGGTATTAGATTTTTCGAGTTAATTCCATCGTCATCCTTTTCGGCTCTGACAATATTGGATAGAATTGAACTAATAAATTTGCTGATATATCTAGTATCATTTAGCTGTCGTTCAATCATTTTTTCAGGAATGTCTTCCATTAACAACTTATTACGTTTTGAACGATTTTTTGCATAGTGCGTTTTTACAAAATCTTCATAATCGTTTACTTCAAGGATTCTAACAGTTTTCCCCAATCCAGTTTCAACAGTAGCCCCATGATGATTTTTAATAAACTCCAACCCAATTTGATTGTCTTTAAGTTTGTTTACAGAAGCTTCACAAATTACTTTATTGTTAAAACTATCATCAAAGTAACGGCTCTGAGGGATGATATGTTCAATTTCATAATCTGTTGTAAAAAGTCTGCTAAGGGGTATCATTTCTCCTGTATAGGGTGAACGATATTTTTGTTCTAACCAAAGTTTGTATCGTTGCAACTCTGAACTTGAAGGCTGAGCTGTTTTACTTATCTTTATAATATCATCAGGAATCTCTATGTCTGAACTTAATACACCATCTTCAAATATCTTTAAAATCTCTTGTTGAATAGGTGAGTATGGACGAACATTTTCGATTTGAGGATCGTTTTTTAATTCTGATAATAAAGCTTTTATGCGAAGATTTGTATTCTCGTTTTCAATTACTTGTTCAGATATCTTTTTGCGATCTTCGGCTGTGTTTTTCATTTCTCTGCCAAGTTCGACGTGAATTTCATCAAAGAAATTTGCCACGCCATTTCCATATTGCTGCCAAATGTCTTTTACAACGCGAAGTGTTTCTGTTACAACCTGTTCGACAACTGGATTGCGTAATGAATGTTGTTTAAATTCTTTTAGATAATTTTTTAAATCAAAAACGGAGTTCCATTTATAAGCAGCTGATGCTTCAGAATGTCGGCCATAAACAATATAACTTGCAAGCCACAATTGTAATCCCTGAAAGTGTTCTTCGGATGTTAAGTTTAATGCTTTTTCACGTACTTTATTTTTTATGTCTTCGTCATATTCACCGGTAATTATCTTATCTATTCTATTACGTGTATTTATATCTATTATTATCCCAACACCAACATTTTCCTAATCTCATAAGAGGTAAAAGTTTTTTAATAGCTTTGGCAGAGTAACTTCCGTACTCACTTTTAAATGGAGGAAATTTTAAGAAATTATCTACAAATGAATTTTCGTCTAGCCCATACTTGATAGCAAAGGTTTTTAAAGCTTTTTCATATTGAATCTTATCAGTTACTGAGTAGATTATGTGCCAAAGATGTTGTTCAACATCAGCAGTTAAAAAGTTCGCAGGCAAATCCTCAACTTTGGCTAACCTTGATATGATAAGTGTTCTGGTTTCGTTGGCGGGATATTTTTTATCTTCTACAAAATTCCATCTGTATTTTTCTACCTCAGAATTTAGGGCTTTTCCTTTTAATCCACGAAGTTCTATAAAATATTTTATAAGTGGTTTCTGTTCTATTTCTTTTCTGCCATTTAAGAAGTCAAACAATTTTTCATAATCTTCATTACTATTTAAAAATTCAATAGTTACATTTTTATCATCGTCTTTTCTATAAATGCTAAGATTATATATCCATTGCCATAGCCGAAATTCCTGATAGAGCGGATGGGATTTAGGGATAACTTTTAAGTATTCTGTTTTATCAACACCATTAACAATATATTTCTTATACTCAAAAGTACAGTTACTAATCGAGGATTTTTGACTTTTTAATGGTCGCTGGTAAAAAATAATATCTTCAGTAAAAAGATGAATGAAATCTCTTTTGCTTAATAAAAATGCGTGTGCTTCATTATTTTTATATAATTCTCTAACACATGCATTATATAAATCTTCATTCTTTAATTCGGGATGAAATTCAGTTTGCTTTACTAAAATTTGTTTTAATTCATCTCTATAGAATTTTCTTTCTATAGTTCTAACCAACCTGCCGTTAATTTTTTGTTTAGGATTTTTTAATAAAGCATCATAAATAAAAGCACCAACTGTTTTACTTGACTTATCAATTTCCGATTCTGTTTTCTTCTTTAATAATGTCCAATCATCCTCCCCGGGTGCTCTAAAATTTCTTTTTTCTTTACCTTCTTTATCTGTTTTTATTGTTCCATCATCATTTAAATCTGTAGTAACGATAAAATCTTTAATTTTATCTTTCCAATCAAACAAGGGGGTTTTGCTAGATCTTCTGTAAATCCAGCCATTTTCTAATACAAAAGAATACCAAATATCCTTTTTACCTTTTGGCAGCTCATCTGCTTTTACATCAACAACCTTTAGTGTATGTAATTCTATTAATTTATTTGGTTTTTCTTCCTCAACCTCTTCTCTTAATTGGTAGTACCCTCTTTTTTGATTGAAGTTGAAAATAATCCAAGCTAATTCTTCTTTTTCTATTTTTTGAGTGATGGCTTTTTTTCGCAAATAATAGATAGTCCAATCGTAGGGGACCTTGTTATTGTTTTCAAGGATTGATGGTTGTTTTACTCTAAAATCGAGTAGCATTTCTTCAAATGATTTTTTAAAGATAAACTCAAAACATTTTTTGTTTTTAGTTTCATCCCAAATTTCTTTGTAGGCTAACTTTGGTTCATAATCCTCCTTAAATTTACCGAGCCGCTTTTCAAAATCAATTTGATGACTATAATGTTGTGGTAAGAAACCAAGAACATTTAACACTCTATGTAATCGTTCTCTTCTTAGTAAGTGCCTTTCGTGTAATCTTCTAACACTGCGATATGCAGTTCTTTCAGCCGTCTGCGATACTGAATTACCTTTTCCAAATTCGCCTAAAATATCCTGGCTCATTGGAATAATACGGCTACCCATTCCAAGTATTTTGTTGTTTTCTTTATCCACCAAAGCCCAACCAATTGAATTTGTGCCTAAATCTAATCCAAGAATATTTTTCATAAATTTCCTTTTGAATAATTCAAAAAAAGTTTTAAGTTTCTATCAACAAATTAAAGCAAATCACAATAAGGATTATTCCGTTGTGAAAACATTTACAATAGTCCCGCAGAAATGCGGGATTGTTGTTTTAAACTAATTACTAAATTTTGTTTTTAAAATTATCTGCATTGCCTTACCCGCCGAGTCAGCATCCCCATGCAGTATATAAGAGTTGAGAAAAGAAGGGATGAAATAGTTATATGTGTCTGTGATAGTCATATTACCATACAAACTTAATTAGTTAAAAGGCAAGAGGCAAGCATTCGTTAAAATGGATAATGAAATAGAGCCAATGGATTCTGTGCTAATTAATAGTGTTTATAAACCCAGAGTTTAGAATTTATATATGTCAAACCACACTAAAGGATTCTATGAAATTAAGTTTTCCATTTGCAATATTCTAAACATCAAATCATTTTTATAAGTAAAGATTTTAAAGTTATTCTTCAAACCTATTCCTGGAGAAATTATGTTTACTTCTTCTAAAAGTGTGGCCCAACTTTTAAGCAGCCTGCACTTAATTATCATTCTATGTATTCTAACACCAGAATTTTTAACAGCACAGGACAAGCAGCTTACCTTTAACCAGGTTTATATGTTTGGCGAGCCAAGGATTTTAAAACAGGCTCCGCGTTTACAGGGCTGGTTTGATGATGATAATTATCTCGTACAAAAGCGCGATGCAGCAACAAGTGCAATTGTAAAAGTAAATGCAAAAACAGGAGAAGAAACAGTCGTGCTGGATTACAAGGCAATCAATCCAAATCTTGATGAAGCAGAATTAACTGCCGAAGAAAACATTGGCATTACAAAAGATTACACAGGACTGCTTTTTTCTAAAGACAACGATTTGTTTTTTTATTCAGTTACAAAAAACAAAGTAACACGTTTAACAGAAAACAAAGACGAAGAAGTTAATCCAATGCTTTCTCCTGATGGAAAGAAAGCTGCATTCACTCGCAACAAAGATCTTTATGTTGTTGATACGGAAACGGGAAAAGAAACACGCTTAACTAACGATGCCAGCGATGTTGTTTACAATGGTTATGCTTCGTGGGTTTATATGGAGGAAATAATCGGGCGTGCTCTTAATTACCGCGCTTTCTGGTGGGCGCCAAACAGCGAAATGATTGCGTTCTTAAGATTTGATGATACACCGGTTCCAAAATTTCCACTCTACAAAGCAGATGGAACACACGGCGAGCTTGAGTGGGAACGCTATCCAAAAGCAGGCGATCCAAATCCAATTGTTAAAATGGGAATTGCACACATCAACACAAATAAAGTTGTTTGGATTGATGAAGATGAAACTGCAGATCAATACACTGCGTGGCCTTTCTGGACACCAGATAGCAAGGAATTGTTTTACCAGGTTCTAAATCGCGGACAGGATGATTTGCAAATACTTTCAGCAAATCCGGAAACAGGAAAGAATAAATTAATCTATGAAGAAAAAGACTCAACGTGGGTTGAGTTTTTTGAAGACATTAACATCTTAAAAAATAACAAGGGATTTATTCTTCGTTCTGAATCTGATGGCTGGAGACATCTTTATTTTTACGATCTGAAAGGCAAACTTAAAAAGCAGCTAACCAAAGGCGAGTGGAATGTTTCAAAAATAGTTTTGGTGGATGAGGAAAATGAAAAGATTTACTTCGAAGCAAACAAAGGCGATAGATTGCAAACACATTTGTTCGTAGTTGATTTTGATGGAAAGGAAATTAATCAGTTAACAAAAAGCCCCGGTACACACAGCTCAAACGTATCTCCAACTGGAAAATATTTTTATGATACTTATTCGGATATCAACACCCCCGGTAAGTTAGATTTATCTGATAGAGATGGAAACTTAATCCGCAATCTTGGCGATAGAAAATCAAAACTGTTTGATGAATACAAACTTGGCAAAGCAGAAATGTTTAATATAAAGACCGAAGATGGTTTTGAACTTCCTGCAATGTGGATTCTTCCACCAGATTTTGATGCAAACAAAAAATATCCTGTATTGTTTTCTGTTTATGGCGGACCAAGCGGAACAGATGTTAAAAATTCTTTTTCAGGATACTTGGATAGATTTTTTATTTCGCAAGCTGGAATAATTTATTTTGTAGTTGACCATCGCGGCTCAGCATACTTTGGAAAGATAGGTAAAGATTATATTTATCGTAATCTTGGCAAGTGGGAAATTGAAGATTACTCAACTGCAGTAAAGTGGTTAAAGACAAAATCATTTGTTGATACTACAAAGATTGGAATTACAGGCGGAAGTTACGGCGGATATGTAACTTGTATGGCTCTTACTCTTGGCGCAGATTATTTTACTCACGGCGTTGCAGAATATTCAGTTACTGATTGGCATCTTTATGATAATGTTTACACTGAAAGATATATGGACACACCGGACGAAAACCCCGATGGATATAAATATGGTTCCGCAATAACACACGCCGACAAGTACAAAGGATTGTTACGCATATCTCACGGAACTATGGACGATAATGTTCATATGCAAAACACGATTCAGCTTGTGGATAAGTTAACAACTTTGGATAAACATTTTGAACTAATGCTGTATCCAAATGAAAGGCATGGAGTTGGTTTTCCTAAATGGGTTCATGCACAAACAGAATATGTTAAGTTCTGGTATAAGAATTTTCTTGGAAAAGATTTTGTGAATGAATAAAGCAAATAGAACGCGGATTACACGGATCACGCGGGTTTTCACGGATTTAATCTGTGTCGATCCGTGTAATCAGCGTAATCCGTGTTCTATTGCGATTAAACAGCACGTATCACTTTTCTAAAATGAAATCCATAAACTGCTAACGTCATCGCTGTTGGGAATTTGCGCGGATACTTCCACAGACTTACAAAGAAAAGTTTCCAGAAATACTTTTTACCTTTTTCAATTATTCCGAGCAGCCACAACAATCTTACAAAAGCTTTTAACTGTTCAAGATTTATAATCTTTGGTGTCCAAACAGGAACGTTGTATTCTTTTAGAAAAACTTTTAGCCGATTATAATATTCTTCCTGAGAGTATATTGTGTTTAACAACCTGCTGTAACCACGAATAAGATTTTTAAATTCCATTTTAGGAACGAAGTTTATACTTGCATCCATATTATTGCCTGTCCACATTTCAAGCAATCTACCTTCCTCTTTCATTCTATTATAAAGTTTTGTTCCGGTTGGCGCATTTAACAATCCAACCATTGCATTTGAAATTCCGCTGCGCTGAATAAAATCAATTTGCTCATCAAACACACGCTCGGTGTCGTTATCAAACCCAACAATAAAACCACCCGAAACCAGCATGCCGCTTCTTTGTAATCTATTTATAGATTCAACGAGATCTCGTTTTAGGTTTTGCATCTTGCCGCATTCAACTAAGCTATCGTTATTTGGAGTTTCAATTCCAACAAAGATGCTATTGAATCCGGCTTCAACCATAAGACGCATCAATTCATCATCATCGGCAAGATTGATTGAGACTTCCGTGATAAAAAAGAACGGATATTTTTTTTCTTTAGACCATTCAATCAAAGCAGGCAAAGTATCTTCTTTAAGTTTTCGTTTGTTGCCGATAAAATTATCATCAACAACAGAAATGCCGCCGCGCCAGCCAAGATCGTACAATCGATTTAACTCTGAAATAAATTGTTCAGTACATTTTGCTCGCGGTTTTCTTCCGTTAAGCATTGTAATGCTGCAAAACTCACAATCGTAAGGGCAGCCGCGAGAATATTGGACACTCATTGATGCATACTTTTTCATATCAAGCAATTCCCACATTGGAATTGGAGTAAATGCAACATTGGGAAATTCATTTGTTTGATAAACATGTTTTGGATTTCCATTTTCTAAATCACTTAAAAATTGCGGTAGAGTAATTTCAGCTTCGTTAAGAATAAAATGATCAACACCAAGAAGGTCATTATATTGTGTTGTACAAAGCGGACCGCCGGCAACCACTTTTACTTCGAGCTTGTTGCATCTTCTAACAATTTCTCTAAAAGACTTTAGATGCACATTCATTGCGCTGATGAAAACATAATCAGCCCAGAGAATATCTTTATCGTTTAGCTTGGATACATTAAGATCGATAAGTTTTTTGCTCCAATCTTTTGGAAGCATTGCGGCGACAGTTATTAAACCAAGAGGAGGTTCTGCGGATTTTTTTGAAACGAATTTTAGTGCTTCTTTAAAACTCCAGAACGTTGATGGTGTTTCGGGATAGATCAATAATACTTTCATCATACAATTCCTTTTAAAGTTACACATCAAAACTGCAAAGAATTTTAATGTGTGTTTGTAAAAGAAATGTAATTTGGATTTTTAGAAATATTATGATTAGCTTAATGAAGAGAGGCATTTAACCAGGCCATTTCCTTGCTCGATCACTAATTATCTTATTATAAATACCCCTAAAAACTATTTTTCTCTACTTGTTTTGGCGGGCACTTTGCAGAACCGAAACTGCAAAATACACAACAGTCTCCCTGATTTGGTTTTAAAACTGTTTTACAATTTTCACATACATAAAAATGCATACAGGCATCTGTTGGCATTGTTTCTTCTTTGTTGTATCCGCAGTTTGGGCAAGTGATTGTGGACTGTAAAATGATTTCCATTTCAGTTTTCCTTTCTATCAATTACAGAGTATCCGGTTGAGTTGATAGCTTTTTCAATTTCGTTAATATTTACTTGTGATTCATCAAACTTCACTTCTGCAATTCCATTTTCAGATGAAACATTTAAGCTTGTTATCCCTGGTAACTT
Organism: Ignavibacteriales bacterium; assembly: GCA_037444745.1. Lineage (GTDB taxonomy): Bacteria > Bacteroidota > Ignavibacteria > Ignavibacteriales > Ignavibacteriaceae > IGN3. The sequence continues at coordinate 11,389 of JBBILT010000015.1, forward strand.
ATTTACTACATAATTAACATGTTCTTCGCAGGCGGCACAAGTCATTCCGCTTATCAAAAACTTAGCTTTTTGAATATTGGATTTATCAATTACAATAATTTGTTTTTCTGTTTTAGGGTAAAAGATATTTGAATAATATGGAAAGGCAAGCATAATAATTACAAGTACAGTCATAACTACTAAAAACATTTTTGATTGAGTGAATTTTGGCTTTTCTTCCACATTACAATTGCAATCAATCTTATTTTTTTGTTTCAATTTTTGATACCACGCTAAGCCAAGAACTAAAATGGTTAAGCCGATAAAATATGGCCTGAATCGCTCAAGCCAGGAAAAAGTTGAGACAAGTCCAGCTGTGCCTGCAATAAAAGCCAATACGGGAGTGATGCAACACAACGATGCTGTTATAGCAGCCAAAAGTCCTGCACCGATCAGTTTATTATTTCCTTTCATGTCTTTATAATTTTAATGTTTAGATTTTATTATCAGCATTTAATCATTTATAAAAAAACTATTATATATCAATTAAATCTTATTGATTGTTTTTGTCATTTAGTTTTTGTTGAAGAATATAATCCACGCTTAATTTTCCAGCGCCATAAATAAGCACAACAAACAGAAGCAAAATGTAATAAAGCGGTATCTCAAATCCGTTATTACCGGCATCAAACCCATTGCCAATGTGAACTGTTACAATTGCAACTAACATCACAAAAATTAATGGAAGGGAAATTATTCTGTTTGCTAAACCAAGAGTTAGCAAAACAACTCCAGCCATTTCCGTTGAAGCTGCCATATATGCATTTAATGTTGGCAGCGGAATGCCCATATCACCAAACCATTCTGCAATGGAGTTTATGTTCTGCCACTTCATAATTGCGGGATTATAAAAACCATAAGCAAGAATTAATCTTACTGCCAGTAAATGAACATTCTTTAATTTAGCAAGATGCTGCACTACTAATTTATATTTTTCTATCATTTTATTTCCTTTTCATTTTCAAATCCAAGAATAAAACCTTTTGAGTGCATTGTGTAAATGAACTTCAAAAAATTTTCTTTAATTATTTTGCAGTTAATGTTTTTGTTTGCTTCTTCTGTTTTTTTAATAAGCTGTTCAATTGAATAATTGTTGTTTTCAATTTCATAGATCATCCAAACAAAGAATAACGAGAGATCAAAAAACTGTACTTTATCGTTTGCACGAAACATCAATACATAAAAAACATTTTTATCTTTAGCAGTAATGTATGCAGATTGTTTTGTATGAACAGGATATGAAAGTTGCAATATTTCATATTCTCTGTTTAGAATAATACTGCTATGATTGAACAGATTTACAGATAAATTTTCAATATCATCGTTTTTATCTTCCATCATATATATCTCAATTTCTTTCCATTCAAACAAAAGCAAATCAATTAAATGTGGATATTTTGTTTTAACTTCAAATTCATTTTCATCAATGAATTGATAAAACTCATAAGGCATTTGCCAGATCTGCGGTGATTGACTTTTATGTTTAGCAATAAACTCATCAACGATAAAATCCCATTCTTCATTAGTTAAAAGATTTTCCGTTATCGGATAAGCAGAGCGCAGGCTGTCATCAATTACTCCGCGTATCAATCTTCTGTAATGATGGATCCTGTTTTCAGTTAAGCCATCAATCGGTTTAAGAATATTTGTTTTGCAGAATGATGCAAAATTATTCTGCTGTGTTTGTGTGTATTCATTAAGAAACATATTCAAGACTCCAGGCTTGTTTGCAAATTCGTTCAAGTTCATTCATTTCAAATGCAAGCTCTTTAAACTCAGGAATGTTAAAATCTCTTTCCAGCAAAATAGGAACAGGAGTTTCTAATTTGTTAACAGTGTATTCAAACAGTTTATAAACAGGATCAATAATTGGCTGACCGTGTGTATCTATTATTAAATCATCAGAAACTTTTTCGTGTCCTGCCATGTGAATATATGCAACAGTATCCAGCGGTAACTGATCAATAAAATTGCTGGCATCATAATTATGATTGAAAGCATTTACATAAACATTGTTAACATCAAGCAAAAGATTACAATCTGATTGTTTTATGATTTCATTAATAAATTCAACTTCACTCATTTCAGCAGCAACAGGAGTGTAGTAAGAAACAATTTCCATTGTAATTTTTCTCTCAAGAAAATCCTGTACCTGCTTTATTCTTTCAACAATATGTTTAACCGCATCATATCTAAAAGGTATAGGCAGAAGATCATATAAATGTGCGTTATCGCATTTGGAATAACTCAGATGCTCAGAATAAACATTTATGTTATAATCAGTTATAAACTGTTTTATTTGTTTCAAAAAGTTCCAATCAAGTTCTTCAGGGCTGCCGATTGAAAGCGAAAGACCGTGAGCAGTAACTGGATATTTTTCGGATAATCTTTTAAGCACTTTTTTCCAATAACCGCCGATGTTCATCCAGTTTTCAGGGGCAAATTCTATAAACGACGGCTGTAAAATTTCTGATTGCAGAAATTCTTCACCAAAATCTTTTCTGTAACCTATTCCAACAAATTGCTTCATAATTATTTTCCGGGAGGAATTTTAGTTTAAAATGTCACCCTTCGATGGCAATGCCACTCAGGGTGACAATTAATTAATTATTTCTTATCAGTGTTTTTCTTTTCGGTTGTTTTATTTTCACCACATTTACCTTCGCCACATTTTCCTTCTTTGGATTTATCATCCATCTTTTTCATATCAGAAGTTTTCATCTTTGTTGAATCTTCTTTGCCGCCGCACTTCTGATCTTTTACTTTTGAATTGCCACATTTGCCTTCGCCGCATTTACCATCTTTAGATTTGCTGTCGTTCTTAGAATTGTCCTTTGATTTTTCTCCGCATGCCAAATCTAAATTGTACTTTTGGGAAACAAGATTATCCAGCAATGCAGTTCTTAACTGCGAACCGGAACCGAGATCCGTAAAGGAAAATGGATTTGCAGATGCTGTACTTGTACTTAAAAGTGAACCGGCGACGATTGATCCCGTAAAAAGGATGCTTTTGAGACTTTTGTTTGTCATGATAGACCTTTCGAAAAATTGTTAATAGTTTGTTTGTTAGTTCAGTGGTAAAGACGAAGCGAAAGCGGAAACCTTACAAGCAGTAAAAAAATATTTTAAATTATTTAATTTCCTGTTCGATGATGTTTTGTAGAGTGTTCTTTTCAATATCAGAAAGTTTTTTATCTGTTTCCCATTTTGAAAGAATTTTATTAATCATTTTAGTTTGTTTATCAAATAAACGGCAATACTGGCAAATCATTAAATGCACAAATAACCTGAATCTATCTGAGAAAGAAAGATTTATTTCTGCTTTTTGCACCGAAAGCATAGTAGCTTCCTTGCAAGTAATCATCAGCTTATTTGTGTTTGATTTATTTTCCATAAAATAATTTTTCTATACACTTTCTAATTTTAAGTTTTATCCTGTGGATAAGCACCCAATAGTTAGACGAAGATATTTCCAATTCCTTACAAATTTCTTCAGAATCAATTTCATCAATAAATTTCATTGAAAAGAGAGATAATTGCATCTCATTTAGTTTTCTTTTACACTTTTCAAGGATTTCATAAAACTCAAACGAGTGCTGTTGATTATTAAATGATTGATTAAAAGGATTTGGCAAAGCATCTTTTTTCCAATGACCGGATTCATCAAAGAATTCGTCGTTATCCTGTTCATCATCAATTCTTGTAAGCTGAGTTTTAGAATTTTTCCTGTAATGATCGATTATTTTATTTTTTAAAATAAGGTACAACCAGTTTTTTTCGGAAATTTCTCCCTTAAAAGATTCAAGGTTTCTTAAAGCGGATAGAAAAGTATCCTGAATCAGATCGCGAGCAGTTTCTTCATCGCCTACACGAATATAAGCAAAGCCAAACAGTTCATCGCTGTATTTGTTTACCCATTCGTGCGGGTTCAATTTATGATAAGCTTCCACTATATTAACTATTGTTATTTTAGATGGCTAAAACTATAAGAAGTGATTGAGAATCAAAAGATAAAAATACCGTTAATTAGATTTTTAATAATTTGAAGTTGAACATATTTAAAATAATATTTGATTGTGTGTTTTTAATCTGTCATTCTGAATCCGACTTTAGTCGTGTGAGGAACCTGTTCATTATAAAGCCCAGGTTTCTCTCACCGATAAACCTGTCTGCCGACAGGCAAGATCGGGGTTCGGAATGACATTCCTTTTGCTATTAAATTAAAAATATCTAAATAATTTTATGATTCGCCGACGACACTCTTTTGTTTATAACCTTGTAATTTTTGTGCTTGCACAGATTGTTTGGCTTGCAGTTTTATTGTTGTGGATTTACTGGTATGTAAAAAATAACATCATCTTTGAACGGGTTGGTGAAAAGATATCTCCTCAAATTGTTTATGATGCCCCGAGTGTTTTTCCATTTGTTGGCGGAATTATTCTCCTTGTCGGTCTATCATTTAGTATAGTGCTAATCTTTCGTCATTTAAATATTCAAATAAAATTAAATGCGCTGTATGATAATTTTATAGCAAACGTTACCCACGAACTTAAGTCTCCGTTATCATCTATCCAGCTATATTTAGAGACATTAAACTCGCGCGATGTTCCCGAAGAAAAAAGAAAAGAGTTTTATGGATTGATGATGCGCGATGCTGAGAGATTAAAGAACCTTGTTAATTCAATTCTTGAAATTGCCGCAATGGATAAGAAAAAATTCCAGAGAGATTTTGAAGTTTATAGAACTGATGAGACGATTAAGAAAATTATTTTAGAATCCGCTGAGCAATTCCAGCTAAAGGAAGATGTAATCAAGTTTAGCGGTGATGCAAGCTGTGATATTCTTTTAGATAGAGGTTCGATAAAAACAGTATTTGATAATCTTGTGGATAATGCAATAAAGTACAGCATATCTGGATTACAAGTTAATGTTAACTTTAAGTGCAGTACCAAAAAAGCAGAGATAGAATTTGCTGATAATGGAATAGGGATTCCACACGATCAAATAAAAAAAATTTTTCAAAAGTTTCATCGCATTTATGATATTGATATTCCCAATGTTAAAGGCACGGGACTAGGATTATATGTCGTTAAAGAGATAATAAAAAATCATAAAGGAAAAATTACTGCGCAAAGCCATGGGAAAGGCAAAGGTTCCAGGTTTAAATTAGAATTACCTGTTTATATTGAAAAGAAAAAATCCACAAAGGAAAAACTAATGGATTATAAAAAATGAACGAAGAACTATTATATCAAGCAAATATCCTCTTAGTTGAAGATGAAGAAAATCTTGCCCATGGATTAGAATACAATCTCAACGAAGAAGGATATAAAGTTACGTTAGCAAGAGATGGAAGAGAAGCTATAAAGTTTTTTGAAGAAGAAGAATTTGATTTGATAGTACTTGATATTATGCTGCCTTATTATAACGGATTTGAAGTTGCAAAACACGTGCGCGATAAGCATCCACAAATGCCGATACTAATGCTAACAGCACGCACGGGTGTTGAAGATAGAGTGAAGGGTTTAGAGCTTGGCGCTGATGATTATCTTACCAAACCGTTTCATCTTAAAGAACTACTTCTGCGAATAAAAGGAATGTTGAAACGTAAAAGCTGGTATCAAAAAGTTGTTATTGAAAATCCAATTTATAGATTTGGCAATAACGAAATAAATTTTGAGAATCTGAAATGCACAAAAGGTAAAAAAGATTTTCAGCTTACATCCTATGAAGCAATGATTATGAGATATTTTATCGAGAATAAAGATAAAGTTGTAACACGTAAAGAATTGTTAGAAAATGTTTGGAACATGAATCCCGATATTGAAACACGAACGGTAGATAATTTTATTGTAAGATTGAGAAAACATTTTGAAGATGATCCATCTGACCCTAAATATATTGTAAGCGTTAGAAGTGCCGGATATATGTTTAATGAAAATGTGTAGTCCATCTTTAAAATGGGCTACACATAAACCCACATTTCCATTCAATTATTTTAAAAGTATCATCTTTTTTGTTTGAGTAAATTCTCCAGCCTTTAATTTATATAGATAAACCCCGCTTGGTAGATTTGCCGCATTAAAATTAATATTATATGAACCCGCTTCCATTTCCCCAGTCACTAATTCTGCAACTTCGCTCCCTAATAAATTATAAACCTTTAAGCTTACATTGCTTCTTTCAGGAACCGTGTAACTTATTTTAGTTGATGGATTAAATGGATTTGGATAATTCTGTTCGAGAGAAGTACTGCTCGGAATTACCTTATCATTATTAACATCGCTAACAATCTCATTAGTCAGTTTAGTTTCGAGACCCGGAATAGCAAAAGGGCTAATACCAAGTACTGTTAAATTATCCACATACTGTCCTGGTATAATATCCTGAACTATCCAATTACCCTGGGCAATCCAGACAGTATCATTTAGGGTAAGTAAATCCCCGAAAATAGAGGCAGTCACTTTCCACTGAAGTAGAAACTTCTTACAGTCAAAATTTCCAAGAACAGTTTGTAAATTCTGATCCTGTAACCTTTTTCCAAGATATTTAAATTGAAGCGGAAGATTAAATATACTAACAGAGACAGTTGTGTCTTTTTGCTGTATGGTATACTCCGTATTTACATTTGAAGCAAATCTGTAATTAGAATACCAGTTTTGTAGAGAAGCGAAGAAATTAACAAAGCTGAAATTAGGAATTGTACCTGTTTGATCTAAAGTAATTAGAAATGCTTCAATATTCTTTGTGCTGAGATACTCGAAACCATCAGTTCCACTGGTATTATAAAAAAGGGAATCTAAAAACGGTTGCTGCTGAATGGTTTGGAGCGGACCTGTTTTTGTTGTAACAATATTTGCAAGTTTCCCTTTATAATTTCCAACTGTGGCAAAAGAGTCGATTCGGAATGAAGCTAAGGAATTTACCGGATTGCTTGCAGAATCAAGAGGTGTTACTTTATACTTCCACCCAAAACCTGTTTGTAAAGGGAAATAGTCGCTTGCTTGTTGTGCATTGGATAAACCAAGTAAAATAAAAAAACAAAACGAAGTAAATAATTTTTTCATTTATGTGCCTCTATTATGATATAATAAAAATTTTCTAATAAGTAAGTGTATTTTAAATTTCAAAAAAATATAACACTTATACAAGGGAAATAAAAATTAAGCGTCGAAATTCTAAATCTATTATAAACAAAATAAATATTCCATGCCCCTAAGTGATCTGCTAAAAAACAGTTTATTTCTGATACTAAAAACCAATGGGATAGAAAATTTGTATAAATTCATTTACAAAATATTCTTGTATTAACTTGTCCACTATTGATAGTCAATAAAGAAAAAATTAAGTTAGTACCCAGGCGCTGATTTGTAAATCAAAGATTCCTTATTAGTTGGTCAAAATATTTTGGGATAGTAAATCTTAAAATGTGGTTCTAACAAGCTTATTACTTATTTAAAGGTATAAGGTTGAATGTTTAGGAAAATTAAAATTATTGTATCGATTCTAATACTCTTTTCCTTTATGGCCTGCGACAAAGGGATTGAACCGAAAGATGAGAATCAACAAACAGGATTTAGCGGCACGGTAACTTTTGTTGGAGAATGGCCTGCTGTAGTTAAGCGCGCTTTTATTGTTGTATTTAAAGATCCGCTTCTTGCCTCAACAGATTTCACAATAACTAACTTGAAATTTTTAAGTTTGGAAATTCCGCTGGGCGTACCGAGTTATCACTTTAGTTCATTAGACTCTAGTTACATTCCAACCAACCCAGGGCCATTTTTACCCGGCAGGTACGCCTATGTAGCAGTAGCGTACCAAATAACAGACCAGTTATCTTTAGCACGTAAGGATTGGTATGTAGCCGGAGTTTATTATGCATATGGTAATATAAGTGAACCAGCAACAATGGTTGTTACTGAAAATATATTTTTAACGGATATTAATATTACTTGTGATTTTAATAATCCACCGCCTCAACCGCCGGGTGGGAGTTAAATTATTTTTTACATTAATTCTTTTTAGTTATGAAAAAACTGCTTCTAATTTTTTTTCTGATAATCCCCTCTGGCTTGATATTTTCACAAGCTTATAGTGTTAGTGGAGTTGTTACTGATTCTACAGAAAATCCATTACCCGGCGTTAATATAATTTTAGCCGGAACAAATTATGGTACTGCATCAGACATTAATGGAAATTACAAAATTTTTAATATCAAGCCTGGCACATACAAGATTGAATTCTCAGCTGTTGGTTATAAATCCTTCATTAAGGAGGATCTTGTAATAATTGATAAGCCAGTTGTATTAAATGTTACGTTAAAAAATAAAATAATTGAAACGGGCGAGATTTTAGTTACGGCAGGCAAATATGAACAGAAGCTTTCTGAAATGCCAGTAAGCGTTGTAGTAATTTCAGGAAGAGAATTACAGAAAAATTATTTTAATATTGACGAAGCACTACGGTATGTACCTGGTGTAAGTATGAGTGAAGAGCAGATTAGCATTAGAGGATCCAGCGGCTACAACAAAGGAGCCGGCACAAGAGTTCTCATAACCATTGACGGCGTTCCTTTTTATACAGGTGATACGGGAGAAATTATTTGGGAACAAATACCGATCACCGATATAGAAAGGGTTGAAGTCATTAAAGGTCCCGCCAGCTCTCTTTATGGATCTACAGCTATAGGCGGAGTTATAAACATTATTACTAAAAAAGTAACAAAACAAGCACTTACCAGTATCCAAACGTATGGCGGGTTTTATGATAAACCTTCTTACGGTGAGTGGAAGTGGTATAAGGGCACCAGAACATTTTACGAAACAACAATAAACCATTCAAACTCAATTAATAATTTTGGATATAGTTTTTCATTTAAAAAGCTTGATGACGATAGTTACCGCAAAGATGATTTTAAAAAACGACTTCTTGGTTATATGAAATTAGATTATAACCTTTCAGATGTTAGCTCAATCAGTTTGCTAGCTGACTTTTTAAATATGAAGCGCGGTAATTTTCTTTACTGGGAAAATTCACATAATGCTCTGATACAAAATGAAGTTGATCAGAATAAAACAGTCGAATCGAACAGGCTTTTCTTAAGCTTAATTTATAAACAGGGATTAAGCGAAAACATTAGTGGAGAGTTTAAATCGAGTTACTACTATTCTAAGTTTGATGGCAGAGGAATTGTGCTAACAACTTCTAAAGCCAATTTAATGCGCAATGAGCTGCTTGTGAATTTTAAACTTCCAAACGACATAATTTTAATTTCGGGTGTTGAAGTTTCTTATGCAAATGTTAAATCAAATATGTTTAGCAATCCCAATTTTTTCACTACAGCATTTTATTCACAAGCAGAATATAAGGGGATAAAAAATCTTGCTGTCACACTCGGTTTCCGATATGATTATATTAAAATTGATTCATTATTTGGAGCTAACGCATATACACCAAGGATTGGTTTAAATTATTCAATTCTAAAAGACTTGAATTGGAGGGGTTCATTTGGGACAGGATTCCGGGCACCAACACCAGCTGAAGTGTTTACGACCAGCGATGTAGGTGTGGGAATTACAGTTAAGGAGAATCTTAATCTTAAACCAGAAACAAGTCTCTCTTTCGAAACCGGTTTAAAATATATTCTATCGAGAAACTTTAATTTTGATGTAGCTGTGTTTCATACAAATTATGATAATTTTATTGAACCACAATTCACTTCAGCAAGCGAAATTCAGTTCGTTAACGTTATTAAAGCTAAAATTCAGGGATTTGAAATAGTCTCAGACGTTTCTATCATTCCCGATGAATTAAAATTTTCAGTGGGCTATACTTATATGGATGCATTGGATACAAAGTTGAACAAGCCGCTAAAGTATCGTCCAAGGCACCTACTTTATATGAATGCCGAATACAAACCGAATCCATTTGAATTTAAAGTCGATTTTCGTTTTTGGAGCAAGGTACAAGAAATAGACGACCAGATAGTTGAACTCGGTTTAGTTCCCGATGGAGAACTAAGAGTTCCTGTATATATTTTAGATTTAAGGGCTGGATATAATTTTTCAATTGGCACATACCCGCTTAATCTATTCGTATCTGCAAAAAATGTTTTGAATTATAACTACATTGAATTTATAGGAAATCTCAGACCAATAAGAAACTACTCACTTGGTTTAAATTTATTTTTATAATAATTATTTGTTATACCTATCTGGAGTTGATTGCTAATATTTAAATAATCACATCTCGCGACTGTTATTTAAATAAATTACAGTTAGTAAAATCGGTAAATAAGAGAGACTTCTGAAAAATAGACCTCTAACTGTCTGTCATTCTCGCGAAAGCGGGAATATGCTTAATAATCAATAGATTCCTGCTCGTCCCGGAGACGAAGTCTAAGTATTTGCACTGGAATGACACATTGAATTTTTCAGAAGTCTTTAAGATATACTTCTATCTCATGGGTCTGTTGCATAACTTCGAATGGGTCGTTTCGAAGGAGTCTTCGACTGAGAAATTTTTTCATAATACCAAGAGAAAGATTTCTCCATTTGGTCGAAATGACCACTAGTTTGACTTCTACAACACTCTCTCATAACAAATATGCATTGTAGATTGATAGAGGATAGAAATAAAAAACCCCCGCAAATTTTCTGCGAGGGTCTAAGCGATAATTGCTATTAAAGAGTTATAGGTTTTTTAATAAGAGATTTTAACTAAGAAATTTTAATTAACCCTTTGTTTACTCTAAACTCTACAGAGGAAACATTATTCCCGTCTTAATCTGAATCCCTCTAGTTTTAAATTCTGTATTATCTGCCGGCTCATCATTAACATTTTTAAGTCCTAAATCATAACGCGCCTCAATAAAAAGATTAAACAGCGAAATAGGAATTGTAATTCCTGCTCCAAAGGTTAGTATAAAATCTGTCTTTTTTATTTTTATTGTTTGTTCTCTTTGATCACTTGGGATTAGGCTGGTAACATCCTGTCCGTTTGATGAGGCTTTATCTATCATAAGTTTAGCGTCCCCGAGTAAAAGCGCTACGGAACCACCGGCTAGTAAATATGGTCTTACAAATCCACTTGGCAAGGAAGCTTTAAGCAGAACTGGAAGATCAATATAATTCGCAGAAATAGTTGCTTCTAAATCGATAGGAATCCCACCTTCAACTGTAGAAATATTAACTGCCGCACCTTTCTGAATATATGCTGGTTCTAGTTGTAAACCCAGGACAGGTAAAAAATTGTACGATAGCATACCCCCCACTAAAAATCGGGTTCGAAAAGCTGTTTTAAAACCTGCTTGTGTTAAATCGGTCTTAATGTCTGTAACATTGACTCCTGCCTGTACACCCACTTGAACCTGGGCATTTAATGGTTGGATAAATAATGCTAAAAGAAATATAAGAGATAACAAAGATAATTTTTTCATAACACCTCCTATGGTTTTAAAAAATTTTATAAATAAATAATAACAAAATCAGGGCAGTATTAATTTATCGCTGTCCCAAATGGTTAAAAAGAGTTCAGAACAAAATAGGGAAATAACAACAATTTGTACCACAAAGTCCAGAAATCAACAATTAGAATATCCTTGTATAAAATAAAACCATTTTAACGGCTAATGTCAAGCAGCACTTTAAATATTCCTGGCAAACGAACTTTACCACAGGTCCAAGAATTATTGTGTACTTTAGATCAGGTGATTAATTTTGATAACGAATAATATTTTTGATTTAAGACTGAGATAATTATGATGGAAAAAAAAACCCATTTAAATCAAATCCAACCAATATTATAGATGAGATAAAAAACTTTCGGTTCAGAAAAGATTTTGCAAAGGAATACCGCGGCTTAAAAGATTTTTATCTTGACGACGAAAAAATAGATAAACTTAAAAATATGGGTCGTCTTCAATGATTCTTTTTTCAGACAGGTTATCTTATTTCAAGTATATTCAAAAAACCAACTCCACTCAGAAAATTACTCGTGATCATCGGTATTTTTCTTAAGCTTATTTCAAATGCTGAATATAATTAGCAAACATTGTTGTTCGATCAAAACGAAATCTTTATTGCTTATTCAGATGGTGTAGTTGAAGCAAGAGATCAGTATGGCGAATTCTTTGGAATGGAAAGATTTCAAAAGCTAATACAAAAATCATCTAACAATTCACCGGAGCAGATTGGCAAATATATTATTTCGCATCTTGAACTATTTACTGGCGATAATACCGCTGCCGATGATATATCATTAATTATAATGAAGAGAAATTCATTACTATAAATTTATCATCACAAATTTTTATTTCCGTGCTGCCTTTTTTCTTATCCACCACTGGCTTTAATTATAAATTCTACATTGTGCATTTTACACTATTTAGTCATCTAGCGCAAAATTTGAAACCTCGGGGTTTCAAATAAAATGTTTTGCAAAACCCACTATTTTAGAAGTTAGACTCTTAAAACCCAAAGGACTCTTTCTGCTGTTTGCTTAAGCAGAGTTATTAACATAACTTTGCCCACAAGACGAATACTATTCAAAGGAAGCAAACAGTATGAAAAAAAATTCCAACAATAAAAAAGGGCTGTCATCTTCTCAGAGTGAAGACCTGCTCAATATTTTAAAATCACGATTTGAAAAAAATATGATTTGCCACAAAAATATTAATTGGGAAAACGTGAGAACAAAACTGGAAGCTAATGCAGATAAACTCTGGTCTTTAAATGAAATGGAAAGAACAGGCGGCGAGCCCGATGTTGTTGGCTTCGATAAGAAAACTAACGAATATATTTTTTATGATTGCTCTGTTGAAAGTCCTTTTGGACGACGAAGCTTGTGTTACGATAGAAAAGCCTGGGAATCTAGAAAGGAAAACAAACCGAAAGATAATGCTGTTGATGTTGCAGCATCTATGAGAATTGAACTTTTAACTGAAGAACACTACCGCGAATTGCAACAGCTCGGAGAGTTTGATCTGAAAACTTCAAGCTGGGTTAAAACGCCTGACGATATTAGGAAACTTGGCGGTGCAATTTTTTGCGATAGACGTTATAATAAAGTTTTTGTTTATCATAACGGTGCAGAATCATATTACGCTGCAAGAGGTTTCCGTGGTGTGTTAAAAGTTTAATATATGATCTTTGTGAACTTCGTATTTTCTTCGTGTTCTTTGTGGTAAAGAAATAACCACCAAGTGCTCAAAGTATTTTCACAAAGCACACAAAGAATTATAATAATTTTTATATTCTCTTGCCATTCCCGCATAAGCAGGAATCTACAAATGAACAAAGGATAGTTATGAACAAAGAAATAAAAGCATATAACAACAAACAATCTGCTGAAGATAAAAAGATCTGTAACGCTCTTGCTGAAGAAATAGACAGTAACTTAAAAGAGGCAGAAAGTAAGATCTGGCATTCTCATCCTGTTTGGTTTTTAGATGGCAACCCGATTGTTGGATACAGTAAACAAAAAGCCTGTATCCGTTTGATGTTTTGGAGCGGTGAAAGTTTTGAAGAAGAAAATTTAAAACCGGGAACAGGAAAATTCAAAGACGCTTCAATCTTTTATACTTCAATTGATCAAATTAATGTTAAAGATCTTAAACGCTGGTTAAAAAAATCAAAAAATATACAGTGGGATTATAAAAACATTGTTAAGCGTAAAGGCAAACTGATTAGACTTAAGTAAAAAAATCCTATCACAAATAAAAAGAATAATGCTATGGGCAAGCTTGCAGAAATAAAAACAAAAGAAACCGACTCAAGCGTAGAGGATTTTATTAGCTCCGTTAAAGATGAATCAAAAAGTAAAGACAGCCTTACCATACTTAAGCTGATGAAAAAAGCTACAAAGCATAAACCAAAAATATGGGGTAACTCGATTATTGGATTTGGAAAAAAGATTTATAAAAGTCCTGCAACCGGTAGAGAAGTTGAATGGTTTAAAATCGGCTTCTCTCCGCGCAAAGCTAATCTTACATTATATCTTGTTATGGATATTAAAAAGTACGCAAGCGAACTTAAAAAACTTGGCAAACATAAAACAGGAGTTGGTTGCCTGTATATTAATAAGCTTGAAGATGTTGATATGAAGGTGTTAGAAAAACTGATTAATGATGTGGCTAAAATAAAGTAGCTAAATTTAATCAGTCGTCATTGCAGATCCCGTAGGGAAGAAGTAAGCTGTTAAATAAATTATTATATTTTTTTGTCATTCCCGCGCAAGCGGGAATCTCTTTTAACCTTCAGTGTCATCCCGAACTTGTTTCGGGATCTGATTTTGCTTTCGTATTCTTAATTGAAAACTGCCGACTGTGGGCTGCAGACTTTCTTTCTCACTTGTTAATTTTTTATTTTTTAATTGTTAATTTTGCAAAGCAAAATGCTTCTCTCTACACACATTTACAGGAATATGAGGGTTGCTTGTTGGTGGATTAAAATGGCAAGTATGTTTTTCCTGGTTGGTTTTTATTTGTTTCCATTTAGTGCTGATTATTTTGGTGATGAGTTTCTTCGACAAGTATTTTTAATAATATTGACTTTATTTTTGTATAATAAATCAAGATGAAGGTTTGAGATGATAAAAAGATATGAGTTCTTAGGTTCTGATGCTGAATCTTGGAAATTTTCCCCAGCCGTGATGAGTAAAATAAATTTATTGGTTGGTCCATCTGGTTCAGGTAAAACTAGATTTTTAAATACTTTTTTCAATTTTGCGGAATTTGTTACTGCTGGTAAAATATTTAGAAGAGGTAAATGGAACATTCAAATAATTATTAATGATATTACATATATATGGGAGTGTGAGTGCAGAAATGATGAAAATGAAAATCCGATTATCATGTATGAACTATTAAAGAGAGTTAAAGAAAACCAAGAGAAGATAATTGTTAGAAGAGATCTTAATGAGTTTATTTTTTTAGATAAGTTGTTGCCAAAACTAGAAAAGGATGTACTTAGTGTTACATTACTAAAGGAAGAAGAAGAAATTCAACCATTATATAAAGCCTTTTCTCATGTGATGAGACGGAGATTTCATGAAGATGCATTAAACCAGGCCGTTTCATTAACACCATTTCCCCCAGAATTTTTAAAAAGGATAAAAAAGAATGCAAATCTTGATTCTTTATGGAAGCATGACTTTCCTATTCAAAATAAACTGTATGTCTTTAGTGAGTATTTTAAGGATAAGTATACAACAGCTACTGAATTCTTTAAATCAATATTTCCAACCGTGGAAAAAACTGAAATTAGATTATTGGATACACCTTCTTTTGGCTCCGCTACAGTAGTTCCCGTCTTTATGGTGGGAGAGAAAGGTGTAAAAGAACTAATTCCAATCTCAGAACTATCCTCTGGAATGCAAAAAGTGATGTTAATTATTACTGACATTCTCTCGTTAGTTGATGATTCTATATACATCATCGATGAATATGAGAATTCGCTTGGAGTAAATGCAATAGATTTTTTGCCAGAATTTTTGATAGGTAATAGCGGTAAAAACCAATTTATAATTACAACTCATCATCCATATTTAATCAACAATATGCCTATAAAAAATTGGTTAATCTTTAACAGAAAAGGCTCTGAAGTAACGATTAAAAATGGATCTGAATTTGAAGAAAAATTTGGTAAATCTAAACAAAAAGCATTCATTCAATTATTGAGCGATCCATTTTATAAAGGGGAATAATTTGAATATTTATTTAGTTGTTGAAGACACTTATGGCAATCAGGTGTATTCAAAATGGGCCAAATATATAAATCCTAGATTTTCTTTTATCCAAGATATTCGTGATGTTAAAGAGAACAATATTTATTTAGTATCTGGGAATGGATATCCCAATTACTATGATGTAATTGAAGACGCAATGAATGATGTTATCTCAAATAATCTTTTTGATAGACTCGTAGTAGCAGTTGATTCAGAAGATCAGACGTTTAGAGAAAAGTTTGATGAGGTTGATTCCTTTATTAAATCAAAAAATTTCAAAAAGGATTACAAAATTATAATACAACATTTCTGTTTAGAAACTTGGGCACTTGGTAACAGAGCGATTGTGTCTAGAACTCCACAATCTGAAAACTTGAGGAGATATTTATCAATTTTTAATGTATTAACGTCTGATCCAGAATTGTTGCCAGAATATAAAATAGAAGAGCTAAATAGAGCACAATTTGCTGAAAAATATTTACGGATGCTATTAAATGAAAAATATAGAAATTTGACATACACAAAAAAGAATCCCCATGTTCTTCTTAACTATAAATACTTTGATAGAGTTAGGGCAAGACTTAAAGACACTGAGCACATAAAAAGTTTTGAGGATTTTTTAACAGCATTTACTTAATGCTAATTTTTTATGGGCTGTCACTCTCCAACCGTGGCAGCACTCTAGCAATTAAACGATAAACACTTTGCACTTTGTACTTTCCAACAAACCACCTCCAACTTACTACTAACTTTAAAATTCCTTTCCTTATTTTTACACACTCAAAAAACAAAAGAAAGAATAAATGGCTAACGAACCGAATAAAATAATTTACTCAATGGTTGGGGTAAGCAAATTCTATAATGCAGAAGGCACGGCAGGTCGCAGCAAGCCTGTATTAAAAGATATTTACCTATCATACTTCTACGGCGCAAAGATTGGTGTTATCGGTCTTAACGGATCAGGTAAATCATCACTTCTAAAAATTCTTGCAGGAGTTGATAAAAACATAAACGGAGAAACAGTTGTGTCTCCCGGTTATACAATCGGCTATCTTGAACAGGAGCCTCAGCTTGATGAGGACAAAACAGTTAAAGAAGTTGTGCAGGAAGGCGTTCAGCAGGTTGTAGATCTTCTAAAAGAATATGATGAAATAAATGCAAAGTTTGCAGAACCGATGGATGATGATGAAATGACAAATCTGCTTGAGAGACAAGGCTCTGTGCAGGAAAAACTTGAAGCAATGGGCGGATGGGATCTTGATGCACGACTTGAAATGGCAATGGATGCTTTGCGATGTCCGCCATCGGATACTATGTGTAAAGTTCTTTCGGGCGGCGAGCGAAGACGTGTTGCGCTTTGCAGATTGCTTCTTCAAAAACCTGATATACTTTTACTCGATGAACCAACAAACCATCTTGATGCTGAAACAGTTGCGTGGTTAGAGCATCACTTGCAAAAGTATGAAGGAACAGTAATAGCTGTAACACACGATAGATATTTTCTTGATAACGTTGCTGGCTGGATACTTGAACTTGATCGTGGCGAAGGAATTCCTTGGAAAGGAAATTATTCATCGTGGCTTGAGCAAAAACAGGAAAGATTACGTGTTGAAGAAAAACGTGAAAGCGACAGGCAAAAAACTTTACAGCGCGAACTTGAATGGATAAGAATGAGTCCGAAGGCGCGTCACGCAAAATCCCAGGCAAGAATCACTTCTTATGAAAATCTTCTTAAAGAAGAAAAAGAAAAAGAACAGAAAGATCTTGAGCTTTACATTCCCGTTGCAGAACGTCTTGGCGATATTGTAATCGAAACAGAAAAACTTAGCAAAGCTTACGGCGATAATATTTTAATTGATGATCTTACATTTTCAATTCCACCAGGAGCAGTTGTTGGAATTATCGGAGCTAACGGCGCCGGTAAAACAACTTTGTTCAGAATGATTACAGGAACAGAAAAACCGGATAGCGGAAATATTAAAGTTGGTTCAACAGTTAAGCTTTCTTATGTGGATCAATCAAGAGATGCTTTGAATACGGAAAAAAGTATTTGGGAATTAATATCTAACGGCGAAGATACAATTATGCTTGGCAACAGGCAGGTAAATTCTCGCGCGTATGTTGCACAGTTTAATTTTTCCGGTGCAGATCAGCAGAAAAAAGTAAGTATGCTTTCGGGCGGAGAAAGAAACCGCGTGCATCTTGCAATGATGTTAAAGCAGGGAGCTAATGTTCTCTTGCTTGATGAACCAACAAATGATCTTGATGTAAACACTTTGCGTGCTCTTGAAGAAGGGATAGAAAAATTTGCCGGATGTGTTTTGGTAATAAGTCACGATAGATGGTTTTTAGATAGAATAGCAACCCACATTTTAGCTTTTGAAGATGAAAGCAAAGTTGTTTGGTTTGATGGCAATTTTAGTGAGTACGAAGAAAAGCGAAAAGAAAGATTAGGAATCGAAGCTGATCAGCCGCACAGAATTAAGTACAGGCATTTAACAAGGAGTTAGAAGTTAAAAGACAATAGCACGCGGATGACACTGATCTAACTGATTTTCACAGATTAAATCCGTGAAGACCCGTGTTATCTGTGTTCTATTTATTTATTTCCTGTACTGCTTTATAAACTCTTCAACTTCCGGCAAGCCGCCTTGATAAATTAAATAACCATTGCTTGGTTCGCGCTCTGTTATTTCTCCGGCAATTGGAGTAAGCATTATCTCTTTTACTTTTTCCAAATCATCGGTTTGACCAAATGCCCATCCAAGTTTCATATAAGCAACCTCCGGCAGCATGTTCGCAGCAGGAATAACACCAAGTTCCATCATATCTCTTCCGGTATCGTAAACATACATTTGCACATAACCCCAAAGTGTTTGAACTGTCATGTAAACTGCAACACCCTTTTCTTTCGCACGCTTAAGTGCTGGATAGAGCGGCTTGTTTACATGTCCAAGTCCTGTACCGGCAATTACAATTCCTTTGTAACCATTGTCAATCAAAGAATCTATCATATCAGGTTTCATATTCGGATAGTAATAAACAATTGCAACTCTGTCATTAAAGACCGCATTTACTTTTACATCATTATCAAATCTTCTTCGTTTATAATCATCACGAATCGGAGTTACTTTTTCTCTGCTTACAGTTGCGATAGGAATATCACCAATAGTTCTGAACGTTGAACGATAACTTGAGTGCATTTTTCTTACTCGAGTTCCGCGATGAAGTAATCCATACATATCGCTCGTCGGACCAAACATACAAACCATTACTTCTGCAATATCACTCGCTGCAGCAGTAGTAACAGAATGTATTAAATTTAATGCCGCATCAGATGAAGGACGATCACTTGAACGCTGTGAGCCAACCATAACAATTGGCACGGGCGAATCCTGAACCATAAAAGAAAGTATTGCCGCCGTGTGATGCATTGTGTCAGTTCCGTGTCCGATTACAATTCCCTGCACACCTTTTTCAATTTCTCGACCGATTGCCTCGGCTAATCCAATCCACTGTGCGGGACCCATATTCTCACTAAACACACCATATAATTTTTCTGTTTCAAGATTACAGATGTCTGCAAGCTCAGGTACTGAACCATAAAGTTCGCCGGGAGAAAACGCAGGAATAACTGCACCGGTTCTGTAATCCAATCTTGAAGCAATTGTTCCGCCTGTTCCTAAAAGTTTTACCTTTGGTTTTTTAGGATCATAAGGAAAATCTTTTTCCGGAATTTTATAATGCGCTTCTTTTCTTCCAAAGATTTTTACTTCTTTTATTTTTTCTGCAGCGATTCCAATGTTATAGCCAATCGGCATTTTAAGAACGATGTGAAATTCATCAGAAGTTTCTGAGCGCGGAAGAATTAATCCTTTAAAACTTCCTTCATCTGTGATAATTTCTACATCGCTCCAAATTGGTGTTTTAAATTTTTGCAGAGTGTTTAATGCAACTCCACGATAGCCTTTATAATCTTCTAAATTTATTTCAGCCATTATTTTAATTTCTTTTTATTACTTAAAATGTTTTTAGCACTGAGTTTTGTTACAACTTTTTTCCCTGTTTTTTCTTCAATTTCTTTTCGGGTATTGCCAGCGATAGCTCCACCTTGATTCGCAATTGTTTTGTTTTCATGAAATGTTTTTGGTTTCTTTTCTTTGCTGATCTCGGTTGTGGTTGCTTCGGCAAGCATATTTAGAACAAGTTCTAAATTGCTCATGTTATCTCTAAGATTTTCTTTCTTCAATCCTTTATGATTTTTATATTGTTTAACAGAAAAACCACTCCATGCTTTTGTAATTTCATCAGTAAGGATTGCATATTCCTGTCCCTTCGATACACCGCGTTTTTCCCATTCATCAGTAAGGTCTTTACGTACTTCAATGCTTTTTAGTCGTTGATTAATCCATTCTTTGCTGTATCCTTTTTTAAGATAGGTTTCCATTAAACGATCGATCCCAATTTCTGGATCTTCTATTTCATCAATGCGTTCTCTTGCTACTTTAGCTAACCATAATTTAAAAGGTTCAGCTTTTGGTGATGGCACACTTTGAATTAAACGAAATAATTGTTCTGTATCAGCAACATCCGTTTTGTAGTACTTACCGTCAGCAGACATCATTTTCAGTTGTCCCATGTTTTGGGACAACTCACTACCTTCAGCTTTTAGTTTAGTTTTAAGTGCATTCCAATACTTTCGAGGTCTTGGACTTTCAGTAAGTACTTCAATCACATCAATGATTGAGAAATACCACTTCTCTTGTTCATCATCCCAATGTGAGCGTATTTTTTTTTGCTCAAATATTTTTATTGCTGTTTCTTTATTCATATTTCCTAAACTCCATTAATTTGAAAAATCAATCTTATCAGCAACATCTTTTGCAGAAAATTTTCCGCGAAGTTTTTTCATTATCATTCCCATTAAAACCTCACTCTTCTTTTCAGGATTGTTGATCATCATTTTATCACATACTGATTTTGCAGCATTAATAATTTCATCAACTTCTTTTTTGCTGGCAGGATTTTGAATTACTTCTTCAGTAAAGGCACCAAGCTCTGCAACTGTTTGTAAAGTTGTTAATAAAGCATCTTTAGGAATTTTATTTACAGAAAAAGATTTCAGAATCGATCCAAAAATTTTTTCATTAAGCCAATCACTTTGTATTCCTAACTTTCTTAATCTTTTAGGAAATTGAATTAAAAATACAGCTGCAGTTATTGGATTTATTTTCCACTCGTTTACAGCTTTCTTAAATAGCTCTGCATAGTTTGAAATAGAAAGTTCTTCTATTGTGTCTTTGGGAATTCCTAGTTTGATGTACCATTGTATTCTTTTCCAGAACTGTTCAGGCAGCCAGGATTTAATCCGTTCAATTTTTTCTTTAGTAATTTTTTTCGGTGGAAGATCTGTATCCGGATACATTCTATCAGCACCGGGAAGAATTCGTTCAAATCCATTCGTACCATCACTCATTGCTTGTCGTGTTTCAGATGGAATTTCGATTGTTGCTTCTTTAGCACGAATGATAATTTCGCTCACTGCTGTTTTAACATCATCTTCACTTCCCCAAACAATTACCATCGTATCGTTATCAGCAGCATTTGTAAACTTTTTAACTTTCAACCAATCTGCGGAAGTAATTGTATCACTCTTGCTATCTGAGTGAATAAGGTTTGGGATATTAGTTAAGCAGGCAATAACTCTTACACGATCAGCAATTTCTTTAGAAAAGTAAGTATCTGTTTGCGTCTGCCAGTGCAGAAGATCTTTAAAACCTTTGAGCACAACAGCACTTAACTTCATTCCGGAATCTGAAGCATTTTTTAACGGAGCGTAATGAACTTTCTTTAACAATTTTGTGATGTCGTAAGATTCTGCACTAAATGTTTCAGGCGTGATGCCGCGCTTTTTTAATTCTTCTCTAAGTCGCAATAGATTCCATTGCCTCATTGCTTCGTTATATGTAAGGATTGGGATCATAGTTATTTGCGGTACGCCTTTAATCTCAACTCTTGTTCCGCCAGAAACACTAACATTAACATCTTCACGTGCGGCACCCATTCCCCGGCGAACTTTTTGTGTACTTCTTACAAGCTTGCTGCACTGCCAGGCAACTTCAGCAGCTTCCTGAGGTGTGTGCATCGCAGGTTCTGTCACGGTTTCAATCAGCGGCATTCCCAATCTATCTGTTAGATAAACTCTATCGTGACCAATATCAGAAACTTCTCTGCACGAATCTTCTTCAATAGACATTTGTACAATTTTTATTTTTCTATCCTTGTAAGGAATCCAGCCATCAAGCGCGTAAATTGCTGTGCGTTGAAATCCTGTTGGAATGCTTCCATCCAAGTACTGTTTACGTGCAATGTGAAGTTCATCCACAATGTTGCAGTTGTACAACATTCCTATTCCAATTGCGATATCAAGAGCGTCTTCGTTTATTAAAAATGGCGGAGTGTCATCCATCTCATAAGTACAAACAGTTTCGCGTTTGATGTGGTAGATAATATTCTTTTTTGTTTTGAATTCCATCAAAGCGGTGCCGTCATAAACTCCCATTTCAGAAAGTGTGGGACGCATGTGACGAAGAATTTCTGCGTCATATTCTTTGCTGTATTTACCTGCAGGACATCGGCAGAATAGTTTTTTCTCAGTTAACAGTTGTTGATGAATTTCTAATCCAGATTTGAATCCGACTTTTTTGTAGTCGTCTTCTGTCATTTCATTGAAGGGTTTGAAAGTGAAATCGTACATAAGTGTGCCGCAATAATTTTTTGATTTTATAAAGAAAGATTAAACACAATAGAACGCAGATTCTGCAGATTGGGCTGATCTGCGCTGATCCGCTTAATCTGAGTTATCTGCGTTCTATTCTCTTTTTTATTTGTTAAACTTACCCAGGTAATCCTTGAACATATCTTTATGAACCATAAAATCCATTATCTTTAGTTTAACATAATCTTCGTGGTAGAAATAATAACCCTTGTCTCCGGTATTGCGGGAGCCAGCCCCGGAATCTTTGATCAGAAACCATGTTTTACCATCTAATTCTTCGTATCCAACTAAATGAATTCCATGATCATCAGTAGTAGTTTGATTACTGAAGCGAAACTGTCTGGAATTCTCATCGATATTTTCAGATGGAATATCAAACGTTGGCACGACTGCACATTTGGTCCAGCTATCATAACCAGCCTCGCTGACATCGCCGCCGATTGCAAGTGTGTAGCCATTCTTAATAGCGTTCTTTAATACTTTCATAAAATCATCAAGAGGAACGTTGTAATAATCTTTATTGTGCCACCAGTTATCGGGAACTTCATACTCAACTTGTTCCCAATATGGTTTTTGCATGTAGGAAAGAACATCAACATAGTCATCCATATTAAGTTTTAAATAATCGGATAAATATTCATTTGGAGTGTAAGATTTTCCATCAACATCAACTTTGGTTGGCATCTCTCCAAGGTAATGATTGAGAATTGATTTTATTACTTCAACTACTACTTCTTCATTCCATGCGTTAGATGTTTTAACAGATTGAAGATAAGTCTGCATTTCACTAATCAACTTGCTGTGATCGTGTGAAAGCTGCCCGGGCAGTAAACCTGTACAAATTGTTGCGGGAACAATTCCATACTGACGATAAATTCTTGAAACAGCATTTGCTTCGGAACCCTCTTCAAACAGTGATTTACCACGAGTCCGAACAAACTCCTTTGCCTTTTCAACATACTCCCAATAGGCAGTATAAATTGGAGAAAGGTTTACTTCTTTCCCGATTAAGCGATAAACTTCGGATTCAAAAAAAGAAGTTGTAGAAAATGTCCAGCAAGTTCCTGTTTGCCCCTGTGAAACAGGATCGTTATGCCAGAAGTATTTGAACTCATCTTTAGATTTAGGAACAGTCATTCCAGTAAAATCAAGTTTAAAATATTTCTTTTTTTCTTTGGGCGGGTTTTGAAATTCATTTATGTTTTTCAGAATCTCATCGTAATAGCCGGGCTTGGGTTCGGTAAACACGCCTTTGTTTTTTTGCTGTGCGTTAATGAGTGAAAGTGAAGAAGCTAGTATTAAAATTGTGAAAAGAAAAATGAAGTGTTTCATAACATATTCCTTACTTTAGTTTGTAAGTAGTGATAATTTAGTTGTTCAAAATTAGGGATAAAAGAAAAGAGAGCGAATAGTTTTTCTAAAAAGTCAAATGATTTTAATTCTTCAAAAGAAAGAGAAAACTTGAAAAGTTTTATAGATTTCTCACCCGATAGATCGGGTTTCGAAATGACTTTATAAAATCTACGGTTGTAAATAACAATTCCCGGACAGATTGAAGGAGGCAACAAACAATCCGCCGGGAATCTTAAGCGACGCAGACAGCATTACTAATACGAGATGTCGCTTATTTCAATCATCTCCGTTTTTTTATCATACTTTTTAAGATATGATATAAATTCTGAGTTTATAAATTTCTGATGAGTCTTTTCATAAGCTTTCAAATACTTTTCAACTTGCTTATGTGTTAAAGTACTCTTCATATAATTTTTCTTTTCGTTGTCATCGAAAAAAATACGATAATAGAAAACCTTAGCCGGCTTAGATTTAGCTTTTGCAACCGCAGCTTTTTTTAATGATTTTTTTACTGGCATAATATACTCTCCAAATAATATTTATTGGATTAAACTTTTCCGTTCTTCTTAATTATATCCCTTGCTATAATTCCTTTTTGGATTTCATTTGTTCCTTCAAAAATTCTATTAATACGGGAATCTCTGTAAAATCTTTCAATAGAAAGTTCCTGTGAGTAGCCCATTCCACCGTGAACCTGAACAGCAAAATCAACAATCTTGTCTATAGATTCTGAACAATAATATTTAACTATTGCTGATTGTCTGGAAATATCTTTGTGCAAATCATAATCAACAGCAGTGCGGTAAACAATAGATTCCATATTGTAAACCATAACCGCCATCTCTGCAAGCATAAATTGTACTGCCTGAAATTGTGCAATTGGATGATCAAACTGTACGCGCTCTTTAGCATACTTTGTTGAAAGCTCAAGTAGTTCTTTCGATACGCCAAGACACGCAGCACCAAGTCCTAATCTACCAGCATCAAGAGTTTTCATCGCATAAATAAATCCTCTTCCATCCTGCCCAATTAAATTCTCTTTTGGTATGTGAACGTTTTCAAAACTTAATGCGTTGGTTGTGCTGCCTTTAATTCCCATTTTCTTTTCAGGCGGACCGGCTTTAAATCCCGGTGTTTTTGTATCAACAGCAAAAAGACTAATTCCCTTTTCGGTTCTTGCAAACAATGAAATAAAATCTGCAATACCGCCATTAGTAATCCAAAGTTTTTCACCATTAATAATCCATTCATCACCAACAAGATCAGCTTTAGTTTTTAAGTGGAAAGAATCTGAACCGGCTTGTGCTTCGGTTAAACCAAACGCAGCAATCTTTTCACCTGTTGCAAGTGGCGGAATAAATTTTTTCTTTTGTTCTTCGTTTGCACCGTTAAAAATTGCATTAGTTCCAATTGATTGATGAGCACCAATAAAAGTAGCGGTTGACATACAGCCGCGCGCTATCTCTTCCTGCATCAAACAATAACCAACTTCGCCAAATCCACCGCCGCCGTATTCTTCAGGAAAAGATATTCCTAAAAAACCAAGCTCAGCCATTTTCTTAATAAGTTCAGGTGGAATTTTTGCTTCTGCGTCTATCTTTGCAGCAATGGGTTTGATTTCGTTGTTGGTGAAATCTTTCACCATTTCACGAAGCATATTTTGTTCTTCAGTAAACTTAAATTCGAACATGGAAAAGATGCCTTCTTTTTATTATCGCTTGTTATACTCAAATAATATTCCACAAGAATTTATTGAATTATATGCTCAAATAGAGGGAAAAATGATGGATATGAGCGAAATGCTTTTCATATCAAAGAAGAGATTTAAAACCTGTTCTTAATTTTGAGAAGTCGACAGGCTTTATAATGATTCTAATAGTAAGTTTTATTAATCTCTATTCACTGTTTCAGGAGAAAATGCTGGTAAGCAAACGGCAATATATTCAACAGTTCCTTCGTAAGGTGTGCTGTATTGTATCCAGTCGCCTTTTTTTGTTAGGATGGCTGATCCGGCTTTAACATCAATAATTTCTTTTTCGGTTCTAACTTGTAAAGTTCCTTTTAAAACGACTGTGTATTCATCAAACTCAGGTCGTTGTCCCGGTTCAGTCCAGCCTTGCGGACTTGTCATTTTTGCGATGCTTACAACTTCGATTTTTGAATTTACTCTTCCAAAATATTCTTCAATAATTTTTGGTTTGTTACCTGCAGATTCAATTATAGTTGGTGATTTTATAACGACTGGCATTTTGTTCTCCATTAATTTTTCTTTGCACTTGCAAGATAGAAAATAACTGACGTTGTAAAAACTGTTTTAGGATTTTGTCCGATTTGATTTTTGATTTTCAAAATCCCTTTTTCATATTCTTCATCAGAAAGATTTGCAAGTTGCGAACAGTGATTTTTTTCTAAGAACGGATCATTAAAAACATCTTTACCAATTCTTTCGTTAAAAACCTTTTCAACTACTTTAGTTTCAACATCTATAAAATTTTCTGCTTCCAATAATCTTTTTAATAATTTTAAAGAAGGGAATCTTTTCAAATCATTTTCATAAACAGAATCAAAGTAATCATAAACATACCAGTCTTTATCAATATGCGGATCGACACCCAAAATTGCTAGCATTCCGTCCATTGATAAAGTTCTTTTACATTCGCTAATAAATAGTTGTTTGTCAGAGAAATGATGAATAGCATTTACACAAAATATCAGATCAAAAAAATCATCCTTAAATGGGAAATGAACAGCATCGGCATTTACAATACTTAAGTTTGATTGCTCAGAGCTGGAAATTTTTAGCATATCGAGTGAATAATCCAACCCAAAAACTTTATTGCTCTCATTCCCAATCCTTCCAATCCATCTTCCTGTTCCACATCCGGCTTCTAAAATGGTTTTGTAGTTATTGGAAGCAATTAAGTTTTTAATTTCATTTTCAATGTTCACCAGGTAGTTGTTGGAGTAACGCCGGTTATATGTGGAAGCAATCTTTTTATAATTAGTTCTAATCATTTTGAAGTATAAATATTTTAATTTCTCAATCAAATTATTAAGAAGTAAAAGCATACTCAAGAGATTTTAAATCAATATTGAAATATATCGGGCTGTTAGTTAGATTAATGAACAAGGGAATAACAAATAATTATTCATTTTATTTTTTAGGAGGCGTTATGAAAATTTTATCGGGAATTTTAACAGTAATTGTTTTTGTATCGGCATCTTTGTTAGCGCAAGACGTTAGAAAAGTTAAAGCGATGATTGAGGAACAGAATAAAATTTATACAAAAGCTATGATTGATAATGATACTGAAAAAATGTTATCAATGTATACCGATGATGTTATTTCTATGCCTAGCTATCAACCAACCGTAAAGGGAATTGCAAAAGTCAGAGAGCTTAGTGAAATGCAAGCTAAATCAGGCTGGAAGACGACGCAATTTGCTCTAAATATTACGGATGTAATCCTTGCTGGAAATCTTGCAATTGAAATCGGGAATTATGATATGAAAATGACGGGTCCGGAAATGCCAGAATGGGTAGATAATGGAAAGTACATTACGATTTGGGAAATGCAAAAAGATGGATCTCCTAAAATAAAAGTTGAAACATGGAATACTGATCATAATCCATGGGCGCAAATGGAAGAATCTAAACAAGAATAAATGAAAAAGTAGACCGGTTTTTTGAAACCTCGAAGGTTACTTAAAAAGCTTCGAGGTTTCTATTTGAACTATCCGAACATCTTTATTAAAACTTCGCTTCTATAATTAAAAATATCAGTTATCTTTTTTGTAATTACTAAAGAATTTATTATACGTCCTACAAATCCAAACGGAACCACATAGCTAACAATATCTTGCATCAAAATTTTTCCATCTTCTGTTTGTGTAAAAATATGTTCGTGATGCCACATTTTATACGGACCAAATCGCTGCTCATCCACAAAATAATTTGGTTCATTAACATTTGTAATTTCTGTTACCCAGGTTTGCGGAATGTTTAGCACCGGACGAACAAAATAAGTAATGATCATTCCAGGATACATTTTGTCCGGTAGTTTAGTTCTTACTTCAAAATTTAGCCAAGGTGGAGTTATTTTAGAAAGATTTGCTGGATTTGAGAAAAATTTCCAGGCTGTTTCTAAAGAAATCGGTAATATTTGTGACGTTTTTAGTTGATAAAGTTTCATAACCTTTTCATATTATTGATAGTCTTTTAACAAATTATATGAAACAATAATTCCCGTCTTATGAATATTACTTCAATCGGTGAGATATTATTTGATCTCTATCCTGATCACAAAAAGCTTGGTGGCGCTCCGCTAAACTTTATATTTCATATCAAAAAATTAACGGATAACGGAAACATTATTAGCCGCGTGGGCAAGGATGTTCTTGGTAACAAAGTAATTAATGGTCTTAGCCATGCTGGAATTTCTGCGGATTTTATTCAACACGATAATTTACATCCAACAGGAATGGCAAAAGTGATTTTGGATAAAAACGGAAAACCTGATTTTGAAATTGATACGGACCGTGCTTATGATTTTATTGAGATAACCGAAGAGAATAGTAATCTAATTAATACCGAAACAGACTGCCTTTACTTTGGTACACTTGCTCAAAGATCTCAAATATCAAGCGAGACGATCAAATCATTTTTTAACCGCGGATTAAAATACTTTTCAGATATAAATCTGCGCCAGAATTTTTATAATGAAGAAATTTTAAAATCCACTTTAGAAGCTGCAGATTTTATTAAAGCAAATTATGATGAGATGCGTGTTCTTAATGATATTTTTATTCAGACAGAGTACTCAACAGAAAAAGTTGCTTTGGAGTTAATGGAAAAATTTAATTTAAATATGATTGCAGTTACTCGTGGAAAAGATGGCTCATCAATTTTTGAAAACGGAAAAAGATACAATCACTCAAACGTTGATGATAAAGTTGTTGATACTACCGGCGCCGGTGATGCATTTTCTGCAATGCTGTGTATCGGTTATTTGCACGGATTTGAAATTCCCTACATCAATAAACTTGCAAATGATTTTGCATCGGATATTTGCCAATTCGAAGGTGCTCTGCCAAAGAACGATAGAATTTACGAAAGTTATAGAGAACAGTTGGGATTTTTTTAATTTTTAAATTTTATGTCTCTCAATAATATCTTCAGGAATTCTTGTTGGTCGACCGGAGGTAAGTGATACAAGAGTATAAAGCATTTTGCCCTCAACAGCAATTTTATTTGTTGCCTTATTATAAACCCAAACGTTAATTGTAACTTGTGCACCGCTCCACTCACCAACCTGAGTTTTTACTAAGGCAATATCACCAAACTTAAGTTCGCGTTTGTATTGTAGGTGAACTTCACTTGCAAACCAATTTAATCCTTTCGCAATATATTCTTCCATAGGGACTTTGTAGCTATCCCGCATTTGTATGAATCTTGCAGTTTGTATGTAATCAAGATATTTTGAGTTGTGAACATGATTGTTCATATCAATATCATCAGGACGAACAACTATTTCAGTTTCAAAGATTGAATTGGTGTTTGTTTCGGTGCTCATTTAATCACATCTCAATAAAATTGTTAAGAAGTTTTAATCCCGCCTCGCCAGATTTTTCGGGATGAAACTGTAAGCCGTATGCATTCTCTTTTTCAATGGAGGAACAATATTGAATAGTTTTATGACAAACAGAAGTCGATAAATCGCTTTTGGGTAAATAGTATGAATTGTTAAAAAAGAATTTAGTGTTATCAACAATTCCAGTAAAAAGCTTGCTTGGTTTAATAAAACTTATTGGGTGAAATCCTTTGTATGTTGATTCTTCAATTGCCTCATCAAATTTTATTGCGGTACCAGGGAAAAAACCTAAGCAGGAAAAATTTCCTTCAGTCGAATGGTCAGCCATTAACTGCATACCCAATCCAATTCCCAGCATAGGTTTCTTAACTACGCGGAGCACAGAATATAAATTTAGCAGTTGGATTTTCTTCATCACTGAAGGTGCCTTGCCGCATCCTGCAAAAATTATTTTATCAGAACCACAGATGTCAACTTCCTTTTTGGATATTATAAAATCATCTGTAATCTGTTTTAGTGCTGATGCAACAGTTTGTATGCAATCATCACCATAATCTACTATTGTTACCATTTCATCCTAAAAATAAATAATGTTCAAACATCCGTAAAAGATATCTGGTTTTCAATAGAGTAAACACAAATCAAAATTTTTTTAACGGTTGTTTCAGAGATAACTTAATATGGTTGTAAAACTATTTTCGGTTTTTCATCAACTCATAAACTTTTTCCGAAAGTTGTTTAAACTTTGGCAAAGCTAATTCTTCTTCCAGCGGAATAAAGCAAGCAATTATGTATTTAACTTTGTCATCATCAACAATCCCAACGTCGTTTGTCCAATAAGCAAACCATCCTGTTTTGTGATAAAACATTGCCGTACTTGGCAAACCGGTTGCAAGTTTAGTTTTATCTAATTGTCTTCCAAGCAAAGCTTTCATTTGCAGGCTTACCCATTCGTTAACTAACGTATTTGAATAAATCTTATACATGAAATCTGCAGCGTGCAAGGCACACGTTTCGGTTCCTCTTATATCTTCATAACCGGGATCTTCAAATTTTCTTTTCAGAAATTTTCTTGTTACCTCACTTCCATACCAGCCATAGGAATGAAGAAGGCTATCAATATTTTTTCTCTGTGCAATATCAATTAAACAATTTGCGGCTGAGTTATCGCTTCTTGTTATCATTAAATCTAAAAGATAATTTACTGTAACAGTATCTCCATCTTTTAATAATGGTCTTGGGTCATTGTCAATTTGTTTTGATCTATCAACAACATTTGGTTCTTTTGCAACATAAGATTGGTATAAAGAATATTTTCCTTGAGAAACCTGGTTTAGAATTTCGGCAGCAACATACATTTTATAAACAGAGGCTGGATAAATAAAGTTATCGTAATTAACTCCGCCAAGTTTTGGCTGTTCACCAGTAAGATCAATTACAGCAAAAGAAATTTGTTCAATGCCGTCTTCACCAACATCAAAGTTGAGTTCAAGATCAAGTTCAAGAACGATATCGTATAAATCTTTGGATAGCTTTTCATCTATTTGATAGTAAGATGGGACAGTAACTGTTTGTGAGTATGAGAATTGAAAGAACAACAACACAATAAATACAATTGTTTTCATTTAGATTTCTCAATCTTTTTAGGATTACCTAACAAATATTTTTAATAACTCTTATAAAATTAATGAATATTAAAATTGTTTTGAAAGATTCAGAGATAAACCTTCTCCTTCATAAAAGGGATTGAATGAACCAACACCTTGTCCGTTAGAAATATGCATTCGCCTTAATCCTAGATTAAGACCGTAGTTATTGCCAACATAAAAAGTAATTGTGCCTCCCAGACGAAACATAAAGTTATAGATATCTCCACGTGGAGGAAATGATTTATTATATAAAATAATTCCTCTAAGTCCATCAATCGAGATGGAAAACTTACCAAAGGTTATCGGCTGCAAACGCAATAAAATTACAGGTTCAATCCCCATTGCTGAAGTTTCATACTTAGCTTCTTTTAAAAATTCGTTTACCATTATTACATTGCCCCAGGCATGTGTAACCGTAGCACCGGCAAATATTTGTAAACCAATTACGTGTATTAATTCTTTTCCAATAAGTCCGTTTAGGTTTATAGTTTTAATTTGTCTGTTCCAGTGGGAAGGTGTATAATATTCTAAACCGAATTCTAAAAAATTAGCGAAAGGTTCTGCTGCTGTAAGATTATTTTCTACCTCAGCATCCTGTGCGTCCAACTGATTTGTGCAAAGGAATAATGAAAATAATATGACAATCATCTTTACTTTAAAATAATAAATATCGTTCAAGCAATAGCCTTTTGAAAATAAACTAATTAAAATTATAATTCTTTTATGCAGAGACAAGAAATGTAGGCTTAAAAAATAAAAGCTTTTTCCCAAATCGTAGAACAGACTTAAGTCTGTTTTACAAAACTCCAATCAGCGTTGGGTTTACCAAGCCAAACCCAAACGATAAAATCTACACTTGCTGGTTCACCGTCAAGTTCTCTAAATCGAGTGTTTGTTTGTCCGCGATGATATGTGCTGTGTGAAGCAACTTGAAGCATGGTTTCTTTTAGTGTTGCGGGAACAATTTTCTTCCCTGTTTTTCTTTCAACAAAAACAGACCAAGGAATTTTAATTACTTTATCTTTTTCATCAGCCTTTGGTGATGATAGAAAAGTATTTAGCTTTTGCTGATAGCTGAGCCCCCATTTTGCAATTGAATTAAGATCAGAGAACATTTCAGGTTTAGGAATATCGAGCGGTAATTCATTCCATAAAAAGTAAAAAGCATATTGAACCTGATGTAGATGATATAAAAGTTTTTTAATTCTTTCATCTTTTTCTGCTGCTGGAAAGCTTAAAACTTTTTTCCATACTTCTGCATCAGCCCATTTTAAATGATTAAAAAGCAAATAAATATTATTTGAATTATCCACAATGATTTTCCTCTGTTATTTTACTATATATACTAAAAGATGTGGAATTTGCCAACAATCACCTATTCAACTTACGACCTTCTTTAATTTTATACAATCATCTTTTTATCCGATGAAAGATCCCATAAAAATTTTATTACCTTTTTTATAAATTTCAGCAAATAATAAAATGTTCTGCTTGCTGTATTAAGCCCGACTCCGTTCTTCTTGCTTTTTAAATCTTTAAAAAATTGTTACTTTTCGATGGTCAATTTTACAAAAAATCAGTCCTGCCCAAAATCGTTATTAGATTCGGCTCTAAATGTTTGTAACAAAGTATTCGAAAATCTAAGGCTCACAAAATGAACAAAAAGAAAAAAATTATTATCTGGTCTGCGCTTGTTTTAATAGCTATTGTCCTCATTTTACCGAAAGTAAAACTCAGCAGTGATAAGAATGTGAAAACAGACTCACCGAAAAGACAAACAGTTGTGGACGCATTAATTATCAAAACAAAATTTATCCAGGATAAAATTTTTTCTAACGGAACATTTATCAGCAATGAAGAGGTTGAGCTAAGAAGCGAAATATCAGGTAAGATCACCAAAATACTTTTCAAAGAAGGGCAGCCAATAAAGAAAGGAACTCTTTTAGTCAAAATCAACGATGCCGAACTTCAAGCTACATTAAAGAAAAACGAAACAATTGAATCGTTAGCTCGCGATAAAGAATACAGGGCAAAAGAGTTGTTTAACAAAAATCTTACAAGCCAGCAAGAATACGATAATGCATTAAGTGAGTTAAACTCGGCTCAAGCTGATGTAGAGTTTACAAAAGCGCAATTGGAAAAAACAGAAATAAAAGCACCGTTTGATGGGATAATCGGACTTCGATCTGTGAGCGAAGGAAGTTACATCTCCCCAACTTCAAAAATTGCAACACTCCAAAGCATAAATCCGTTAAAGGTGGACTTCTCTGTTCCGCAAAAATATTTTGACATAGTAAAAGAAGGGAAAACAATTTTAGTAAAGATCGCTTCAACAGGAAAGACTTATGTGGGTAAGATTTATGCAGTCGAACCAAAGATCGATCAAAGTTCAAGAACTGTTCAAGTGCGCGCTATTATCTCTAATGATAAAAAAGAGCTTACTCCCGGCGCTTATGTTGAAATTGATTTAGTGCTCCGAGAAATTAAAGATGCAATAATGGTTCCTTCTGAAGCGATTGTTCCTGATGTGCAAGGGGACAAAGTTTTTGTTTATAGAAACGGGAAAGCAGTTCCGCAGCTTGTAACCCAAAGTATCAGAACCGAGAATGAAGTTCAAATTATTAATGGCTTAAGTGTTGGCGATACAATTATAGTTTCAGGCATAATTCAACTAAAGCCCAACGCTCCGGTTAAACTGAACACTATAGATTAAATCTTACAAACGAAAAAAGAATTAATATGAGTTTATCATCACTAAGTATTCGTCGCCCTGTTCTATCAATTGTAATGTCAATTGTAATTTTACTTTTTGGAATTATCGGCTATACTTATTTAGGCGTACGCGAATACCCAAGCATAGACCCGCCTATCATTACCGTTTCTACAAGTTATGTCGGAGCCAATGCAGATATAATTGAATCTCAAATAACCGAGCCGTTAGAAGAACAAATTAATGGTATTGCCGGGATTCGATCTTTAACCTCCGTAAGTAGAGATGGCAGAAGTCAGATTACTGTAGAATTTGATATTTCAAGTGATCTTGAGACAGCAGCAAATGATGTACGCGATCGTGTTTCTGTTGCGCGCTCACGGCTTCCACAGGATGTTGATCCACCAACAGTTGAAAAAGCTGATGCCGATGCTGTCCCAATTGTTTTCTTAAGTGTGAAAAGTTACAAAAGAACACTTCTTAATTTATCTGACATCGCACAAAATACTTTTAAAGAGCGGCTTCAAACAATTCCCGGCGTAAGCCAAATTGCGATTTGGGGAGAAAAAAAGTATTCGATGCGTTTGTGGATGGACCCGACAAAACTTGCGGCTTATAATGTTACACCAATCGATGTTCGTGATGCATTGAATAGAGAAAACATCGAACTCCCATCAGGCAGTATCGAAGGAAGTAACACTGAGTTAACGGTAAGAACTCTTGGAAGATTAACCAGCGTTGATAATTTTGATAATCTCATTATTAAAGAATCAGCAAGCAATATTATTCGTTTTAAAGATATCGGGCACGCTGAACTATATCCTGAAAATGACAAATCAATTCTTCGTCGCGATGGAATTCCGATGGTGGGTATTGTTCTTATTCCTCAGTCCGGCGCCAACTTTATACAAATAGCAGATGAGTTTTACAAACGGTTGGATCAAATTAAAAAAGATCTTCCTGCAGATATTGAACTTGGGATTGGGTTTGACGTTACAAAATATATTCGAAACTCCATTTCTGAAGTAGAACAAACAATCATTTTAGCTTTCGTGCTTGTCATCTTAATCATTTTCTTTTTTCTGCGCGATTGGCGCACGACGCTAATTCCTATTATTGCTATTCCCGTTTCATTAATTGGCGCATTCTTCATTATGTATCTGGCAAGGTTTTCCATCAACACTCTAACTTTGCTCGGAATTGTTCTTGCAATCGGAATTGTTGTTGATGATGCGATAGTTGTTCTGGAAAATATTTATAAAAAAGTTGAAGCAGGAATGAATCCGGTAGAAGCAAGTACAAAAGGAGCTTCCGAAATTTTCTTTGCAGTAGTTTCAACAACCATTACACTTGCTGCAGTCTTTCTACCGATAATGTTTTTAAAAGGAATTACCGGAAGACTTTTTGTAGAGTTCGGTGTAGTCATCGCAGGTGCCGTTCTTATCTCTGCATTTGTTGCATTAACCTTAACGCCGATGCTTAGTTCAAGAATATTAAAAACAAAAGAGAAACATAGTTGGTTCTACATCAAGACCGAACCCTTCTTTGTTTGGCTGGAAAAATCTTACCGAAATGCTCTCAATGCTTTTATGGGAAAGCGATGGCTTGCGTTTATTATCATAGCATTTACAGCAATTATGATTTATCTCATCACTTCAAATTTGCAATCCGAACTTGCACCTATCGAAGACCGAGGCGAAATGACTGTCCGCTCAACGATGCCGGAAGGAACTTCTTTCCAATTAATGGATAAATATATTCTCCGTATGGTTAATGTTTTTCAAGATTCGGTTAAAGAATCTGCCGCAATGATTTCCGTTACAGGCGGTGGCGGCGGTTCAAGTGCATCAAATAGTGGGTTTATCAGGCTAACATTAACAGACGCTGACAAAAGAAACAGAACGCAAAGCCAAATTGCGGAACAGGTAACCAAAATAACAAATAAAATGAATGATGCTCGTTCGTTTGTAATTGAGAGCCAATCAATTTCAACAAGGCGCAGCGGTCTGCCGGTTCAATATATTATCCAGGCGCCTAACTTTGAAAAACTCCGCGAAGTTGTGCCGAAGTTTTTAGACAAAGCGCGGGAAGATCCAACATTTGCAAATGTTGATGTAAATCTAAAATTTAATAAACCGGAAATTGTTGTTGAAATTAACAGAACAAAAGCTAGAGAACTAGGCATCTCGGCAATGGATATTGCACAAACCCTTCAACTTGCATATAGCGGGCAGCGTTTTGGATTTTTTATTTTGAATGGGAAACAATATTCAGTTATCGGTCAAGTTTTAAAAGAAAATAGAAATAAGCCAGTTGATCTTACTTCACTTCATTTAAGAAATAACAGAGGCGAATCAATCCAACTTGATAATTTAGTTACGCTGCAAGAACGAAGCAGTCCGCCGCAGCTTTACAGATTTAACCGTTATGTAAGCGCTACGGTTTCCGCAAGTCTTGCACCGGGAAAAACAATCGGTGACGGAATTGATGCGATGGATAAAATTGCTAAAAACGTTTTAGATGAAAGTTTTTCTACAGCATTAGATGGCGCTTCAAAAGATTTTGTGGAGAGTTCTTCCAGTTTGTTATTCACCTTTATGCTTGCACTTGTTTTGATTTATCTGATTCTTGCAGCGCAATTTGAAAGTTTCCGTGACCCGCTGATAATTATGTTTACGGTGCCCTTAGCTATTGCCGGGGCCGCCCTTTCGCTTTGGTATTTCAACCAGACGTTAAATATTTTTAGCGAAATTGGTCAGATTATGTTAATTGGATTGGTAACGAAAAACGGAATATTAATTGTCGAGTTTGCTAATCAGAAAAAAGCCCAGGGATTAAATGTTGTCGATGCAGTAAAAGAAGCTGCACGGCTCCGGTTGCGCCCGATTCTAATGACAAGTTTTTCTACTGTTCTCGGTACACTGCCAATTGCGCTCGCAATCGGGGCAGGTTCGGGCAGCAGGGTTTCTATGGGTATTGCAGTTATCGGTGGATTAATTTTTTCAACAGTATTAACGTTGTTTGTTATCCCGGGAATTTATTCTTACTTCTCCGAAAAGACAAAATCCGTCAGCAATGTTGCCGCAAGTGAAGTTGAAGAGGAAATAATGAAAGTTGGTAAATAAAAAAATTTTTCGGAAAACAAAAATTATTCTTGCTTTTGAATATCGGACAAGAAGTATTGAGTTTTTAAGTTTCCCCTTTTATTTTTTCATATATTTCCAATTGCGTGATTTGCCTTCTGACATCCACTCAATTGCTGTTTCCATTCTTCGTTTCTTTGTTTCATCAGTCTTTGCTTCAATAATCCACTCAACATATTCGTGTTTGTGTGATGGACTGAAGCTTTCAAAAGTTGTAAACGCTTTTTTGTTTTTCTTTAATTTTTTTAGAAAGTACACCGGGATTACAACTTCTTTTTTAACCGTTGTAATTTTTCTCGACGGTAGTTTAATGCCTTTTTCATTTAACATCATTGCTTCTTTAATATGTGTAATGATCTTTTTATCTGATGGTAAATCTTTTAAAGATGTAATCTTACCATAATGACCCATTGAAGATTCGGATTCAGCATTTGCAACTAAACTTTTATCTTTCATCAGCGAAGCTTTCCAGAATCCAAAAGCACAATGCTGTTTAAATGCTGCCATACTGCACATTGGACCTTTATAATCAAAATGAGGGAATCCCCATTTTGTTGTTTCTACAACATCGGGACAGGTGAGATAAATTAGTTCTCTAAGATGATTGAGAATCGGTTTTGCAAAATCTGCCGATTTAGAAATGTATAAGTCTATTCGTGCATCTTTGGTTGGCATCTGAATTTCCTAAAATTAATAGCATTTAATTCTCTATAAAAAAAGCCGATACAAAAATAATTTTATATCGGCTTACAGGAATATTATAACTAACTACTTTTTAACGTAATTTAAATCAGGTCTTCGATTACCATATTTTTGCTCAATACCGGTAAGAAGCGGAGCAATTTTTGCCCAGAGAACATCTTCTTCTGCTTTAACTAATTCAGAGTTTTCTTTCATGGTTGAATAAAAATCAGCTCCATCCTTGGCGTATTCGGTTAAGACCATCATATTATTATCAAGCCCAAGTTCTACAAGCCAGATACTGTAGCCGCTGTTGATTTTTTTATCTTCATAAAGTTTTTTCCACTCTTTAAGCACGGCTAATAATTCTGGGCGCTTTTCTAATTTAAAATGAAAATACATCCAGTGAATAAATTTTGAATCTTCCATTTTTAATCTTGGTTCTTTTGGTACATAAGAATATTCAGCGGACCATCGAACAACATAATCTCTATGGGTTTCCATACTACCTTCATTTTCCACCATAAATTTAGCCCATTTTTCTTTACCGATTTTTTCAACGGCTGAACCAAATATCCCGGGCATTTTGTCAATGTCTGAATAACTGTTAATTGGTATAAGGTAAATGTAATGTCCATCATCTCTCTGCGAAGCTCTTAAATAGGGAATATCAAGCCCCGCCTGGTTCATCAATTCTACCCATTGTTTAGAAGTGGATTCATATTGATCCCACATATTTACTTTAGCAACTTCTTCGCGGACCATATAGAGTTGATCTTTTGTTCCCTGTGAGAATGAGTTTGGTGCGAGAAGAAAAAGTCCGCCGAGCAAAAAGATGCTAAGTGTGCTGAAATAGCGCATAAGGTGCCTCCTTAGATTGGTTGAAATTATTTATTGTAACACTTAATCGGAAAAGTGTTTTTGTGTACACGAGAAACTATGAAATGAATATTTAAGTAGCAAGAAAAATATTATTTTGCTGTATCACAAGTTGATTGCGTTCCGCTTTAATCCTAAGTGTTAGACTGATTGTAAAACTTAACTCCTTCGCTTTTCAATTTTTCAATCCACAATTCTTCAAGGGAATTTAATTCAGCATCAATTTCTTTTTCTGTTTCATTTTTTAATTCAAGCTCATCAAGAATTTTTATTTCAAAATTATCTTTACCGAGTTTTTTGTAATCATCAATCAAATCCTGGTAAGGAAAACTTTCCATCTGCAATGTAAATTCAAACCTTCTAACAACCGCAGGTAAGTTTTTACTTGTACCGATGTACATTTTATTATCAATTTTGTTATGAACCGCATAAACACCCGCAGGCTGCGTTTGTTGTTTGTAATCTTTTGAAATTTGTTTTTTGTCTATCATAATATTTTATTTTTTTTTGATATTACAAGTTATAACAAAACATTTTATAATGTTAAAAATAAAAAATCCGCAGTAAAACTACTGCGGCTTAAATAATCCAAACAAATTATTTTCTTATTTTTTATTCAACACTTTTTTAAATACTTCTTCTTTTGCAATTGGTTTTGTACAGAAGAACCAATCGTAGCACTTCATATCTTTTTCTTTTCCTTCCATACGATTTTTAGCAGTTCCGCAAGAACCAGCAGTGGGAATAATAACATCATCGCCCGGTCTCCAATCAGCAGGAGTTGCAATTGAAAACTCATCTGCGGCTTGAAGTGCAATAATAACTCTGTAAAGCTCATCAAAATTTCTTCCTAAGCTTAACGGATAATAAATTATTGCTCTGATAATCCCTTTCGGATCAATAAAGAAAACTGCACGAACGGCTTTTGTTGTGCTTTCACCCGGTTGAAGCATCCCATATGTTTTTGCAACGCTCATAGTAATGTCTTCAATTAAAGGAAAGTTAACTTCAACATTTTTCATTCCTTTGTATTCAATTTTTTCTTTTATTGTTCTTAACCATGCAATGTGGCTGTAAAGTCCATCAACAGAAAGACCAACAAGTTTGCAATTTGCTTCTTCAAATTGTTTTTCCATCATTGCGAAAGTCATAAACTCTGAGGTACACACAGGTGTAAAATCTGCTGGGTGACTGAAAAGAATTACCCATTTACCCGAATAATCTGCTGGAAAATTTATTTCGCCCTGAGTTGTTACGGCTTTGAATGCAGGTGCTTTGTCGCCAATACGAGGCATCGATACTGGTGCGTTTTGATTTGCTTGATCCATAATTATTTCTCCTGAATTTAATTTTATTAATTGATAATTGTATGATGTAGATATGAGTTTATCGATTCTAAATTTGAAAAAATCTTATATCACAACGTTAGAAAATTTAAAATCAATTACCAGACTTTTATAAAATATTTGATTTGTCAGAACACAATTATTGAGTTATCTCAATATGTGTCCACTTCAGTTTGTTGTTGAACTCTTTGGAGTGATTGATAAAAGCTTGGTGGTTAAAGATTGCTTCAAACTCAAATACGTTTTGCTTATCCGGAAGTTTTAAGAACAACCATGTACCTTGCGCAATATCAGTGCAAAGTTTAAATGCTTTATTTTCTAATTCGGTAATATCTTTTGCTTTGATATTTATGGCTAAAGATATTTCATAATGATTATCATCTTCATAACGTCTTAATTCCGTAACAGAATTT
This sequence comes from Ignavibacteriales bacterium, assembly GCA_037444745.1. Taxonomy (GTDB): domain Bacteria; phylum Bacteroidota; class Ignavibacteria; order Ignavibacteriales; family Ignavibacteriaceae; genus IGN3. The sequence continues at coordinate 51,693 of JBBILT010000015.1, forward strand.
TGAATTATGTTCAACTTGTTTGATAATTCAGTAAAAATATTTTGTGCCGTGCTCATATCATCAGCATTAAAGATAAAACGTATGTGTGGGATTTATTTATAACTGTCTCTCTTCTTTTTTCCTTGGTTGGTGCGGGCGCACAGTAGCAATAAAATAATAAACTTATCTTCCTTTCCTTTTCTTTACATCTTTCATTGTTGAGTGAAAGAATTTGCCAAACTGTTTATCCTTCTGCCGCTTTTCAACGTAAGACATTTCGTTGTATTGTGCTTCTTTAAAAATCTTAATGTAATTATTGTATCGTTCCTCAGAAATTTTTTCATTCCCTAACGCTTCAAGCACTGCACAGCCAGCCTCTACAGTGTGAGCGCAATCTTTAAACTTGCACTGATCTGACAGCTCATCAATTTCATTGAACGTATCACCAAGTCCTGACTCATTCGAGATCACTCCAAGTTCACGCATTCCCGGGTTATCAATTATTATCGCTCCGTTTTCCAGAACAATCAGCTCGCGTCGTGTGGTGGTGTGTTTTCCTCTTCCGTCTTTCTCTCTTATTGGCTGTGTTTTGTAAAGTTCCTGGTGAATTAAATTATTCAGCAGGGTTGTTTTGCCGACACCGGATGAACCAAGCAGGCAATAAGTTTTAAATGGTTCAAAGAAAGTCTTTATATTTTCTATATCGCTTGGGTTATTGTTACTGAAAGATATGATTGCAACATCAGGTAAAATTTTACGGATTTGATTTTTCTTCTCTTCTATTTCATCTCCGCTTATGAGATCGCTTTTGCTTAAGAATACTGCCGGAGTTATTCTGCCTTCGTTTATCATTACAAGATAACGCTCAAGTCTTCTCAAGTTGAAATTGGAATCCAGCGACTGCATAATGATTGCAGTATCAATGTTTGCAGCGATAAACTGGAACTCAACTTTTTTGCCGGAGGCTTTTCTTTTTAATAATGATTTACGCGGAAGGATTTCGTGAATAATTGCAAGCTCGTCGCCATCGAACAACTGTGCATAAACAAAATCACCAACAGCAGGCATATCAAGCGAGTCCTCCGAGTTAAATAAAAACTTTCCTGTAAGCTCTGCGTAGATGTCTTTTACGCCGTTGGAAACAACGAAGCTGTTTTTGTTTACGCTTATTACTCTTACAATATTAAAATCAGTTTTAGATAAATCAACTTTATCTTTGAACCAATTATCGAAGCCGAGTTTTTCTATTCCATTCATATTTTACTCTGGGCTGTCACTTTCGCAACGTGGCAGAGAATAATTTTAAACTGTAATTCTTCCTATCTTAATTTTTAATTTCCTTAAGATTTAATCCATAAAGAAAACCTGCAGAATCTACCGCATATAAATAACCCCACTCAGCCGACATAAGAAATTCCGGTTTAAAATCTATTTTCCCAAGAAGTTTCCAGGTTCCTGTTTTCAAATTTGTTTCATAAAATGCCCCATTTGATTCTATAGAATACATTTTTCCGAGACAAACAACAGCATTTAAAGTAGCAACCCAATCACCGGCTTTACCGAGCTGGTTCCATGAGCCATTATCAGGATCGATTTCATAAAGAGTTCCATCCTTTTCAATTGTATAGAGGTTGTTATTAGCCGCCATCATGAATTTTGTACTGATAAAATCAGAATTTCCAATTTTACTCCATTCCCCCGTTTTAAGATTTGTTCTGTATAATACACCCGATGATTCTATGGTATAAAGTGAGCCATTAAGTATAGTACCGGCAATGGTAGCTTTCCAGTCACCGGGTCTGCCAACCTGTTTCCAGGTTCCATCTTTAGTGCTGACTTCATATAAACTACCACTGTTTTCTATAGTATAAATTTTATTATTTGAGTAAAAGATAAATTTGGTCGCACTGAATTCTGTTTTACCAAGCTGAATCTTCCCCAATAAAGGTGGATAACTATCGAAAAGCCTGCCTGAATTTTCTACTGTATACAAAATGTCGACAGCCTCATTTGAAGCTCCGCCTATTCCTGCTATTGTTTCTTTATATTCACCTCTCTCACTAAACTTTTCCCACTTCGGAGTTTGTGAATGACCGATAGTTATATAAATTAAGAATGATAATAATAGCGAAAGTGTTTTCATGTTTATTCCTCTAAAAAATTATTACTATAGTTAATTGATTAAAAAAACGAGCTTCCTCTACCCGATGAAATTAACCTAAAAAGATTATTTTATCAATTTATTTGGCATTCTCAATTTTTTTCCCAGGCGGCCACAGCTTGTCCCGATCTTTTCAGGAGGGGCGCACCGTGGCAGAGATTGTTATTTACATTACGGTACGATCCCCGATAAAACGGGGCAGGCGTGATGGCCACGAATAGATGGTTTCAGAATCGTAAAATCCTCTTTCCGGTATGCGATTGACTTTTATTTTTTTACCTGGTTTATGATTCAATAATTTGACCTTTTAAAAAATTTCAAATCAATAAATATCAAATCCCCAAACGTGACTATATTTAGCTAATTTCTTTCCAGATTGTTTATCATATATCTCAACCCAATAAAGTTCTGTCCCCTTTTTATTTCCACAATAGATAGCTAGAGAAGCAGAAAAATCTTCTTTTAATTTAGCATCCATTCCGCCCCATAAAAATGGATCAATATAAGTCTTATTGAGTTGCGGTTCTATTAAAATCAAACCTTGTCTCTGTAGATCTTCTAAATAATTTATTTGGTTAGTATTTAAAGTTCGTTTTTCACTTGAAGAAGAATTTCTATTGGAGCGATTGTTAACAATTGCGAATACAATAAGAATTACTATGACAATTCCGATTACTACATTAAGATTCTTATATGATTTTGGTTTTACTTGAAGGGGTGGATGATCTTTGTATTTTGAAAAATTAAATCCACACTTGTTACAATAATTTGAATCTGAATTTTGTTCGCAATGACATTGGGGACATTTCATCTATTCTTTCCGGTTTCTATTTTATAATATTTTTTTGCCAAGTGCTTTTAAATCGCTTACCATTTTTATTTTGTAACTAACTAATATTGTTGGATTAACAAAAATTTTCGGAAGCAACTCCTGAGCTTCTTCAACATGATTATGGCCATCACCATATTCCACAATTTTATCTTCTTCTTGTTCAATCTTTTCGTCTGGTTTTGAAGAAACTTTTTCAAACAGAGTTTTCCCGATATCTTTATTTATGTATTTAAAAATATTAACATCATAAATTGGTGAGGTATCAATGTTTTGAACACTAAGGATACTTTTGAATTTATATTTTCGTGGACTTTCTCCCCAGGCTGAGAAATATTTGTATGAATAATCAATATGTAATTTCGGCTTCTCACTTCTCCCCAGTTTTTGTTTTATGTATGAATAAATATCACGAAGGATAAATCCAAGTACTAAAGTAATTGAATAAAATAATAGTTGTGTGAAATCGATATTTATAATTGAAAGATTTTTTCTAAAGCAAACTTCCCCATTCTTCCCAAAGAAAACAACAGGGAGTTAATAAAAGCTTCTGCTTACGTTAAAGCAAAGTCCATCCCGGTTTAACAAGAATATCTATCACGATATCAATTTATCCGTTGCAATGACAATAAGAATACTAATCACGCTAAGCACAGTAAAGTAACCGACAGCTTTAAGATTTAGTTTTAAAATAGCAGAGCTTCTCCAAACGATAGCGAATAAAATCAGTAGCACAATTGCAGCAAAGGCATATGCGCCCATATTTAATGTTGCCGATATGTAAGCTTCGTCTTGCTTGTTAAATCCTCCTAATATAATAGAAAAGAAACGCACAAATCCGGCAAAGAAAACAACCGGGTAAAAATAAATTGATTTTGTTTTTTCTATAACTATCAAAAAAATAATTGCCTGAAGAATTGTAAAAGCAGGACCGCCCAGAAGAACAAACAATCTATCAGTATCGTGAAGGTAGTTTTCACTGGCAGTGGTAACATTATTTAAACTATAAAGCATTTTGTTTCCTAACAATTCTCCAACACTCCAATGTCCAAACTCGTGAAAAAGATATGTTAGAAATGCGACTGGAATCATAAGCAGAGCAACTTTCCAGTTTATTCTGCTTTCTGTTAAGTCATTCTTTATTTTGTCGGTAAGAAACATATTTTACTTGCTCAACTTTCTATTATGAGTCTCCATTCTATCTGAAGAAAATGATGGGGTAGAATGAAATACGAACGCAAACCCACCTCTTTCCATAGGAATCCCTTCGGGAAAATCCCCTCCAAGGAGGGAGCCTTCAAATGAAAAAATTTCTTTATCAAACTTCCCAATTCTTACCAAAGAAAACAACGGGAGGAAATAATTTTTAATCCACTCCGCCTCGGCGGATTCAGTCGTGGGAAACAAACGCATAACGAATTCGCTCAGAAACCGATTCATCGGTTTTCTACATTTGAACCATACTTCTCTGAATATCTTGAGAACGGTTAAAACCGTTTAGAATAAATTTGTACTTCATTATATACCCACAGGTAAATCCGTGGGTTACAATATATACATTAATTAATAGTTCGTAACAACCAATACTTTCTTTGTCAAACTTTCAAATTCTTCACAAAGAAAACAATAAAAAAGGGCACAGGTGCCCTTTTAAAATTTTCAGATTACGGATTTGAAAATGTCACGCCGCTTTAACAGCTTCGTTTACTTTGTTGAACTCAGCAAGAATTTCAATCTTCACCTCGTTGCTAACTACAATGCCGCCTGCTTCGGTAACAGCGTTCCACTGTAAACCAAAATCAAAACGATTGATCTTTCCGCGCACTTCAAAACCGGCAACTGTACTATCACCAAATCCGGAAACGATTCCGTTATAGATTACACCAAGTGTGATTTCTTTCGTAACACCGCGTAAAGTTAAATTACCCTTTACCTTCATTTCAAAATCAGATGTTTTCTCAACTGATGTTGATTCAAAAGTCATCTTCTGATGATTTTCAGCATCGAAGAAATCTGCGGATTTTAAGTGTGCATCACGTTGTTCGTTTTTTGTGTTGATACTGTTTATATCCGCTTCGAATTTAATAACTGCATCGCTGAAGTCTTCTTTATTTGTTTCGATAGTTGCATCGAATTTATCAAAGTTACCTCTTACAGTTGAAACTACAAGGTGTTTTACCATAAAATTTACTTCAGAGTGTGCAGCGTCGATTTTCCATGTTGTCATTTTGTTTTTCCTTTGTTTTTGTTTGTAGTTAATTGTTTAATACTAACCCAAACTTAAATCGAAAAGTTCACTTTCACATTCACATAGGATAAAAAAGGAAGTTAACATAGGGTAACAAATACAAACATTATATCATGCTGAACTCTTTTCAGCCTTTGCTTGTAATAGGAATATTCGGAAAGGCAATCCACGAGCAATTATTTCTGGGAAAGTTCTTTTCTAATTCTACTCAGCGATTGGGGAGTAATACCAAGGTAAGATGCAATTTGATTCTGCGGTACCTGCTCAAAAAGTTTTGGATATGTTTTTATAAATTTAAGATAACGCTCTTCGGCCGAAGCGCTCAGCGAATCAGAAATTCTTTGATGTGATGCCACATGATTTGCTTCTATCAGCAGGCGGAAGAATCGTTCCATCTTTGGACAAGCATCAAGCAATTTTTCCCTCGTAGATTTTTCAATTAAAAGAACTTCTGTATCCTGTAAAGCATCAATATTGTAAGTTGCGGGTAAACCGGAAAGAAAACTATGAGGATCCGAAATCCACCAGTCTTCAATTGCAAATTGGATTATATGCTCTGCCCCTTTATTGTCAATTGAATACTGTCGCAAACAGCCGGAATTAACAAATCCCAGGTATCTGCACACATCTCCTTCGTTTAAAAGAAATTGATGTTTTTTCAACTTCTTCGAAATAAAGAATTTTGTACAGATATTAAATTCTTCATCTGTAAGAGGTACTCTGCTGTTGATATGTTTTTTTAGTAATTCAAACACGTTTAAATATTCTCTCTTATAATTTCTGTGAAGACATGTAATTATTAAAGGAATTGGCTAAGCCATATTATTTCCCAAACACCAATCCAACTTTCTCACTAACATTTACTTTTATCGTATCACCATCAACAAAATTACCTGAAAGTAATTCTTGCGAAAGCGGATTGATAAGATATTTTTGTATTACACGTTTCAAAGGGCGCGCACCATAAGTTACATCATAACCAAGTTGTGCCAGCCAATCTTTTGCTTCATCAGAAACATTTAGCGTAATTTCTTTATCCTTTAGCATTTTCTGCACGCGCTTAAGTTGTATATCAACAATCTTTCTGATCTCTGATTTGAGCAATGGTTTGAAAAGAACGATTTCATCAATTCGGTTTAAAAACTCAGGACGAATAGTTTTTCTCAGTAAGTCGTGCATCTGCTGTCTAAGCTCACCCATAAAAGTTTCAACATTATCTTCATCAAATGCTTCAAGTCTGTCCTGTATCAAGTGAGAGCCGAGATTTGATGTCATAATAATAATTGTATTTTTAAAGTTTACAGTTCGTCCCTGGTTGTCGGTTAATCTTCCATCATCCAAAACCTGGAGCAAAACATTAAACACATCGCCGTGTGCTTTTTCTATTTCATCAAGTAACACAACGGAGTAAGGTCTTCGTCGTACAGCTTCGGTTAACTGTCCGCCTTCTTCGTATCCAACGTAACCGGGAGGCGCACCAATCAATCGCGATACAGAAAACTTTTCCATATACTCGCTCATATCAATTCTTATCATTGCATGTTCATCATCAAAAAGAATTTCTGCAAGTGCGCGCGCAAGTTCTGTTTTACCTACACCAGTGGTTCCAAGAAAAATAAAAGAACCGATTGGTTTATTTGCATCCTGCAATCCAGAACGTGAACGACGAATCGCATTTGAAACAGCGCTGACAGCCTCATCCTGTCCAATAACTCTTTGATGAAGCTCGTCTTCCAATTTTAAAAGTTTGCTTCGTTCGCTCTCCAGCATTTTGTTAACAGGAATGCCGGTCCACTTTGCAACCACTTCTGCAATATCCTCAGAATCAACTTCTTCCTTTAACATTTTTTTATCCTGCTGAGCCTGTGCAAGTTTTTGAGTTTCATCTTTCAATTGCTTTTCAAGATTGACAATTCTGCCGTAACGAATTTCTGCAACTTTACCCAAATCACCATCGCGTTCAAACTTATCAGCTTCCTGTTTTAGATTTTCAATCTCACTTTTCATTGCTCTGATTTTTTGGATATTCTGTTTCTCCATATCCCAATGAGTGCGAAGTGTTGAGCGTTCGGAATTTAATTCGCTTAACTCATCTTGCAGTTCTGCAAGTCGTTTTGCTGAAGCATCATCCTTCTCACGCTTTAAAGCTTCACGTTCAATTTCAAGCTGTTTAACTTTTCGCTCAAGTGTATCAAGTTCTTCCGGCATTGAGTCAATTTCAATTCTAAGTTTTGATGCTGCTTCATCAATTAGATCAATTGCTTTATCAGGAAGAAATCTATCTGTGATATATCTTTCAGAAAGCTGCGTTGCTGCTACAATTGCGCTGTCAGTTATGCGAACACCATGATGAACTTCGTAGCGTTCTTTCAGTCCGCGTAAAATTGATATTGTATCTTCTTCGGATGGTTCACCAACAAGCACCGGCTGGAAACGTCTTTCAAGCGCAGCATCTTTTTCGATATGTTTTTTATATTCATCAAGAGTTGTTGCACCGATTGCATGTAATTCACCACGAGCCAAAGCGGGTTTTAAAATATTGGCAGCGTCCATTGCGCCCTGTGTTGCGCCTGCCCCAACAAGCGTGTGAAGCTCATCAATAAAAAGAATAATTTCTCCATTTGATTCCTGAACTTCTTTGATTACCGCTTTTAATCTTTCTTCAAACTGTCCTCGGAATTGTGTACCTGCAACAAGCGCACCCATATCAAGCGCAACAATTCTTTTTGTTTTTAGATTTTCAGGAACATCACCAGAAATAATTCGATGAGATATACCTTCTGCAATTGCCGTTTTACCAACGCCAGGCTCGCCAATCAAAACAGGATTATTTTTTGTTCTTCTTGATAACACTTGAAGCACTCGCCTTATCTCTTCATCTCTTCCAATAACAGGATCAAGTTTTCCCTGCTTTGCAAGCTCATTTAAATCTCTTCCATATTTTTCTAATGATTGATACGTGTCTTCAGGATTTTGTGAAGTAACTCTTTGCGTTCCGCGAATATCTTTTAATGCAGTAAGAATATCTTTGTAGGTTATGCCATTCTCGCGTAAAAGTTGCCCTGCTTTTCCTTTCTCGTTTGATAATGCAAGTAAGATATGCTCTGTGGAAACGTAATCATCTTTAAGAGTCTTTGCTTCTTCAGCCGCTTCATCAAAAAGCGTTGCAAGAGATTGAGACATTTGCTGATTTCCCAAACCTGTTCCGCTTACTTTTGGCAATGTTTCCAACAGCTGAACAACTTTAAGCTTTACAGCATTAAAGTTTCCACCAGTCTTTTTAATAATTGTTTCAGCAACGTTTCCGCTTTCCTGAACAATTGCAGCAAGCAGATGTTCGGGTTCAACAATCTGATTATTATAGTTCTGTGCAATCTCAATCGCACTTTGCACAACTTCTTGTGCTTTTACTGTTAGTTTGTTAAAATTAAATGGCATAGTTTTCTTTTCCTTTTTCATTGTCAGTCTTCGACATGCTTAGACTGACAATCATCTTGTGTCACACTGAGCGAAGTCGAAGTGTGACCGCGACTAATCTAGTCTTTACTCTTACTATACAACTCACTCGCATCCGTTAACATTTTATTTAATCTGTTCACAAGTTTATGCGGATCTTCAAGGTTTCCTTCAAGCAGCAATGCTGATTCATAAAGCTGCTCGGTTGTATCCGCAATAAATTGATCATTCTCATTTTTCTTGAATACACCCATCAGGTTTATTATAAGCTTATGATCTTTATTTATCTCCATCAATCTTTTTTGCGGCGGCATTGCCATTCCCTGATTAGACATCTTCAAAATCTTCTGCATTGTTGATGACATTGTATCATCGGGATTAATTAAACAAGATGGACTTCCTTTTAATCTTTTTGACTCGTGAACTTCTGTCACTCTTTCGCCAAGAATTTCTTTCATCTTCAACAATAACTTGCCAAATGCCTTATCATCTTCTTTGCTGAATTTTTCTTTTGGTTCTTCGTCTTTTACAACGTCTTCAAGTTTTTCAAGCTCTTTTAAGTTTACACCATCAACAGATTTGAAATCAAAATCTTTGTGCTTGCGGATTGACGAAACAACAAATTCATCAACAGGATCATACAAATATAGAACTTCTAATCCCTTTGCTTTGAAGATTTCAAGATGAGGATTCAGATCAATTGCTTCTTTGTTTGCTCCGATTGCATAGTAAATTTCTTTTTGATCCTTCTTCATTCTTCCAACATAATCTTCAAGCGATACAAGTTCTTTTTCATCTTTACTTTCGGAAGAGTTAAATCTTAACAACGCTTGATATTTTTCAGCATTTGTAAAATCCATATAACCAAGTTTGAAAATTTTTCCGTGTTCTTTCCAGAAGTCAAGGTATTTTTCGGGCGAATCCTTTGCAACTTTGGTTAAATGAGAAAGAACGTTACTTGTCACGCTCTGAGAAATTTTTGTAAAGATTATATTTTCCTGTAAAGTTTCCCGCGAGATATTTAATGGAAGATCTTCTGAATCAACAACGCCTTTAACAAAACTTAAATACTCGGGTAATAAATCCTTGTTTTGATGTTGAATGAGAACGCGGCGAACATATAAATCCAATCCATAATCTTCGCGATTAAATCGCCAGAACTCATAACTTTTTTTAGGAATGAATAGCAAGCTATTAAACTGTATCGGTGCATCAACAGAAGTATGAATCGTCTCAAGCGGTTCTTCGTTATCATAAGTTAAGAATTTATAGAACTCATCATATTGTTCTTTTTTTAGTGAAGATTTTGGTTCTCGCCAGATTGCAGAAATTGTATTGATCTTTTCGTTCTCTAGATATATCGGGAAGGTGATAAAATTAGAATGTTTTTTAATGATTGATTCTAATCGATATTTTTCTGAAAATTCTTTGGTTTCTTCTTTAAGGATAATTTCAATAGTTGTTCCACGGTTAATTTCTCCATCTATATCAGAAATTTCATAATCACCAAGACCGTTAGATTTCCATTCAACAGCTACTTCATCTTTTTTATAAGATTTTGTTTTTATGATAACTTCTTTTGCAACCATAAAAACAGAATAGAACCCAATCCCAAATCTTCCAATAATATTATTTGCAGCTTCTTTGTTTTCAGATAGTTGCTTTAAAAACTCCTCTGAACCAGACTTGGCAATTGTTCCAATGTTTGCAATCATTTCATCGCGCGTCATTCCAATTCCTGTATCAGTAATCGTAACAACATTTTTCTTATCATCAAACCCGATTTTAATTTCTAATGGCAAATCATTATCAGCAATGTCAGTTCCTTTGTTTGATTCAAAGCGAAGTTTATCTAAAGCATCTGATGAATTTGAAATTAATTCACGCAAGAAAATATCTTTACTTGTGTAAAGTGAGTGTACAAGTATATCGAGTAATTTTTTTGTCTCGGCTTTAAACTCAAATTTCGTTTTGTGTGTTTCGGTCATTGTTTCTCCTATGTTTAGTCATCCCGAACTTGTTTCGGGATCTTTTGTCAATTTGCAAGATGCTGAAACAAGTTCAGCATTACTCATTATTCATTTCTAATTGATTTTAATTTATTAAATAATTCTTTTTCTTCTTTGCTTAGATTTTTAGGAACTGTTACATGAATATCAACAAATAAATCTCCACGAACACGATTGTCATCCAATCCCAATCCTTTAAGTCTTAATTTGCTTTCCGATTCTGTCCCTTCGAGAATATTGATACTAATCGTTTTGCCATCTAATGTTTTTATAGTTTCTTTTCCACCAAGAACTGCAGTATAAAGATCAACATCAAGATTGTAAAATAGCTCGTTATCTTTTATCTCATAAAAAGGATGTTGAAGAACATGAATATTTAGGTAGAGATCTCCTTTTATTCCCTCGGAAGTTTTTGATCTTCCCATTCCTTTTATTCTTAGCTTCTGACCATCTTTGGTTCCAGGGCTTATTTTTATCTTAAGTTTTTTTCCATCAATATTGATTGTCTTTTCACTTCCATTGAAAACATCTTCAAGCGTAACATTCATAATTGCTTCAACATCAACCGCGGTTTTTTGCGGTTGAGTTCTCCCACCAAAGCCGCTTCCGCCGCCTCCGAAAAATGATTCAAAGAAATCAGAAAAACCACCGCCGCCCATTCCACCGAAGATATCATTAATATTTCCAGAGAATTCATAAGTTGAGCTGTTGGATTGCCTTCTACCACCTCCGAAGTGAGTAAAAAAGTCGTCAAAGCCTTGTCCGCCAGTGTGCTGGTACTGTTTCCAGTTTGATCCAAGAGTATCATACTTTTTGCGTTTCTCCGGATCACTTAAAACTTCATTGGCTTCAGTGATCTCTTTAAATTTTTCTTCGGCAGATTTATTTCCAGGATTACGATCAGGATGAAATTTCATTGCAAGCTTTCTGTAAGCTTTTTTAATGTCATCCTGTGTTGCGGATTTTTCTACGCCAAGTATTTTGTAGTAATCCTTGTATTCCATTTACAAACCCGAATAATAAAATTTCTTATTATAAATTTATGAAAGTTAGTTTTGTCAACCTGAACTTGTTTCAGGTTCTTTAAGTTTGAAGAAAGATTCTGAAACAAATTCGAAATGACATACAAAATTTAGATAAAAGAAAAGGGTAACCAAAAAGTTACCCTTATTCAATCGATCATCAACTCCTAACTTATTTCACTTTTATTTCAATTTCTTTTGGCTTTGCTTCTTCAGCTTTTGGGATAGTTATTGTTAACTGTCCGTTGTTGAATTCGGCATTGATTTTATCTGCCTGAATTAATTCAGGTAAATTGAATGATCTAAAATATTTGCCATAAGATTTTTCTATGCGATGGCATTTAGCATCTTTGGTTTCTTCTTCCTGAGTTCTTTCTCCACTTATGTTAAGCTTGCCATTTGTAAAAGATATTTTAACGTCTTCTTTTTTGATTCCAGGTAAATCAATTTTTAAAGAAAAGTTATCTTTGTTTTCATAAATATCAGTTAACGGCATCCAAACGGCATTTTCATATTCTGCATCAGCATCACTGCTTTTTGAAATACCAAATCGGCTTTCAAGTGAGTTAAACATTTTGCTAAACTCTCTTTCGAAATCCATAAGATCTCTGACCGGGTTGAATTTTACTAATGTCATTTTTATTTCTCCTTTTAATTTATTTTTTGTTAATTATTTAATTCTTAAACTCAAATTAGGTTAACCAATCAGCGTGCCGAAATAGAAAATTCCCATAAGTCTTTATAAAACAATAGGATATGGCAATTAATCGATTTTCCGGGTTTACCGACTAAATGGCTGATAATTTGCCAAATGCTTCGATAATTCAAAAATAACGTCATATTAGTCTGCCAATATTGCAAATTCGAAATTTATATTAACTGTAAATACTAAATTGATATGCCATTTATTTATGATTATTTTAGTATTCCTAAAAAACGGTTTTATATAAATTGAAAGAAGATACAATTGTTGCATTGGCTACTCCGGCGGGAGTTGGAGCTATTTCGGTCATTCGAGTAAGCGGCTCTAAGGCGTTTTCTGCAGTGGACAATTTTTTTTACGGTAAGTGTAAGATCGAAAATGCAGCATCACATACACTGCATTTTGGATATATAAAAAATAAAGAAAATGAGCACATAGATGACGTTTTGATATCTGTATTTAGAGCTCCAAACTCATATACCGGTGAAGACGCTGTAGAGATAAGCACACACGGAAATCCACTCTTAACTCAGAAAATTATTGGGCTTTTATTGACAAATGTCGATGTAAGATTAGCCGAACCGGGGGAGTTTACCAAGCGAGCTTTTTTAAACAACAAATTCGATCTTGCCAGGGCGGAAGCAGTGGCTGATGTGATTAACTCCAGAACAGATGCATCATTGCGCGGGGCAAGGAATCAGCTTGATGGATTATTATCCCAAAAGGTAAATGATTTAAGATCTCAGCTTTTAGACTCATCTTCATTTATTGAACTAGAACTGGATTTTGTGGAAGAAGATATTCAATTTGTAAATCAAGATGAACTATTGAAAAGAATTGATTCGATAATTATAGAATTAGATACTTTATTAGAGAGCTATGAATTTGGGCGAGTGATTAGAGATGGTGTAAACGTGGCAATTGTTGGGAGACCAAATGTGGGAAAATCATCTTTACTAAATTATATTCTCAAGGAATCTAGAGCCATCGTAAGTGAAATCCCCGGAACAACTCGTGATGTGATTCGTGAAGAGGTTTCAATTGGTGGTGTACTTTTTAGGTTATTTGACACCGCAGGCATTCGAACTTCAGAAGATTCAATCGAAAAAGAGGGAATTCTCAGAAGTCGGGAAACGATAAGAAACGCAGATGTAGTTATTTTTCTGGAAGATGTTCAACAGGCTGAATCAAAAGACCTTTTAGTTGATTTGCTGAGCTTAACGAGTTCTGAAAAGATTTTAAAAGTAGTTAACAAAATCGATTTAAACAGAAATTTCTCGAAAGATGCTGATGTGAAAATCTCAGCAAAAACCGGTGAAGGAATAAATTTGCTCTTTAAAAAGCTTAAAGAAAAAACAATTGGAAATGAAATTTATACTGAAAAAACAGCAATCGTTACAAACATTAGGCATCATAATTGTCTTAAAAAATCCCGAGAAAATCTTATAAATGCCAGAGAATCTATTCTGAAAAAAATGAGCGGGGAGTTTATTTCTGTGGATCTAAGGAATGCCGAAATGAACCTTGGGGAAATCATCGGGGAAGTAACCTCAGATGATATATTAAATAACATTTTTATGAAATTTTGCATTGGAAAGTAAGCTTCGGTTTCACGTGAAACGAAAAAATATTTACATTTTGCTGGTAATCTGGTTTCACGTGAAAACATAAAAATTAGAAAATGAGGAAATTTGATATAGTAGTGGTTGGCGGTGGTCATGCCGGAATTGAAGCAGCGTCTGCTGGTGCAAGAATGGGATGCTCTATTGGCTTAGTTACAATGGATAAGTTCGCTCTCGGTAGAATGTCCTGCAATCCCGCAATTGGTGGAACAGCAAAAGGGCATTTGGTCCGCGAGATTGATGCTTTGGGTGGAATTATGGGATTAATTTCTGATAGAACCGGAATCCAATTCAGGATGTTGAATAAATCAAAGGGACCCGCTGTTTGGTCACCCCGCTGTCAATCAGATAGAAAATTGTATTCTGAAGAAGCTTATCGAATAATTTCTTCAACTCAAAACTTGGAAATTGTTGAAGAGTCCGCCGTTGAGATAATTACCGAAAACGGAAAAGTTGCTGGTATAAAAACTCAAAGCGGTAAAGAAATTTATTGTAAAGCCTTAATCCTTTCGTCAGGAACTTTCTTAAATGGTTTGATGCACACAGGCCTAAAAAAAACAAGCGGCGGAAGATTTGGCGAACAACCAGCTTTGGGAATTACAGAGTCCTTGGCAAAGCTTGGTTTTGAACATGGAAGATTGAAAACAGGCACTCCGCCAAGACTGAAAAAGGATTCAATCAATTGGACAATTTTAGAAGAGCAGCCTGGTGACGATAATCCTCAGCCTTTTTCTCATCAAACAGATTTATCTCAATTTCCGTTTCTACCTCAAGTTAGCTGTCATATCACTTACACCGATAAGGAGGTCCATCGAATTTTAGAAAAAGGATTTGCTGAATCGCCATTATTTACAGGATTGATCAAGGGCGTTGGTCCGCGCTATTGTCCTTCAATAGAAGATAAAATTGTACGTTTTGCTGATAAAGAACGCCATCAACTTTTTCTTGAACCCGAAGGATTAGATTCAGATCAAATTTATTTAAATGGATTTTCTTCATCGCTCGCTGCCGAAATTCAATTTGAAGCGCTTCATAAAATTAAAGGTTTAGAAGAAGTCGAAATTGTTCGTCCCGGATATGCAGTTGAATATGATTTCTTTCCACCACAGCAAGTTGATTTAACTTTGGAAACCAAATTAATTCAAGGTCTTTATTTTGCTGGACAGATAAACGGAACATCGGGTTACGAAGAAGCTGCTGCACAAGGTTTGATTGCAGGAATCAATGCGGCATTAAAAATTCAAGGCAAACCAGAATTTGTGCTCAAAAGAAGCGAAGCATATATCGGAGTTTTGATTGATGATTTAGTGACAAAATCTACTGACGAACCGTATCGGATGTTTACTTCAAGAGCAGAACATCGCTTATTACTTCGACAAGACAATGCCGACCGAAGATTAATGAAATATGGTTATGAGTTTGGTCTAATCCCAAAAGAATTATTTAATAAAACCGAGGATAGAGAAAAGACAATTATCAATGGAATCAATTATTGTCATACGAAAAAATATCATGCAAGAGACGTCAATCAATTTTTAATTAACTCTGGGTCGAATGAAATTGATTCAACGGAAACGATCTCAAAACTTTGTAAGCGACCCGAATTCACCCTTAAACAATTATTAGAATTTAATGGAGCTTCAAGCGACTCAGAAGCAGTTTCTCTGTTAAACGATGAAAAAGCGTTAGAGCAGGCGGAAATAGAAATCAAATATGAAGGCTATATTTTAAGACAGTATGAGGCTGTAGCTAAACTTGAAAAATTTGAAACTACAAAAATCCCATTGAATTTTGATTTCACAAAAATCAAGCAGCTATCAACAGAGGGAAGAGAGAAGCTCTGCAAAGTTAAACCGCGCTCCATAGGGCAGGCATCAAGAATCTCGGGGGTAACACCCACAGATATTTCAATTTTGTTGGTATATTTGAAAAACTAATTTGTAGGATTTTTTTAATGCCGCCTACCAAACAAGAAATTTATCTTAAAGAATTACAAAATTATTGCTGGGATAACGGATTTAATCCAGAACCTATGCGAAACGAAAGACTTGCTTTTTTTGCTCATCTTGTAGCAGAGAAAAATAAAACGATAAATTTAATTTCACGTAAAGATGTTGATAGTATTATTGAAAATCATATTTTCATTTCAGCATACATCACAAAATTTCTGCCTGATAAAATAACCAGGTTTTTAGATATAGGAACGGGCGGGGGTTTTCCTGGAATTCCACTTGCAATTATGCGTCCAGAATTACGGGGTGTGCTTGCAGACTCAACAGGGAAAAAAATTGATGCGGTAAAAGACTTTATAAGTAAACTCAAATTAAGCAATGTTGTTGCAGAAAATTGCAGGGTGGAAAGCAATGAGTTTATTGAAAAGTATAAAGGCACATTCGATTTAATTGTTAGTCGTGCTGTAGTTCCCATTATAATTCTGTTTCGATATTCGCTTCCTTTGGTAAAAGATAAAGCCTTTATCGTTGCTATGAAGGGCGGCGATTTAGATGAAGAATTTCAAAAAGCCGAATTGAAGTATAAATCTTTCATAAAAAAATCAACCGTGTACGAACTTGCTTACAAGCCTACAAATTTAAGAAACAAAAAAGGAAAGAAGTTAGTCGTAATAGAATTACAGAAATAGTCTGGTATTACATCGGCTTACATTTATAAATGAAATATTTTCTTTTCTTTTTTCTTATCCCAATACATTTAGCGGTTGCGCAAACAGACAGTTTGCTGCTTAATGATTTTAAAGATTTTGTAAATGTTAGTGCAGATTTTTATACATCACCACTTAGGTTTGATTCTGAAGATTGGATTGAACTTTCTGCTGTAATTGGGGTTACCGGAATTGCAACTTTAGCAGATAAAGAAATAAAAAACTTCTCACAGAAAAATCAGAATAAATTTTCTAATAGTCTTTTCTCGGCTGATAAATATTATTATATAGAATTTGTTGGTGCAAGTATAATTGGTTTTTATGGTTACGGTTTAATAGCAGATAACTCGAATGTACGATCACTTGCAGTTAAACTTACAGAAGCAACTTTTCTAGCAACTTCACTTACCGTAATTACAAAAACCATTATCGGTCGCGGAAGACCTTACAAACAAGAAAGCCAGTATTATACAAATCCCTTAACTTTTGATAACGATTATAATTCATTTCCATCCGGACACACAGCGCTTGCTTTTGCTTATTCAACCGTAATGGCAAATGAAGTTGATAATGTCTTTTGGAAAATAGGGTGGTACACCGCTGCAGGGTTGGTTGGATACTCTAGAATGCATCACAATCAGCATTGGTTTTCTGATGTACTTATGGCTGGGGCGATTGGATATTTTTCTGGTGAGTTTGTAAATAATCACAATTCAAATGAAAATGGACAAACACAGCTTAACTTATTTCCCATACCAAACGGAATTGCTGTTCAGTTAAGATTTTAATTTACCTCGCTTAAATATTTTTAATGAATTTTCTAACAAAAAACTCTTTTCTCAATAATTTAGAATTTACTAAATCAGAAAATTCCTACCCAATTAAGTTTATAAGTCCTCTTTATGGTTCATCTAAAAGTTTTGCTGTTAAAGATTTACTGGATAAAAATGAACAGATAGTTTTGCTTCTTTCGGACATCAAGCTTGTTAACGAAACTAAAGTTGAGTTAAACGTTCTCGGTCTTGGTGATAACCTAATTGTTATTGATGATTTTAATCTTGAATCAATTCAGGAAAAAATTACAGAAATATCTAAACGTAAAAAGTTTGTTCTCATCACAACCTATGAAATACTAAATCTAAAACTTCCCGATAAAGAAAAAATAAATCACCTTACAACAAAAGTTTCTGTTGGCGGTGATTTAAAGTATGACGATTTAATTGAATACTTAAACCTTCTCGTTTACACCAGAGATAAATTTGTTGAAGCACCGGGTTATTACTCACTGCGTGGTGCAATAATTGATTTTTGGTCGTACTCAGAAAAAAGCCCTGTGAGATTAGAATTTGATGGAGACTTTATAGAATCAATAAGATATTTTGATGCAGAAAGTCAGCGCTCGTTTGAAAAAGTTGAAGAAGTTACACTTGCAGGTGCATTTCAGAATCAAACAGGAGATTTTAATTCCGATATTTTTAGTTATTTAAATAACCCAATCTTTATCGCATCTTCTTATGAGCTGGATAATATCAAACCCACGAAAGAAAAAATTGCTCCTGTTGTTGAAGAAGAAATAAAATCGAAGAAAAAAGAAAAAATTCTTAATGAAGATGAATTTCCAGAGGTAGTCGCAGGCTTCACTTCTGCAGAGGATCTCAACCTAAAGGTTGAGGCTGCCAACAATTCCAATCCATTTGATTATAAAAGTAAAAACGCAAACTGGATAATTGAGGAAGAGCTAACTTCTAAAAACAGACTTGAGCTTGGATTTTCTCCAGCACCAACAATCAATTCAAATTATCAAATTCTTTTTAACACCTTAAAGGATTTTACAGATAAAAGTTTTAATGTAATTATCACATCAGAAAATGAACTTCAAACAAAAAGATTGGGCGAACTGTTAAGTGATTTAAGTCCTGAAATTGATGGGTTAGTTGAATCAGGAAAAATTAAAATTGAAACGCTGGCAGTTAAAGAAGGGTTTATCAACAGGGAAGAAAAAATAGTTTTCTTAACCGATTACCAGATTTTTAACAAACCATATCGAACAAAAATTTCATCAGCAAAAAAGCATAAAAAATCCAAAGCTAAAAGTTTTGCATCAATTAAACGCGGCGATTATGTTGTTCACGAAGATTATGGAATAGGGCAGTATGCTGGTTTGCAAACCATTAAGATTGGAGATACCGATCAGGAGTCGATGAAAATACTTTATGCTGAAGGTGGAGTTGTTTATGTTAATCTAAATTATCTTGCTTTAGTTAAAAGATATTTCTCCAATGAATCCACCGATGGTGGACTAAAACCAACTCTTGCAACTCTTGGCAGCGACGAATGGCTAAACACAAAAGCCAAGGCAAAGAAAAAAATTAAGGAAGCTGCTCGTGAGTTGATTGAACTTTATGCAAAAAGAAAATCAACCGAAGGCTATCAATTTTCACCAGATACAGTTTGGCAAAGAGAACTTGAAGCTTCTTTCTTTTATGAAGATACCCCAGATCAAGCGAAAGCCAGCGAAGATGTTAAGATTGATATGGAAGCTAAAAATCCGATGGATCGTTTGGTTTGCGGTGATGTTGGATTTGGTAAAACAGAAGTTGCGGTGCGTGCCGCCTTTAAAGCTGTGCAGGATGGAAAACAAGTTGGCGTGCTTGTTCCAACAACAATTTTAGCAGAGCAGCATTATAATACTTTTAAAGATCGCTTAACTCAGTTTCCTGTACGTGTTGCGGCACTTTCAAGATTTCAAACTAAGAAAGAACAGAAAGAAATTGTAAAACTTTTGGAAGAAGGTCAGCTTGATGTTTTAATTGGAACACACAGATTGATTTCTAAAGATGTTAATTTCAAAGATCTTGGTTTGCTTATCATTGATGAAGAACATCGTTTTGGTGTTGCCGCAAAAGAAAAACTGCGCCAGGTAAAAGTAAATGTTGATACACTTACATTAACTGCGACCCCAATTCCAAGAACATTAAATTTGTCTTTGCTTGGTGCGCGTGATCTTTCAATAATTGCAACGCCTCCTCCAAACAGACAACCTATCTTTACGAACGTCTCGACTTTTGATGCGCTTAAAATTCGTGAATGGATAATTAATGAGCTGAAACGAAACGGACAGGTTTATCTAGTTCATGATCGTGTTCAATCAATTGATAAGCTTGCGGATTACATTAAGCGATATGTTCCCGAAGCCAAAATTGCTGTTGCACACGCACAGATGAAACCATCGCAGCTTGAAGAAGTTATTCATGGTTTTCTCAATCGCAAGTTTGATGTTTTGCTATCTACAAAAATTATTGAGTCCGGAATTGATATTCCGAATGTAAATACGATAATTATAAATCGTGCAGATAGATTTGGACTTGCCGAACTTCATCAATTACGCGGAAGGGTTGGAAGAAGTGACAGACAGGCTTATGCTCATTTTATTGTTCCTTCGTTAAGCGGTATTACAAAAAAAGCTTTGCGCCGTTTGCAGGCAATCGAAGAATACACTGAAATCGGTTCCGGATTTAATGTTGCAATGCGTGATTTAGAAATTCGTGGTGCGGGAAATTTACTCGGAACAGAACAAACAGGATTTATTAACGATGTTGGTTTTGATCTTTATGTTAAACTTATAAATGAAGCTGTTGATGAGTTAAAGTATCAAGACTTTAAAGAAGTTTTTAAATCTTTGCCAAAGATTGAAGAACGAACTGATCCAACTATTGATACATTTTTTGAAATTGGTATTCCTGTAACTTATATGCCGGAACAAATGGATCGTTTAAACTTTTATACGGCATTGTATTCTGTAAAAAGTTTATCCGAGATTGAAGAGCTTAAAGAAGAAATGCTTGATAGATTTGGCGTTTTGCCGGAAGTTGTAAAACGATTGGTTCTTACTGCAACTTTAAAATTCTATTCATCTTTTGCTTTGTTTGAAAGAGTTGCAATCCAGAGAAAAAATATTTTTATAATTCTTCCTCGTGGAGAAAAAGAAGATTACTACAAAGTGCGTTTTGTTGAATTGATGAGATTTATAATGGATCATTACAAAGACAAAGTAAAATTCAACCAGCAAAAAGAAGTAATGAAACTTGTAATTGAAAACCGATTTGAAAAAGCCGAAGACATTCTTTCTTATCTAATTACTTTTTGCGGTAGAGTTTCAAAGTTATTTGGTAATGAAGTTAAGATTAAAGTGGATGCGGATGAAGCCGCTTAGTGTTTCTACGTGAACTAAGTGCCTGCCTGTCCGGTAGGCAGCTCTTAGTGGTAAAGCCTTTTCTCACCACTAAGACACTAAGAACACAAAGTTTCACTAAGGAATTTCATAATCAACAACACGCCGTTCGTATCGTACTTCACTAAGCCATTTTTTTAAATCTTCATGGTCTGGATGAATTTGATATCGACGTAAAGCTTCTTTGCTTTCAAATTCGGAGTATAACACAACATCACTTGAATCTTTTTCATTACTAAAATCAAATCCAACCTCTACTTTTAGCAAGCCATTAACTTTACCCTGCATAGCAAGAAGTTTTTCTTTAAAGATTTGTGCATTGGTTTGTTTATCGTTTCCATAAGCGCTTTCATTAAAACGCAAAAATATAATATGTTTGATCATAAAATTCCTATCGTAAATACAAATGCCTTATCGTTATAATCATTGAAAGTCATAATGTATTCACCCTGGATAAATAATTGGAAATTATATGTGTGAAAAATTCTTAATCCACCTTGCAATCCGAGTTCAATCCCGTCAGATTTACTTTTAACATTATTCGGATTGTATGCGTAATCATATGCATAATTATTATGTTCAGAAACCCAGTGAAAACCCAATGCACCGCCAACATAAGGGCACAAATCGGTTTTTGAGAATAAGTAATTACCATAAATATTAATAGCAAAACCATCTCGCGCACCAAGCATTAAACCAACCGCGTAATCTTGTATTTCATAATCAAAGTAAGCGTTGATTGTAAATGATTTTTCTTTACCCAAATCATAACCTTCTGACGGAAATAGATATCCAAAACCAACACCAAAATTGTAACGTGCTTTTTGGCGCAGCGATTCGATTGATTCCTTTCCAACAATGTTTCCAACTTCCTGATTTGTATTAAAAGGAGTTTGTTTTGCAACGCTTATTGCAACACGCTTCATAACTGCATCAAGATCTTCAACATTAATTGCCGTTGCACGCTCGGATAAAAGATTTTTCCCGGTTGATGTTTCTACTAAAATATATTGCACAATAATTTTATCACCGAGAGGATTTAGTTTACAAAGCAATACCTGTTTTGCATTTAATTTTTTACCGACTGCTTTTGCACAATCTTCATCTGCGCATTCTTCATTGCCTAAAGCGGCAAGAGTTTTTTTCTCTGAGATTATGTCCATCGTGCTTGCTTTGCTAAGTTCCATTCTTAGTATTGATTCTGCTGTTTGAACAGATGCTAAATCAATTCCGTTTGAGATGAGCGGCAAGACAGCAATTTTGTTTGATGTTGTGTCTTGTGCTTTTGTGGAAAGGAATATTGATAAGACAATAAAGAGAGTTGTAATTTTTTTCATCGCACTTCCCTATAGATGATAATTGTTAACCCAAACTTAATCGCTTAAATGTTCATGAACAATACATTATTTGTAGTTTACTTAGTAATAAAAATTTTAAGCATATACAATATAAAATCATTTTTTTAGCACTTAAAGTTTATTTATTTTTTGCACGGCAAATTTTGCTTATCCAGCAAGAAAGGTATCCGCTATGGCATACAGAGATCAGCAAAAGTATTTGGATTTCCTTAGGAAATTTGAAAACAAAATGGATAGAAAAGAACTTGAGGATTATAAGATTTTTATCAAACGGCAAAAAGATGATGAAGATTTTGATACCGTTTCTATGAGCAGGTTAAAAGATCTTTATGATAAATATTATAAACCTGTTGATAAATCCAAGTATGATCACTTTTTTAAGAAAAGCAACGAATCAGAAAACTGAACGTCTAAAAAGTTTTCAATCATAAAAACTTTTAGTTGTAAATTATAGTGTTATTCTAAATCAGAGGTAATAATGAATTTAAATCTGCTTAATAAAATTATTGCAGGAATTGTTTTTGTAATTTCTTTTATTGTCGTTTTCTCGACGGTACAGCCCTCGGTATCCTTTTGGGATTGTGGTGAGTTTACAGCAGCTTCATATTACTTGCAAGTTCCGCATCCACCGGGAGCCCCATTTTTTCTTATCCTAGGAAATCTTATGTCTAAGATTCCGATTTTTGAAAACACCGGTCTTAGGGTTAATATGATTTCTGTTATCTCTTCAGCCCTTTCGATTTTGTTATTATATCTTGTTGCCGTTAAGCTGATTGAAAATTACAAAGGCAAAAAAGCCGATAATCTTATAGATGCACTTTCAACATATCTTGCTGCTGCAATTGGTGCGCTGGCATTTTCTTTTAGCGATACTTTTTGGTTTAACGGTGTTGAGTCGGAGGTTTACGCATTTAGTACGTTTCTTTTCTCTGCAGTTACCTATTTAATTATTCGGTGGAATGAACGTGCGGATAATAAAGACAGTGAAAAATATATTTTGATGATTGCATATCTTATAGGGCTTGCAACCGGCGTGCATTTGATGAGCGTACTTGCCATTGTTCCCGTTGCAATGATTATTGCTTTTAAAAAATATGTTAATGATGATGAGGCTTTAAAGAAAACCGCATATATATTTTTGGTACACGCAATTATTATCCTTGCTCTCGCAATATTCTGGTGGTCGGGTGAAAAATCTCAAACACCGCCAAGTACAGAAGAGTATCAAAATTTTGATTCAAAATTTAAATTGTTCTTTATTGGAATCAGTGCCTTGATTATGGGGATTTATTGGAAAAAAATCTTTTCCAGAAATTCTTTTTATATGCCGATGATAATTGGTGGTATCGCTTTGTTTGTAACTTATCCCGGCGTAGTTAAATATCTGCCAGAATTGATGACTAACATTGGCGGCGATAGTGTTGTAACTGAAATAATAATTCTGGTTCTTATATTTGCAGCACTTGGGTTTGGAGTCCATTACGCCAGAAAAAAATCTATGCCAACTCTGCATTTAGCTTTTATGTCATTCATTTTTGTCCTTATTGGTTTTACAACTTTTGCAATGGTAATAATCCGGGCAAATCAGAATCCTCCAATGAATGAAAACGAGCCGGATAAATTTACTGAGTTAGTAAAATATCTTAATCGTGAACAGTACGGCGACTTCCCTACTTTCAAAAGAAGATTTGCAACAGAACCACATCAACAAGTTGTTTACACAAATTATTCCTCTGATCTGGATTTCTTTTATACATATCAAATGAATCACATGATGACGAGATATTTGCTTTGGAATTTTGCCGGCCGCGAAGGATGGGAACAAGATCAGGGAGCTAATATTGCACCGTTTAATGGAGTTGGTAATGCATTGGGAAAATTATTCGGGCTAAAATTTGGTGGAGAAGTAAAAGACTCGCTATTCGGCATTCCATTTTTAATCGGCTTGATAGGAATCTATTTTCAATTCCGTAAAGACTGGAAGATGGCTGCTGTATTTGTGATCATGTTTATTTTTATGGGGCATCTTACCGCCTTTTATCAAAATCAGCAGGAACCACAGCCAAGAGAACGAGATTATTTTTATGTGGGCGCGTTCTTTGTTTACGGTCTTTGGATTGCAATTGGAATTAGAGGGTTGATAGATGCATTGCAATCACGACTTAAAAAACAATCATTAAAAAATGCAGCAACTTATGGTGTACTTGCTTTAGGAATTATTTTTATTCCGGTTAGAATGCTGCAGGCAAATTATTTTACACACGATAGATCAAACAATTGGATTCCCTGGGATTATTCATATAATCTTTTACAAAGTTGTGCACCAAACTCAGTTCTATTTACAAATGGTGATAACGATACTTTTCCGCTTTGGTACTTGCAGGATGTTGAAGGTGTAAGGCGCGATGTTAAAATTGCAAATCTTAGTTTACTTAATACTGATTGGTATATAAGGCAATTAAAAAATAATGATCCTTATAAAGTTGGAACAGTAAAAATACGTTTGTCTGATCAGCAAATTGCAGAGATAAGACCAATACAATGGAGCGCACAAAAAATTACGGTTCCACTTCCATCAACAAGTTCTCAAGCAGCATTTAACGATCTGATGCAAAAATATAGTTTACGCGATACTTCGTTGTTAAAACAAGGAGCTATTACCTGGACGATGAATCCAACGCTTAACGCAGGCTCAGTTCAGGCAATTCGTGTGCAGGATTTAATGGTTAAAGAAATTGTTGAAGCAAACAATTGGCAGAGACCGATTTACTTTGCCGTTACTTGTTCTGAAGATAGCAAAATTGGTTTAAGTGATTATTTAAGAATGGAAGGAATGGCTTTCCGGCTTGTTCCTGAAAAACGAAAAGCTAATGATGAATTTGTTGAGCCGAATCTTTTAAAAGCAAATCTTACAGAAGCAGTTGGATATAATAAAAACTATCAGCCAGGATTTAAATTTCGCGGATTGAATGATCCCAAAGTTTTCCTTGATGATAATCATAAACGAATGGTTCAGAACTATAGAAATGCTTTTTTAAGATTAGCAATTTATTATCTGGGCACAGGGCAAAATGATCTTGCTATAAAAACACTTGATGATATGGATGTTAAATTACCTAACGCATTAATACCAATGGATTATGGATTACTTTATGAGATAAGCAATCTTTATTTACGTGCAGGTGCAAAAGAAAAATACAGCAAGTTAGCTTCCGATGTTGAAAAACAAGCCGAGAAAAAACTTGAAGAAAACCCTTCTGATGTTCAATCATATTATAATCCCTACAGAATTTTGATTGATGTTTATCAAGGACAGGGTAGAAATGATAAACTTTTGGAGATATGGCAAAAACTGGAGTCGCTCTTTCCGCAAGACCCAAATGTAAAAGCAAATGTGCAAAAGTACAGGGTGCTTGTTCAAGGAGTTGATACAAGTAAAACAAAGTAAATTATAATTCTATTGTCATTCCCGCGGAAGCGGGGATCTGTTATACGAAGTTAAATGGATTCCCTTTTTTTCGGGAGTGATTTTTTTAAAGATATCTTCAATATTTTTCTTTATGAAAATCTTAATCCTTGCACTTTCCGGAATAGGCGATGCGTTAATGTTTACTCCCGCACTAAAATTATTGCGCCAATCATTGCCCACTGCACAGATTGATGCTCTCGTTATGTTTAACGGAACTAAAGAAATCTATCAAACCAATCCAAACTTTAACAAATTAATCCATTTTGATTTTCTAAAAGAAGGTATTCTAAATTCATTAAAGTTTGTACTTGGATTAAGAAATAAATATGATGCAACAATTAATGTTTATCCATCTAACAGAAAAGAATATAACTTCATAAATTTTTTACTCGGTGCTGAAAAACGAGTTGGTGTTGAATATCTCAGAGCGAATAATTTCAACCTGGGTTGGCTAAACAATGTTACCATTTTAGAAAATGATAAAACACATAATGTCCAAACAAACATAAAGTTGATAGAAAAACTTCTAAGAAAAAAGTTTGATGAAGAACCAGCAATGGAAATTAATTTTTCCGATGAAGATGAAAAATTTGCTTTGGATTACTTAGAAGAAAATAAAATTCAAAAAAATGATTTTGTAGTTGGATTTCATCCCGGCTGTGCAACACTAAAAAATCATATCAAGCGAAGATGGGAACCGGAAAAGTTTGCTGAACTTGGTAAAAAACTTATCAAAGAAAAAAATACAAAAGTATTTTTATTTGGCGGACCAGAAGAAGAAGTATTAAAATCATCAGTCAACCGAATGATTGATTCTAAAAATTCTTATGTTATTAAAACAGAAAAGTTTTTACAAAGCATTGCGATAATGAAACAGTGCAACGTGTTTGTTACAAATGACTCTTCGCTTATGCACGTTGCATCTGCATTGGGATTAAAAGTAATTGCTGTAATTGGTCCAACCAACCAAAACTACATTCATCCCTGGAAAACCGAATATAAAATTGTTTCTTTAAATTTAGATTGTGCTCCGTGTTTCTTTTACACACCTAAGCCGCTTACCTGTTCACGCAATGATGTTCAATTCAAATGTATAAAAGAATTGGATGTGGAGATGGTCTGGAATAATATTTTTCAAAAAGGAGAACTACCTTGGATTGGTTAAAAGAAATTAATGCGGCAGTTACTATCTGTGATAAACAGGGAATAATTGTTTATATGAATGAGAAATCAGAACAAGTATTTAAAGACGATGGCGGAAAAAATTTAATTGGCAGTAATCTATTTGGCTGTCATCCCGAACCGGCTTTAGTAAAATTAAAAAAATTGTTAGCTGATGGAAGTACAAATGTTTATACGATAGAAAAAAACGGAATGAAAAAAATTATTTATCAAACTCCCTGGGTTAATGAAAATGTAATCGAAGGAACGGTTGAAATATCATTTAATATTCCAGATGAGATGCCGCATTTTGTTAGAAAATAATAACAGTCAGCCTCTTTAAAAATTGTTTCGCTTAACTTAGAATGTGTGCCGCGTTTATACTTTTCTCCGAACCACTCACCTGCTCACGCACAGATGTGCAATTTAAGTGCATTAAAGAATTGGATGTTGAAATGCTTTATAAAAATATTTAATTGAAAATTCTTTGTGCTAAAATTGATTTGATCTTAAGCAGGTATCTAATAGTGTCATTTCAACCGACCTGCCCGCTGACGCAGTCAAGGCGGGAGGGAGAAATCTAAAAAGTGAAATGAAACAGATTTCTCAGTCGAAGACCTGCCTACCGGCAAGGCAGGCTTCTTCGAAATGACATTTAAGAACTTATGAGAAACAATAGTTTGCCAATCAAAAAGAAATTTGGTTAGATGTTTTTTTTAAATAATAAACAATCTCTTCCAAAGTATCGCAGCATTTAATCATATCAGTTCCCCTGTTTTCAAAAACCATTTGCTTGTTCATTACATCAACAATTTCTTTCCACATATTAGAATGACAAATAATTGGTTTAGGCTGCTGAAGATTTTTATTTGCATATTCCCAAACAGCCGCAAACTCAAGAAGCGTTCCTGTGCCGCCTTGCAGAACTACGTAAGCATCACCA
Source organism: Ignavibacteriales bacterium (assembly GCA_037444745.1). GTDB lineage: Bacteria > Bacteroidota > Ignavibacteria > Ignavibacteriales > Ignavibacteriaceae > IGN3. The sequence continues at coordinate 79,543 of JBBILT010000015.1, forward strand.
AGTTCGATAAGTTTTGTTATGCGTTCGAAAAGCTTTTCTTCCCTTACTTCAACAGTAATATATGGATTGGGATCTTTGTTCCACATATCAACTGTAACACCGTAAACAAAGCCTGCATTATCATAAGCCCCTTTGGAAGCAGCTTCCATAATTCCACCGTAACCACCGGTGCAAACATTAAATCCTTCTTTTGCTAAAGCTGCCCCGAGTTCATAAGCAAATTTAAATTGAGTGTCATCAGCAGACGGAATTGCACTTCCGAAAATTGTAATTGTTTTGTTCATAATTAAAATTTTTTTTATACAAAAATAAGATACCTATACTTACTCAAAAAATTTTATTTTAAATTTAGCTTTGTAACTTTTTACTAAACGTTAAGTAATTTTTTTTACTTGCTTAAATAATATTTCACCGTCTATTTTGACGATGGCTTGATATTTGTTTTTTTTTTGAACTATTTTTTACGGAATAAATTTTGCTGGTAATAACTTACAGCTGGGAGGCTGTACAAATGCTTAAACTAAAATTAACTAAGATTTCTTTTATACAAATGTTCTTGTTCTTGTTTTTGTTCTTGAACATAAACTTGTTCTTGAACTTATCTTGCAATACAACAGAACCAACCGATGACCTAAAACCCGGAAGAAGAGATTATACCTGGACGGTGGATACGCTGTTTTTGCCATTTAATCCGTTTACTGATATTACTGGAACATCTCCCTCTGATTTGTGGGTATGTAGTCCTGGAGATGCGGATAAAATCTTCTATCGCTTTAATGGTAATTCTTGGAATAATGATGATATTTTCAGAACTTTTTCACCATTAGCTATATCAAGTAATAATAGATCAGATGTGTGGTCTTGCGGTCTTCAGGGTAAAATTTGGAGCTTTGATGGTGCAAGTTGGAATCAAAAGTACAAGGATTCAAGTGATTATACTGATTTGATATCTATTCTAAATATATCGAGTACTAATAAGTATTTTGCAGGACAATTGTATTTATCAAATAATGATTATTATGGTATTATTTATAAATATGATGGATATGTTTTTAAAAATATAAACATATCTAAGGTTAGAACTGCTTTCGCAAACATTCAAATGCAGCAAGATGGTAAGATTTTTCTTTGGGGTGTTTCAAACGAATCAGTAGGTGAAAGTAGATATCAATTTTATGAACTTATCGGAGAAAACTTAAGAGAAATTTACTCTGGTTCCCAAAACACAAATGCTGAGTACGGTAGTATACTTCAGCTTTGTTCTGAAATTTATTTTATAATAGGCTACGATTTCTTTTCATACAGCGGAAGTGGTTTTCAAAAAGTTGGAAGATTAACAGATAGTCCTAAATTCAGAAATCTAGGATCTGGAAGAAATCGAAAAGATATTTTTCTGTTTATGACTGATGGAATTATGCACTATAATGGTGAAGATGCCGTCTATTTATATCAAACTATTGATAAAAGTTTTGTAAGCAAAGGAATTCTTTTTGATAAAGAAGTTTTTTTTCTCGGCCGAGATACAAACGGAAATAACTTAATCTTTCACGGTACGTTAAAGGAATAGAAAGGAGAAACTCATACTCAAAACAGTAACAAATTAATTGGGATGTAATGCAGCAACATTACATCCCTCAAAAAATAACTCCTCTAGGCTGGTCACCTAATAGTTAACAATTAACTAGAGTTATTCTTTTTTAAACTAATAATTTTATAAGAGGAAAAAAATGAAATTAATACTATTCTTTTTATTAGCAATTATTCAATTTTATTGTTTGGGACAAAGTAAAGAATCAGTAATCAGTCCAAGTGACTATTTACAGATAGAAAGGGTATATGATTCATACTCGGGTCAGAATACCTATGATTTTGGTAGCTATGATTATGGCTATTGGATAACGAGTTATCAATTTAACGATGAAACATATTACAAATATCATGATGCACATGGCGTTTACGAATTTAATTTTTCAATACCTCCAAATGCATACAACGTATCTGCTTACTTACAAGCTTATCGAGCAGACCCTCAAACTGGTGATTCGCGGGTTGTAGAATATCCAGATATAGATATTCGTTACCTGAACAATTATGGGGCGGTTTGGGACTATATAGACACGGGTAATGAAATATTTACTACTGATCATAATACAGATGTTAAACATAATATTACAGATAGAGTACTGGCGAGATTATCACAAGGATTCATCAATTTCGGGATAAGGCAAACAGATAATAATCAAACTCGTGGCGACGTTGTTATTTGGTTATACATCTATTATGATTTACCGGTCACGATTACTGCACAAAACAACTTCCCCGGAGGTAAAATTTTTGTAGATTCAGAAGAAAAAAATGCACCTTGGCCTTTTCCAAAAAATATTGGTCAGAACACAACATTAAAAGCTAAAGAACAAAATGATAATTTAGGGTATTCGAGAATTTGGAATGATACAGAGGCTCCCATTGCTCCTAGCCGTTGGTCGAAAAATAATATTCCTGGTTCGTATGAGATTGAAAAAAGTTTTATTGTTACTCAGGACGATGATGGGTCAACCTATGAAGCAGGATTACGAAAAAACTATCTTATTAACCGTGTTAACCAAACTGAATTTGATAACAATCAAACAGCAACAAACTATATTGTTGAGCAAAACACCGGTCAAATTTCAACTCAAGGAAGTGGTTATACACCAGGGACGGTACCTTACAATTTTGTTTATTGGACTGATAATTTATCCAATTCAACCACTCGTACAATTACTCCAACCGATAATGAAACTTACACAGCTTTATATAAAACGCTTCATAAATCAAACTCAACCACAGCTTATTCAGACCCAAGTCAAAACAGGTTTGTTCAAACACCGGATGGAGTAAAACATATTTGTTATGAGAGTATGAACAAAGTTTGGTATGAGCTAAGCACAGATAACGGCGCAACCTGGATAGTGGGTAATGACGGAAAACCGCTTAGCACAGCAGATTCAAAAAACCCTTCAATGTCTTTTTACGGAAATCAAATTGGAATTGTCTGGCAGGAAAAAAGCGGCAGTAGTTTTAAGATAGAGATAGCATTGTTCTGGATGAATAATTATCAGTCATCACTCTTCGGCACTGTTGCAGAAGAAGACGGCTTAGACTATTCTCATAATGCAAATCCTGTTATTGCCTGTGGATATGGCAGCAAAGCAGTTGTTGTTTGGTCTGGCTTTAATTTTTGTTCAGATCCCGGTGGTTCGATTGGGTTAAGATATGCTTATGGCAGTGCTTCGTCAAATGGTAT
>JBBILT010000016.1:0-71677 GCA_037444745.1 Ignavibacteriales bacterium
GCATAGGATTGATGTGGGGCAGCTTAAAGTTTGATTATGCATTTCTACCATTTTCTTTGGGATTAGGGAATGCAAATTTATTTTCACTTCAGTTTAAGTTTTAAATTTTTTGGCTAAAATGTTTTATTACAATTATTAAAGAAAGCGAGTTTTTCTTTCTTAAATAGAATTTACTTGACTTTAACAATACTTATTGCTTAGTTGGCAGCAGACTTTTGGAGGATATTGTGGTGTGGGTACATAATAGGGCTCTCTGTTATTCTTTTCCTGATGTTTTTAAAATAATTCTGGCACGATTGTTTACTCTCTCTCTCTCTCTGCAACTTTTCCGGGGGTGGAGAGATGCGGCTGACTTATGTCTTATCAATTGCCATTTTCATCTATGAAGCATTTATCGCTTCAATATCAATTAATTTCCAGGCCCGTAATTATTCATTGTACATTCTTAATTGTGCATTATACATTGTTAATTATCCAACCGGTTTTACATAACTTTTAAAAGTTGAAAATTATTCGTTAGTTTATTCCTTCACCTAAAGGAGATTTATAAAATGAGAGTAATGCTTTTTACTTTTTTTGCTTTATTTAATTCTGTTTTGTTTTCTCAAATTCCGGATCCTAATAAATTCTTTCCATCTGCTGTAGGGAATGTTTGGGAATATAGTTATTCATCTGGTATAAATCGTTTTGAAATTGTTACCGACTCTCTATTGGATGATTCAAGTAAATATATTTTTTATGCACTTAATACAGCCCCCGTTTATAGAATCGATAAGAATTATAATGTTTTTTGGATGCCCTCTGATAGTGTTCTTAATTGGCACTATTACAAGCTTAATGCAGATTCTGGTGATGTCTGGATTGTCGATTCGTTAAATCCTGGAGGGGGCATGATCTATAAATTAGCCAGGTGTAGGAAACAGTATGAGGGATTTTTCTATGCATATTCTACAGTATTCAAAGAGATTACTTTTTATCAGTATCAAGCTGACACTGTAATCAACGAATTTTCCTGGCCTGAATTTACAATTACAATTGGTTATGGAATAGGAGAAATAATGGAATTTGATGAAGAAGGCGGTGGGCCTCAAAGGATACTGCGTGGTTGTATTATTGATGGGGATACTATTGGCATTATCACATCTGTAAAAGACGAGATTAATACAGTCAAATCACTTGAATTATTTCAGAATTATCCTAATCCGTTCAATCCTACCACTACAATTAAATTTACCATATCAGAACCACAAAATGTTAAGCTTGTCGTTTACTCTCTTTTAGGTGAAGAGATCAAGGTGTTAGTGGATGAATACAAAACCACTGGAAGTCATTCAGTTGCATTTAATGGCAATGATCTTTCGAGTGGTGTTTATATCTATTCATTGATAGTAGGTAATAACAGATTATCTAAAAAATTAATTCTTTTAAAATAATTTTACTGGGAGTAAAAATGAAAAAGTTTTATTTAGCATTTGTTTTAATTTATATCTTTATGTTTATAAACTTATCAGCGCAAGATAATACGATGCAATGTATGGCAACTGCTCCGGAAAATATTTCTATTAGTCAGATTGGCGGCTATTTACTGCCATCTGAAGGAACAATTAATGTTTTGTGTATTTTTGCTCAATTTCCAGATGATAATTTTGATACTTCAAACCCTACCTGGGTTAAAGGACAAGCACCTGTATATATGCAAGGTTGGGTAGATCAAAACTGGACTACTAATCCAACACAAGGCTCAATGACTCATTACTTTAACGAAATGTCTTTTAATAAACTAAAATTTACAGGAAAAACTGTTTCTGTCATAACTCCACATTCAAGACAATGGTATTTAGATAATAATAAAAAACGTGGCGATATTCACAAAGAAATAATTCAGCAACTTGATCAAACCTGGGATTTTGCACAGTTTGATAATTGGAATTTTGAAGGATACTATAATCATATCAATCAACCTGATGGAGTTGTTGATATGATTTTTATAGTCTGGAGAAATATCGGTCACGAATATCCAACAAGTCCAACAGATTCAGTAAAATTGATTTATAATAAACTTAATATGGGTCGGTACGGAGATCTAGGTTATGGTTGGCCAGATATAATTGTAGATAATGGGCAGCGAGTAATAAAAATGGGTTTTTGGCCTGACACTTATTATAAAACACCTGGTGGTTCTGGTGCAACGATGACAGATTGGTTCTCGGAAAATATGTTCCGTTTTAGTATACATGAATTTGGTCATTATTTAGAAGGTGGGAACGATCAACACGCTGGATATGGTTTTTGGGGTATGCTTTCAGGATGGGGTGTAAAAAATTTTGTTGCTAGTGCTTTTGAAAGACACAGACTTGGTTGGATAAATTTAGGACCAAACACTATTCTTGCTTCACCAAATCAAACTATAGAAAACGTGAATCTACCGGATTTTGTTACAAGTGGGATTGCATACAAACTTGTTATTAACGCAGCAACAAATGAATATTTCTATATTGAAAATCATCAAAAATTTTCATTTTGGGAAAACAACCAGATGTTTTTAAGAAGCCCTTATGGAAATGTTGAAAATGGTGTGTATGTCCTTAGACAAGAAGGAGCTAGTGGCGATAATACATTTATTAAATGCTTACCTGCCGATGGCAGATGGAACTGGACAGTAAATCAATTAATTGCAAATCCTTGGGGCGCAGGTGATTTACCTGTTTTTAAAAAACTTGGTGTAGATAGAGTTAATGGTTATCAAGATTTACAATTTATCCCTTGGACTTGGAATGGTGTTCCACAAACAGCCGCACCAATACATTTTACCGAAAATGAAAATGGTCAGCCTGTTTTAGATATAAAAAATTCTGGAGATGGAAAAGATGCTTTTAGACTTGAATATAATGAATTATGGTCTCCTTATAGCAATCCTAATTCTCAAAAATTAAATAAAGCCGCTACTCCATTTGGTTTTAAAATTAATGGTTTTAATTCAGGAGTTGCTTCATTGGATTATTATGTTGGTACATCATTGGACGGTCCTCCATCCAAACCGCAAAATTTAAAGTTATCAATATTGTATAATCATCCGGTACTAACCTGGGAAGCAAATATAGAACCTGATCTTTCGGGTTATAATATTTACAGGTCTGAGAATGGTGGTACTCCAGAATTGATTGGGTTTGTTTCGCAGGCAAGTAGAAAAACATATACAGATTACAGCGCAAATACAAGCCTACCAACTGATCATTATGATTATACCATAAAAACAAAAGATAACACAAATTTACTTTCTATCCCAAGTGATAAAGTGTCGGTAATGGCATTAGCACCCAAAATCAAGGTAGATGTTAGTGAAAAAATACCTTCTGAATATACTTTAGCTCAGAACTATCCTAACCCGTTTAACCCAAGTACAAATATTGTATTTTCAATAAAAGAAAACGGGTTTGTATTATTAAAGGTCTATGATATTTTGGGCAAAGAAGTAGCAACTCTAGTAAATGAACAAAAGCCTGCCGGTAATTACGAGGTTGAGTTTGACGCATCAACATTATCAAGCGGTATGTATATCTATAAAATACAATCCGGTAATTTTATTGAAACTAAGAAGATGTTGCTTATGAAATAATACAAACGTAATTTTTAGAGACGCTTACTAAGCGTCTCTTTTTTTACATTTAACAAAATATTTATCCTTTTTAGTAAACTTCAATAACATTATTTTTACTAACAAATATTAATTCACTTTATAAGAAACATTATGTTAGAGTATTTTCAATTTGATGATAAAAAATTAGCATCAGTAGATTGGGATAATTTTGTTGATGATTCCGATAACGGGACTATGTTCAGCAAAAGAAAATTTCTTTCTTATCATGATAAAAATAAGTTTAAAGATAAATCCATATACATCACCAAGGATGGTAAACTTCATTCTGTTTTTACAGCGGCACTGCTTGAAAGAGATGGAAAGAAAATCCTTTCATCTCATCCAGGCGCATCTTACGGCGGTTTTGTTTATAAATCAGAACTAAATTTTAAAGAAGCACACGACCTGATTGATATTCTGATGGAACACGCAAAAAATCTGAAAGCAGATAGAATTCAGATTACACTTGCCCCAATTATTTATCAAACAAAATATTCAAACTATATTGATTTTGCTTTGGTAAGAAATGGTTTTAAATATCTTAAAAGGGAAGTATCAAGTATTGTTCAACTTGATTTTGAAACTGATCAGCTTCTAAATACTTATCGCGCAGAAGCAAGAACAGCAACAAAAAAGGCATTAAAAAAAGGTGTTGAAATTGTTGAGACCGAACGTTTTGATGAATATTACGAAATCTTAAAAAAGAATTTGAAGTTAAGGCACGGTGTAAATCCTGCTCATACTCTTGAGGAAATAATAAAATTAAAAAATTTGTTTCCATCCAAAATCAGATTATGGGGTGCATTTATTAATAACAAAATGATTGCCGGAGTTTGCAATTTTTCCGTAAATAAAAATGTTGTGCTTGCATTTTACATAAGTCACGATGAAGCATACCAGGAATATCGTCCCGTGAATTTATTATTTTATGAGATTATGAAAAGATACCAGACTGAAGGATTTAAGTTTTTAGATTTTGGAATCTTTACTGTTATCATGGAACCAAATTGGGGACTAGCAAGATTCAAGGAAAATTTTGGCGCACGCGGAATTTTTAGAGATACTTTTTATAAAGATCTTTAATGCTTAAAATTCTTCACATCGCTCCAGTTAATTTTGCAGGTGTTCCTTATGATTTTTACAAAATGCATTTAGCTTGCGGGGATGTTTCGCACATCGTTACAATGCATAAGAACGGACAAATATTCCCTGAGGATATCTGTTTAAACCTTCCACTTCCGAATCAAAAAATCGCCGGCTACATTCGAAGTAAAAAAGTTAGAGTATTAGAAAACAATATTAGAACCGAAGCTTATTACTTTGCTGCAAAAAATATTTTTGAAAAAACTTATTACAACGTTTATGACTTTCTTATCCAACCGAAAATTGAAAAAGCAATCCAGGAATATTCTTTAAATGATTTTGATATTGTTCATTATGATGGTGGATTAGATTTTTATCGAGATGCAAGACAGGCAATAAAGTGGAAGAGACAAGGGAAGAAAATTGTCTGCTGCTACTATGGAAGTGATTTGCGCATCCGTGGATTGATTAAAGAATTAGATGAAATTTCAGATTTGAATTTAACAAGTGAATTTGATCACCTGTTACTAAAAAAAGATTTAAAATATTTATTCTATCCATTTGATACTTCCAAACTTCCTGCAAAAAAAGAAAGAACAAGTGAAACAATAAAAATTGTTCACTCACCTACAAACAGAAAATATAAAGGCACTGAATTAATAACCTCTGTTATCGAAAAGATTAAAAAAAACCGAAATATAGAATTCTTCTTAAAGGAAAATATGGATCGAAAAGAATTACTTGCGATAAAAAGTGAATGTGATATTTCAATTGATCAGGTTGGCGGAACAATGGGCGGAACTGGTTATGGTAAAGCCGGACTTGAAACACTGGCGATGGGAATTCCTACAATTACAAATATGACAAAAGAATATGCTGAATGGTTGCCGGAAAATCCTTTTGTTATAGCCAATAATTTTGATGAGTTATATAAATGTTTAAATGATCTTATTGATGATGAAAGTTATAGAAATGATTTTGGGAAAAAAGGGATTGAATGGGTTAATAAATATCATAGCTTTAAAAGTGCCAATGAAAAATTGATGAAACTTTATCGTGAAAATGGAATTGTATCAAGTTAAAAGTTTTGTAACTAATTCAATCAATCTCTTCGATTCGTTTTCCCAGTTTTTATCTCCTTCAATCAGACTTCGGGAGTTTAGCGAATGCTGAATTGCTAATTCAGGATTGTCTGAATATTTCTTTATCGCACTAATAATTTCTGACTCTTTATCTGGGCTGACTAAAAATCCAAATTTATTAAAATCAATTTCTTCCCGGATCGGTTTTACATCCGAAAAAATAAAAGGTTTACCGCAAGCCATGTATTCAAAAAGTTTGATTGGAAGAGAATTATTATAAATAAAATTTCTTTCACGTAAATCAAAACAAATATCCATTCTCTCAATCACCGGACTCATTTCATCGTAATCCGTCCATTTTTCAAAAACCACGTTTACCATTTTTTGCAAATCTGCTTTTTGTCTAAATAGAGTTTCTTCATTATGATTTGTAAATCTTCCAAAGATCAATAAAGTAATTTTCTTTTGCGGAAATATCTTTGCAATCGCTATTGCAGAATCTAAAAGTTTATGAATGCCTCTTTCAAATGTTACGACTCCAGCATAACCGAAAACAATTTCATTTTTTGACAAATCAGGTTTTTTATATTTAAAGAATTTCAGAACAGGATAGTAGCCTATAATTGTTTTTCGTTTTAGCGGTGCTAGGAAATTATATCTCTTCTGCTTAGTTCTTTCACCAATAATTAAATGGTCAACGCGATTTAATGAATAAGTATAAGGCAAAATAAGCTGGATGTACTTCAGCCATCGCTTAAATCCTTTAAATTTAAATGCAACATTTTCGGGATACCACTCAGTTATATCTAAAATAATTTTAGCATTTTTATATTTTCTACGATACTTTAATGCAGCAAAAACAGGAATCATTTCAGAACATATAATCAAGTGAGGGTTGAATTGATCTATCAGTTTACAAAATTTATTAATTTTATTTTTACTTGAATATGAATTACCCTCAAATCCAGTAACCTGAATGTTATCTTCTACCTGTTTAATATTTATAGTGGAGCAAATGATGGAAACTGAAAAACCATTTTTAGATAGTGATTTACCAAATTTCCAAAAAATTCTGTCATCTAATGGCGGATGCCCGCTTGTAACTAAGCAAATTCGTTTGAGATTCAAATACTTTTACTCTTTATTTTATTAAATTTGAATAAACATTAGTAAAAAAAACAAATGCAAATGCAAAATAAAATATCTGTGGTCATTATTACAGGAAATGAAGAAAAAAATATTAGAGATTGTTTGAAAAGTGTAATCTGGGCAGATGAAATAATAGTTGTAGATTCTGAAAGTAATGATAATACAGTAAATATTGCAAAAGAATTTACAGATAAAATATTTATTCATAAATGGGAAGGGTACGCTGCACAAAAAACTTATGCACTTAAACTTGCAAATAATGAGTGGGTTTTAAGTTTAGATGCAGATGAAAGAGTTTCGCCGAAATTGGCTGATGAAATATTAAAGTTAGATCTTACAAATAAATCTTTTGAGGCATATAAAATTCATCGAGATAATTATTTTATTGGAAAACTTATAAAGAATTGTGGTTGGGGGAATGATTATCAACTTAGACTATTTAAAAAATTAAAGACTAAATTATCTGCACGATTGGTTCACGAAGGTTTCATAGTTGATGGAAACACTTCTGTTCTAAAGAATTCTATTTTGCATTATTCCTACCAAAACTTAAAAGATGGGTTTAGTAAAATAAATGAATACTCAACTCTTGAAGCGAATGAAAAATATAAAAGCAAAAAAATAAATGGCTTAAAAATAATTTTCTATCCCTTTTTGGGATTTATCCAGCATTATTTTTTTAGAAAAGGTTTTCTCGATGGCAAACATGGTTTGACGATTTCATTAATGCACGCAATAACTAAGCTTCAAGTGCAGATGAAGATTTGGGAACTGCAAAGAAAAAATCAAACCAAAGACAAATGAAGCAACTAAGATTTCTTATCGCAAGGGTTGATCGAATTGGAGACGTTGTTTTATCAACTCCGCTTCCAAGGGAAATAAAAAAAAAATATCCTGATAGTTTTGTAGCTGTCTTAGTCAGAAATTATACTAAAGATATTTATTTAAATAATCCGAATGTTGATGCTATTATTACTTATGATAATTATGATAACTCCAAGAAAGGTTTTTGGACATTAGTTGGGGAATTAAAAGATTATAAATTCAGCCATGCTTTTATGCTTTTGCCTAAGGAAAAATTAAACTACGCACTGTTTCTTTCCGGCATACCAATCCGAATAGGAGTTGGACATAAACTCTATCAATTTTTAACGTTTACCAAATTCGTTAATAGAAAAAAATATAATCCGTTAAAACATGAATCAGAATATTGTTTGGATATGATTAGGAAGGTGGGGATGGATGCAGATGATATTACGCCTGAAATATTTTTAACAAAAGATGAAGAAACTAAGATTGCTTTTTTCAAAAAAAGTATAAAAGAAAAAAGTCAAACATTAATTGGAATAAACGTTACATCTGGAAATTCTGCGCCTAATCTTAAGCATGAAGAATATTTTAATTTAATAACTCTATTAAAAAAAAATCAATCCTATAAAATTGCAATTATGGATCAAGACATTCCAAGTGCATTGGATTTTAAAGATGAAGTAATATATCCTAACAAAGGTAATTCCCTTCGTCAATCCATAATTAATTTTGCCTCATTAGATCTTTTAATTTCAAATAGTACCGGTCCTATGCACATTTGTGCTGCTCTAAAAGTTCCGACTATTTCACTTTTCTGTCCATTAACTGCCTGTTCTTCAAAACTTTGGGGACCGCTAGGAAATAAATCGGAAATTATTTTACCTTCTCAAAATTATTGTGATACTCAATGTCCACTTGATCCAAAAAAATGCGATTATTCAAATGAAGGCGGACTTAGATCTGAATATATTGTTGAAAGAGTTGAAGCTTTTTTAAAATCCTTTGATTAAAATGAATATCCTTATTGCACCCAACAGTTTTAAAGAATGCGCTGAATCAATTGAAATAGCGGAAATAATGAATAATGTTTTTTCTGAAAATTCAAATCATAACTTAATTGTTAAACCATTATCCGACGGAGGGGATGGATTTTTACATGTTTGTAAATCTACTTTTAAACTACAACCTCTAAGTATTATTATTAAGGATGACTTAATTGATGAAGAGAAAGAATATACAGTTCTGATCGATCGGGTTGGCGGAAACATTTTTATTGAATCAGCAGATTTATTTGGGTTGAAACTTTTAAATGAAAAAGATCGAAATCCTTTAAGACTTGATTCCACAGTATTAGGGAAAATCATTTTAAAGATTTTAGATCAAGTTGAACTCAAAAAACTGTTTGTTCAAAATTTATGGATTGGAGTTGGCGGCACTTCAACAATTGATTTTGGAATTGGTGCTTGCTCACAACTTGGGCTAAATTTGTTTGATGAAAATAGGCAACCGCTAAAATCTATCCCACAAAATTTTAATAAAGTTGTATCAATAGTTTTTGATAAAGCAAATCTTCCATTTCGGATTAAATGTATCGTTGATGTCGATACAACTTTAATTGGAGAATCGGGAGCGATAGAAATTTATGGTCCTCAAAAAGGTGCTTCAAGTGATGATATTAAAATTATAAAAGAAGGTATTAAAAATATTCTGAGTCTTATTTTATTAAACCTGCATATTAAGATTTCAGAAAATTTAAATGGTGCTGGTGGCGGATTAGCTGCGGGTTTAAATCTTTTCCTTGATGCGGAAATAATTTCTGCAAAAGAATTTATACTCAAATCCATTTTAGGTGATTTAGACTTAAGTACTATCGATGCTGTGATAACCGGCGAAGGAAATTTTGATCTCCAATCTTTTGAAGGAAAGGGCGCTGGAGTTTTATTAAGCATCTTTGAAAAATATGATATTCCAATTTTTATAATTTGTGGTTCATCAAATATTTCTGACGATGTTCAATTATCAAAAAACATTCACATAATTAGACTTATAGATTATTACAAAAGCAAAGAAGCTTCCATGAAAGATTATCGCAATGCAATCATCAAAGCTTCAAAAATTGTGATAGATCGGCTGAAGAATTAGGCTTTCACGTCTTCATTTTTTTTTCGTAAATTCACACAAAAATTATTAACTATTCTAAGAATTTGCAGGATCGTTAAAATGAAAGAATATCTGGACCTGGTTAAACTTGTAATAAATAAAGGAACTCATAAAAAATCCCGAACTGGAGTTGATACTCTTTCTTACTTCGGTGCATTTTATAAAGTTGATCTTTCTAAAGGCTTTCCGTTATTAACGACAAAGAAAGTTGAATGGAAGTCATTACTTCACGAAGTGCTATGGTATTTGTCCGGTGAAAATCATATAAGAAATCTGCGGCAGTACACAAAAATCTGGGATGCCTGGGCGGATGAAAACGGGAATCTTGAAACGGCTTATGGATATTATTGGCGGCATTTTCCTAGTGCCACTAAAGATAAAAATGGTGATTGGCAGGTGAGAGAAGTAGATCAAATAAAATATGTGATTGATGAGATAAGGAGAAATCCGAATAGCAGAAGATTGGTTGTAAGTGCCTGGGAACCTGGCAATGCAACTTCAAGCAAGCTTCCACCTTGTCATTACACATTTACGTTTAATGTGAATGCAGGTAAACTTAATTGTCATTTGACTCAACGCTCGGGTGATATTGCACTTGGCATTCCATTTAATCTTGCAGCATATTCTATGTTAACGCAGATTATTGCACAAGAAACAAATTTGGAGTTGGGATTTTTTGCACATACGATTATCGATGCACATATTTATCACGCAGAAAAAGGGACTGCGATGGAGAAGTATGATCATCTTGAAGGTTTGAAGCAGCAGCTTTTACGTGAGCCGTTAACGCTGCCTAAACTTATAATTGCTAAAAAACCAATCGATGAATTGAAGTTTGAGGACTTTGAGTTGATTGATTATAAGTACCACGATAAAATAAAATTTGAGGTTGCTGTTTGATTATCAGTATCATTGTTGCAATTGCACAAAACGGAGTAATCGGAAAAGCTAACGGTGAAATGTCCTGGCACGTTAAAGAAGAGTTTCAGCATTTTAAGAATACAACATTAGGTTTTCCAATAATCATGGGAAGGAAAACTTTTGAGACTCTTGGTAAGCCATTAAAAGGCAGATTAAATATTATTGTAAGCAAAAATAAATCTTATAAAACAAATTATGATGATGTATTAATTAAATCATCATTGGATGATGCAATTGATTATTGCAGAACACTAAACCCGGAAAAAATCTTTATAATCGGCGGCGGTGAAATTTATAGTCAAGCAGTTAAATTCGTTGATGAAATGATAATAACATTTATGAAGTTTGATGCTGATGGTGAAGTTAGATTTCCAAAAATAAATAGCGACGATTGGGAGAGAACAAAAATTAAAGATGAGAATTTGTTTGAAATATTCAAATATGTTAGAAAGAATTAATGGCAAGTAAAATTATAATATTACCCGATAATCTTTCTAACAAAATAGCCGCTGGTGAAGTTGTTCAGAGACCCGAATCAGTTGTAAAAGAATTGATTGAAAATGCGATTGATGCTAATGCAACATCAATTGAATTAATTGTTAAACAAGCCGGGAAATCTCTTATTCAGATTTGCGATGATGGAACTGGGATGAATGAAGAAGATGCTTTGCTTTGCATTCTGAAACATGCTACAAGCAAAATAAAAACTTTTGAGGATCTTGAATCGATAAAAACTTTAGGTTTTCGCGGAGAAGCACTCAGCTCAATCGCTGCTGTTTGCCAGCTTGAAATCAGAACTGAAACACATGATAATGAAATGGGAACTTTGTTAAAGATTGAAAGTGAAAATGAAATTACGACAGAAAAAATATCCACATCGAAAGGAACATGTGTATCGGTAAAAAATATTTTTTATAACATTCCTGCACGAAGAAAATTTCTTAAATCTGATTCAACCGAACTCAAACATATTATCGATACTTTTAATAGATTGTCTTTAGCTCATCCTGAAATAAATTTTAAATTTTATAATTCTGAAAATCTTGTTTTTGATTACAAAGCGGGCTCGCTTGAAGATAGGATACAACAAGTATTTGCCGATAATATGCTGGATGCATTGATACCTGTTGTTGAACGAACCGATTATCTTTCTTTGCACGGGTATATTGGTAAGCCTTCAATATTTAGAAAAAGTCGTGGTGACCAATTTTTATTTTTGAATAAACGATTTGTGATAAATAAAAATATTAATCACGCAGTGTTTGCTTCATTTGAAAACATACTTGAGAAAGGTGATTATCCTTTCTTCATTCTTTTTCTTACCATAGATCCTTCTAAAGTTGATGTAAATATTCATCCATCAAAACTGGAAGTAAAGTTTGATGACGAAAAAGACATCTACAATTTCGTGATTTCTGTTATTCGCAAAAGTATTGGCACACACGATTTAGTGCCGCATATGTCTTTTGAATCAGCTACAGACCAAGGAGAAAAATTAGGTTTTAATCCTTTTAATGCTGTTAATAAAAATGATTTTTCAGACAGACCAGTGTTCGAAAGAAATGATGCGCGAGAAAGAACCGCCGTCACTGATGAAGATATCGATCTGGTTTTTAGTTCGTTAACAAAAAATATTCTTCCTGATAAAAATTCAAGTTCAAACTCTGATTATGAAAAGACTGAAAATAAAATTGATGGACAATTTGAGCGTTCAGCATCAACGGAAATTGAAACATCATTTATAATTCAACTTCACAACAAGTACATTCTATCGCAGATAAAAAGTGGATTGATGATAATTGATCAGCACGCTGCGCATGAAAGGATATTATATGAGAAAGTATTAGCCAGACTTGATGCGAATATGCCATTTTCTCAACAACTTCTCTTTCCAATTAAAATACAATTTGATCTTGCCAGTTATGAAATATTAACAGAGCTTGATCTGATGATTACAAAACTTGGATTCAGGTTAAAATATCTTCCAAAAAATTATTTAATGATTGAAGGAGTGCCGGACGATATTAAAAGCGGATCGGAAGAAAAAATATTGCGTGAGTTTATTTCAGAGTATGTAAACAATCGAACTGAAAAACATTTGGAAGAAAAAGATAACATAGCCAAATCGTATTCTTGTAAAGCGGCAATTAAAGCTGGTGATAAGCTCTCTGAAAAGGAAATGCGTTTGCTTATTGACCAATTATTTTCATCATCAATGCCTTATGTTTGTCCTCACGGAAGACCAATAGTAATTAAAATTTCTTTGGAAGAATTTGATAGACGTTTTGGCAGGACTTGATTTATTAGTGAATCAATATTAATTAGATAATAGAAAGGAAATATATGACTGATTCAGAATATCTGAAGCAAAGAAAAAGTTATGATGAAAAAACTAAATCTGTTAAAGTAAAAGGAATGAAATTTACAACCGTAAGCGGGCAGGATATAAATGTTTTTTATGGTCCAGATGATGTTGAAACCATAAATTATTTAAGTGAGATTGGTTTTCCGGGAGAATATCCTTACACAAGAGGAATACACTCGAACGGTTATCGTGGGAAAATCTGGACGATGCGGCAGTTTGCTGGCTTCGGAACTCCGGAAGATACTAATCAAAGATTTCATTACTTGCTTAAGAAAGGTCAAACTGGCTTATCTGTAGCATTTGATCTGCCAACATTAATGGGCTGGGATGCAGATGCTCCTTTGAGTAATGGTGAGGTTGGAATTTGCGGAGTTGCAATTTCTTCACTGAAGGATATGGAAATTCTTTTTGATAAAATTCCTTTGGATAAAGTTTCTACATCTATGACAATCAATTCACCAGCTGCAATGATCTTTGCGTTTTACCTTGCTGTTGCTCAAAAGCAGGGAGTTGATTTTAAGAATCTAAGAGGCACACTTCAAAATGATATTTTAAAAGAATACATCGCGCAAAAAGAATTTATTTATCCACCTGCACCTTCCATGCAAATTATTGTTGATATGATCGAGTACTGTAAAAATGAAGTTCCGCAATGGAATCCGGTTTCTGTAAGCGGATATCACATTAGAGAAGCAGGATCAACTGCGGTTCAGGAATTAGCTTATACCCTTGCTGATGGTTTTGCCTACATAGAAGCATGCATTGAAAGAGGAATGGATGTTGATGAATTTGCCCCACGCATTTCTTTCTTCTTCAATTCCCATTTAGATTTTTTTGAAGAGATAGCAAAATATAGAGCAGCGCGAAAAATTTACGCAAAGAGAATGAAAGACAGATACGGCGCAAAGAATCCGCGTTCGTGGTGGCTAAGATTTCACACACAAACAGCAGGTTGTACTTTAACTGCTCAACAGCCGGAAAATAATATTGTTCGCACTGCGTTTCAGGCATTAGCTGGTGTTCTTGGCGGAACTCAATCTCTTCACACAAATTCTATGGATGAAACATTAGCTTTGCCAAGTGAAAAAGCAGTTAAGATTGCATTAAGAACCCAGCAATTAATTGCCTATGAAACTGGCGTGATGAATACCGTTGATCCGCTTGGAGGAAGTTATTTTGTTGAAGCTTTAACTGATAAAATGGAAAAAGAAGCGAATGAAATATTTGATCAGATTTATGCACTTGGTGGAGTAGTTGCTGCAATTGAAACGGGATACTTCCAAAAAGAAATCGCAGACGCAGCTTATCGTTATCAGAAAGATGTTGAGAGAAAAGAAAAGTTTATCGTTGGTGTTAATGAATTTGTTGAAGAAAATGAGAAGGTTGAAATTCCAATCTTAACTGTTTCACCTGAAGTACAGAATCAGCAAGTGAAAAGGTTAGCAGAATTAAAACAAAGCAGGAATCAAAAAGCAGTTGAAGAAAGTTTGGCTGCTATTAAATCTGCTGCCTCAGATGGTAATAACCTTATGCCAGTGTTTTTAAAAGCAGCTCAGAATTATGTGACGCTTGGTGAAATGGTTGGCGAATTAAGAGAAGTATTTGGAACTTATCAGGAAACAGCGGTTTTTTAATGATTAAAAATTATTTCCAGTTATTAAGAATTCCTCAGTGGATAAAAAATCTTTTTGTTTTTGTCCCTTTATTATTTTCACTTCATCTTTTTGAATCGAACTATTTCGTCTTAACATTAAAAGCATTCCTTCTTTTTTGTTTAGCATCTAGTTTTATTTATGTAGTAAATGATATAATTGATATAAATGCTGATTCCCATCATCCGACAAAAAAATTAAGACCGTTACCATCAGGAAAAATTTCAAAACAATCTGCCTGGATAACATCATTAATAATTCTTGTGTTACTTATAGGTTTTTCATTTCTAACTTCTCTCAATTTTATTTTCTTTCTCGGTGGTTTCATTTTGCTGAATGTTTTGTACTCAGTTTATTTAAAGCATATAGTGATATTAGATGTATTTAGTATTGCAGCAGGATTTACCATTCGTGTTTTGGGCGGTGCAGCAATAATCAGCGTTCCTGTTTCAAGCTGGTTGATACTTACTACAATGTTTATTTCATTATTCCTTGGCGTTATGAAAAGACATTCAGAATTAGAACAGATTACTGAAACCGAAAGTACGATTAGCAGGAAAGTACTTTCTGAATATTCAAGTACATTTACAAATCAGATGTCAACTATTGCAGCGGCAGGTGTGATTATTTGTTATGCACTTTACACAGTTTCGCAAAGGACAGTCTCAATTTTTAAAACCGAAAATCTTATCTACACAACTCCGTTTGTGGTGTTTGGTATTTTTAGATTTATGTACTTGGAATACCAAAATCAAAAAGGTGAAAACACTACTCAGATTATGTTGACTGATATTCCGATGATAATTACAGTTATTCTTTATATAGTAACTACAGTTCTTATTGTTTATAAGATAATTTGATTATAAAAAATTAGGAAGTTTTAGATGTTGTCTCCATATAAAATAACTTTTGCAAGAAATTATAATTAGAAGAGCATCGTAGAAAATGATTCAGGATTTTATTTTATTAATTATTTTACTCTGCTTCAGCGCATATTTTTCAAGCACTGAAATGGCATTTATTATTTCGAATAAATTAAAGATTGAGGTTAAAGCCAGAAAAAAAAATATTGCTGCTCAATCAGCTTATTATTTTGTAATTGATAATCAAGCTTTTTATTCAACTATTCTAATTGGAAATATTATTGTTAACATCGCTTTCGCATCCATATCTACAGTAGTATTAACAGAGCACTTTGGCTGGGGCGATTACAAGATTCTTATAACTATCACAGCGTTTACATTAATATTCGGAGAATTAATTCCTAAATACATTGCTAGAGAAGTTGCAGATTCTCTCATTCTTGTTTTCTCAATCCCACTAAGAATTTTGTCTATTATTATTTTTCCATTAATAAAACTCACTACACATCTTTCAAAGTTCTTTACTGAGCGTAAAGAGGAATCTGCTAAAAATCTTGCTCATATTTTTGACAAAGAAGATATGAAGATACTCGTTGATGAAGGTCATAAAGCCGGAAACGTAAATAAAGAAGAAAGTACAATCATAACAAGAGTGTTTGATTTTAGTGAACAAAAAGTTTATGAAGCTATGCGTCCTCGAACCGAAATTATTGGAATCACATTCAATGATACTGTTGAAAATGCTTTGAATATTTTTATTAATTCTGGTTACTCAAAGTTGTTAGTTTATGAGGATGATCTGGATAATATCAAAGGACTGATACTTGCAAAAGATTTATTTAAAAATCCCAAAGAGATTAAGGATATTATTCGTGGAGTTCAGTTTTACCCGGAAACCAAAAGGAGTTTAGAAATTCTCAATGAGTTCCTTAACAGTAATGTTTCAATGGCTGTAGTAATTGATGAGTTTGGTGGAACCGCTGGTATTGTAACAATGGAGGATATTATAGAGGAGTTGTTTGGTGAGATAAAAGATGAATATGATATTGACGAAACTATTAGTAGAAAAATTTCTAAGAATACATTTATAATAAGCGGCAAAGTTGAGATTGATCATATAAATGAAAAATATAATTTAAAATTTCCTGTTGGCGATTATGAAACTGTTGCGGGATTTATTATTGAAAATCTGGGATACATTCCCGCACAGAATGAAATTGTTACTATTAATAAATTTGTTTTTTTGATTATTCGTGCTGATAATGTTAAAATTGATTTGGTTAAACTTACCGTAAGACCTGATGAACTTATCTAATAATGTAGATTCCAAAATTATTTTGTTCGATGGCGTCTGCAACTTTTGCAACTACTGGGTTAATTTTATAATTGATCATGATAAAAAAAACATTTTCAAGTTTGCAGCACTTCAATCAGAAAAGGGGATTGAGTTATTAGAAAAGTTTAATCTACCTAAGGATGATTTTCATTCTTTTATCCTGATCTCACAAAATAAAGTTTACAAAAAATCTTCAGCCGCATTTGTAATTGTAAAACAACTTAACGGCTGGTCAAAACTATTTCTTCCATTTAGATTTTTACCAAACTCTTTCTCAGATTTTGTTTATGATCTCGTCGCCAAAAATCGATATAAATTTTTTGGGAAGAGAGATACTTGCAGGATCCCAACAAAGGAAGAAAGAAATAAATTTTTTTAACAAATTCCTCACAAAGCTAATTGGGATAAACAAGATTTTAAGTTAAATTTGATTCACAAATTTTGAGAAACAGGCGCATTGTTAAAGATAAATGTAGAATCAAAAGACACGAATTCTAAAGCGCGTGCTGGATGGTTTGAAACTGATCACGGTAAAGTTGAAACACCGATCTTTATGCCGGTTGGAACTCAGGGCACAGTTAAGGCCGTAAATCAAAGTTATCTTGCAGAGGAAATAAAAGCGCAAATTGTTCTTTCAAATACTTATCATCTTTATTTACGACCGGGGACAGAAACTCTTGAGGCTGCTGGCGGTCTTCACAAGTTTATGAATTGGCAGAAACCCATTTTAACAGACAGCGGCGGTTACCAGGTTTTTAGTTTATCTGACTTAAGAAAATTAAAATCTGGTGGTGTAGAATTCCGATCTCACTTAGATGGCTCAAAACATTTTTTTACTCCTGAAAAAGTAGTTTCGATTCAAAGAAGTATTGGCTCTGATATTATGATGGTGCTTGACGAGTGTGCACCTTATCCCTGTGATTATGATTATGCAAAAAATTCTGTTCAGCTTACAAGTAATTGGGCAGTGTTAAATAAAGAAGCTTTTGAAAAATCCAAACCACTTTACGGATATAAACAATTTCAGTTTGGAATAATTCAAGGAAGTATTTATAAAGATCTTAGAGAAAAATCGGTAAACGATTTATTGAAATTAGATTTTGATGGCTATGCAATCGGTGGACTTGCAGTTGGTGAACCAACGGAACAAATGTACGAGCTTGTTGATTTTACAACTGAATTTATGCCACAGGAAAGACCAAGATATTTAATGGGTGTTGGAAGACCAGAAAATATTTTAGAGTCGATTGCACGCGGAGTGGATATGTTTGATTGTGTAATGCCAACGCGGAATGCACGCAATGCAAATGTGTTTACGTGGAATGGAACTCTTTCGATGCGGAATGCAAAGTATAAAGATGATTTTAAAAGTTTAGATGAGTCCTGTAATTGTTATACTTGCAAAAATTATTCAAGAGCTTATTTAAGGCATCTATTTATTGCAGAAGAAATATTAGCACTTGAGCTTGCAACGATTCATAATTTGTATTTTTATATTGATTTAGTAACACAAGCTCGTGTGCATATTATCAATAAAGATTTTCTTGAGTGGAAAAACAAAACTGTAAATGAAGTATCAATTAAAAATTAAAATCAGAAGGAGAATAAATTGAATATACTAATTGCAATGGCACCACAAGGCGGGGATGGCGGCGGTGGAAGAATCAGCACCTTAATAATGTTTGGCGCAATCTTCGCAATATTTTATTTTATGATTATCAGACCTCAGCAAAAGCGTGCAAAGGAGAGAGAAAAACTTCTTTCAAACATAGAAAAAGGTGATAAGATTGTAACTACAGGCGGAGTTCATGCCAATATTGTTGGGATTGAAGATAAAACAGTATTAATTGAAATCGCTCCAAATGTTAAAATCAAAGTTGAACGTTCTGCTATTGGCAGCGTTGTAAGCAAAGGTTCTTAAATTTATTTACTCTGATGCCTTAGTAAGATCAATAGTTTGGGTGATGCTAAGGCATACTGGGTAATTTTTCACACTATTATTACTTTCCGATCAATCCCTTTTTCATTATTTTCAATCAAGTATTATTGTATTCTTTGGAAAAATTTAATCTAAGATGACATTATGAAATATATTATTATACTTCTGTTTACAATTTCCTTAATCGCTCAGCAGAAAACTGTTTATGTAGCTTATATTGATGGTGAGATAGATTTAGGATTAGCACCATACATCACAAGAGTTATATCTGAAGCCGAAAAAGATAATGCTTCTGCAATTATTTTTAAGATAAATACTTTTGGCGGTAGAGTAGATGCGGCAACTCAAATTAAAGATGCAATTATATCCAGCAAAGTATTGACTATAGCTTTTATAAATAACCGTGCAATATCTGCAGGAGCTTTGATCGCTTTATCTTGTACTAAAATTGTTATGGTTCCCGGCAGTTCAATAGGTGCAGCAACTGTTGTTGATGAAACAGGGAAAAAACAAAGCGAAAAGTATCAATCCTATATGCGATCTGAGATGAGATCTACTGCAGAAAGAAACGGAAGAAGAACAGATATTGCCGAAGGGATGGTTGATGAAAGAATTGTTATTCCGGGACTTGTGGACAGCACAAAGCTTGTTACTTTAACATCGGAAGAAGCACTTAAATATAAAATTGCTGATACTGTTTTAACATCATTTAATGAAGCACTTGCATATTTAAAATTAAAAAATGCTAAAGTTGTTGAAAGCACTTCTAACTGGGCTGAGGATGTAGTTAAATTCCTTAATAATCCCATAGTATCTTCAATACTTATTATGATAGGATTTTTTGGGTTGATAGCTGAAATAAAAACCCCCGGCTGGGGTGTTGCAGGTACAACTGGATTGATAGCGCTTACTTTATTTTTTGGGTCATCTTATATACTTCAACTGGCATCGGTTATAGAAATATTAATGTTTGTTGTTGGATTAGGATTATTGTTGCTAGAAATTTTCGTGATCCCTGGTTTTGGTATAACAGGCATTTCAGGAATCATTTTGATATTTGCCTCCATATTTTTTTCGCTTCTTGGCAGCAAGCCGTTTATCGATATGGAAGCCGTATCAATTGCAATCATTCAGCTTTCGGGTTCAATCCTTTTTGCTTTAATCGGAATTTTTGTTCTTGCCAGATATTTACCTAAATCAAAAGCGTTTAATAAACTTGTTCTATCACAATCTGAAAAAGCTGAAGAAGGTTTTGTTTCTTATCCATCTGTAAAAGAATTAATTGGAAAAGAAGGGGTTGCTTTTACTACACTGCGTCCCGGCGGCACTGTAGAGATTGATGGCAAAAGAATAGATGTAGTAGCTGAATCGGAATACATTACTCAGGGAACAAAAATTGTAGTGCTTAGAGTTGAAGGTATTAAAGTAGTTGTTTCAGCAGTTAAAGAAATAAAACACCCAAGTTGATTGTTTTAGAATTAATTGGATGACAAAAGATTGTTTTTAGTTTTGATATTGGTAAAAGTCGAAAAACTTATTCTTTCGGAACGAGATATGAAAAATCCTTGCAGAAATAATAATTCTTACTTTTAGGATGAAAAAAGTAATTAGGCAGTCAGGTCTTGACATTTGTTGTTTGATTTTACTATTTTGGCATTAAGAAAAAATCATAAAATAAATCTTGAAGAAATAAAAAAATAAAGTGCAAATAAAAAACATAAATATCATTCTCATCAACATTATTATTCTTGGAATTATTATGCCACATAATGAATGAGAATGGTAAATATTAAAGTTTAACTAAAGCCCTTCTCATAACGAGAAGGGCTTTTTTATTATCTATAAATCAGAGAAGAAAAATTATGGGACTAAATAAATACAGCAAACATTTAACACAAAGTAATTCACAACCAGCATCGCAGGCTATGCTGTACGCTTTAGGATTAAACGAGGCAGATTTAGCAAAACCTTTTGTTGGAATTGCAAGCACCGGCTTCGATGGAAATCCTTGTAACATGCATCTAAATAAACTTGCGGATGAAATTAAAAAATCTGTTAAGTCTTCAGATTTGGTTGGATTGGTTTTTAATACAATTGGAGTTAGTGACGGAATTTCAATGGGATCTGAGGGAATGAGATATTCCCTTCCATCACGAGAGATAATTGCCGACTCTATTGAAACGATGGTAGAAGCTCATGCCTATGATGGATTGATTACAGTTGTTGGTTGTGACAAAAATATGCCCGGTGCGTTAATGGCAATGTGCAGACTAAATCGTCCTTCGCTAATGTTATATGGAGGAACTATTCGTTCTGGTTGTTACAATGGTGAAAAATTAAATGTTGTTTCAGCATTTGAAGCATGGGGTAAAAAAGTTTCTGGTCTTATTTCTGAAGAAGATTACAAAAATGTAATTAAAAATGCCTGTCCCGGTCCTGGTGCTTGCGGTGGAATGTACACGGCAAACACAATGTCTTCAGCAATTGAAGCAATGGGAATGAGCCTGCCATTCAGTTCATCAAATCCTGCAGAGTCTAACGAAAAACAAAATGAATGTGTTGAAGTTGGGAACGCAATAAAGATATTGCTAGAAAAAAACATAAAGCCTTCGAATATCATTACAAAAAAATCTCTTGAAAATGCTTTTACAGTAGTTACGGTACTTGGTGGATCTACAAATGCAGTTTTGCATTTAATAGCGATCGCAAAATCCGCAAAGATAGATTTTACGTTTGATGATTTTCAAAGGATTACGGATAAAACTCCTTTTCTTGCTGATCTAAAACCAAGTGGCAATTATTTGATGGAAGACGTGTTTAACGCAGGTGGAACTCCGGCATTAATGAAATATCTTCTTGAGAAAAATTATTTGCACAGTAATTGTCTAACAGTAACTGGAAAAACTATTTCAGAAAATCTACAAAACACTCCATCATTAAATCCAAATCAAAAAGTAATTGTACCGATAGAAAATCCTCTAAAAGAATCAGGACACATTCAGATATTGTTTGGCAATCTTGCTGAGCAAGGCGCAGTTGCAAAGATTACAGGAAAGGAAGGCTTGAAGTTTATCGGAACTGCAAAAGTTTTTAACAGCGAGTTTGAAACAAATGAAGGAATTGAAAAAGGTTTAGTTAAAAAAGGCGATGTAATTGTTATTCGTTATGAAGGACCAAAAGGCGCGCCTGGAATGCCTGAAATGTTAAAACCAACTTCCGCAATTATGGGCGCGGGCTTGGGTAAGGATGTTGCTCTAATAACTGATGGAAGATTTTCTGGCGGTACGCACGGATTTGTTGTTGGGCATATTACACCAGAAGCGCAGTTGGGTGGATTAATTGCGTTTGTAAAAGATGGAGATATAATTTCTATCGATACCGAAAAACATATTTTAAATCTTGAGATTGATGAAAGAGAAATACAGAGAAGAAAAACTTTGTGGAAAGCTCCCGAGCTAAAAGCAAAGCAAGGCTGGCTAAAAAAATATACTCATCTTGTTTCATCTGCTTCTGAAGGCTGCGTAACTGATGAATTTGAAAAATTATAATTATCCCATAGGAAAATTGAATGGAAGAAGTGATACAAATAAAATCTGCTAAAAATATTGATGGCAGTATAGGTAAAACCAAAACAAAAGAAAAAATTTCTGGCGCTGAAGCTGTTGTAAAATGCTTGCTTGCTGAAGGTGTCGATTTAGTTTTTGGTTATCCTGGCGGAGCAATAATGCCTGTTTACGACGCTCTATACAATTACCAGAATGAAATAAATCATATCCTGACAAGGCACGAGCAAGGTGCTGTTCATGCGGCTGAAGGCTATGCACGCTCAACCGGAAAAGTTGGAGTTTGTATTGCCACATCTGGACCTGGAGCAACAAATTTAATTACTGGAATTGCAGATGCTTTTATTGATTCAACTCCTGTAGTTTGTATAACCGGGCAAGTTGCTTCACCACTTTTGGGTACTGATGCTTTCCAGGAAACTGATGTTGTTGGAATTGTAACTCCAGTTACTAAATGGGATATTCAAATCACTGATGCGAATGAAATTCCAGAAGCAATTGCAAAAGCATTTTATATTGCAAAAACTGGAAGACCTGGACCAGTTGTTATTGATATTACCAAAGATGCACAGTTTCAGCAAATGGAATTTAAATATGAAGTATGCACAAAAATCAGGAGTTACTTTCCAAAACCAAAAATAGATTTAGTTAAACTTGAAGAAGCTGCTGAACTAATTAATAAATCACAAAAACCCTTTTTGATTTTTGGACAGGGCGTAATTCTTGCACAAGCGGAGACTGAATTAAAATTATTTCTTGAAAAATCTGGAATTCCATCTGCTTGGACATTACTCGGTTTATCAGCATTACCAAATGAACATCCACTAAACTTTGGGATGCTTGGAATGCATGGAAATCTTGCCCCCAACAAACTTACAAATGAGTGCGATGTTTTAATTGCGGTAGGAATGCGTTTTGATGACAGAGTAACTGGCGATGTAAAACGATATGCAAAACAAGCAAAAATAATTCATATCGAACTTGATCCGGCAGAGATAAATAAAATAATCAAGGCTGATATTGCAATTAATGCCGATGCAAAAGAAGCACTTCAAATGCTTACAGAATTAGTACAGCATAATGAAAATATTGAATGGATAAATAAGTTTAAAGAATTTCAGAAAATTGAATATGAAAAAATTATTAAACATGATTTGTATCCAACCGAAAATGGTTTAAAGATGAGTGAAGTTGTGCGCGTCGTTTCTGAAAAAACAAATGGAGAAGCAATTGTAGTTTCAGATGTTGGGCAGCATCAAATGGTTACGGCAAGATATTTTAATCATAAAAACACAAGAAGCAGTATTACCTCTGGCGGATTAGGAACTATGGGATTTTGTTTACCTGCTGCTATTGGCGCAAAACTTGGAAATCCTGCTAAACAGGTAATTGCGATTATTGGTGATGGCGGATTTCAAATGACTATACAAGAGCTTGGAACAATCTTACAAACAAACGTTGCAGTTAAAGTTATAATTCTTAATAACGAATTTCTTGGAATGGTAAGACAATGGCAGCAAATGTTTTTTGATAAAAGATATTCGCAAACAGAAATGGTAAATCCAGATTTTATAAAGATAGCTTCTGGATATGGATTGGATGCTCAAAGAGTTACAAGGCGTAATGAACTTGATTCAGCTATTGATAGTCTATTAAATGCTAAAGCTGGATATGTGCTTGAAGTTAGAGTTGAAAAAGAAGATAATGTTTTTCCAATGATTCCAACTGGCGCTTCAGTATCTGAAATTAGGCTTGAATAAAAAGGAGAATTAAATGAAAGAACAATACACAATTTCTATCTTTACAGAAAATAGAGTAGGACTCTTGCATAGAGTTACGATAATTTTTACCAGAAGACATATTAACATAGAAAGTATAACTGCATCTGAATCTGAAGTGAAAGGGATTTACCGCTACACTATTGTAGTTTTTGAAACGCGTGAGAAAGTTGAGAAAGTCGTTAAACAAATTGAGAAACAAGTTGATGTATTTAGGGCTTTCTTTCATACTACTGATGAAGTAATTCATCAAGAGATTGCCCTTTATAAAATTGCAACCTCGTCAGTTCAGAATGGATTGAGTTTAGAAAAAATTATTCGTGATTATCATGCAAGGATTATTTCTATTGAGCAGGATTATATTGTCATTGAAAAAACAGGACATAAAGAAGACACCAAAGAATTGTTTGAAGTTCTGCGTCCGTTTAAAGTTTTGGAATTCGTAAGATCCGGCAGAGTAGCAATGATGAAACAGATAGATAATTTTTCAGATAGTTTGTATGAATTAGAACAAGCACATCAATTAGATTAATAAATAATAAAGGAGTTCTTATGGCTAAAATAAATTTTGGCGGAGTTGAAGAAAACGTAGTTACAAGAGATGAGTTTCCATTAGTAAAAGCTAAAGAAGTTTTAAAGGATGAAGTTGTTGCTGTTATTGGATACGGAGTTCAGGGTCCGGGGCAATCATTAAATCTTAAAGACAATAGAATTAATGTAATTGTTGGGCAAAGAAAAAATTCTAAAAGCTGGAATAAAGCTGTTGAAGATGGATGGAAGGAAGGAGTAAATCTTTTTGATATTGAAGAAGCGGCAAAGCGTGCAACTATAATTCAATTTCTTTTATCTGATGCTGGACAAATTGAACAGTGGCCTAAAATCAAACCATATCTAACTAAAGGCAAAGCTCTTTATTTCTCACACGGGTTTGGAATTACTTTTAATGATCAGACTGGAATTGTACCACCAAAAGATATTGATGTAATTTTAGTTGCACCTAAAGGATCAGGTACATCATTAAGAAGATTATTTGTGCAGGGAAAAGGAATTAACTCAAGTTATGCTATTTATCAGGATGCAACGGGTAAAGCAAAGGAAAGGGTAATTGCGCTTGGTATTGCAGTTGGTTCTGGATATTTATTTGAAACTGATTTTAAAAAAGAAGTCTATTCTGATTTAACTGGGGAACGTGGAATTTTGATGGGTGCACTCGCTGGTGTGTTTGAAGCGCAATACAATGTGTTAAGAAAAAATGGTCACTCGCCATCAGAAGCGTTTAATGAAACCGTTGAAGAACTTACTCAAAGTTTGATGCCGCTTGTTGCAGAAAATGGAATGGATTGGATGTATGCTAACACTTCTGTTACTGCACAACGTGGTGCGCTTGATTGGAGACATAAATTCCGTGAAGCTGTTACTCCTGTTTTTGAAAATCTATACAATAGTGTTAAGACAGGAAAGGAAGCAAAGATTGTAATTGAATCCGGAAGAAAATCTGATTACAGACAAAAGTTAGAAGTTGAATTGAAAGAAATTCGTGATTCCGAAATGTGGCAAGCAGGTAAGCAGGTTAGAAATCTTAGACCGGACAGCAAATAATAAAATGAAAATATTTAGGAGAATAGATGTTTAGTATAGCATTATTGCCTGGAGACGGAATTGGCGTTGAAGTTACAAACTCAGCTGTAAAAGTTATAAAAGCAGTTTCAGAGTTATATAAAATTGAAATTGAGTTTACAGAATGTTTAATCGGCGGTTGTTCTTACGATCTATATGGTACACCATTAACAGACGAAACTTTAGAATCTTGTTATAAGTCTGATGTAGTTTTTCTTGGTGCAGTTGGCGGGTACAAATGGGAATCACTGCCTCATCATTTAAAACCTGAAGCAGCGCTTCTAAAACTTCGCAAGTCTTTAGAATTGCATACAAATATTCGTCCTGCAAAAATTTATCAACCGCTTATTGGTTCTTCTACTTTAAAGAAAGAAGTTCTTGCTGATGTTGATTTTGTTGTACTAAGAGAGTTAACAGGAGGAATTTACTTTGGTGAGCCGCGAGGTTTAGATCAAAAAAAAGGTTTTAATACAATGCTCTACTCTTGTAATGAAGTTGAAAGAATTGCGAGAAATGCTTTTGAGATTGCACGAGAAAGAAAAAATAAAGTTACATCAGTAGATAAAGCTAATGTTTTAGAAGTCTCTCAGTTTTGGCGAAATGTAGTTCACGATGTTCATAAAGATTTTACTGATGTTGAGCTAATCGATATGTATGTTGATAACACTGCTATGCAGATTGTTCGTAATCCAAAACAATTTGATGTAATACTCACTTCAAATTTGTTTGGTGATATTCTTAGCGATATTGCAGGAATGATTACAGGAAGTTTGGGAATGCTGCCATCTGCAAGTTTAGGAAATAAATATGCTCTTTACGAGCCTGTTCATGGCAGTGCCCCAGATATTGCTGGACAGAATAAAGCAAATCCTTTTGCTGCAATTTCTTCTGTGGCAATGATGTTCAAATACTCATTTAAAATTAACAATGCTGGCAATCTAATAGAGCAGGCAATTGATAAAACACTTTGTGATGGTTATCGTACGGTTGATATTATGAGCGATGGATGCAAATCAGTTTCAACACAAGAGATGACAGAAGTTGTAATCGATAATATTAAAAAACTCGATAAGAAATAATTTTAAATGAACAGAAAATATTAAAGAAAGTAAACTATGAGTGAGAAAATTATCATTTTTGATACTACACTTCGAGATGGAGAGCAATCACCAGGAGCATCTTTAACTGTTTACGAAAAACTTGAGATTGCTCGACAACTTGCAGAACTAAAAGTAGATGTGATCGAAGCAGGATTCCCAATCTCTTCTCCAACACAATTTGAAGCCGTACAAAGAATTGCAGATGAATCTTCGGTGATTATAGCCGGGCTTGCACGTGCAAAAGAGATTGATATCAAAACGACTTTTGATGCATTAAGAAATGCTCAACATCCGCGCATTCATACTTTTTCCAGCACATCAAATTATCATATTCTTGGAAAATTTGGTGACAGCAAATATGGTCTGACATTGGCGGAAAAGAGAAAAACAATATTAAAGATGTCTTATGATGCAGTTGCATACGCAAAAACTTTTTGTGATGATATAGAATTTTCTGCGGAAGATGCTGGAAGAACAGATATCGGTTATTTGGCAGACGTAATTGAAATCGCAATTGAAGCTGGTGCAACAACGGTCAATATTCCGGATACAACAGGTTATACTTTTCCCTCTGAATTTGGCTGGAAAATTGCCGAACTAAAACGCAGAGTTAAAAATATTAATAATGCAATCATAAGTGTTCATTGTCATAATGATTTAGGACTGGCTGTTGCAAATTCAATTGCTGCAATTCAGAATGGTGCAAGACAGGTTGAAACAACTATTAACGGTATTGGTGAGAGAGCAGGCAATGCTTCAATGGAAGAAATTGTTATGGCTTTAAAAGTTAGAAATGATATTTGTGATTTTTATACTGACATAAATCATTCTGAAATTTATAATACAAGTCGTATGGTTTCGGGTTTTACTGGAATTGTTGTGCAGCCAAATAAAGCAATTGTTGGAGAGAATGCATTTGCCCATGAAAGTGGAATCCATCAGGATGGAATGCTTAAGAATAGAGAAACCTATGAGATAATGACTCCCGAAACAGTTGGTGTTCATAAAACCAAAATTGTTCTAGGTAGACATAGCGGAAGACACGGATTAAAATCAAGGTTAGAAGAGTTAGGTTATAATCTAAATGAATCCGAACTGAAGAAAGTTTATGAAACATTTCTTGAAATAGCTGATAAAAAGAAAGAAGTATTTGATGATGATTTACGTGTGTTAATGGGCGATGAAATTTTTAAAGATGAAGAACTATACAGACTAAAATATTTTAATGTTAACGCAGGAACCGGTACGATTCCAACTGCAACTATAGAAATTATTTCTGATGATAAAATTGTTCAGGAATCATCACCGGGCGATGGGCCGGTTGATGCAGTATTTAATGCAATCGAGAGAGCACTTGGAATTAAACCAACCGTTGAATCTTATAATGTTCGCTCTGTTACTTCCGGAAGGCAAGCGCTGGGAGAAGCCATTGTTAGAATTCGACAGGGAGATAATTCTTTTAACGGAAGAGGAACATCCACTGATATTATTGAAGCAAGTGCAAAGGCATATCTTCAAGCAATAAATCATTATTTAGTTTTTAATAAAATA
Source organism: Ignavibacteriales bacterium (assembly GCA_037444745.1). Lineage (GTDB taxonomy): Bacteria > Bacteroidota > Ignavibacteria > Ignavibacteriales > Ignavibacteriaceae > IGN3. The sequence continues at coordinate 28,607 of JBBILT010000016.1, forward strand.
AAGTTAGAAGTTTTTGAAACTGAAACTTCAGTAAAGTGAAAAGGAAATTTTATGGCAATGACTATAACTGAAAAAATATTAGCTAAAGCTGCAGGCAAATCCAAAGTAATTCCAGGAGAAAGTGTTTGGCTTGATGTGGATGTTTTGATGACACACGATGTTTGCGGTCCGCCAACAATAGCAATATGGAAAAAAGAATTTGGAGAGCAGGCAAAAGTTTGGGATAAACAAAAACTTGTAATTTTTCCAGATCACTATATCTTTACAAAAAATGTTCATGCTAACAGAAATGTTGATGTGTTACGACAGTTTGCAGAAGAATACAATCTTCCAAATTATTATGATGTTGGGACAGAACGTTACAAAGGGGTTTGTCATCTTGCATTAGCAGAGGAAGGATTTAATATTCCCGGCACTGTATTGTTTGGAACTGATTCTCACACTTGTACAAGCGGTGCTTTCGGAATGTTTTCAACCGGTGTTGGTAATACTGATGCAGCTTTTATTCTTGGTACTGGAAAAATTTGGGAAAAAATACCTGAGTCAATGAAATTTACTTTTAATGGTAAAATGCCGGAGTATCTTACTGCAAAAGATTTGATTCTTCAGATTCTTGGAGATATCACAACAGATGGCGCAACTTATCGTGCTCTGGAATTTTGCGGCGAGACAATTTCTAGTATGAATATGTTTGAAAGAATGACACTTACAAATATGGCAATTGAAGGCGGTGGTATGAATGGTATCATTGCAGTTGATGATGTTACAAGAAATTATTTAAAAAAAATTGGTGTAACAGAATTTGAGGAGTTCAATAGCGATGTTGATGCAGTTTATCATTCAGAATATGTTTACGATGTAAACAAAATTGAACCAACAATTGCAAAACCGCATAGCCCGGATAATCGTGATACTGTAAAAAATATTGAAGGGACAAAACTTACAAAATGTTATATCGGCTCTTGTACTGGCGGTAAGATTACTGATTTTAAAAATGCTGCTAAAATATTATTTGGGCAAAAAGTTAAGATTACTACTCATGTTGTTCCAGCAAGTATTCAAGTTGCAAAACAATTGGAAGAAGAAACTATTAATGGAATTTCACTTAAAGATATTTTTGTAGATGCTGGATGTATAATTGCAGAATCATCTTGTGCGGCTTGTTTAGGCGGTCCATCAGATACAATTGGCAGAAGCGTTGATGGTGATGTAGTTATATCAACAACAAATAGAAACTTTCCCGGGAGAATGGGAAGTAAATCATCACAGGTTTATTTAGCATCTCCATTTACAGTTGCAGCAAGTGCAATAACTGGAGAAATAACTGATCCACGCAAATTTTTGTAAAGGATAAAATGGAAAATATTATAACAGGAAAAGCTTATGTGCTTGGTGATAACATCGATACAGATCAAATTATACCCGGTGAACATTTAGTTTACAGTACAAGTGATCCCGAAGAATTAAAAAAGTATGGACACTTTGCATTATCAAGTGTGCCAATTGAAAAAGCAGGGTTGCCAGAAGGCGGTAAACAATTTATTGTTGGCGATAATTATCAGTCGGATTATAAAATTATAATTGGTGGTTCAAATTTTGGATGTGGTTCTTCACGTGAACATGCTCCTCTCGCACTCCAAGTTGCTGGAATAAAAGTAGTGGTTGCGGAGTCGTATGCCCGCATTTTTTATCGTAACTCTGTTGATGGCGGTTTTTTAATCCCGTTTGAAAGCAATGAAAAACTTAATGACAAAATTAAAACTGGCGACGAAGTTGAAGTTAATCTGAATAAAAGTGTCATCAAAAATTTATCAAATAGAAATGAATATAAACTTAGACCACTAGGAAGTGTTTATGATATTGTTAAAAGCGGAGGTCTATTTAATTATGCGCGTGAAAATAAAATGATATAGATTTTAAAAATCTGATTAAGAAAAAGGATTTTGCAAATGGAATCAAAAATAGTAGAACTTTTTGATACGACATTACGTGATGGGACTCAGGGTGAAGCAGTAAGTTTAACTGTGCGTGATAAAATTATCATCGCACAAATACTTGATGATTTTGGAATTGATATTATTGAAGGCGGCTGGCCTGGAAGCAATCCACGAGACGCAGAATTTTTTAATGAGATAAAAAAAGTAAAACTCAATTATGCAAAAATGTGCGCATTTGGTTCTACTGCAAGATATCCAGATAAAATTGAATCAGATCCAAACCTGATTGCTTTATTAAAAGCAGAAACTTCTTACGTCTCAATTTTTGGTAAAACTTGGAAGTTTCATTCAGAAAAAAGTTTAGGTTTAAATGAAGATCAAAATGCTGAGTTGATTTACAAATCTGTAAAATTTCTTAAAGACAATGATAGAATAGTTGTATTTGATGCAGAACATTTTTTTGATGGATTTAAAGATGACAAGGCCTTTGCAATTAGAATGTTAAAATCAGCAGAAGCCGGTGGTGCTGATGTTGTAGTTATTTGTGATACTAATGGCGGTTCACTTCCAGATGAAATTAAATATATAATTGATGAAGTTAAAAAAAGCATATCAGTCCCGATTGGGATTCATGCTCATAATGACGGAGATCTTGCAGTTGCAAATTCTTTAACCGCAATTGAATGTGGCGCAGTTCATGTTCAAGGTACTATAAACGGAGTTGGAGAACGCTGTGGAAATGCAAATTTAATAAGCATTATTCCAAATCTACTTCTTAAAATGAATTGCACTACAAAAAAGAAAATTCAACTTGAACAATTAACTGCATTATCTAATAGTGTTTATGAAATTCTAAACCTTAGTCCAAATAATCGCGCAGCGTATGTTGGTAAATCTGCTTTTGCACATAAAGGTGGAATCCACGTTAGCGCTGTTCTTAAAGACAGCAGGATGTATGAGCATATTAATCCAACTGTTGTTGGAAACGCACAAAGAGTTTTGATTTCTGATTTATCTGGACAAAGTAATATAAAATATAAAGCGAAGGAATTTGGTGTTGATGTTGAAGAAGGAAATGAGTTTAGTAAAAAATTAGTTACTCACATTAAGGAACTTGAATTTCAAGGCTATCAATTTGATGGAGCAGATGCTTCATTTGAATTATTATTAAGAATTGCAAAAGATGAATTCATCCCTTTTTTTAAAACGATAGACTCCAGAATTTATACTTTTTTTGATAATGATAGTCACAATAATTCTGAAGCTGTATTAAAAATTGAAGTTAATGGAGAGATTGAACACACAGCAGCAGCCGGAGATGGACCGGTTAATGCACTTGATAATGCACTTCGTAAAGCATTGCTGCGTTTTTATCCGGAGATCGCTTCAATAAAACTTGTTGATTACAAAGTTCGTGTATTGGATGAGAAGCAAGCGACAGGCGCCAAAGTTCGTGTATTGATTGAAACGAGTGATGGAGAATCCACCTGGTCAACAGTTGGTGTGTCAACAAATATTATTGAAGCAAGCTGGCAAGCTTTGTGTGATGGGATGAATTATAAATTGTATAAGTCCTCTATAGAAAAACAAGTAACAGCATAATTTATTTTTTTCTAATAAGCAGTTTAAATTCTTGTAGTTATCTTTGTGTAGATAAATTTATAAGAATATCATGAAAAAAATATTGCTTCTACTTTTTGTAATTAATCTTTCAATCATTTCTCAAACAAAAAAAACTCCCGCTGATTTTGTTAACCCGTTTATCGGTACAAAAGATATGGGGCATACATTTCCGGGTGCAGCGGTACCATTTGGTATGGTTCAACTTAGTCCTGAAACTGATACCACAATGTACAGCTATGGCAAAGGCTACAATCCAGATGTCTATCGTTATTGTTCAGGTTATCAATACGATGATAAAACTATTGTTGGATTTTCACACACACATTTTAATGGAACCGGACATTCTGATCTTGGCGATTTTTTAATTATGCCAATGGTTGGTAATCTAAAATTAAATCCCGGAACAAGTGATAGCCCAGATTCAGGTTATCGATCTCGCTATTCACATCAAACAGAAGAAGCACATCCTGGATATTATAAAGTTAGATTAGATGATTATAATATCACCACAGAACTTACAGCTACAGAGAGGGTAGGATTTCATAAATACACCTTTCCTAAATCTGATTCTTCATATATAATTCTTGACTTAACTTCGGGTATCTATAATTATGATGGAAAAATTATTTGGTCATCCGTTCGAGTTGAGAATGATACGCTTGTAACTGGGTACAGACAGACAAATGGTTGGGCCAGAACAAGACTTCTATTCTTTGCCATGACTTTCTCAAAACCAATTCAATCTTACGGACTGATCAACAAAGAAGAAATGATTTATAAAGGATTTTGGAGAAAGTTTAATGAGAATAATAATTTTCCAGAAAGAGCTGGGCATAAAATAGTTTGTCATTTTGATTTTAGTACTGAAAATGGGGAAGTTGTTTTAATAAAATTTGCGTTGTCGGCAGTAAGCACTAATAACGCAATTGAAAATCTTAAAGCAGAAATTCCAGATTGGGATTTTGGGAAAGTTGTTTCGGATGCAAAAACAAAATGGGATAATGAATTATCAAAAATAATAATTGAAGCTGATGAAGATAGAAAAGTAAATTTTTATACATCAATGTATCATAGTTTTTTAAGTCCAATTATTTATAACGATGTAAATGGGGAGTACCGTGGTCTTGATCAAAATATTTACAAGGCTAAAGAATTTACAAATTACACAATATTTTCTTTATGGGATACGTATCGTGCACTGCATCCTCTTTACACTATAATCCAGCAGAAACGAACAAATGATATTATAAATTCAATGCTCGCGCATTACGAACAAAGTGTTCACAAAATCTTACCAATCTGGTCGCATTATTCAAATGAAAACTGGTGTATGATTGGTTATCACGCAGTGCCAGTAATTGTTGATGCGTATATGAAAGGCATAAGGAATTACAATATTCAAAAAGCATTTGATGCTGTAATCTCTAGTTCAAATTACGAATTGTATGATGGAATTGCGTATTATAAAAAATATGGATTTGTGCCGGAAGATTTGAATTCAAATTCAGCATCTAAAACTTTGGAGTATGCTTTTGATGATTGGACAATTTACAAGTTTGCAGAATCACTTGGAGAAAAGAAAATAGCAGAAGAATATTTTCGACGGGCACAATCATACAAAAATCTATTTGATATGAACAGTAAATTCATAAGAGCAAAAAGCTCTGACGGTAAATTTAAAGAACCATTTGATGCTTTGAGCACAGATAATCAAGGTTACATAGAAGGCAATGCATGGAATTATTCTTTATATGTACCGCACGATGTTAAAGGATTTATAAATCTTTTGGGGAGTAAAGAAAAATTAGTTAGCTGGATTGACTCACTTTTTACAATGAATATTTCTGAAGAAAGTTTTGCCAACAGTGAGGACATTAATAGAGCTGGAATTATTGGTAATTATGTCCATGGCAATGAGCCAAGCCATCAAGTGCCATATATGTATTGTTATGCTGGCGCACCTTGGAAAACTCAAGAACGAATTCATCAAATAGTAAACTCGATGTATAAAAATAAACCTGATGGACTTTCTGGAAATGATGACTGTGGGCAAATGTCTGCCTGGTACATTTTTAGTGTTTTAGGATTTTATCCTGTTGTACCCGGAAGTAATGAATATGTGATTGGAAGTCCTTGTCTAAAAAATGCCTCAATAAATTTAGAAAATGGGAAACAATTTAAAATTGAAGTAGAGAACTATTCCCCAGAAAATATTTATATAAAAGAAGTTTATTTAAATGATAAAATCCTTGATCGCTGCTACATTAAGCACCAAGAAATAATGGATGGAGGTAAACTAAAATTTATGATGTCATCGGAACCAAACAAGATTTGGGCAACGGAAAATGAATCAGTTCCATATTCTATGACCAGATAAAAATATTCATTAAAATAAAAAAACCTCTCAGCAGTGAGAGGTTTTGTATAAATGATACTTCCAAAATTTGTCCCCCAATGTTAATTCGATTAAGTTAAGATCGAAGAACCTTGCGACAAATAATAATTTTTATCACCGTTAAAATCAAAGCTTTGGACGGCTTCGTCAAGAGAATTATAAAGATTGAAGACGTTTAATGTTCCAGCTTTTTCCATCAATGATTTTGCAACTTCAGCAGGTTTTACAAGACGAATATCTCCGCCTATCTTTGCACTGGATTTTAATGATAGAACAAGCGCACCAAGAAAAGTTGAGTCAATAAATTCACATTGACTTAAATCAACTATTATCTTTCTGATTTTAGCATCAATATCCTGGTCTATAATTTTTTTGAGTTGAGCTGCTTCCTTATAAGTTGCACGACTGAGATTTACTACCTCAACGACAACATCATAAATCTGCAATTTTTCGAAATCTTCAGCTACGATACGCATATAAGCCCTCTTTGCTTAATTAGTTTTCCCCAAGTTTTGAAATAGTTTAAGGATGCACTGCTGGGAATAAACAAATATTATTCCATACTTTTGTGCAATCATTTTAATATTTTTAACCCTCAAAAGACAACAATTGCCTCATTCTGATATTTTGTCCAATTAGATGATTCCATTTGGAAAGAATCAATATTTGGGTCACAATTAAGTATGAAAGAAAACTTGGAAAAAGAACAAGAAAATAAAGTACTGTCATTTACAACTAATCATTATGAAAATTTTCCCGTTGCTTCATTCCTGATTCCAAAATCATTTAGGAAAGATATTGCTATTATTTATTGGTTTGCACGAACAGCCGATGATTTAGCTGATGAGGGTGATGATAATAATGATGAGCGATTAGAAAAATTAAATTTATTTGAAAAGGAATTCAATTTGTCCCTGGAAACTAAATCCAATAATAAATTTTTTGAGCAGCTTTCAAAAACCATAAAAAATAATAATTTAACGTCAGCTTATTTTCTAAATCTTCTATCAGCTTTTAAGCAGGATGTTGTCAAAAAAAGGTACGAAAACTTTAATGAGGTCCTGGATTATTGTAATCGTTCAGCAAATCCTGTTGGAAGAATATTACTGGAGCTATTTAAAGTGAATGATGAAGAAGCCAGAATTTACTCGGATAAAATTTGCACCGCATTACAGTTAACCAATTTTTATCAAGATACGTTGATTGATTTTAACAAAGGCAGAATTTATTTTCCTGAAGATGAGATGAAATTGTTTAATGTTACAAAAATAATGCTTGAGTTAAAGGAAAATAATCCTAATATTAAAGCGTTAGTAAAACATAATATTGATAGAACACAGTTTTTATTTGATGAAGGAAAAAAATTGTTTGAGTATTTATCAGACAGATTTTTGTATGAAATAAAATGGACTATCGCCGGCGGTGAGAAAATACTCAGTAAGATTAGAAAAAATAATTACGATGTTTTTTCAAATCGGCCCAAACTTAGCAAAATTGATTTTATAACCTTTTTTATGAAAAGTATTTTTTAATGTCTGAATCAGCAAAAGATATATCAAAGAATAGCAAAAGCAGTTTTTATTATGCATTCAATTTGCTGCCCGAAGAAAAGCGGGATGCGATGAATGTGGTGTATGCTTTTTGCCGAAAGACAGATGATATTGTCGATGAAACAAATGATTCGCAGGATGTGAAGTATGAAAAATTAAGAAAATGGCGAATAGAATTTGAAAAAGCCTTCGAAGGTCATTCCGAGTTTCCCTTGCTAAACAAACTTGGTAAAACAATTTCTAACTTTAACATTCCACTCGATCCATTTTTTGAATTGATAAAGGGGATGGAAATGGATATTCAAAAAGATAGATATAAATCTTTTGATGATTTGCAGCTTTACTGTTATCGTGCTGCATCTACTGTTGGATTAATGTGTATAGAAATTTTTGGTTACAAACATCCATCAACAAAAAATTTTGCTGTTGATCTTGGCATAGCACTGCAGTTGACTAATATACTTCGTGATATAGGCAAGGATGCCGAGAAAGGCAGAATATATTTACCACAGGAAGATTTACAGAAATTTAATTATAATGAATCTGAATTGATGATGAAAGTTTATAATAACCAATTTAAAGAATTGATGATGTACGAATCCGGACGTGCTAAAATATATTTTAATTCTGCCACATCTCATCTGGATCTTGAGGATAAGAAAACTATGTTTGCTGCAAGAGCAATGCAGCATATCTATCACAAAATGCTTGAAAAAATTATTGCTGCCGATTATGATATATTTAATAATAATATAAAAGTCTCGAAGTTTGAAAAGGTTGGAATCGCTTTGGGCGTTTGGGCAAAGTACAATTTAGTTTATTAATGAAAAGATGTTTAATAGTTGGCAGTGGAATCGCTGGTTTGACAGCCGCTTCAATTTTATCCTCTAAAAAAATCCCAGTTACCTTAATTGAATCATCTCCGAAATTTGGTGGAAGAACATTCTCATTTAAAGAGTCTCAAAGCGGTGATATAATTGATAATGGGCAGCATATTTTGATGGGCTGTTATGATGAAACTCTTTCATTTATAAAACTGATCGGTGCTGAAAATAATTTATTATACCAAAAAAATCTGAGAATAAATTTTTTATCCAAACGAAAAGAAGGATATTCTATTAAAGCCTCAAGCCTTTTTTATCCTTTAAATCTTTTATCGGCTGTTTGTAATTACGACGCTTTAAATTTAATAGAAAAATTTAAGTTCATTAGATTTTTACTGAAACTTCCTTTCATTAGTAAAAAGTCTTTAGTAAATCTCTCTGTTCGTGAATGGCTTGAGAATGGTAATCAGGATGAAATCTTAGTTAAATCATTTTGGGGTATATTATGTGTTGGTGCTTTGAATGCAAGTCCTGATAATGCATCGGCATTAATATTTTATGATATTCTTTTACGAATATTTTTTAAAGGCAACTTTGCCTCAACAATTATTCTTCCTAAATACGGTTTGAGTGAAAGTATAATTAATCCAGCTATTTCTTTTATAAAAAAATATGATGGCAAAATTATTTCATCAGAGAGAGTAAAGAAATTTACTATTGATAACGAAAAAATAGTTCAAGTTAAATCAGATTCTAATACTTATAATGATGTTGATTATGTCATTTCCGCAATCCCTTTATATGCTTTAGAAAAAATTATTCCGAAAGAAGAATTGGGCATCAAAACAGATCTTTCATATTCAACAATCTTGAATATTCATATTTGGCTAAAAGAAAATCCGTTGAAAGAAAAATTTTATGGATTGATAGATTCACAATTGCATTGGATTTTTAACAAGGGATCGCATATAAACATTGTGGTTAGTAATGCTAATGATATTTCAAATAAAACTGACCAAGGGATTATCGAATTAGCAATTAATGAATTAGAAAAATTTACTTATATCAAAAGAGAACTTATGATTAATTATAGAATCATAAAAGAAAGACGCGCTACTTTTATTGCTGATAAAAATTCTTTATTCGACAGACCAAAAAGCGGAACTAAAATAAAAAATTTATTTCTTGCTGGGGATTGGACTGATACAAGTTTGCCTTCAACGATTGAAGGCGCTGCCAAAAGCGGCAGAATAGCAGCAGAAAATGTAATGAATGAAATTATTAATTATTGAAGATTAACATTCAAATCTTATGAACGAAAAAGCGTTATACTATATTCAAAAGCTGCAACTTGAAAAACATCCTGAGGGCGGATACTTTAAAGAAATTTATCGTGGTGGTGAAATGGTTTTGGTTGACTCTCCAGGTAAAAGAAGAAAACGGAATTATTCCACCTCAATTTATTTTTTGTTGGAAGGTAATCAAGTATCTAAATTCCATAGGCTGCAATCTGATGAGCTCTGGCATTTTTATGATGGAGTTTCCGTACTTATTTATGTAATAGATAATAAAGGAAAACTTTCTCGGATGACTTTAGGAAATAGAACCGAAGATGGTGAAAGATATCAAGCTGTTATAAAAAAAAATAACTGGTTTGCTGCTGAATTATCCAAAGAAAAATCTTTTGCATTGGTTGGGTGTACAGTTTCTCCAGGGTTTGATTTTTCGGATTTTGAGTTTGGGGAAAAGGGAAAACTAATCTCTCAATATCCGGACTTGTCAAATTTTGTAGATAGACTCACTTAAACTGGAACAGCGGATTAAGGATTATGAGAAAAAAAATTACCTTAAATCATATTAAAGTATTAGATAAGTTTATTACACGATATTAGTACTGGATTGATTTATTGAATTTATAAGTGATTTTAACTAATTTCTCGCAACAAAAAAATAAAATTAGGAGCCATATCGGGATATACTCTACTGATTTATTTTGCTCACATTACTCAGGATTTCTGTATCAAACACAAGATAAAAAAAATCATTATTGAAACTGTCCGTTTAGTATTAGTCTCAGTTTTGATGTTTTACGCTGGTATCAATCTCGGTTTTGGTTCCGGATATAAGTCACAAGTTAACGAAGCGATTTTACAATCTGCTTGCTTTAATTTATGTTCTTATATTAATTCTATAAATCAACAAAAATATCAGCAGCCGGATTTACAACATCCCAATGTAACCAAACCTAATACGGCGGAACTTACACTTCTTAATAATCCTGCTATACTTGATTCGCCTGATGTATCGATTCATGATTCTATTTTAATTAAACAGGATTCAACAAAACTAAAAAGTATCACTGACTCAACTAAAAATTTAATAAGTGTAACGGGCAAAAGTAAAGATTCAATTAAAGTTAAAACTAAAGTTAATCTTGATTCCTTAAAACTTTGGCAGATGTCTCTGGATTCCACAAACAGATTAAAATATTTCCATTATCAAAGACAAGATTTACCTTACGTTACGTACTGGCAAAAGAAAAAATCAAAATTTTTTGTTGAACCCTCGCCCTCATTCATAACCCGAACTATCACAATTGATTCCACAGGAAAATTTGTTGAGATAAAAGAATTAGTTGCAGGCAAACCCAGCAAAATAATTTTAAGGATGCCGATTGAGGAATATCTTAAGGTAAGATTAGAAGTTGATGAGCGAAAAAAATGGGAAGACCTTGGATACGCTTATACAATTAAAGATTCCAAAGTTGGATTGAGTGAATTGATAAAGAGTTTTACTGACTTTGAAATTCCTTTACCAAGTGTTGGAGTGCTAAGTATTTTTGGTACACCTAAAATCAGTTTAAAGATTGGCGGTTCAGTTCAAATTCATGGTGCCTGGCGAAATGAAACCACCGAAGGCGTTACAGCGTCACGACTTGGTAATACAAGAAACGAACCGGATTTTAAACAGCAAGTCCAAATCAATGTTAATGGAACGATCGGTGATAAATTAAATATAGTTGCTGATTGGAATACTGAACGAACTTTTGAATATGAAAATCAATTAAAAATAAAATATACCGGGTACGAGGATGAAATAATCCAAAGTATCGAAGCTGGAAACGTATCATTACAAACTTCTCCTTTAGTTGGTGGAAGTGAGGCATTATTTGGAATTAAAGCCCAATTAAAAATGGGACCGTTTTCACTAACCACAATTGCCAGTCAGAAAAAAGGTGAAACCAAAGAAGTACAGGTTTCTGGTGGTACATCGGAACAAACATTTCAGAAAAGAGCTTACGAATATTCTACAAACCATTACTTTTTAGACACTGTTTATGCATCTCCTACACAAAATGTATTTAATAATTATTATGGAAAAGCAACACCAGAAGTGAGAGGTGATTTGCTTGTTGTTGATATTCAGGTTTGGAAATCTATTAATCAAATCTCTACGGATAGATCTAAAGAAAGAGATGCAAACGTTTATATCAATTTACCTGATATTCCTGTTGGTGGTTCATATAACGAAAGCTACAGAGATTCTAATGTGGTGCCTGTCGAAGGAGAAGTTGCCGTTGGAAGATTTTTACTTCTCGAACCTGATAAGGATTATACTCTTCATCCCGAAACAGGATTTATAACACTTAAAACTACAGTCAACGAATCAGAAATGATTGCTGTAGCTTATAGACAGGAGCGGGGTGTTGGTGCTAATGATGATAAAATATTTGGTGAATTTCTTGCTCAAGGTGATACTAATACAACCCGAAGATTAATTTTAAAAATGGTTAAACCAGCTAATCTTCAACCGAAATTTAAAACTGCCTGGACGCTGCAGTTAAAAAATATTTATCCAACCGGTGTGAGAAATATTAAGCAGGAAGGATTTGAATTTGATCTCAAGAGAGAAATTGAAGGACAGGAACCTGCAAGTGAGATTGGTACTGTAAGATTTTTAAATGTTTTCGGACTGGATTTGTTAAACTCCAGCAGTCAACCACCGCCAGATAATATTTTTGACTATCGTCCATCAATAACAATTTTACCTGAAACCGGTGAAATAATTTTCCCGACACTTCAACCGTTTGGCGCCAATCTTCCGGAGGGATTGCCAGAGGAATATAGATTTAGTGATGTTTACGATACAACAAAAACTTTTGCAGCGCAGAATAAATTAAGCGATAAATGGATTCTAGTCGGTAAAAGTAAAGGAACTTCATCTTCAGTTTACTCGCTTGGATTTAATGTTGTTGAGAACTCAGTTAAAGTTCTATTAAATGGAAGAGAATTAAGTGCCGGCTCAGATTATTCAGTAGATTATAATACGGGTCAGTTAAATATTAGAAATGATGCTGCTCTTGTTCCAGGTGCTGATTTAAGAATTACTTATGAGCAGAATGATTTATTCCAGCTTGCATCAAAAACATTGCTTGGCGCAAGAGGAATTTATGAATTTTCAAAAAAAACAAAACTTGGGTTCTCAATTCTAAATCTAAATCAGCAAACCCTTAGTGATAAAGTTAGAATTGGTGAAGAACCACTTAGCAATACTATTTATGGACTTGACTTTAGTACGAGTGCTGATCTTCCGGTTGTGACAAAACTTCTTGATAAAGTTTTTTCTACTCGAGAAATGTCTTCGTTTAATTTTACCGGTGAGTTTGCTTATATCAATCCGGACCCAAACACTAAAAAAAGTACAATCAGTTCCGATGGCGGAAAGAGTATTGCCTACATTGATGACTTTGAGGGTGCCAAAAGGACAATACCTGTCGGTGTTTCTTACACAGCCTGGAAAGATTTGAGTGCACCGGATAATCTTATTTTTAATCTTGGTTTAGATAGCAAAGATAAGATGAAGCATAAAGGTAAAACTTTTTGGTTTACTGAAACGCCATCTCTTGTAACTGTGCACGATATCTATGGTGAAAGGAAACAAGTTGCAAAGGCTGATCAACAGGTTACGGTGATGGATTTTGTGTTCTTACCAGATACACCTGGAACATATAACTGGTATCCGGAACTGCAGGATAAGAAAAAATCCTGGGGTGGAATACAAAAATTGCTTTCTTCTACCGCTAATAATCTTGTGGAAGAAAATATTGAGTTTGTGGAATTCTGGGCGCAAATTATTAATGCACCAAGTGATGCTAAAGTATATCTTGATCTTGGCAGAATTAGTGAAGATGTAATTCCGAATAACAGGTTAGATACTGAGGACAAAGATTTTAATGATGCAATTGATGCCGCCGGGAAAGAAGATACCGGCATTGATGGATATACAGATGAGCAGGAGAGAGCTGCTTATAGCAGCACCAAAGACGATCCAAGCGGCGATGACTTTTTCTTTCAGAGAGGCAGCAAACCTTATCCGTATGATTATTTTAATATTAATGGAACACAAGGTAATGCAGTACTAACAGATGTTGGAAGAATTCCTGACACAGAAGATCTGAATAGAAATGGAAACGTTGACAGGGAGAATAGCTATTACAGGTATGAAATACCGCTCGATACGAGTTCAGCTAATCCATTTCGTGCCGGCGGAGGATTGACTGATAAGGGTTGGTATTTATTTAGAATTCCACTTAAGGATAGTTCCTCAACAGTTGGCAGCCCAAGTTTTTCAAATGTAGAATCGATAAGGCTTTATGTCGCTGGTGTTGACAGCATGGTTCATTTCCGCATCGGTGAATTTAATCTGGTAGGAAGTCAGTGGCAAAAAAATCTTGGCAAAGATATCGTTAATAAAGATACAGTGCTATCAATCTCCGTAGTAAGTCTTGAAGAAAATCCAGATTACACAAGTCCACCGGGAGTTTTTCAGGAAAGAGACAGAACCAGACCAGATGAAAATATTTTAAGGAATGAGCAGTCACTTTCTTTAATCCTAAATGGTTTACCGGATGGTGAATCCAGAGAAGCAGTAAAATATCTTTTCAGACCTCTTGATGTTTTTAGTTATAAGCAAATGAAATTGTTTATTCATGGAGATAATAAAAATTTTTCTGGTTCGATTTCTTACAACGATACTTTGGGCGGTACTTATAATTATTCCTCAGAAGTGTATTTTAGATTTGGCGGTGATACAAACAATTATTACGAGTATCGTCAACCTGTACTTCCTGGATGGAATGAAATAACAATTAATTTTGATGAACTTACTGCAATTAAACAACTTCGAGATTCTATTCGACAAGTTTTAAAAGTTCCAGTTCAAGGGAGACCGGGTCATTACTATGTATTAAAAGGTAATCCTTCTTTAACTACAGTTAAATTTCTTTCGGTTGGCGTTGTAAATCTAAACAACTCTTTCAATCCGGGGGCACTATCAGGCGAAGTGTGGGTGAATGAATTAAGAGTTGTAGGAGCAGATGATTCACCCGGCTGGGCATATAGTATGTCTTCATCTGTTAAGTTAGCTGATTTCGCCACTGTCTCTTTCAATTTAAGTAAGAAGAATCCGTACTTCCACCGATTAGCAGATAGATTTGGCAGCAGAGTCGATCAGAGCAATTGGTCCATTGCAACTGATGTAAATCTTTTAAAACTTTTGCCTATCAATTTACCGGAAAGTAATTTACGTTTAAATTATTCTCACACAGAACAAATAGGTAAACCACTTTATATTCCCGGTAGTGATGTTAAAGTGGATGGAGCGGTGGAAAGGCAAAAACAACTTTTTGAAAAAGATACCACTGGCACAGTTAGATCTCCAGATCAGATAAGGGAAGAAACTGAAAGTCAATCAATTTCTGATTCCTGGTCAGCATCAAATATAAAAATAAAAATTCCATCTAAGCATTGGCTGATACGCGATACATTTAATGCCTTAACTTTAGGATTTAATTATAATAAATCATTTAGTCGTGGTCCTACTGTTCTATCAAGCACGAATTGGATTTGGAATGCAAACTTAAATTACGGCATATCGCTAAGTCCGGAATATTATTTTAAACCTATTGATATTCCAGTTATTGGAGTTTTGTTTGCTCTGTTAAAAGATTACAGCGGTACCAAAATTTATTTTACGCCGCAGAATTTTAGTTTATCGTTAACAGCAAGAAGAAATTCAAGCACAAATATTTCCAGGCCAAGATTGAATCCTGCGACTGGACTATATACTCCTGCCAATGAAGTTTCATCAAGGGATTTTGTTACTTCGCGTGCATTAAGTTTTTCGTGGAAACTTTCTGAAGGAGGATTTCTAAATCTCACATCAAGTTATTCGCTTAATATTAGTTCCTCACTTGCATATTTGGAAACTTATCCTGATGGCAGTCCCCGACCTGAAAAAGAAATATGGAAAGAGATTTTCGGCGGAGCATTTTTTGGAAGAGATAACATATATCAGCAAAGCGTTGATTTAAGAACTGCGCCAAGGTTACCATCACTATTTGATATTAATAAATTCTTCACATTAACAGCTTCTTATTCTGCGGGCTATCAATGGAATTATGATTTTAGGCAGGAAGAAATTGGAAGAAGTGCAGGATTTAATAACAAATCCCAAGTAAGTTTAACGATGAGATGGAAATCTTTGTTTGATCCTTTATTTAAAGAAGATGTAAAGAAAAATGAACCGAATACACAAACAATAAATACTAAACAGAATCAAATCCAAAAAAAATTACAAACTAATGTATCGGATTCATTGAGTAACACCGAAAAATTACAAACTAATTTATTAGATTCATTAGGTAACCCGAAAGTTTTTACTGATTCAACTAAGCTTATAGATTCATCTTTAATAGTTAATGTTAACAAACCATCGGCTATTTCAAAAGCTGTTAATTATCTTGTTGCTGCATTAAAGTATGTCTTTCTTGATTATGAAATGATTTCATTTAGTTTTAATAATGATAATACTTTATCAAAATCCGGTTTAAGGGCAAAAGGATCAGGCTTTAAAAATTTTTGGGGACTGTTTTATGATGCTAATGCCGGACCAACAAGAGGATTTATGTTTGGGCTTAGCAATGATGTCGGTCCTCGTGTTGCAACGCCAAGTACGAATTTAAATGATGTTTATTCTCAAAGAAATAATTTTGAATTTAAAACATCAAGACCATTATGGGAAGGCGCAAAGATCGATATCAATTGGAAATCCGGCTGGTCATTAAATAAGAATTCAACTCTTACCGTTGATAATGATGGTTCAATTTTCGTTTCGAGTATAAGTGCTTCCGGCTCAATATCAAGATCATTTTTAACACTTCCACCTGTATTAATATTTTCTGTATTTAAGAGTGGAATAAAACACGTAGCGGAACTTTATAACCCTAGTGATCCAAATGCCAGTTTATCAAATGCATTTATAAAAGGATTCGAAAGTATTCCTGTGCTAGCAAATCTAAATTTTCTGGGAGATTATTCTAAATACATTCCTCGTCCTAATTGGCGAATTACGTGGGATGGACTCGAAAAATTATTTTTCTTCAAATCAATTGCGGATAGAATTTCTTTAGATCATTCCTATTCATCAACTTATACAGAAGGTTGGAAACTTAGCAGAGATGGACGGCAAGAAGTTCAAGTACAAAAAATTGAATACGGTTTTGCGCCATTAGTAGGGTTGAATTTGACATTTGGGCAATTGTGGGGTGGTAATTTATCCGGCAACTTAAAATATTCTACAAGAACAAGCTATGACCTTGGAGTTACTACAAGCAACATTACAGAAAATTTTTCCAAGGATATTGGATTTACTATTCAGTTTTCAAAATCCGGCTTTGAACTTCCTCTGTTTGGAGTTGCATTAAAGAATGATATCGAATTCAGTCTTGCGTATTCTAATGCAAGAAATGCTGCCGTCAGATATAATATGCAGGACTTTAAAGAAGCAGGTACACCGCAGGATGGAACAACCAGAGTAACGGTTGAACCAAGAATAAAATATACAATCAGTGCTAAAGTAACTCTATCGATATTTTATAAACGTTCAACTGTTCAGCCGGAAGGTGCATCAAGAATTCCGCCCACCACAACAAATGAAGCAGGATTAGATGTTAATATTTCAATTAATTAAAATTCTATAGAACTATTATTTAAATTGATATTATTATTGAATAAGGAATGACAAGAAAATGAATCGAAAAAAAATTCTTTGGGTTGATGATGAAATTGAACTGCTTAGATCGCATATAATTTTTTTATCCGAAAAAGGATATGATGTTGATACTCTTACTAATGGCATTGATGCAATCTCAGCCGTGAAAGAAAAAAATTATGATCTGATTTTTCTAGATGAAATGATGCCGGGAATGGGTGGACTTGAAACACTCGCTCAAATTAAAAATTTATATCCTTCAATACCTGTAGTTATGATTACAAAGTCTGAAGAAGAAACATTAATGAACGAAGCCATCGGTGGCAAGATTTCCGACTATCTTACCAAACCTGTAAATCCCAGTCAGGTTTTATTAGTTTGCAAAAAGATACTCGAGGGCAAAAAAATATCAGGACAATATGCCACAAAAGATTATTTGCAGGATTTTAATCAGATAACTCAGGCACTAAATTCTGAACTTGATTTTACTGAGTGGATAAATATTTATACCAAACTTGTCAACTGGTCCATTGAATTAGATCAGCACCGTGAGATTGGTTTAGAGCAATCATTGATTGAACAGTTTAAAGAAGCTAATAGTGAGTTTTCTAAATTTGTGGAAAGAAATTATCGGGATTGGATAGCTGATAATGAAAAGGATGATATTCCTAATCTTACGCCGCAAATAGCAGAAAAATATGTACTCAAACATTTAAACGATGATTCCAAATCGGTTTTTTTCTTTGTGCTTGATTGTTTGCGACTCGACCAATGGCTTGTTATGGAAAAACATATTACAGATTTGTTTAAGATCGAGAAAGATTATTATTACTCTATTCTTCCTACTGCAACTCCATATTCAAGAAATGCATTGTTTGCAGGACTTTATCCATCGGAGATAGAAAAATATTATCCAACTCTTTGGTCATCGGGCGGTGATGATGAAAACAGTATGAATAAATTTGAAAAGGAATTATTCCAGAATTTGTTAGATCGTAAAAGAATAAAATTGAAGAATGAATTGAAGTATATCAAAATTATCGATCCTGAAGTTGGAAGAAATTTTGAACAAAATATTCATTCGTATCAAAATACTCAAATGACGGCAGTAGTTGTAAATTTTCTTGATATGATTGCGCATGGCAGATCTGATTCTGATCTCTTAAAAGAAATTGCACCAGACGAAGCTGCTTACAGATCCTTAACTAACAGTTGGTTTATGCATTCTTCTTTATTAAACATTTTTAGAACTCTATCGAAAATGAAAAATGTTAAGATCGTTATTACTACAGATCATGGAAGTATTAGATCTTTACGGGGTGCTAAAGTTTTGGGTGATAAGGAAGCATCCACCAATCTTAGATTTAAGTACGGCAGGAATCTAAAGGTTGATGATAAACATGCTGTGTTTGTAAAAAATTCTGATGATTATAAGCTCCCCAAAAGGGGTGTAACAATTAATTATATTATTGCTAAAGAGGATTATTATTTTGTTTATCCAACAGATTATCATAAATATTTAACTCATTACAAAGATACATTTCAGCACGGCGGCATTTCAATGGAAGAAATGATACTGCCCGTGATTACAATGGAGCCAAAGTAAAAATGGGCTTTCCTTATAGCCGAAAAAGTAAATCAGAATTTGATACTGTTAAAATTGCTTTTGAATTTTCAAAGTTAATTAAAGATGGAATGATAATATCAATCAATGGAAATCTTGGTGCGGGAAAAACTTTTTTTATAAAACGCGTTCTCGAACAATTTGGAATCATCAATTCTAACAGTCCAACTTTTTCAATTGTTAACGAATATGTTGGTGTTAAAAATTTCTATCATTTTGATTTCTACAGAATTAATAATGAAATAGAATTACTTGATATTGGTATTGAAGATTATTTTAATGATGATAAAGCTATTTTTTTTATTGAATGGGGAAACCTGTTTCCTAAAATTTTACCACAAAAAAGAATAGAAATAAATATTAATATTTTAGACGATAATTCAAGACTTTTTAATTTTTTAGAATATGAATAATATTTTACCAACACTTGCTATAGAAACTTCAGATAGTATTTGTGGTGCATGCGTTTATTTTGATGATGAAAAATATTTTTCATCTAAAATATTATTAAAACATTCCCATTCAGAAAAACTTTTTGAAAACATCGATTCTGTAATGAAGCAGGCTGGGGCTGATTTTAAAGACATCAAGTCACTCTCAGTGTCTGCTGGTCCAGGCTCATTTACTGGACTGAGAATTGGTATGGCTGCTGCAAAAGGAATTGCACAAGCCTCATCAATCCCTATTATTCCTGTTCCAACTTTCGAAGCACTGGCGTTGCAGATTTCACGTTTCCTGCCGGCAAATTCAACCTTTATTATTTCAAACAGAGTTGGAAGAGATGAACTCTATTTTGCTAAGTTTCAAATTAAAGGTAATAATCATATATTTCAGGAAGAATTAAAAATTATACCCAACTCTGAATTAGAATCACTATCAAAAGGTAATTTTATTTTTGGTAATGCTTTTGAAAATAAAATTATTGAATCGGGTAAAAGGGAAACTATTTCAGCCCCAAATCCAGAGTTTATAGCAAAATGGGCAGCTCTAAATGGAGAAGATAACGTAACAATGGATATTGATTTTTTAGAACCAAATTATTTGAAAGATTTTATTGTTAAGGAGAAAAAATTATGATCCGAAGTATTATTGTAATTTTTTTGTTTACATCACTCGCAATATTCCCGCAGCTTTTAGAACCAAAAGTTTCTGTTCAGCAAGTCGAATATGATTTTGGGAATATAAATCAGAATGATATTGCTAATCATTCTTTTACCATAACCAATACGGGTGGTGATGTACTAAAAATATTAGACATAAAAGCTTCCTGTGGTTGTACAGCAGCTAATCCTGATAAAAAGGAATTAATGCCCAATGAATCTACACAAATTAATGTTTCATTTAATTCTAAAGGACGGAAAGGTCCGCAAACAAAAACAGTAACTGTCAAAACGAATGATCCAAATACACCTGCACTTACATTGATGATTAAATGTAACATAATTGTTCAGGAGAGTAAGGATACAAAGTCAGGAGCAATGATTTATTTCCCGGAAATTCAGCATGATTTTGGCAACGTTAAAGAAGGGGAAGTTGTTCACTATACTTTTGCATTCCAAAACAAAGGGACATTGCCCTTAGAGATAAAAGATATAAGAACTTCCTGTGGGTGCACCGCTGCTGTTGTTAGTGAAAAAAATTTACAGCCCGGGCAATCAGGATCAATAAAAATTGATTTTGACTCCAAGAACAAACAAGGGAAATTAAGCAGAACTGTTACTGTAAATTCTAATGATTTAAATGAGCCTTATAAAGTAATTACTATTTATGCAGATGTTTCAAAGAATTAGTTATGCCTTGGTTTAAAAGATCGAAACAAAATATTGCTGCAGATACTCAGCAAAAAGAATTACCAGCAGGACTTTGGGAAAAATGTCCTTCCTGCGGTGAAATAATTCATAAAAAACAACTTGAATTAAATTTATGGACATGCTTAAAATGTGATTATCATTTTAGAATAAACAGCCTGGATTATATTTCTTTTTTATTCGATAAAAATACATTTAAGGAAATTGATAGGAAATTGCGATCAGCAGATCCTTTGGATTTTGTTGATACAAAAAAATATTCAGACAGAATCGCATCATCTATAAAAAAATTAGAACTTTATGATGCGGTAAGAACTGGTATTGGTAAAATCGAAGACAGAGAAGTAGCTTTTGGTTGCATGGATTTTCAATTCATTGGTGGCAGTATGGGTTCGGTTGTTGGGGAAAAAATTTCACGTTTAATTGATAAAGCATATAAAAATAAAATTCCATTAATCATTATTTCAGCAAGCGGTGGTGCACGAATGATGGAAGGTGCATATTCGTTGGTGCAGATGGCTAAAACAAGTGCAAGATTAGCTCGATTGGCTGAAGCAAAAATTCCTTACATCTCAATTCTTACAGATCCAACAACAGGTGGTACAACTGCGAGTTATGCAATGCTGGGCGATATTCATATTGCTGAACCAAAAGCATTAATTGGTTTTGCCGGACCAAGAGTAATTAAGCAAACAATTGGCAAAGATCTCCCCGAAGGATTTCAACGATCAGAATTTTTGTTAGAGCACGGATTTGTAGATATTGTATCTCACCGTAAAGATTTAAGAAACAATATAATAAGAGTTTTAGATCTCTTAACCTAAATTAAATAATCATGTATGCATTTGTTTTTATTATTTACATTTTGAAAACATTACTGCCCTAAACTCACATCACCAAAATGAATTCTTTCAATTTTATCCTTAGTCTTAAGTAAAAGAAATCCATTTTCATCAATGTCATCAAAAATTCCAAAAATTTCTTTATCATTTTCGTGGATAGAAATTCTTTCACCAATCATGCCGCATTTGGATTTCCAATCGTTAAGCAATTCTTTTTTATTTAATTTTATTTGCTCCAGATAAAATTCAAAATTATTTAATATTTCTGCTAAAAATTTTTCTCTTTCAACGCTTCGCCCGATCTCATTATGAATTGAAGTTGGAGGACAATTAAATACCCCCTGAAAAGAATTCTGATTAACATTAATTCCAATTCCAACTACGACTCTTTCAATTTTTGATCCCTGAGAAGAAGATTCAATTAAAATTCCAGAAGTTTTTTTTGAATTAATTAAAACATCATTTGGCCATTTTAATTGTGTTTTCAACTGGTAAAGATTTTCAATTGAAACAGCAACACTTAAAGATGCCGCAAAGTTTATGAAATTAATATTATTAAAAAGTAGTCTATCTTTAACCAAAAGAATTGAAAAAGTTAAATTTGAATCAGGTGCACTGTACCAAACTCTATCTTTTCTACCACGTCCTTTAATTTGTTTTTCCGCTAGTACAACCGTACCGTTATTATTATATCCATTCTGCTTATCCATAAGGAAAGTATTTGTTGAGGCAAGTTCATCGGCGTAGATAAATGATCTTCCGATATATTCGGTATTCAGTTTTATATCAAAGTTTTCAATTTTAAACACATTAACTCCAGAAGATGATATTAAAAATAAATAAATTCCAACGTAATGTCAGTTAATCTGTCTAATTGATAGAAACATTTGCCACATTGTCCACTCGATTTATATTAAATTATCTGGTTTAATTAGATTGTTTAGTGTAAGTCTATAAATTATAATAACTTATAATAATTAAAAAATATGGCATTATCATTGTGTTTGCGCTAAGGTTTGAAGACACAATAAATAATAAAATTTAAAAAAATATATAATAAGGAAATAATAGAATGAGTAAAATAATAGGTATTGATCTTGGAACAACAAACTCTTGCGTTGCCGTTATGGAAGGCAATGATCCCGTTGTAATTCCTAATTCAGAAGGAGGTAGAACTACACCGTCCGTTGTAGCTTTTGTAAAATCTGGTGAAAGATTGGTAGGACAGCCGGCAAAAAGACAGGCTATAACCAATCCAAAACAGACTATTTTTTCTATAAAAAGATTTATGGGAAGATTAATTAATGAAATTGGACGTGAAAAGAGCGAAGTTCCTTATGAAGTGGTAGCTGGAGATAATTCAAGTGCACGTGTTCAAATTGGTGATAGAATGTATTCACCTCCTGAAATAAGTGCAATGATATTACAGAAGATGAAAAAAACTGCCGAGGATTATCTTGGGCAATCGGTTACTGAAGCAGTTATTACAGTACCCGCTTATTTTAATGATGCCCAAAGACAGGCAACAAAAGATGCTGGTGAAATTGCTGGCTTAATGGTTAGAAGAATAATTAATGAACCCACAGCCGCGGCTTTAGCTTATGGACTTGATAAGAAGGGTAAAGAGGAGACTGTTGCGGTATATGATTTAGGTGGTGGTACTTTTGATATTTCAATTCTTCAGCTTGGTGATGGCGTTTTTGAAGTTAAATCCACTAATGGAGATACGCACTTAGGCGGTGATGATTTTGATCAACGGTTAATTGATTTTCTTGCCGATGAATTTAAAAAGCAAGAAAGTATTGATCTTAGAAAAGATGCAATGGCTTTACAGAGACTTAAAGAAGCAGCTGAAAAAGCTAAGATGGAATTATCATCATCAGCTTCAACAGATGTAAATTTACCTTTTATTACTGCCACGCAAGATGGCCCAAAACATTTGAATCTAAATCTTACAAGGGCAAAGTTTGAGCAGCTTATACATGATCTTGTTATGAACACAAAGAAACCTTGTGAACAAGCAATGAAAGATGCCGGTGTTACTGCTAAAGATATTGATGAAGTAATTTTAGTTGGCGGCTCAACAAGAATTCCAATGGTTCAACAGCTTGTAAAAGATTTGTTTGAGAAAGAGCCGCACAAGGGCGTTAATCCAGATGAAGTTGTTGCAGTTGGAGCTGCGATCCAGGGTGGAGTTTTATCTGGAGATGTTAAAGATGTTCTTTTGCTTGATGTAACCCCACTTGCACTTGGAATTGAAACTCTTGGCGGAGTGATGACCAGGTTAATCGAATCAAATACAACTATCCCAACAAAAAAGAGCGAAGTTTTCTCAACTGCATCGGACAGTCAACCTTCTGTAGAGATTCATATTCTGCAAGGTGAAAGGCCGATGGCTGCAGATAATAGAACACTTGGACGTTTTCATCTTGATGGAATTCCACCAGCACCTCGTGGTATTCCACAGATTGAGGTAACTTTTGATATAGATGCGAATGGAATTTTACACGTTGCCGCAAAAGATAAAGCAACTGGAAAAGAGCAAAGTATTAGAATCACTTCTTCCAGCGGTTTGGATAAGAATGAAATTGAGAAAATGAAAAATGCTGCTAAAGAGCATGCTGCAGAAGATAAAATGAAAAAAGAATCGGTTGAAGTTCACAATCAAGCAGATAGTTTAATATTCCAAACTAAAAAACAAATTGATGAATTAAAGGATAAAATATCACCTGATATAAAATCAAGATTGGAAGCTGAAATTAAAAAGGTTGAAGATTCTTTAACTTCTAACAACACAGAACAAATTAAATCAGCAACTGAATCCCTCAGTAAGGTATGGAACGAGGTATCTTCCCAGTTATATTCTCAAGCTGGACCACAAGGGCAGCAGCAAACAACGGAACAACAAGCTGAAGCAAAACCAGAAGAAGATAAAAAAGATAATGTTCAGGATGCTTCTTATGAAGTTGTTGATGACGATAAAAAATAATAATTGCAAATAGTCAAAAACGACGTTAATAAATTATTAGAGCCCCGCGTATCGGGGCTTTTTTGTTTACCAAGCATTTGGTTATTTTAACACCAATAATATTATCCGTTGATAATGGTCCGAAGCGAAAAGAAACACCGAATAATTTTTATTGATCTGATTAGAGCATTTGCTGTAATTCAGATGGTGCAAGGGCATACAGTTGATGTGCTTTTAGCTCCTCAATTTCGTATAGCTGATGCTCCCGCATTTTTTATATGGAATTTTATGCGTGGAATGACAGCACCTATATTTATGTTTTCCGCGGGCACAGTATTTACCTACCTGTTTCGTTTAGTTGAAGAACCATTTGATAAAAATCCAAGAGTCGGCAAAGGGTTTAAAAGATTTCTTTTGCTCGTAGGATTGGGTTACTTGCTTCGATATCCTACTTTTAAAATTATTGATTTTTCGGATGTTACCCAGGATAGACTGAATATATTTTTTACTGTAGATGTTTTACACCTTATTGGGTTTAGCATTTTATTCGTTATGCTTTGTGCTTACATAGCGGAAAAATTAAAAGTAAATGATATGATAATTTTTATCGGTGCAGCACTATTCTTTTTCTTATCCACTCCTTATATCTCAAAAGTTAGTTGGATAAGTTTTTTCCCACAGCCAATTGCCGGGTATTTTTATGATGGTACAGGCTCACTTTTTCCGTTATTTCCTTGGGCTGGTTTTGTTATTTCAGGTGGAGTTTTAGGTAGTTATCTTGCAAAAAATCCATTAGTATTTAAAACAAGTAGGTTTAGTTTTAATCTTGCAATATTTGGTCTGGCTTTTATAATTATAGCAGGGCTGTCTTATTTAATTGCGGAAAAATTTTTTGGTTATCAGGTTGTAGACTCATCTAATGAACTTGAAACCATCATTTTTAGAGTTGGATTTGTTCTTGTCTTAAATTCAATAGTTTCATACTTATCTCTAAAGATAGAATCTATTCCCAGATTTATTATTCTAATAGGACGAAATACTTTACTGATATATGTGGTTCACTTAATTATGCTATATGGAAGTGCTTGGAATCCTGGCATAATTTTATTATTTGGCGGTTCCTTTAATGTATCATATACAATTTTTAGTGCAATAGTAATGATAACTTTAATGGCACTTATGGTTGTATTATTAAGTAAATTTAAATTTAGAAATAAACAACTTGTTACATAAATAAATGAGAAAATCAGACACAACCAATCCAGTTGCTACCGAAGAGGAAAAACAATTGGATCAGACTTTACGCCCAAGGTTTATCAGTGAATTTTCCGGACAGAGCCGCATTACAGAAAATCTGAATGTCTTTGTTTCCGCTGCTAAAAAAAGGAAAGAATCTCTTGATCACGTTTTGCTTACAGGACCACCAGGATTGGGGAAAACAACTCTTGCTCATATCATAGCAAATGAACTTGGAACAAAATTAAAAATTACATCAGGACCAGTTTTGGAAAAGCCGGGTGATCTTGCAGGTTTGCTTACAAATCTTGAAGAACATTCCGTGCTTTTTATTGATGAAATTCACCGATTGAGTCCAGTGATAGAAGAATATCTTTACTCAGCTATGGAAGATTACAAATTAGATATTATGATAGATAGCGGACCAAATGCTCGATCTGTGCAGATAAGTTTACCAAAATATACTTTAGTCGGTGCTACCACACGTGCAGGAATGTTAACTTCACCATTGCGTGATAGATTCGGAATTAAATTTCGTTTGGATTATTACGATTCTGAAACTTTAAATAAAATTGTTAATCGTTCGGCAAAAATATTAAATCTAAAAATAGATAAAGATGCTTCAGTAGAAATTTCCAAACGTTCCAGAGGTACACCACGAATTGCTAACCGTCTATTACGCAGAACAAGAGACTTTGCAGACTTCGAAGATAAAAAGTCTATTGATATTGATGTTGCTCGGAAGGCACTTACCGCACTTGAAGTTGATGAATTTGGTTTGGATGAAATGGATAAAGAAATTATTCTCGCTATCATAGATAAATACGATGGAGGACCGGTTGGACTAAATACTCTTTCTGTTGCTGTTAATGAAGATCCTGGTACAATTGAAGAAGTTTATGAACCATTTTTAATCCAACAGGGATTTATAAAACGCACACCACGCGGAAGAGAAGCGACTGCATTAGCATATAATCGTTTTGGGAGAAATAAATTTTCTAAAAATAATCAAACACTTTTTGAATGATGAAAGGGACATTCGTGAAAAATATTTTTGTTATCATATCCGTTTTTTTATTTACTTTAAATTCTTTTGCACAAAAAGAATCATATGTGCCATTAAACATCAAACCAGCTTATGAAAAGGGTACAAGATCTTTTGATGGTAAACCGGGTTCAAATTATTGGCAGAATAGATCTGATTATGATATTAAAGTAAAACTTGATCCAGTAACAAAACTACTTCAAGGTTCAGAACAAGTAGTTTATTTTAATAACAGCCCTGATACGTTATCACAGATTGTGGTAAGACTATATCAAAATATAGGTACACCTACTGCAAGAAGAGATTTTTATCTGGATGAAAAAGCAATTTCTGAAGGTATAAAATTAAATCGTGTGTCTATCAACGAAACAGATATTGATTTAACTAACAAAAAAGTTTCTAGAGTGATTGGCACTAACCTTTTCTTAAATCTTAATGAAAAACTAAATCCTAAAAAATCAATAAAGCTTTCATTTGATTGGGAATTTAAAATGCCTGTTGTGGAATCAATAAGATTTGGAAGTTATGATTCAACATCGATGTTTGTTGCATACTGGTATCCGCAAATTTCTGTTTATGATGATATTGATGGATGGGACAGAATGGATTATGCAGGTACCTTAGAAATGTATAATGATTTTAATAATTACAAAGTATCATATACTGTCCCGGCAGATTTTCAAATTTGGTCAACAGGTGTGTGGCAAAACCCCGATGAAATTCTGAATCAGAAATATTTAGATAGATATAAACTTGCCTGGAAATCCGATGATGTTGTTAACATCATTACTAAAGAAGATTTAGCGTCAAAAAATATTTATAAAACTCAAAATGGATTTCATACGCTAATATTTAAAGCTGATAATGTTCCAGATTTTGCTTTTGGAATTAGTGATCATTATTTGTGGGATGCAAATAGTTTTAACCCTAAAAAAGGAATTGAAGAACGTGTTTATGTTGCTGCTGCATACAAGCAATCATCTTCTGATTTTAAAGATGTAGCATATTATGCCAAGGAAACTTTAAAATATTTTTCTTATGAAATACCCGGTGTTCCATTTCCTTATCCATCTGCAACCGTATTTAATGGTTCAGGTGGAATGGAATTTCCTATGATAGTAAATAATGGAAGTGAAGATACTAAAGCAGGAACCGTAGGATTGACTTCACACGAACTTGCCCACCAATATATGCCTTTTTATATCGGAACTAATGAAAGGAAATATCCTTTTATGGATGAGGGTTGGGCGGTTATGCTTCCATTTGATTTTCAGGAAAGAATGGCTGAAGGAAACAAACCAAGAGTTAGAACTTCTACTGGTTTTGAGAATTTTTCCGGCAATGAATATGAATTACCATTGATGGTTCCTTCACCTACAATTAATTGGAGATCATATAGAATTTCTGCATACAACAGACCCGCAATGGCTTATGACATTTTAAGAAAAACTCTTGGAGATGATTTATTCTTAAAATCACTTCAAACTTATATGGAAAGATGGCATGGCAAACATCCAATTCCAACTGATTTCTTTTTTACATTTAATGAGGTTGTTGGTAAAGATTTAAGCTGGTATTGGAAGCCCTGGTTTTATAATTTCACCCATCCTGATTTAGCAATAACAAAAGTAAAACAAAAAAAGAATTCAATAATTGTAGAGGTATTAAATAAAGGTAAACTGCCTGTGCCCGTAAAACTTGAAGTAATGTTTCATGATGTTGTGATAAAAGAATTATCAAACACCGCTGAAATTTGGAATACAGGAAAAGACAAGATTGAAGTAAAAGTTGATGGAGTTAAAAACTTTGATGCAGTAATTCTTGGAAGTGATCAAATACCAGATGTTAATTCTATTGATAATGTTTTTTTCAAGTGATGAAGCTTTTGTGTAAAACATTAAATAAATTCTGAATTCTCAATATGTCACACTTCAATGTTTGGAGCGTGACATTTTTGTTGATTATCTTTTTTTATCACGTGAAAAAGATCTGCTTTTGTTATCGTCACGCCTATCAAATCTTCTTTCCTTATCTCGTGAGAAACCTGATTTTTTAAATCCATCGGATCTACTTCTATCAGATCTAAATTGTGTTCTATCTGCGGATCTTTTCTTTTCAGCAATTTCAATATTTATTTCACGCTTTCGTAAATGCTGTCCTTTAAATCCATCGATTATTTCTGACTGATAATGGCTATCGGCTTCAAAGAATGAAAAGTTTTTTAGAATTTCTATTTGACCAACTTCAATATTTTTAATCCCAGTAAAATCATTTATCATCCCAATAAGCTGCGCAGGTTTTAATCCATCAGTTATTCCCAGATTAAGGAAATATCGTGTATAATTATTTTTACTTGATCCCGATCTTTCAGTAAACTTATCCTCTCTTGGACTTCTTAAATCAGGTATGTTTTTATAATAGTCCAAAAATCTATTGAACTCTACCGAAACAAATCTTTGTATCAATTCATTCCGGTCCATCCATTCAAGTTTTTTGTAAATCTGAGGAAGAAATGGTTCAACTTTATCTGTATCCACTTCAACTTTTTCAACTCGATCTACCAAGTGTAAGAGTTGTTTTTCACATACTTCTTTACCAGAAGGAATAGGCATATTAGTAAACTTTTTATTCAACTGTTTCTCTATCGTATTTAGCTTATACTTTTCTTTTAAGTTAGCTATCACAATTGATATTCCTGCTTTACCCGCTCTACCAGTTCTGCCGCTGCGATGAGTATAAATTTCTAATTCATCTGGCAAGTCATAATTTAATATGTGCGTAAGATCTTCAACATCGAGTCCTCTGGCAGCAACATCTGTAGCTACTAAAAGTTTTAAATGTTTGGTGCGAAATTTATTTAGGACAGCTTCGCGTTGGGATTGCGAAAGATCACCATGCAATGCATCTGCATTATATCCATCCTGAACAAGTTTTTCAGCAACTTCTTTAGTTTCCTGACGGGTGCGGCAAAATACAATTCCATAAACACTGGGATAAAAGTCAACAATTCTTTTAAGTGCAAGATATTTATCGCGTGCATGAACTAAATAACTTAAATGCTCAACATTTTCTGCGCCGGAATTTCTTTTTCCGATTGTGATCTCAATAGGATTTTTCATATATCTATTTGCGATAGCCAGAAGGGGAGTTGGCATTGTAGCCGAAAATAAAAATGTATTTCTGGTTTTCGGTGTTGTTTTAAGGATAGCTTCTAATTCCTCTTTAAACCCCATATTAAGCATCTCATCTGCTTCATCAAGAATAACAGCTTTAACATTTTTTAAATTAACCACATTTCTATTTATAAGATCATTTAACCTGCCCGGAGTTGCAGAAATAATTTGAGCACCCTGTCTGATTTTTTGAATCTGTGAATCCATACTTGAGCCGCCAAAAATTGCAGCTATTTTAATATTTTTATCATGAGCAGCGTAGTCTTTCAGATCATCGGCAATCTGCAAGCATAGCTCGCGTGTTGGTGCAATAATTAAATACTGTACCTGTTTTAATTTAGTATCGGTTTTATGAATGATTGGTAATCCGAAGGCGGCAGTTTTTCCGGTTCCGGTTTGTGCAAGTGCTATAATGTCATCACATTTTTCCTGTAACATAAGTGGAATTATCTTTTCCTGCACAGGCATCGGTTTTTCAAAACCTAATTCTTTTATTGCCTCTAAAATACTTTTACTTAATCCTAACGTTTCGAATGAATCCATTGATTTTCCTGAATTTTTCTTTAATAAATTATCTACCTGGTTGGTTACTTTACTCTTTGTAAGATTTAACAGGCTGGAACATCAATCAGATTGTCAGGCAAGTTTATTTTCTATTTAACTAATAGATCGGAAATTATTGCTTCCCGTAACATTGAGTAAATTTTACTAAACAAATATAAGCAAAATAAAATTAAGGGCAGCTAAGTTAATTCTTTATCCTTTCGTTTATGGATATTTTGATGGATTTCAGGATAGAGTTACAAAGTCCTAGTTTCAAATGCATTAATGGATGAATGCGTGGGTGCATGAATAAAATATTAATTTATTTAAGTTTACGAAAATTTAATGCAGACATTTATTCATGCAATCATACAATCATGCAATCACACATTAGTGCTAAGTGGAGATTTTAGCAAAACAGCTAAATAGAAATAACTTTTAACTTCTGTAATTGATTATTTAATTGGTTTAAATATTACTGCAGTACCTCCACCTGGAGCTAATTTTAATTTTAGCGTATCACTTTTTTTCATCGTATAAGTTTTAATCTCATACTTCATTGGATTATTTTCCCAATCAGCATCAGGTGCATCTTGATAAACTGCAACATTATATTTATCAGCAGTTAGAAAGTCTAACTTCACATCAAATGAACGAGCTTCTTCATCTGTAATTGCACCAAGAAACCAATTTTCAGAATTTTTATCTTTACGTGCGATGATAACATATTCTCCCGGTTCTGCTTTTAAGATTTTTGTATCGCTCCAATTTACAGGAACCTGCTCGATGAAAGTAAAAGCATCTGGAAATCTTTCATAGTTTTCTATCAAATCAGCCGCCATCTGAATAGGACTATAAATCGTAACATAAAGTGCAAGCTGCTTTGCTATTGTTGTATGGACTTGATATTTACTTCCGGGATTGTAATAGTTCATTTTTATCTGAAAGATTCCCGGCGTGTAATCCATTGGTCCTCCCATAAAACGAGTGAAGGGAAGTATTGTTTCATGTTCAGGCGGATTGCCGGTACTCCAGGCATTAAATTCATTACCGCGTGCGGCTTCGGCAGCAATCCAGTTTGGATATGTTCGCTGCAACCCTGTTAATCGAACTGACTCATGCGAATCAACACTAATATTATATTTAGCAGCTTTCTCAACAACTCGTGTATAATGATTGACCATCCACTGGCTATCGTGATGTTCACCGCGTGGAATAATTTTTCCAACGTAGCCTGTTTTAACTGAATTGTAACCATGGTCTTTCATAAATTTAAATGCTTCATCCATTCTTCTTTCATAGTTTGTAGCAGAGGCAGATGTTTCGTGATGCATTATCAACTTAACGTTTTTTTCTTTAGCATACTTTTCAAGTTCAACTAAATTGAAGTCAGGATAGGGAGTAACGAAATCAAAAACTTCTTCTTTCCAATTTCCAAACCAATCCTCCCAGCCAACATTCCAACCCTCAACCAATACTGCATCAATATTATGCTTAGCTGCAAAATCAATGTAGCGTTTTGTATTCTCTGTTGTTGCTCCGTGTTTACCATTTGGTTTTAGTGAATTCCAATCAACCTCACCAAGCTTTACATTGTTGATATCGGAATAATTCCAAGAATATTTTCCAACATGCATTCCCCACCAAATACCAATAAATTTTTGTGGCTTAATCCAGGCTACATCTTCAAACTTTGTTGGTTCATTAAGGTTAAGAATTAATTTTGATGCAAGTAAATCTTCAGCTTTATCGCTTACAATAATTGTGCGCCAGGGTGTTGTACAAGGTGTTTGCATATAAGCTTTATTGTTGTATGCATCGGGACAAAGCTTTGTTTGTAAAATAAAATTTATTTGATCAACCTTTAAATACATTGCAGAATAATTGAGTAAAGCCGCTTCGTGGATATTTAAATATAATCCGTCTGATGATTTCATCATTAAAGGTGTTTGAACAATATCTTTCCCTGGAAGGGACTTAACAATTATATCATCAAAGTTTGCTCCTTTGCCAGCATCAATTTCTGAAAGCAGGGAAGTGGTGTAAGTATATTCCTGTGAATCATAATCACCCGGTATCCAAAAAGTTTTATGATTACCTGTTAATGCAAATTGCGTATTCTCTTCTGCAACAACAAAATATTTTAAATTATCTTGTACAGGAAATTCATACCTGAATCCAAGTCCATCGTTGAACAATCTGAAAGCAACAATCATTGTCCTTTTCTCTTTGGACTGAAACAATGTAACCTTCATCTGTTTATAGTTATTAATAATTTTACTCACTTCGCCCCAAACCGGCTTCCACACTTCATAAAATGTTGATGTATCAACTTTATTAATTTCAAATCCATTTGTAAAAGCCAGTTGATCAACTAAATCAATTCCAAGTTTGCTGTCTTTGATAACTGCTTTATCGTTTCTTGTTAAATTATATATCAATTCCTTCTGGTCAGAAAGTTTGATATTAAGTTTTAATTTTCCATTGGGAGATGAAATTTGCTGCGAATAATTATTTTGAAAGGTCGAAGCAAGCAGGAGAATTATAAAAAATGTTTTCATTTATTTTATTCTTTCATTATTCGATAAAATATTATTAAGAAGTAGAAATCTAGTTTGTTTAAAATACTTTTTTAATTCCAGTTTGTGGAAAATAATGCTTTAAAATTTCCTCATAATTTTGTCCGGAAAAAGCACGAGCAACCGCACCTGATTGACACATCCCAACTCCATGTCCCCAACCAGCACCTTTAAAAATAAATTTTTCATTTAACTGTTCATCAATTACCCTTTCAACAACAAAGCAAGAGCTGCGAAAAGGCGGTTTTTTAATTTTTCTGATTTCAAGTTCTGAGTTTAATTTAAGTGAATCTTTTTCACCTATAAATTTTGCTTGTATAATTCTGCCGGAGTTTCCTCTCTCTATTGAAATTATTTCTTTTACTTTACCAATCTCTTTTATTTCATTCAGATTGTTGGATAATTCATCCGCTGCCATTTCAACCTGCCAGCGAAAATTCTTTTTACTCCACTCAGGTAGTTCCGGATGAAAGTATGGATTACAAAAAACATCGGGATTACTTTCAATCCATTCTTTCGGATTATTTTTTGGATCATAATTTAAATCATTATCAGAATCGAAATGTGAACTCCAATAAGGAACAGCGCCTGATCTTGTCGGCCAAACATTTTCTACATTTTCTGAAATACCGCCGCAGTTGGAAGCATAGTATGCACCAATAATTTCATTACCGTAAAACAAACATAATCCTCTTGTTTCTTCAACTGCTTCATCAGTGATTGCAGTACGTTTACTATTTCCTGCAAAAACCTGACATTCAACATCAGCGCAAAGATCAAAATTATTTCCTTTGTATTTACCAGAAAGTAAAGCCGAAATAGTTTCAGAGCGAGCAGCAATTACTTGGGCTTTAAGTGCTTCGAGTGGCGCATCATTCCCGATTTCATAGGGAACCACTCCGCACAAATATTTTTCTAACGGTAGAATTACAATTACATCAAACTTTTTGTTTTCATTTACGGAAATTTCAATTTTACCTTCATAAATTCGATCTTCAGTCCCTTCCCACCACCAGCCAATACCATACGGCACAGTTTTAATTTTTAATGTTCCGTTATCCAAAAAACTTTGAAGATTAATTCTCGATAATGAATCGTTAACACTTAGCGAAGGGTTTTTAATTCGGATAAGGTTATTTTCAATTGTGAGAAGTAAAGAATCATTATTAGTAATAATTAAATTTTTAGCTGAAGAACTATCGATTAATCTCCAGACATCGTTAAATGTGATAGCAAGACTATCAAGCGTATAAATGATTCTAACTTTGACAATTGGTTCTTCAGAAAAAATGGATTGGGCATTTGCAAATTTTGGATAACAGATAGGCAGAAGAACGATAAGTATTAATAAAGATTTCATTTAGCAATCTTAAAATAGTTCGTAAAATGCTTTTGCAATTTACAGAATATTTAAGAACTAAATTATATTTTGTAACCGAGGACTGATTATTATCAATTTATTTCTTTAGTGTAAGTAGTAAATCCCATTTCGCAAACGAATTATCCTGATAAATATGAAATTTATTTTCAGCTCCCTCAAGTTTGAATGTTCCCAATAAATATAGACTATTATGCCATATTGGATCCATTAATAACCAGGATACATCATTCATAACGATAGAATCCTGGAATGATGAAAAGTAACCTGCATCAGCCAAAGAATCGGCTGCAGTTGTGTCAGATGAATAATCTGCAGCTGCGGAATACGAATACGTTGAATCATTAAATGAAATGAAGATGATTCCCGATTGAGTAATCGAGTCTAAATTTTTATAACTTTTAAAGGTTACAGAAAACGAACCAGCATATTTGCCTTTTTTAAATTCAGTCTGTTCAGGTGATAAATTATCTGTACAATGTAAGATGAAGAGCAGCAAAGGAATAAATAAAAAAGCAGTACGAAAAGATTTCAAATATTCACCTTATTAATCAGGAACGCGTAAAAAATAATTTATGCACAAACGCACCGGTATAGGCACCAATGAATGCAATAACTAAAGCTAATATTGATCCGTAGTTA
Organism: Ignavibacteriales bacterium; assembly: GCA_037444745.1. Classification (GTDB taxonomy): domain Bacteria; phylum Bacteroidota; class Ignavibacteria; order Ignavibacteriales; family Ignavibacteriaceae; genus IGN3. The sequence continues at coordinate 63,825 of JBBILT010000016.1, forward strand.
TTATGTAAAATTATATTCCAAACGGGAATCCAGATACCAACCGACAATGCCCATATCCAGGCACGCTCGGGCATTGCTAATCCAAGAAATCCAGTGGCTAAAAAAATCAATCCCGCAGAAATTCCGGTATCATCCCAATTTGGTCTTGCATCAATCCAACAAATAAGCACCCCAATTACAATTGCTAAAATAAAAAGTATCCAAAATTTAAACTTTGTTCTCATTCTTCTTAAAATATTTTCTGTTAAAAAAATTATCGTTTCCTTTCGTCTTTCCAAATTAATTTTTCATCTGTCCGTTTTTCAAAAAAATCCGGACATTTACCATCGCCGGTGCCGGAAATTCCACCATCGGGTGCGCAAGTTACTTTTCCATATTTATCGTACAAAGTACTGAATTGATCACAGCATTGCGGCGGGACATAATAAACGATTTGATTATTATAACTGTATTGCCATATTGATTGCGGTGGATTTCCTAAGGGTTGACTTTTAAATTCTGTAATAAGATTATCTATCCAGTTTGGTATATCATTGATTGAAGAAGGATTTGTGCACTCATTAAAAACAAAAAGAAGAACAACAAACAAAAAAATATTTTTTATTCTCATTTTATCATCGCCTTGTTTTATAATTGATATGATAAACTTGCACCAAATTAACAATAATAAAATAGCTAACGGAATTCTTTAAAGCTATATTATTTTTTGCCTTCGATCTGCAATAAAGAAAACAAATCAAAAATACTGGAACAATCATCACAGTATGAAAAAAACTTTTTTGCAATCAAAAACAACAGAATGAATAATATTTCTATATCCTCTTGACTTTGAACTTATTAAAAAGGTTAGGCAATTTAATTTATATGAATATTTTATTTATGGTTTTAAAAAGAACATTCATATTCATTATTATCATAGTTTGATTCATCAATTATTGGCAAAATATGATTATCGTAAGGCTTCCCAACACTATGAAGATAAAATTTATAGTGATTGTTGTTATCATAAATTCCTCCAACTTCAACTATTAAAGAACCATTCACTTCAATAATATTTTTATCCCTATTTACTATACTTAATCGTGAGTATCTGCCAATTCTAATGTCACTTTCATCATTTGTGTAGGCGATATAGAAAGCATCAGAAAAATCCTTATTACCAATATTTTTTATTGTTATATAAAACCTTGGTCTTGGTAAATTATCACTTCCACTTACTGGTTCACCAGGTTTATGAATGTGGTTAGGTCTAATATATTTTAATTCTACATTAGAAATTATCAAATCAGGTTTTCCATTTTGCGTAATTAATGTATTGGGAAAAATCATTATTAACAGAATAAGGATAATCCCAAAATCAGTTCTAAATATATTTTCCATTGATGCAGATTGATTTATATTTAATTGCCTAACGACGTTGCCGATAACCCGCTGCCCAAAACAGGGAAGCGGAATAAAGCGAAACAATAATAATTAAAAAAATAATTAATTAAATGGACACAACGAACAACAAACAAAAGCAAAAAAAATATAATCAAAAATCTCAACTTAGCCTGCCTAAAATGGCGGTCGGGTTGAGGCGCTGGTTATATGCGTTTTTTGGTTTAAGGTGGTAAAATGAGAACAATGTTTATATTAAAAAAAGAAATTGTAGAAGCTGACAATCTTAATAAAGAAACTTTTATTATGGCAAAGGTTTTAAGATATTCTTTTGTGAGAGCCGAATTAGAAAAAAAAGTTCGAGCATACCTACATTTAATCCAGAGCAACTTTGGATTGCATCGGGATGACAATGATTGGAAATTCATTGATGAGAATCCCGAATACTACGAAGATATTCGTGGAAAAATCTCACAATCGGTTCTTCAGCTATTGAATAACGAAACTGACGTTTCGCAACAAGTGAATTAACATACTCATAAGTGAGGTTAAATTGTTTTACAGTAGCGTTTATAGCGTCATTTTTAATTGCATCCATTAGCAAAATATCTTGCAAACCAATAGACGCAAGCCAAAGGAATACATCGTTATATTCGTGAAGAATTTCTTTCCTATCATCCATAGGAACACCTCAAAATATGTTAAGCATATAACGACTTTGCGCCTAAGCTGCTGCCAGGAACAAGGGTACAGAATAAAGCACAAATGATTAAAGTGAAAAAAAATAGTTAATTAAATAAGAACACTTAAAACAAGAAAGACAAACTAAAATGAAAACTCAAAAACAGAAATCAAGCCGAACAAAAAAGGCAGTCGGCTTGAGGCACGGGTTAGGTAGCGTATAATAAACTACTTAATATTTTTATAGAGAATTATCTTAAATGGTTGACCACGCAAAGGAACATCCTTTGATATAACTATTTTATTTTCTTTCTCCCAAATCAATTCATCTAAAATAAAAGATGTTTTGAATTTTAATACGTTATCCTCAATGAAATATGAACCACTGTAATTGGATGTTCCACTTGAATAGTTGCTTAAGATACCTTCTGGGATAAACATCTCAGCAGAAAAACTAAAATCATTTTTGAAATTAATTTTCATATATCCACCAGAAGCAATAATATTGACTCCAGCATCATTAGACCCAGGTTCAATGAAAGTTGAAGCTTCGTATAAACCAAATAATTCATCATTTGATTCTATGGAATTATCATTGCAACCAAATAATAAAAATATTTGAAGTAGAATTACTGATAATGTTCTCACTTTAATTTTCCTTTTTTGATTGCCACCTAACGGATGGCAACTAAGCTGCGTGCGAACGTTTCAGAGCGCCGGATACCGTTTTTAGATTTAAAATGATATTTCGTATCGTAAGTTGTAAGTTAAGAACACAACAATTTTAGTATAAGCGCGGCGCGGTTAGCACGTCAGCTTGAGTTGCTGGTTAGGCAACAGCATTTACTTTTTTGGAATAAGGATTATCTTCCAGTTTGCAAAATCATTATCCTGAGATATTACAAATTGATTATTGGTTTTTTGTATCGAAAATGTATCCATTAAATACAAACTATTGTGCCATCTTGGATCCATATATAACCACGATTGATCGTTCATTTGCATTTTCGCATCTACGGTTAAATAATTGCCGACATCATTTAAAGTAGAATTAGTCTTTGCCTCAATCGCACTGTAAGAATATGTAGAGTCAGAAAATGTAATTGAAATATTCCCCGATTGAGTGACTGGAGATGATTGATTTTGATAATTCTTAAATGTTACTGAAAATGTCCCCGTATATTCGCCTTTCCCAAATTCACTAGGCTGAGTCGGCAAATCATCTTTATTGCAACCGATAAGCAAGAACACTATGAATGTTAATCTGAATAATTTCATATTTCCTCCTCTTTTGATTTAGTACAAACTTGTTCGCTGTTGCCTAACGACGTTGCCGCTAACCGGCAGCCCAAAACAAGAATGCCGAATAGTTGCAATAACTTTTGTTTATTAAAAATGTTTCTTAGAACAAAACAACTTTAAAGAGCAACTTAGTATTGTAAACCCAACTTTATAACTACACAAATTTCGCAATGAAAAACGCTGTCCGTGTTGAGCGGCGGGTTATGTGCAATTTTATTGTTGAGCAATATTTACAATTGAGTCTGAATAAGAGAAAATATCATATTGCTTAGTAACGTTTTCCTTCAGTGAATAATTAGAAATGAAAAGTTCTTTTCCAAGTTGATTCGATTCTTTATTAACGTTACGCATTCCATAAGTTAAGTCCCAAGTTTTGATATGGGCAAATGAAAAAAGGTTTCTTATGTACTCACTGTCGTCATAAGTAATTAACCATTTATGTTTGGTTTGCTTCATCACGTTCGCAAATCTTTCGTGGTCGAACATTTTATGAAGATTACCATTTTTGCCATATAAAGCAGATTTTGTAGCAGAATAATAAGGTGGGTCAAGAAATAAAAACACATCATTGCCATCAGCTAATATTACTTCTTCATAATCGAGATTAGAAATTTTAGTATTCACCAAAATCTTTGAAAGAGCTTTAACTCTTTCGATACTTGATTCAGTGAACCTTTTATGAAAAGCAGCGTTTGAAAAACCCCCGCTTTCAGTTGTGCCGGAAAATGTAATTCTATTAAAAATAAAAAAGGCGGCTGCTTTTTTAATGTTATCAAATGAATCTATATTCTCTAATAAAAATTTATGTAACTCTTTGCCCTCGAGATAATTTGAACGAAACTCAAGAATTGATTCAATAAGTTTGTTCGGATTCTCTTTACACTCATTCCAAAAATGATATAGATTCTGGTAAATATCGTTTATCCAAAATGTTCTTGATGGAACATTTTGCTTTAAATAAACAAATACTGACCCTCCTCCAACAAAAGGTTCTCGAAATTCCTTGAAATCTGGTATTAATTTCGAAATCGAATCTATAGCTTTACTCTTACCGCCGGGATATCTGAGTGGACTTTTAATCATTTCAAACGCCTTCTATAATGACTTCAAAATTGTTTGCCTTTGCTTCTGCGAAAAGTCTATCAATAATCTCAACATTGTTCGCATTAAAACCAACAGAGGATTTAAATTCTTCTATTTCCGAATTCGAGCTTTGAGAAGATATTTTTCCAGCTATACTAGTAGATGTTAATTTTAAAACTGGCTTGGGAGTAAAATCAGTATCATCTATTTTTACCTCAGTTAAATTACAATACAAAACCATTTTCAACAGACCATCTTTTATATCGCCTATACTTGGTAATTTTGAATTACTTGAGTGTTTGCCTTCAATCAAGGATAAATATTTGTCAACTATAGAAATTTCATCCGTCGTAAAGTAGTATTTACCGCCAAGATAGTTTTCGATTGTGATAGTTGCTTTTGTTGATGTTGATAAAAATTCCTTTGGCTGTAAGGTTCGTTTTTCTCTATTCTGGGCTTCCTTAGCTTTATTTCTTGATGTAGCCATAAAATCTGCTACGCCTTTCTGAAATTGACTTTTAAAGCGTTGTATCCCTCTCGAATTATGAAACGAAACTTTTAATTCTTTTTCAAGACGATTATATGTTTCTTGAACAATATCAATTAGTGACGGAAGAGTATCATTTATTTCTTTTAAATTCCAATGCAATGCTGAGCTATGATAATTACTGATTTCCATAATTTTATTTTTGACATAGTTGTTATCGAACTCTTGATCTGTAATCTTGTTTTCTCTTGAAGGATGGATAACTGCGTTATTGTAATAAGCAAGAATAACATAGACATCTAAAAGACTCATTAATGAAACTGTATCCCATTGTATAAAATCACGGTCTCCTTTTGACCCTTCATCTTTAATAATTGGGATTACTGTAATTCTTTTAGGGACATTTAGAGAATTATAAACTCTTTCAAAAGGATATGATCGAGTCCGTTTGGGAGAAACCCATTTCGAAATGCCATAGTTGTATTGTTTGTCGGATAGTAAAAAACAAGAAGGAGCGGAATTAATATTAAAATCTTTAAAGCTAACCTCAGTTAAATCATCAGTGCAGTTTACATTATACTTAATTCCGGTGATTTTCGCAGAAATGTTCATATCATTTGTGTTCCTTAGATTTTTTCTTTTCAATATATTCAAGAGTGACAAACTTATATTTGCCAGTTTTTCTTTCAATGATTTCAAGATGGTCCTCGTCGTTGAAAATGTCTGAACTTGTATCAAAGCCAATTTTCGTTCTGATAATTTTTTCTAAATCCCGGATTATTTCAATACCAACTGAATTTCTTTTTAATAGGCGGGCAACTTTCATTGTTGTTCCGCTTCCTAAAAAAGGATCTAGAACAGTTTCACCAACATATGAATACAACTTAATGATTCGATAAGGTAATTGTTCTGGAAAAGCAGCAACATTTTTTTCAAGAGTAGACCCGGGCAAAACATTCGTCATTTCCCAAAGTGTTTTATGCCAATTATTGTTTTGAAATTCCTTTTTATCAATTTTCGAAAGTTCGCGTATTTCTTTTGAAATAGAACGATAATCAAATTTACCTTTCTGAAAGATCACAATACTTTCTAATAAATTGTCCGGATAAAAATACATCGGAAACGGATTCTGTAATATTACACCACTTCTTTTACTTATTCTTAAATAACCATCTGGCTTTTTCCAAATAATTCTATCTCGATAACGAAAACCAGCATCTTGAAATATTTTTGTAGCATCGGCGACTATAGGATATTTTGTGCCATTGACCAGCATATCATCAATATTCAGTGCAACAATACGACCTTCACTTAATACACGAAAAGATTCTTTTGCAAAATGATTTAATACGCCTAAGTATTGCTCATAATTGCTAAAAAGTCCATCGTAATCAAAAGGCGCATTATAGTATGGGGGCGAAGTAACAATTAAGTGAATGCTAGAATCACTTATTTCGTTCATTTCCATACAATTGCCGAAAATCAATTTATGATTTGTCTTCATATAATCTTTCAAAATTTACCTTTAATCTAACAAATCGTATGGAATGAATTTTATAATTTTATTTAAAATACTTTGCACATAACGACGTTGCGCCTAACCCGCCGCTAAGAACAAGAGCGACAAACTAAAACGCATTGCCAAAAATTTAGCCGAAGGTGTTTATTTTGCGTCAGCAAAAACACCGAAGGCAAGTTAATTAATTATTAAGAACGCTTAGAACAAAATCTTTAACTAAAACACAATTTCAAAAATCTCAAATCCGCCGAACCAAAACGGCGGTCGGGTTGAGGCGCTGGTTATACGTTTATTTTAATTTATACGTTGTAACCTCGTAACCACAACCAATATTCGGTGCATAAGTTAAGGTGGAATACTTTTCATCCGAAATACTATCATTAGGGTTTTCCAATAGAACTAAGAATACAGCACCATACATTGTATTTGTGGTCCAACCCGAACCAGGAGGACTACAACCATAAAGAGGACTTCTATACCAGGCTTGTTTAACTACAACACTTTCTTCTTTCAATCTTTCAATTTCATTTTCGCAATCTATGGTTTCACTAAGCGATGAAAAATTGTATTTAAAATAAGTTCCAGTTGGGAACTGATAATTATCCATTGTATTAACTGTACTTTTCGAGTATGAGCTTGAATAAAATTCTGGATTTGATTCACAATGTTGAAGAAAAAATATAAACGAAAGAATAATGAGTATTAAATATTTTTTCATATTACCTTCCGATTTTAACGTATAACGACGTTGTGCCTAAGCTGCTGCCAGGAACAACTATTTTTTATAAAAGTAAGTAACTAAAAATTTTAGAACATTTAATTAACAGAACAATGACAAATAAAAAACAAAACACGGAACGACAAACCCGAAAAACTAAAAATGCTAAATGCGAAACGGCAGTCAGCTTGAGGGACGGGTTATATGCCAAAAACATTTTAAACAAAATAAAGCAAGCCCATTATAATGAAACAAAAAAAATTGTAGCCGTGTTGCCCCAAAATCCGAGTAAGTACGAAAAAATGTTAAGATTAGTTTTTCTTACGCACTTATTCTGGTTTGTTATATTTTTCCAACAAATCAGCATAATCAATTTTGGGCTGGTTCTTAAATTTAGACAGTTGCTCTTTAATCTTTATATTTTCTTCCTCAAGTTTGAGCTTCTGTTTCCGAAGATTAACATTTTGAGTACGAAGCTTAAAATTATCATCTTCGAGTTTTTGGATTTTAACGTTACGGCTATCAAGTTTTTTTTGCGTGGGTACTTTTTTTGACATAGTAATCTCTAATTATTATGAAGGCATATAACGACGTTGCGCCTAACCCGCCGCCCATAACAAGGAAGCCGAGTAAAACACAAAAGCCAATGATTAAACAAACTGCATTTAATTTGTCATCAAACA
>JBBILT010000017.1:0-27512 GCA_037444745.1 Ignavibacteriales bacterium
ATTTAAACACTTTACATCTGAAGTATATTTTATATTAACATTATTCAAAATTGAACCGGAAGCTGTAGAACCATCGAAAGTTATTGATCCCCAAGTTCCTGTTGTTCCACTTCTATCAAATGTAATTTTATTTGATGGGGTACCAACTGCATTTAAAGTACCATTTACTGTTAAGTATGCACTGCTACTAAATTTTATGGTCGCACCAGAATTAATATTTAGAATAGCTCCCGAAGGAACTGTAACTGAGTTATTAAATTCAAATGTATTTGCAACATTAATATTCAGTACTGCCCCGGATTGAATTAATAACGAACCGCCTGTTTGAATATCCAAGGCTCCCTGGTGTTTAAAATTAATAACTGCATTACTGGCTATCGTTAATGTTTTACCTGCTGGTACAGTAATTTTACCTGTGACAAGATAAGTACCACTCCAAGTTAAATTTTGAGTAAGACTTTGTTTGCCCCAGGCTATGGTTGTAAGAGGGTCGCCAATCACAATATTTTGCCAGCCAAGTTTCGGAATTCCCTGATACATCGCATCAACTAAGCCATACCCCATAGCATAAGCGGGAAATGAATAATAGGATTCATTATTCTGATATAAAAAGGGTTCCCATGTATGTCCCGCTCCATCAGTTCCAGCAGTCTGGACAAACTCAGTAATCATTCCTTGATTATCCCACCGAAATTGAGGATCCATACTATAAGCATTAAAGCTTTCTATCGAATTAAAAACAGCACCGGGTGAATATGTGAAATTCAATAAATTGGTCAGATAAGTTTCTTGCATACCCGCATGTGCTCCCCAAGATAAGTAGCCATTTACGGAACCAATTGTAGATGTAATATAATTTCTTGAGTCATTGTCATTTATAACACTGAACCCAAGGTTAATAAGTTTACTAACTGTTCCCAACATTCTGGAATTATTGTAAGAATTATATGCTGCTGACTGATCAGGTCCGGGTGAAAAATCAGCAGGATAAAATGTGTGCGTATCAATAATCCATTTACCTTCTCCTGAATGATCTGCCGCTACAGAATTATCAATTAGTTGAATTACTTCGTTAAGATTTCTGCCATCTAAACGAGATACAAGGTATGCGATTTTCCAATTAGTATTTTGCCCATTGTTATAATGAGTTGACTCAAAAAAATTTGGTTTGAATCTATAATTCATAGTGTAACTTTGATCAACTCCAAAATAAGTATTTGAAACCTTAGATGAATAAGATAGATAAATCCTAGGTGGAGATGTGGGTGGATATAGTGTTAGTAAAGAAGGATTACTATTATTATTATTTAGTAAACAAAGTAATCCATCAACCGAAACATTAATGCTTGAAAAATAATAATATGGATCTCCAGACATGATTTTTAGTGGTATTCCTTTACAAAGTACAATATATCTTATTTGATCCTTTAAATATTGACCAGTGTTGGGATTAAGTATTATTGAGATAATTTGCAATCGGCGTCGCTATTTCATCAATATAAAACTGCCATGCTGCATAATCACAATAACCATTGCTATTGTAATCAGAGCATGGTAAAGCTCTTTTAATTACTTCGCCATTTTGCGCAAGGGTAATTCCAGCCGGAATATTAAAGTCTAAACCTTCTAAATTGTTAATTCTTTCACGTACTATATTTAATGAAGGTATAGTTCTTACTTGAACATAATGTTCTTTTATTTGTGTTGAAACTTGGTCACCTCTTCTAAAAACAACAAGTACCTGATTAGGCTCCGCTACGTTCAGATTCGTTTCAGGTTGTGAACTTAGTGATGTAACAGAAAGTTGTGGATCATATATCTGAGACTATGTAGTCTCGAAAAAGAAAATTATCAAAAGAATGGAATTAAATTTTTTCATATAACTTACTTCTATTTAATAATTATGATTTTTATTGTTTTTTCCATTCGCTGTGTTTGCAAGCGACAAATATAAATTCCCGATGAAAATTTATTGCTGCTCATTTCTATTTTATATTCTTTATTGCTTTCGATGAAGTCTGAGAATAAGATCTCAGTCTGTTCTCCAAGAATATTATAAATTTTTATTGTTCCATAACTTGAATAAGGAGAAATAAACTTTATAATTGTGGAATTATTGAAAGGATTTGGATAGTTGTTTAATAATAAATTATGAATGGGTTGTTCTTTTTTAGCATCCACAGAAACAATTGTAGTATCTTCATACTTAAGGATAAGTCCTAGTTCACCACCACCATATCCAATAGTAGAACTTGGTGCATGCATTTTGGCAAAACCAGTACCAATGTTATCAGTAATATCATTCCAACTTACGCCACTGTCTAATGTTTCATAAATCCTATTACCTAATAAAAAAGCATGCTGCTGGGTAAGCCAGCAGAATGAACCAAAATAAAAGTTATTAACACCACTCAGTAACTGCCATGAAAAACCACCATCATTAGTAAAAAAAAGTCTACTAAAACCAGTAGCGAAACCTCTAAGGCTATCTAAGAAATATAAATCATCATAATTATCAGGAGGTAACTCTGCTCTTTGTAGCCATGTATTCCCACTATCGGAGGTAAAATAAAACTTTTCTGCCCTAAACATATAGCCGTTTAACGGATTTATAAAAAATAGTTTCAATGTTCCAAACGGGACTATCTGTCTCCATTCCAAACCGTGATTATCAGTTTTATAGATTCCTGAAGAATTAGCATATCCCACACTATCATTAACAAAAAAGAAGCCCTCAATTGAAGTAAAAGAAGAATCAGTTAATCCTGAAATAGGTCGTTTAATCCAGATTGATCCGCCATCGACAGTTGCAAGAATCTCATTGTTCTGTCCACCCAAAAAACCTCTCATATTATCTAGAAAATAAATTGTCTTTAAGTAATATGGTAATCCCCCCAATCTGTTCCACTTGACTCCACCGTCAATTGTCTTATGAACAGAAAAATCATCAATTGCAAAACCAATTTTTTCATTAATAAAGAAAATATCTTTAATATCTTCATTCATAAATAAATTATTCCAGCTGTAACCACTGTCTGTTGTAAGATTAATTCTGAGATAGTTTCCGGCAATATATCCTAAAGTATCATTTACAAATTCAATCCAGTTACCTCCATATCTTAGAGGTGCACCGTGTCCTGTAGAAGTCCATGTTACACCACCATTCCTCGTTATATAGTATGCAGATTCAAATGTTCCTATTGAATAACCAAGTGTATCATTTACAAATGCCATTGCATTAACTAAACCTCCGCCAATGGTAAGTCCCCATGATTTCCCTCCATCGTTTGTGTAAGCGACTCTACCAAATGCACCACCTGTAACGACTCTTAAACTATCAAAAACAGTCAGTGTATAAAGGCTTTTATTATCTCCAATATTTAATTCCTGCCAGCTAGTTCCATAATCTTTAGTCTTTAATACTTTGCCAGAATCTCCAGCTATATAACCGTACTTTTCCTTATAAAAGGATACATACCAGTAATTATAGTTTGGATAACCAGTTTCAACTTTTTCCCAACTTTTACCTGCATCTGTTGTTTTTAGAAGTGTTGCACCTTTCCCTGCTATCCATCCTAGTGTGTCATTCAGCATCTCAACCCGCCATAAATCACTTGTTATGTTATCAGGTATTTGCGGTATTTCCCAAGTTAATCCAGAGTTTTCCGAACGAAGAACAGTTCCATTAAAGCCTGTTAGTAGTACTACCTTACCATTATAACTGTTTACATTCAAAAGAATTTCATTTACAGGACTTTTTATTGTTTCCCAAGTTTTTCCCGCATCAACAGTTCGTATTATTGTTCCATCTACTCCTACTGCCCAACCTGTATCAATATTTACAAAATGAATGCATAAGTAATGGACTCTCGGCACTTTAGGATTTACTTCTGTCCAAGTTCCACTGCTTGCACTTACTTTTTGTAATGGCATTAGAGTTTTGTTGTATTCGGGAATGTTAATTCGGTTTCGGTAATCGGGGTTTAAAAATGTACTATCGCTATGCAGTTGGTTACTATATTCTTGCGGATAAAGTAGATGGTGTGGTAAAACAAAAAGTAGTAATAAAAAAACTTTTTTCATTTCCTTTCCCAGATGAAAATTAAGTAATTAAGAATCAAATGTATAGTGACATTTTTTCCCTTTTTAATATTTAGGCTCACTAAAGCAGTATATACATCTTATCAAATTTTTTTAGTCTTTGTTATAAAGTTTATATTATAAACGAAAGGATTTTTTCAAATAATGTCAAGAAAAATAAGCTTAACAATTAGTAACTCACCTTACGCAAAATGGAGAGATGACATCTTTTTTAATGAATATAAATATCCAATATCCTGTTGAATATGTTTTTTTTATTCTATTATTGTTAAAAAAGAAAGATGTCATCTTTTGATCACCTACTTTTTTGCGTAACATCAGTTAGTAATTCACCTTACGCATAGATTGAGTTTAAACAAAATTTACTTTGTGAAACTTGGTGGCTTTGTGCCTTTGTGGCTTAATTCCTTATCTTTTCTTTTGCCACGAAGTCTCTAAGGCGCAAAGAAACCACTGAGTGCGTAAGGTGTGTTAGTGTAAGTAACTTTAAAATAAAAAAGCCCCTAAAAAGGGGGCTATAAAATGTTTTATGAAAATATCTTTAATTCTTTTTGCCGTATTTTCTATTGAATTTTTCAACTCGTCCGGCGGTATCAAGTAATTTCTGTTTTCCGGTAAAGAAAGGATGAGAACCACTTGAAATTTCCAACTTAACTAAGGGATATGTATTTCCATCAGTCCATTTAATGGTATCGCCTGTTTTTATTGTAGAGCGGGTCAAAATTGCAAAATCACAAGAAGCATCCTGAAAAACAACAGGCCTATAATCTGGGTGAATTCCTTTTTTCATACTAATCCTAAATTTTTAATTTTCTTTAAATCGTGGGCGTAAATATAGGCGTTTCAGCAATATTATCCAATAAGATTAAGTAGAGTAATTTACACTAAAATCACTTGGATTTAGCCTTTTCGCTGGGTTGAATTCGTTTTTTTAGCTGTTCAATTTCTTGTTTTTCTTTTGGCGAAAGATTGATCTGCATAAAATTTAAACTATCTTTTTTAATATCAGAAGCAGATGTGTTTATGGGAGCCGACAAAACATTTCCACCCACAATAGGAGCCTGATCCTTTTTTAAACTATCCGGTTTTAATTCTACTTGTTCTAAGGCTTTATCTTTTAATTGAGAGCCATCTTTACTTAATCTCATTTCATTTACAGTTCCCGAAGTTTGAGGCTGAACAATTTTAATATTTTTCTTTACTTCAGATTTTGAGTCGCTTTTTTTGTCTGATCTTTTCAACGGGATGATATTCTCTTCCGGAATGTTGTTTGCCACAACTAAATCTTCGCGTAATTTTGGTTCCAGGTTAAGCGGATTCTCTGTCTCATCAGAATTAATATTGATCACGAAAAAGATAATTACTGCAGAAGCAATTAACGCTGCAGCAGGTACAAATCTTCTGGGAGAAAAAAACTTTTCCCAAAAACTTGGTTCTTTTTCTTCAACTGATGAATTTATTTCCCTCCACAATTCGGTTTCAAAATTTTTAGGCGCATCTACCTTCGGAAGATCTTTTAGATCTTTTATTAATTTGTTATATGTTTTTTCTTCTTCAATCATTTTACAAATAGCTTAATCATTATAAATATCTTTTAGATATTTTTGTAATTCTGCTCTACCTCTATTTATACGCGATTTTACGGTTCCAACTTCAATCTGCATTATCTCAGCAATTTCTTCATAAGATAATTCCTGTATGTCCCTTAATATTACAGCTTCACGATATGAGTCTCTAACTTTCAGTAATGCCTTCTCAATTATCTCTCGTTTCATATTACTATCGGTTGTAATATCTGGACGTAAAGAATTATCCGGAATATCGTAAAACTTTTCTTCATCTCCATAATTGCTAATTGAAAAAAAGTTTCTACGCTTTTTTCTTTGGAACTCTGTCCGCGCAAGATTACCAGCAATAGTGTATATCCAAGTTGAAAATTTTGCCAAGGAACTATAGCTATCTTTATATCTGAAAACCTTTACAAAAGTATCCTGAACAACATCAACGCAAGAATCATAATCTCCAAGAAATCTATAAACATAATTTGTTAAAGGATTTTTAAATCTTTGGACAAGAATTTCAAAAGCTTTTTCATCATTGCTTTTTTGGAACTCAGTTATTAGTTCTTCATCCGTTAGTTCGTTAAGATTTCTATCCGTCAACTGTGTTGTACTTTAAGTGGTTGATGTTTGTTTCAATTTTTTAATAAAAATTATTATAATTTTAAAAATTCTTTGTTTTACTAAGCATTTAAGTTCAATCGGGTATTATTTCTGCAATCAATATACTCAATAGTGTGTAATTATCAATTGATGTTGATTTTACGGATAAGTCCGCCTTTAAAAGAGCAGTAAAAGCATTACCAAGTTGTAAATCAGTATAAATTTTTCTCGCTTCATTATAGTCTTTTAGATAGTACGGATGTGTTCCGACAATTCTTGCAATCGCTTGCTCAGGTGTTTTATTGGCGGTTAATTCACTTAAACGTGCAAGGCTTGAAAAGTACTTATTAAGCATTGCAATTATTTGGATTGGTTCAATTCCATTTTTAAGAAGATTAAAAATTACTTTTAATGCACCTGATTTGTTTTTTTTTCCAATAGCATTTTGCAAATCAAATACGGTATATTGTTTTAAAGATGTAGATAAACCGCGGATACTATCAATAGTTATCTCTTTACTATCTCCTATATAAATAAAAATTTTTTCAAGTTGCGATTCTAATAAATTTCTGTTTTCACCGGAAATATCAGTAAGTAACTGCGCATTTTCATAAGAAAGAACTTTGTCGTTTTTTTCAGCATAGGCAATTAACCATTCGATCAAATTTTTTCCTTTTAATTCTTTAGCTTCAAAAAGATATCCTTCGTTTGCAAGCGTTTTAAATGGTTCCGATTCGGTGCTTGATAACGTTCCTTCGTGAAGACAAACTAATACCGTAAAATCAGCAGGAGATTGGGCATAAGTAGTCAGTTCCTTTTTGTCTTTTACTTTTTCAGTTTGTTTAAATATGATTAGTTTCTTTTCAGAACCAAACGGAAATGTTGAAGCTAAACTAACTACGTTCGCAAAAGATTGATTCTCACCATAAAATGATTCTTTATCAAAATCAGAACTTATAAATGGTTGAAGATACTTATCTATAGCTTCCAAAGTCGTATCAAGGCTGTAAGAATCCTCACCGAAGAGATAATAAACGGGTAAAACTTTTTTTTGTTTTAACTGTCTTTCTATTTCTAAAACAGAGGGCGCTTTACTCTTCGCCATTTTTAAATATCTTTTATTCTAAAATTAAATTAATAAGAGGCTGACTAAAAAGTTATTGGTTGTAAACCTGTTCGCCACGGCCAATTGATTCAGGTTCTCATTTTATTCAATGGATTCCGAATCAAGTTTGGGTTGATAATTTTGAGACAGCCTCTATGCTTAAACCTATTTCGGTGATCTTTTTTCTATAGTTACACTTTCCATTACCATATCTTTAAGTGGTCGGTCAGATTTATTTTTTGCAGCTTTACCAATTGCTTTTACAACATCCATTCCTTTAATTACTTTTCCAAAAATTGTATGATGACCATTTAGCCAAGTTGTTGGAGCCAGTGTTATAAAAAATTGACTGCCATTAGTATTAGGACCTGAGTTTGCCATGGCGAGCAAACCTTCTTTATCAAACACCAGTTGCGGTACAATTTCATCATTAAATGATTTGCCCCAAATACTTTTACCGCCGCTGCCTGTTCCAGTTGGATCACCACCCTGAATCATAAAATTATCAATTACTCTGTGGAAAATGACACCTTTGTAATAACCTTTATTTGCAAGCCCGACAAAATTTTCAACCGTTTTAGGAGTCTCTTTTGCAAAAAGTTCTAATTCAATATTTCCCATATTAGTTTTTATTACAGCAACAGTTGTGCTATCAGTCATTTTTTTAGTTTCCTTTTTTTGTGAGAAGATGTTTGATGAAATAAACAGTGAAAGAATCATAATCAAGAAAAATAATTTTTTCATATAACCTCCTAAGGATTAATAAGATTTGTATAAATTAAGATTAAAATAGTTATTCCAAGAATTATTCTATAGAAAATAAAAACGAAAGTTGAGTTCTTTTTTAAAAATTTAAGTAAAAAATCAATTGCAATATAACCGCTAACAGCAGCAAATAAGGTTGCAACTATAAGGTTTATCGTTAAATCATTATCAATATATTTTAAAGATTCATATAATTGAAGTATGCCACTTGCAAATACTGCAGGGACACTAAGAAGAAATGAAAATCTTGCAGCGA
Organism: Ignavibacteriales bacterium; assembly: GCA_037444745.1. GTDB lineage: Bacteria > Bacteroidota > Ignavibacteria > Ignavibacteriales > Ignavibacteriaceae > IGN3. Next base: position 8,390 of record JBBILT010000017.1, read on the forward strand.
CATCTCTTTTCAATCCAAGAAATAATCCAGCAGTTATTGTTGTACCTGATCTGGATGAACCTGGAATTAAAGCCGCTGCCTGTGCTAATCCAATCATAGCAGAATCAAACACAGTAATATCTTTAATATCTTTTTTAAACTTTGCTGTTTTTTCCGCGATAGCAAGTATGATTGCAAGTACAATTAAACTTCCGCTTATTACATAAAGATTTTTTGTCAAAACTCCTTCAATTGAATCTTTAAATAGCAATCCAATTACAACAATTGGGATAGAACCCAAAATAATAAGCCAGCCTAGTTTTGAATTAGTTGATTGTTCAGAAAACTTAACTCGCTTCTGAATATTGTTCTGAAGAAATTCAACTAAAATATCCCAGAGGTCTTTCCAAAAATAAATAAGGATCGAAAGCATTGTCCCAAGCTGAATAACGGCCATAAATGAAGTCCAGTGCTCAGGATTTTGTTCGGAAATTAATCCCATAAATTTTCCTGCAAGAGTCAAATGCCCTGTACTGCTAATCGGGAGAAATTCAGTAAGCCCCTGAATAATCCCTAAAATTATTGCTTCAAAAAAATTCAAATTAACTCCTTAAAATTGATATGATATTCCAAGTTGTACACCAAATGAGAGCGCACTAAATTTTACTTTTCCAATTATGTTTCCACCCATAGTATTATCAGGTTCACCCAAGACGTCGTAACGAACGTCTGCCCCTATGTGAGCAAAAACATCTTGAGAGATAGCAGTATTTCCAGCAGCACGTAAAATAAATCCGTAACCGGTTGTTGAATAATTATCACTACCGGGATAGCCGGGAAGTTTTTCAGTAATTGATAAAAATCTTATCCCCGCCCCACCGCCAAATTTAAAGTTGTAACCTGTTCCAGTTAAGACATAATAAAATAATACTGACGGCATTAGTAAAGAATATGTGAGATCATAATTTCCACCGTTTGTATTTGAATTATAGGAGTTGAGTAGATATCCTAATTCAACTTCTAACTGAGTATCCAGGTTAATCATTCTTCCGTAAGATCCTGAAAAATTTACGGCAGAGCTAAAATCACTAAGTCTATCTGTATAGTTTGCCTCCAGATAATCTTTTAGTGAAGGGATGCTTACAAAATCAATTCCCATTGAAGCTCTCACTTCATTAGGTTTTTGTGCTAATAAAAAACCAGAAATAATAATTAAATAAAAGAGTGTTATTATTTTTTTCATGATTCTCTAATCTCTGATTCAACAACCTTAATCAAATTCTCTTTTTGTTTGTTAACTAAAAAGAACATAATTAATGCTGTAATAATGAATAAAAAGTAACCGATAATGTGAGTAAGAAATGCATAAGCTGCACTTATTGTTCCTCCAAATCCAAATATCATAACTAAAGTTGATTTAGCAAGCGTGTGATATGAACCTGTGCTACCGGGTGTTGGAATTAAAACACCGATTGCACTGATGCTCATTATCACCCAGCCCATTGCGTAAGTTAATGGCATTTCACTTTGCATATCAAGCATAAGCATACCCGCATAAGAACCATAAGCATAAATTATCAAAATCATAACGGTGAGAGCAATCGTCCATAAATAATTTTTTCTTCCCTTTAAACTTGCAAAACCTTCTGCAAGCATCGTAAATATGTAAGCAGTTCTCTCACCAAGATTTTTAGAAATCTTACCAACAAATTTTAATATAAATTTAGAAAATTTTTCTCTTGCCTTTAAGATAAAAGTCAATAACAAAATTGAGATGATTATAAAACCAACCATTATGTATAGAGATGTAATCAACCAGGGAAATTTATCCGATAGTCCGACACTGGTAAACATAATTGCAGCAACAACTGATATGCCGAGAGAAATAACATCAATTACTCGTTCCAATATAACTGTACCAAACATTGATGAACGAGAAAGTCCCTCCCATTTTCCTATCAGTACAGCACGAGTAACTTCGCCAAGTTTTGGGGTAACACAATTAACCCCGTAACCAACCATAAGCGCTCCAAAAAGATTTTTCATAGAAGTATTAGGTTTTACGGAATTTAAAATAAACTTCCATCGTAACGCACGCAGATAATGCCCAAACATTGTAATCAAAATAAAAATTAAAACCCAAAACAAATTAGCATGAGAAACTATTGTAAGAACTTCACCAAGATTTACATTATAAAAAGCTATATATAGAAACACAATCGTAAGAATAATTGAAACGCTGTAATTTATAATTACGCCAACTCTTCCGAATTTACTTTTCTTATCTAAGGTCAACTACCGTGGTTCCTTCCGGAGCTGTGAAAGTAAAATATGAATCTGATATTTTCTGATTCAATTTATAATTTGAAAATGACACCTCCATAGTGCCCGCGGCCTGATTTGAAACTATTGCTTTATCAATCAAATTTTCTTTTGTGATGTATAGTTTTACTTCACCCGGATTATTTTTTTTTGATTTTGGCTTTAGCAATAGGATTTGTTTGTTTCCTTCAGATGACAAACTCAAATTACAATCAGCCGGATAATCATAAATGAGGTAGTTAATTGATAATAATCCGGAACCACTTTCATCATAATTACTAATAATTACTTTTTTGTCTTTCTTATTATAATTCCATGTCGTTTGTCCATCTGCAACAATCGTTTGATTGCCAAATTCTATTCGCAGATGATTTACTTTCTTAAAAAGCATTCTTCCACTAAGGCTGGATTTACCATTTGATTTTTGGCTTACATCGGCAGATAAATCTGTAATTGAATCAAATTTATTCTGCAACAATTTTAAAACTGATCCGGCATTTTGTGCAAATCCGATGGAAGAATAAAAAAAGAATAAAAGGCTAATAAATATTTTCATTTAAAACTCTTGTTGTTAAAAATAGTTTAGTATTTGGACTATATGGAACGCAAAATTGTTTCAAGCTGCTCTTCATTTTCTACAAGAACAGATCTTGCTTTACTACCATCATTAGGTCCAACAATTCCTGCTTCTTCAAGCTGATCAACAATTCTTGCAGCACGTGAATAGCCAAGTTTTAATCTTCGCTGAAGCAATGAAACGGAGCCCTGTTGATGACGCACAATCACGCGGGCTGCGTCTTCAAACATCGGATCAAGATCTTTCAAATATCCTCCGGCAATATCTTTCTTTTTCTCGTAAAGCGATGGAAGGAAATATGGTTTTGAATATGCCTGTTGTGAATAAATATAATTTGTAATTTTTTCAACTTCATCTGTAGAGATAAAAGCATTTTGAATTCTGATTGGCTTTGGTGAACCGGTTGGAAGAAACAACATATCACCTCTCCCCAAAAGTTGTTCCGCACCATTCATATCAAGAATTGTTCGTGAATCAATCTTGGTTGCAACCTGGTAAGCAATTCTTGAACTGAAGTTTGCTTTGATAACCCCCGTAATAACATTTACAGATGGGCGCTGTGTTGCAAGCACAAGATGAATCCCTACTGCACGTGCAAGCTGAGCTAATCTTGTAATCGGCTCCTCAACTTCTTTACCCGCTGTAATCATCAAATCAGCAAGTTCATCAACAACAACAATTATATAAGGAATAGGATGATGTTTTATTAAATCTGTATCATGCGGTTTGGTTTTGGGATCAGAAACTTTTTTATTGTAATCAACAATATTTCTTACGCCGGCTTTTGCAAGTTTATCGTATCTTCTTTCCATTTCATATTCAACACTCTTTAAAATCAAAACCGCATTTTGTGGATTAGTAATTATCTCTTCATCCAAATCCGGTGATACAGCAAGATAATGTTTGCGCAGTTTATTATAGAATGAAAGTTCAATCTTTTTTGGATCAACCATTACAAACTTAACTTCTGAAGGATGTTTGGAATAAAGCAAACTGCCTACAATCATATTTATTCCAACACTTTTACCGGAACCCGTAGATCCTGCAATTAATAAGTGTGGCATTTTGGAAAGATCGCTGACATAAACATCACCGCTAATTGTTTTTCCAAAAGCCATCGGCAATTCCATTTCAGACTCACCAATTCTTGCTAATACTGATCTTGCATTTACAATTGAAGCTTTTGCATTTGGGATTTCAACACCTATTGCACCTTTACCGGGAATAGGAGCTATAATTCTTATTCCCCTTGCGGCAAGTGCCAATGCAATATCATTTTCTAATCCAACTATTTTACTGATCTTAACACCTGGAGCGGGTACAATTTCATACAACGTAACAACTGGTCCTGGAGTAACGGAAATATCTTTTATCTCAATATCAAAAAGTTTTAATTTTTCTTTTAGAAGTTCTGCATTGCGGGTAAGTTCTTCTTCAGCAACCTGATAATTTTCTTCCGGTGCTGCTTCAAGTAAATCAAGACCCGGCATTACATACTCAATATTTTCTTCCCACTGATTTGGCAGCTTTTGTTCAATATTGCTTTCCGTTTTTTCTTTTCTATCCGGCAGTTCTCCGGTTTTTTCTATACTGACTTTTTTTACTTCATCATTTATAACTTCATTTTCAACAACGGGAACTGGAACATCATCTTTACGTATTATTCTAATGCGAGTTTGTTCCTCAGATTCTTCCTCCATCAAATCAGATGCTGAAAGTTCTTCAGCAGGCAATACATCTTTCTTTTTCTTTTTATCACCACTTAACTTTTTAATTTTATCAAGATTTTCTTTTTCTTTCTCATCATCTAATTCAGAAACTTTTTTGTCTTTTTCCGTATCCTCATCGGAGCTGATAAATATATCCTTGAAGAATTTTATTATGCTTTCGATATTAATATCCAGAGCAAAAATAAGAAGGGCTATAAAACAGCCGGTAAGAATAAGAATGCTTCCAATTCCGCCAACTAAACCGCTTAAAAAATTTCCAATATGATCACCAATAAAACCGGAAAGTTCATAAGTGTCTGGAAGAAAATCGTAATTGCGAAGTACACCCAAAAGAGATGCTATTATTATTGAGGTAAGTAAAAGGAAGTTTGATAGGTTAAGTCTGAATTTAAAATCTATCTTTTTAAAGAATGAAAGTCCCCACAAAAATAATACTATCGGAATCGTAATTGAGAAATATCCGAATGTTTGTTTAACAAAAAATTTGGAGAAGTGTGCACCTACAACCCCAAGCCAATTTTGTACATCTATTTTTTGTCCAAAAGATTTAAAAAAATCTTTGAAGAGATCGGATAAGTTTGCTTCATCGCTTCTATCAAATGTAATTATGCTTAAGAAAAGGATCAAAGAAATTATCAGGAGGAAAATTCCAAAGATGTGTTTTTTATTATCCTGCGTTAAATTAAAATAGTTTTTTCTTGAACTACTCTTTCCATTCTTTTCTTTAACGCTTTTTTTCTTTTTATGTGACATTAAGAATCTAATTTTCCAGATAATTAAGAACTTTTAAATTTCTTTAATACGCCATTTGAATAAGACGGAATCACATCGAACATATCTAATGTACTGCAATATTCAAGGTCAGCATTAAATCCATTTTCAAGCAAAATTTTTCCATGATCAGATTGTTGAATCATTAGTAAAATATTTTTGCCAAGTTTTTCATAAAGTATTAAAGCAGCATTTCCCGAATCATTTATTTCCAGATTCTTATAATGCTCTTTTAACTTTGAGAGAAGCATTCCTGCGCAAACACTATCTTCAATAGAAAATAAATTGTTTCTTCCAGCACATATAATTTCTATATCGTTATTTAAAGAAACTATATGTTTAGTAAGTGCCGAAATATTCAAGAATGAACAAGTATATAAATTTTCAGAATATCTTGCCTTTGCGATAGCTTTAGTTCCGTTTGTGGTGTAAAAAACGATTGACTTTCCTTCAATGGCTTCTTTAGAATATTCAAACGGTGAATTGCCAAGAGCAAATCCTTCAATCTTTTTAGTATTTCTTTCACCGCCAAGCAATGTTTGTCCGCCAAACATACCTCCGGAAACTTTAACAGCAAATTCCACGCTTGCAACAGGTACTATTTCTTTTGCCCCGTTATTAATCGCAGTTGCAATAGTAGATGTTGCACGAAGCACATCAATTACAACTGTTGTTTTACCTGTAAAGTATAACTCATCAACAATAATCGGCGAAAGGAAAACGTTTATTTTCATAAATTATTTTTATCTTTTTACAAAGGGCAGTTTTACAACCTTTGCAGGAACTTCTTTTCCCCTAATTAAAAAGTTAACATCTGAATTTATTTCGGAATATTGTTTTTCCACATAACCCATTGCAATAGGTTTATCCAAAACAGGGCTGACTGTTCCGCTTGTTATAATTCCAATTTTGTTTTTGCTTGATGTTAAATCATAGCCATGTCTTGGAAATATTTTTTCATCAGAAGTTAAAGCAACAAGTTTTCTTTTTAGCCCATCATCTTTTGCTTTTAATAACGCATCTTTTCCGATAAATGATGATTTTGATAATTTAGTAATCCAACCCAATCCTGCTTCTAAAGGATTTGTTGATTGATCAATATCATTTCCATAAAGACAATATCCCATTTCTAATCTTAAAGAATCTCTTGCTGCCAATCCAATGGGTTTAATGTCAAATTCTTTTCCTACTTCAAAAAATTTATTCCAAAGATCTTCCGCTGTCTTTTCATCTTCAAGAAAATAGATTTCGTATCCAAGTTCACCTGTATATCCTGTGCGGGAAAAAATCACATCAAGTCCCGCAATTTTCATTTTTTTAAAGTGATAATATTCTAAATCTATTTTTTCATTAGTAAGTTTTTGTAAAGTTTTAAGTGAGTTGGGACCTTGTACAGCAAGTAAAGAATAATCATCACTTAAATTTTTTAATTCAACACCAAACTTGTTGTTCTTCAGCATCCAGGCAAAATCTTTTTCAATGTTTGATGCATTAATTACAAGCATAAACTCATCATCAGAAAATTTATAAACCAAAAGATCATCAACTATCCCGCCATCTTCATAACACATGGCGGAATACTGTACACGTCCGGGAAAAAGTTTTGATGCATCATTTACTGTGATATACTGAACAAAATCAACGGCTTTTTCACCTTTAACAAAAACTTCACCCATATGTGATACATCAAATACACCTACTGAATTTCTAACCGAATTGTGCTCTCCAATAATTGATGAATACTGAATGGGCATTTCAAATCCTGCAAACTCAACTACTTTTGCTCCTAATTTTTTATGAATGTTATAGAATTTTGTGCGTTTCATTTTTTATCCAAATTATTTTCTAAAAGATTTATTTGCTTTGAGATTTTTTCCAATCACCTAAGAATTTTTCTAATCCAAGATCTGTAAGCGGATGATTAAACAGTTTATCAATTACAGTAAATGGCATTGTGCAAACATCTGCGCCCATTAATGCTGCTTCAACAAGATGCAATGGGTGTCTGATACTTGCAACAAGTACTTGCGTTTTGTAACCATAGTTTTTATATATCTGAAGGATTTGAGAAATCAATTCCATTCCATCCTGACTAATATCATCAAGCCTGCCAACAAAAGGACTTATGTAAGTTGCCCCTGCTTTTGCAGCAAGCAATGCCTGCGAAGGTGAAAAGCAAAGCGTAACATTTGTATTAATATTTTCGCTCGTCAAAGTTCGTACAGCTTTTAGCCCTTCTTTTATCAATGGAACTTTAACAACTATGTTATGATGAATTTTTGCTAGCTCGTGTGCTTCTTTCAATATTCCATTATAATCCACTGAAATAACTTCAGCACTTACGGGTCCATCAACAATGGCAAGGATATCATCAAGTAATTTTCTAAAATCTTTTCCCTCTTTAGCCACAAGCGAGGGATTAGTCGTAACCCCATCAAGAATGCCAAGAGCCGCAGCTTCTTTAATTTCATTAATGTTTGCAGTATCTATAAAAAATTTCATTGTCTCACTCCTGATTATTTAAACTTTTCTGTTAAATCAATACCCTTTTTCTTAGAGAAGAATCTAAACTTGCCCATCTGAATACTGGGATCTTCTTCAATACGTAATTTAACCAAATACTTGAATTGTATCTTAGTGAATTTTTTATCCTGTAATCGACTTGCGTCTGAGGGATGACATTTTATAATTAAGCTAAACTCCTTTGAATATTTTCTAAACTTTTTTAACCAATCTTCAATTTCATAAACAAGATGTGATTCTTTTGTAATAAATCCCGATCCACCACAAATAGGGCAAACATCTTTCATCGCCTGCATAATGTTTTGGCGAATTCTTTGCCGCGTAATTTGTACAAGCCCAAAGTCAGACATTGGAAGAAGTGAAACTTTTGAACGATCTCTACGGAATTCTTTCTTTAATTCATCGTAAATCTTTTTTCTGTTTTTATCTTCTTCAAGATCAATAAAATCTATAACGATAATTCCGCCAATATCTCTTAATCTTAATTGTCTTGCAATTTCACGCGCAGCTTCAAGATCTGTTTTGAGAGAGTTCAGTTCCTGTTCTCTGCTTTTTGCATATCGTCCGCTGTTCACATCAATAACCACCATTGCTTCGGTATGTTCGATGATAAGATAACCACCGCTTGGCAACGAAACTTTTCTTCCCATCAATGTTTTTATCTGCTCTTCAATTTTAAATTCATCAAAGATCGATGAAGAAGATTTAAAGAGTTCAATCTTTTCCATTATTTCGGGTTGAACAAACTGAACATAATTTTTTATCTGTTTATAAAGTTTTTTGGAATCGATAAAAACCTTGGAAACATCCGGGGTAAGAAGATCACGGATTACACTGTCTGTAGTGCTTAGATCTTGATGAACAATTGCCGGGGGTTCCTCACTTTTGGCGGCTGCTTCAATAACCTTCCAGGTTTTTACCAAATTGTTAAGATCATCTTTTACCGCTTCTTCATCCTGATCTTTTGCAACGGTACGAATTATCAACCCATAATTTTGCGGAAGTATTCCTCGCGCAATGTTTCTTAATCTTCGACGCTCTTTATAATCCGAGATTTTTTTTGAAATGCCAATTTTGTTATCGAAGGGAAGCAGAACACAAAATCTGCCGGGAAGAGAAACAGAAGAGGTAACTCGTACACCTTTGTTATTAACAGGCTCTTTGGTTATCTGAACAAGAATTTCTTCTCCTTTACGGAGTTTTGTAATAATAGGTTCAGGAACCGGTGCTGCAACACTATTTCCATTGCTGCTTTTTGGTTTACTAGATTCCTCATCATCTGCATCATCAACATCTGAATCTTCATCACCAAGCATATCCTGAAACTGCTTAGTGCGATCACCAATATCCGAAAAATGAAGGAAGCCATCATGCTTCATTCCAATATCTATAAATGCAGCTCTAATTCCGGGAAGAACACGTGCAACTCTTCCAAGATAAATGTCCCCAACCATTCTCCTGTTTTCAGGATAGTCAACAAAAAAGTCGGCTAAATTTCCATCTTCCGTGATAGCTACACGCGTTTGGTTGGAAGATGAATTTATTATAATTTCTTTTATCATAATTGAAAAACTCTTTGTATGAAATAAAACATTTCATTAATAAAAATTTAGGAAACGCTAATTCGAGCAAAGGAATGCTCTGAGTGCGGTAATATCCATTGTTGTTGTTTAACAATAACGGTTGTTTAGTGAAACTTCTTAAAAAATGTATCAATGCTATCAGCATTAAAATCCTGTTTGAAAAACTTTTATAGATAAATGACACACTAAGATCAATTATCCAAAACCATGTCAGTCTGAGCTTGTCGAAGACTGACTTTAATAAAAAAGCATTGTCACACTTCGACAAGCTCAGTGTGACAGGTAAATTCATTCAATGAAATTATCATTGTGCACAGCCCTCTGCCTGAATTATCACTAAGGCAGAGTGAAGAAATTTGCACTAATTATTTGAGAGATTGCTTCTCCCGATAAATCGGGATCGCAATGACAAAAAAACTAATTAGCCGGTTGATTATTTTTAGCTTCTTTTTCAGCAGCTTCAGCTAATAACTTTCTTCTGCTTAAAGAGAATTTGCCGTTTTCAACTTTTAAAAGCTTAACGGTAATCTTATCTCCAACTTTCAAATAATCAGAAACTTTATTTACGCGTTTATTATCAATTTCAGAAATGTGCAGCAATCCTTCTTTACCGGGAAGAATCTCTACAAATGCGCCAAAGTCAGCAATCTTGGTAACAACACCATCATAAACTTCTCCAACTTCCGGAGTAGCGGTTAATTTTTTGATGTACTCTTTTGCTTGTTGTGCATTTTCTTTATTTGGCGAAGCAATGTGTATTGTTCCATCATCTTCAATATTAATATCAACGCCAAATAATCTTTGCATCCCTTGAATTGTTTTGCCACCAGGACCAATGATCAATCCGATCTGGTCAGTTGCAACATTCATTGTAATTAATCTTGGTGCATACTGAGATAAAGAATCTTTAGGTTTACTTATTGCTTCATTCATCTTACCAAGAATGTGCATTCTTCCTTCTTTAGCCTGATGAAGTGCTTTCTCCATTATTTCAAAAGAGATCCCTTGAATTTTAATATCCATCTGGAATCCAGTTATACCATCACTGGTTCCTGCAACTTTAAAATCCATATCGCCAAGATGATCTTCGTTTCCAAGAATATCTGTAAGGATTGCGTAATCATTTCCTTCTTTAACCAAACCCATTGCAATTCCTGAAACAGCTTTAGTAACCGGCACTCCTGCATCCATCATTGCAAGTGAGCCGGCGCAAACAGTTGCCATTGAAGACGAACCGTTTGATTCAAGAATATCAGAAATAATTCTTACTGTATATGGAAATAAATCATCGGCAGGTAAAATTTGTTTTAAAGATCTTTCTGCAAGATTACCATGCCCGATTTCTCTTCTTCCAACTCCGGTCATTCTTCCAACTTCACCAACACTAAATGGCGGGAAGTTGTATTGAAGATAGAATTTTTTTGAGTATTCTTCCAGCAAACCATCAACTGTCTGTTCATCGTTTTTTGTACCGAGTGTAACGTTTGTTAGGCTTTGTGTTTCACCACGAGTAAACAATGCCGAACCATGTGTTCTTGGTAAGTTTCCAAGTTCAATTGTTATGGGACGAACTTGTTTTGTATTTCTTCCATCAAGGCGGATACCTTCTTTTAAGATTCTTTCACGCATAAGATCTTTTTCCATATCGTGAAGAATTTCGCTGATAACTTTTTCCTGTTCAGGATATTTTTCTGCTAAAGTTTGTTTTACAAATTCAGAAAGTTCTTTGTTCTTTGCCGATCTTTCTTCTTTTGCAAGAATCGAATAAACGATTTCTTTAAATTTTGCTTCAGCTAAATCATAAACATCTTTTTTAAGATCTGCATCAACAGTTTTTTCCGCAACAAGCCATTTGGCTTTTCCTGCTTCTGCTCTAAATTGATTTTGAAGATCAACAATTTTCTTAATCTCAGCCTGTGCAAATTTTAAAGCATCAAGTAATTCCTGTTCGCTTACTTCTTTAGATTCGCCTTCAACCATCATGATAGAATCTACGGTCCCCGCAACAACAAGTTCGATATCACTTAACTTAATTTGCTCGTGAGTAGGATTAGCAATCAGCTCACCATTAACCCTTCCAATTCTAACTTCCGCTATTGGACCATCAAAGGGGATATCAGAAATTGCGAGCGCAGCAGAAGCTCCGCAAGCTGCAAGAACATCCGGATCGTTCTCTCCATCATAAGACATAACCATTGCAACAACCTGAGTTTCATTATTAAAACTTTCAGGAAACATTGGTCTGATAGGTCTATCGCATAATCTTGAACTTAGAATTTCTTTTTCTGTGGGTCTTCCTTCGCGCTTTATATATCCACCAGGAAATTTTCCTGCGGCAGATGTTTTTTCGCGGTACTCAACTTGCAACGGAAAATAATCCAAACCTTCTTTCGCTTCCGGGGAAGCAACTGCAGTAACTAAAACCATTGTATCACCGTAACGTACCATAACAGCGCCATTAGCCTGCTTTGCATATCTTCCGGTTTCTAACGAAAATAATCGTCCGCTTATTTTAACTTCTTTCTTAATAACCATTACTAAACCTTTACTTTCTGATGTTCAAATCTTTTATTATTGCTCTGTACCGTGCTATATCTTTTTTCGTTAAATAATCGAGAAGTCTTCTTCTCTTACCAACCATCATCATTAATCCTCTTCTTGAATGATGATCTTTTTTGTGAACATCAAAATGCGAGGTGAGTTCGTTGATTCTTTTTGTGAGAAGTGCAATTTGCACTTCAGATTTACCCGAATCGCTTGCGTCTTTTCCATATTTCTTAACGATTTCAAGTTTTTCTTCTTTTGTCATTTTACTATCCTTTATTTATTTGTACGATATAATTCCAGAATTAACCGGAATTAATTATTTAGTTTATTAAAAATCTTTAATCCATTTTCTTTGTCTTTATTCATTTGATCGATCAACTCTTTTGCAGAATTAAACTTTTCTTCTCCGCGAAGACGTTCAACCAATTCTATTGTTATAACTTCACCATAAATTTCACGATTGAAATTATATATATAAACTTCAGCAACAAGTTCGCCTTCATTATAAAAAGTTGGGCGTTTACCAACACTTAAAAGTCCATAATGATTTTCGTTTTCTACAAGAACATTTACAGCATAAACACCAATTGCCGGAAGAAGTTTTTCCTGCGATAATAATTTTATATTTGCAGTTGGATACCCAAGTTCTCTGCCGCGTTTATCACCGCTAATTACGGTTCCGCTAAAAGAATAATTTCTGCCAAGTAAACTATTAGCTTTTTTTAGATTACCGTCATTCAAAGCATTTCTAATCTTTGTACTGCTTACAACTTCATCATTAACATAATAAGCATCAACAGCAGTAACAATAAAATTTTCTTTTCCCCCGATTTTTTTCAACAGCTCAACATTTCCGTTTCTGCCTTTCCCAAAATGATGATCGTGCCCCAGAACAATTTCACTTAACCCGATTCCATTTACGAGATAATCATAAATAAACTCTTCGGCAGTTAGTGCCGCAAACTCTTTTGTAAAATTTATTGTTAAAAGATTTCCAACTCTGTGTTTTTCAAGAAGATATTTCTTCTCATCCTGAGTGGTTAACAATTTTACATTATTGTTTGCACTTAAAACTGCTCTTGGGTGCGGATGAAAAGTAATAACAACATTTCTCCATTCCATTCCTTTTGAACGCTCCACCAGCTTGTCAATTATTTTCAAATGACCGGGATGAATTCCGTCAAATGTACCAAGTGTAAGAACAGTATTTTTATTCTTAGTTAAGTCTTTAATACTATCAAAAACTTGCATCTATAAATTCATCACAATAACTTGTTATAATCAAACGTCATTACCTTTGAGTTTTCGTGTCTTAGTGGCAAGAAAGAAACTGCCACAAAGACCTTAAGCCGCAAAGATTAAATAACTTTATTTACTATTATTAAACATTGATGTAAACTCATTTAAATCACAAGCATCATCAACTTTATACTCACCAATTTCATTTCTTCTCAACAAACTTAAAATTCCACCGCAGCCAAGCTCTTTTCCAAAGTCATCTGCAATAACTCTTATATAGGTTCCTTTGGAACAAGAAATTTCAAAATGTATATCCGGCAGATTGATCTTTGTAATTTCAAAAGAATAAATCTCAACTTGCCTTGGATTTCGCTCAACTACTTTTCCGGCTCTAGCAAGTTTATAAAGTGCTTTGCCTTTATGCTTTAATGCCGAAAACATTGGTGGAACTTGTTCAATATTTCCTAAAAACTTATTTCTGGCAGAAAGAATTTTTTCTTCACTTAAATTATCCGGCAAAACTGTTTCAACAATTTCAGTTGCCAAATCCATCGAAGTTGAAGATTTACCAAGAGTAATTATTCCAACATATTTTTTTCTTTGTGCCTGATATTCAGAAATCTCTTTAGTTTTTTTTCCAGTACATACAATCAACAATCCCGTTGCAAGCGGATCAAGAGTTCCTGCGTGCCCCACTTTTTTTACTTTTGTTAATCTTCTAACACGACTTACAACATTAAACGAAGTCAGGTTAACTGGTTTATCAATTAAGATAACCTGCCCGGATAAATAATCAAGACTCTGAGGATCCTTGGTTTGTTTTGTTACCATCATCTTCGTGAATTTTCTTAATCAATCCTTCAATCTTTTCAACGTAATCCAGCGTATCATCAATAAAAAATCTTAGTTCCGGTATAAATTTTATTCTTATCCTGTGCGCTAATTCTGATCTGATATAACCTTTTTTATCTTCAAGTTTATCAAGAACAATCTCACGTTTTTCTTTTTCAAAAACCGAAAGATAAATTTTAGCCAGCTTCAAATCGGGGCTTACTCTAACGTTTGTAATCGTTATAAAACCTAAATTTAAATTTGAAAGCTTATGCAAAAAGATGAGGCTAATCTCTTCTTTAATAAGATGTTCAACTTTATCAATTCTGTAAGCCATTTATTTTCCACACGATCAAAAAATAATTACGCAAGTGTTTTCTTTGTTTCAACAAGTTTAAATGCTTCAATAATGTCCCCAACTTTAATATCATTAAAGTTTTCAATATTCAGTCCGCATTCATAACCTGCATCAACTTCTCTAACATCATCTTTAAATCTTCTTAAGTTTCCAATGCTTCCCTCGTGAATCACAATTCCATCACGAATTAACCTAATCTTATTGCTTCTTGCTAATTTTCCATCAAGCACATAACAACCGGCAACTGTTCCTGATTTAGGAACTTTAAATGTATCGCGTATTTCTACTGTTGCTGTAACTTCTTCAGAAATTACAGGAGAGAGCAGCCCCTCCAATGCTGATTTAACTTCGCTGATTGCATTATAGATTACACTGTAAAGTCGAATATCAACTTTTTGATTTTCTGCAAGTTTTCGGGCATTGATATTTGGGCGAACATGAAATCCAACTATAATTGCGTTTGAAGCAGCGGCAAGTAAAACATCACTTTCTGAAATGCCGCCTACACCTTTATGAATTACTTGTACAATAACTTCCTGGTTACTTAATTTCATCAAAGAATCAGCAAGTGCTTCAACAGAACCGTCCACATCACCTTTAACGATAAGTGCAAGTTCTTTAACTCCGCCTATACTTATTTGCTTAGCAAGTTCATCAAGAGTGATATGATGAATTTGTTTTTGATCTTGCTGTCTCTTTAGTTGTTGCCTCTTCAAACTTATTTCACGAGCTTCACGTTCAGATTGGAGTACAATAAAAGTATCGCCGGCTTGGGGTGCACCTTCAAAACCCAAAACAAGTACTGGAGTTGATGGAGGAGCTTCTTTTACTTTGTTTCCTCGTTCATCAAACATAGCTCTAACTTTTCCATGATGAATTCCTGCAACAAAAGGATCTCCAACTCTCAGGGTTCCTTTCTGCACTAATATGGTTCCAGTTATACCGCGTCCTTTATCTAACTCTGCTTCTACAACTGCACCGCGCGTAAGCCTGTTAGGATTAGCTTTAAGATCAAGTAAATCAGCTTCAAGAACAATCTTTTCCAATAATAAATCAACGTTCAATCCTGTTTTTGCAGAAAGCTGCACTGATTGAAATTTACCGCCCCAATCTTCTACAAGAACATTCCTATCAGCCATTTGCTGTTTAATTCTATCAGGATTTGAACCCGGCTTATCAATTTTATTAATTGCTATAATGATTGGAACACCGGCTGCCTGAGCATGATTGAGTGCCTCAACAGTTTGAGGCATTACCGCATCATCAGCAGCAATAACAAGTACAACAATATCTGTTAATTGTGCGCCGCGCGCTCTCATTGCTGTAAATGCTTCGTGACCCGGAGTATCAAGAAATGTAATTTGTTTTCCTCCGCCAATATCAACACGGTAAGCTCCAATATGCTGTGTAATTCCGCCGGATTCACCAGCAACAACATTTGTGTTTCTTATATAATCAAGCAGAGATGTTTTTCCGTGATCAACATGACCCATAATTGTTACAACAGGAGGTCTTGATTGGAGGTCTCCTTCCTCATCTTCAACATCTTCCAATATTTCTGCAGTATATTCTTTTTGAAATTCAACCTCAAAACCAAATTCATCTGCAACAAGGGTAATTGTTTCAACATCAAGTCTTTGGTTTATAGAAACCATTAATCCGAGACCAATACACTTAGAAATTACATCGCCAACTGGAACTTCCATTAAGTTAGCAAGTTCACTTACAGCGATAAACTCATTAACTCTGATAATATTTTTATCTAATGTTCTTAATTCTTCTAATCTCTCTTCCTCGGCTTCTCTTTCTCTTCTTTTCTTTTTTCTTGTTGCGGCTCTATTTGTAACAACAGTATCATCCATACTTGACATTGTTTTCTTTATTGCTGCCTTAACATCCTTCTCATCAATTTCAAATCTTTTAACTCGTTTTCTCTTTTTAGAAATAGTTACTTCATCAGATGGAATATCAGTAGTAGTTTTCTTTTTTGTTTTTGGTCTTTTCTTCTTTTTTGCAACTTCAGTTTTGTTGTCTTTTGTAGTGGTGATTTCTTTTTTAACCGCTGGTTTTTCCTTTTTGCTATCGCCAAGATCCATTCTGCCAAGAACTTTAAGCCCTTTAACTTTTTTAGCTTCAATGTCTTTTGGTGAAACAAATTTTTGGGGAATAATTTCCGCCGATGATTTTTTATCTGCGGTTTCTTCTTGAACTACGGTTCCTATCTCACCGGAAACGGATATTTCATCTGCTGCCAAAGTTGTTTCTTCAAGCGCTATATCAGTAATAACAATCTCTTTTACTTCCTCAGCCTGCTCAACTTTTTCTTCAACCTGCGCACTCTTCTCTTCTTTATCAGTTTTTTCAGCTCTCTTTTTATTAAACTCTGCAATTTTTTTATAATGCTGCTCAGATTTTTCTATGTCTTTTTTAAAATGAGCGTTTACTTCGGCAATCATTTCCTCGGAAAGAATAGACTGAACTGATTTAACCTCGAACCCTTTGGTTTTGAGAAAATCAATAAGATTTTCAGAAGAGAGGTTGATCTCTGATGCGTATTTATATAATCTTACTTTTGGCGATTTTGTTTCGGGCATTGGCTAATTACCTTATTATTCAGCTATTCTTCTTCTTCAAATTGTGATTTAATGATTTCAATTATCTCTTCAATCTTTTTATCATCAAACTCTTTTATTTCTTTTAATTTTTCCGGACCGGCAGTAAGAACTTCAATTGCCGTATCATATCTGTTATTGATAAGTATTTCATAAACTTCAGCACCAAGTTCTTCTTTAATATCTATAAGCTCAATATCTTCCTCATATTCTTCAAATGGTTTTTCTTCGCGTAAAATTTCGATATCATAACCTGTTAACTTCATAGCAAGTCTGATATTAACGCCATTCCTTCCAACAATTAAAGAAACCTGATCACTATCGGCAGTAACAATTGCTTTTTTCTCATCCTCATCAAGCTCAATCTTTTTTAGTTTTGCCGGAGCTAATGATTTCTGTATAAAAATTATCGGATCATCTGAATAACTGACAACATCTATATTTTCATTATTAAGTTCGCGTACAATTGCATGAATTCTTACGCCCTTCATTCCAACGCAAGCACCAACGGCATCAATTCTAGCATCCTGAGATTCGACTGCAATCTTGGCTCTCTCACCAGGTTCACGGGCAATTGATTTAATCTCAATTATACCGTCGTAAATTTCAGGAATTTCAATTTCAAATAATCGTCTTAAAAACATATTATCTGATCTTGAGATAACAATAACAGGACCGCTGTTTCCTTTTCTTACTTCCTTAACAATGGCTCTTATTGTTTCTCCCTTTTTATATTTTTCAAAAGGAATTTGCTCGTTGCGAGGAAGTATAAGTTCGTTTTTGTTATGATTAACAAGGATATCATTTTTCCTTATCTGATAAATATCTCCAACGACAATTTCACCCAGCAGTTCTTTGTATTCATTATAAACAATTTCTTTTTCAAGCTCGCGTATTTTTTGGTTTAAACTTTGCTTAGCAAGTATAACAAGTCTTCTTCCAAGAGTATCTAATTCAATTTTTTCAACAAACTCTTCACCTACTTCAAGCTCATCTTGATTACCCTTTTTGTTAACCTCATCAATGCCAATCTGCGTATTAGGATTTTCAACAACGTCAACAATCTGGCGTTCAAGGAAAATTTCTATATCGCCTCTATCCATATTAACAACTACATCAAACTTTGCTTCTTCGCCAAATTTCTTTTTTACCAATAGTCCAAAAATTTCTTCAAGAATTCCGCCAAGAACGTCTCTATCAATTCCTTTCTCCCTTACCATCTGGGCAAAGGATTCGACAATATCATAATTCATTTATTAACTCCTCTTCTAAGAAAAACTAATTAATACTTTTGCTTTAATAATATTTTTAAATTCAATAATTATTTGGTCTTTACCGGATAGAAAGGTTAGCTCATCTCTTTCTATACTTAGTAATTTTCCGGTTAAAGTTTTTATTTCATTACCGGTATTATATGTAATCTCAAAATTTCTCTTGATGTGCTTGGAAAATTGTTTGATATACTTTAAAGGTCTATCCGCTCCCGGGGTAGAAACATCTAAACGATACGACTCTTTAATTAAGTCCTGTATTTCTATCGCAGAGTTAATTTCCCGGCTAATCTCGGCAAGATTATCAACAGAAACATTTTTTTCGCCATCAACAAAAACTTCAATAATCCTTTTCCTGTTATCACCTCTAAAACTAATATCCACCACAAAAAAGTTTAGCTTTTCTGCGATTTCATTAGAAATTCGTACTATATTTTCTTTAATCATATCCATACTAACAAAAAACGCCCATAACGGGCGAATCAGATGCTTCAAAAATAGGATAAATTTGTATGACAAACAAGAAAAAGTTATAGCGGTGTTAATTAATAAACCATCAAGAAAGTTTAATTTCTCTTACTGGTTACTTCAACACCATCATCTTCTTAGTTGAGATGAAATTGCCCGCTTGTAAACGGTAAATATATACTCCACTTGCAAATTCTGTTGCATTAAAATCAAATTCATAATATCCGGGTTCTTTTTGTTCATTGACCAATGTTGCTATTTCGTTGCCAAGTATATCATAGACTTTTAACGTCACCAGATTGTCACCCTGAG
>JBBILT010000018.1:0-26203 GCA_037444745.1 Ignavibacteriales bacterium
AAGAAGTGCTGTAAGACGAAGCGAGCCGGACATAAGTGCTGCAATTGGACTTGGTGCATTACTTGTAGCATCAACATCACCGGAGTGCATTGGTGCAATTCCGATTTTTGTACTTAATCCTACAAAAATGAAAATGAAACTTGCTTTTAGCCAGATTGGATTTAATTCTTTTGCATTTCGAATAAACTCCCAGAAAAATAGTTGTTTACCTCCGAGCAAAGTTCCATTAGCGGAAAGTGTTAAGAATAAAATTCCTATAAACGCAAATGCAATTCCTACTGAAACTAAAAAAAGATATTTCCACATTGCTTCAAGTGCTTCTTCATTTCGATAATAATAAATCAATGGTGCAACGGATAATGTAGTTGCTTCAGCAGAAACCCAGTACATTCCAAAATGATCTGCAAGCATTGCCGCAGAGTTTGATGCAAGATAAAAATTAAGCAGAAGGAAATAATATTTTTTCCCTTCTTGTGCTTTTGATGTTACAGGTCGTTTTAAATATGTAAATGAAACAAGCACAACCCAGAAATAAACGTTTGACAGAATTAATAAAAATAATTTGCTTAATGAATCAAAGCTGAAAAATGCCGGCAGTTGAATGTGATAATATCCAATAAAAACTAAAAATGAAAAAACAAGATGAATCACACTTACAAGCACAGAAAAATTATATTGTGCGCGGAGGCTCTTTACAAAGTAGCAATATAATGCTGATATTAAAGGAAGTATTACGAAAACTGAAAAACCAATCATTAGTCTTTCAACCTCGCTAGATGTGTTACTTCGAATCCTTCAAACGTACTTCGGATTTTATTAAGTGCTATTCCCATTAAAAAGACAACAACAAAAACATCAAGCAAAACACCAAGTTCTATCATCATCGGAAGCTCGGACGCAACCGCTGTACCGAATAAAAATATTCCATTTTCTAAAATTAAAAAACCACAAACGTGAACGATAAGTTTTCTTCGGAATATTATAATGTATATCCCAATTGCGATTGCTGAAAAACCGATTGTAAAGGGAATGACGTCAAGTTCTGTGCTTTGTGAAATTATACTTGATGTAAGAAAAATAATTATCATCGTTGCAATCACAAGAAGCAAAAAAACAATTTGCTGGATTGTGGGTTCGATTACTCTTTTGATGTCAAGATCAAGAATAATTTTGTTGATGTAACGAGGGACTAATATTACTTTTACAAGCAACAGCGTAATTGGTAAAATTATTCCAAAGATAGAAAAGTTTTTTATGAAAGGTAAAAGTACCAGTACTGATAATATTATACCTTGAAATTGCAGCACTGCAACGTAACCTTTAACCCTTGACGTTACGGAGACATAAAACAACGAAAGACAAAAAAGTATGCTTAAAAGATTTTCCATAGAATTAACTTGAAGCCAATAATAAAAATATTGAATTGCCACGACCTTTAGGTCGTGGATAAATGTGAAAAGACAAATGGGCTTTAGCCAAAATAGAAGATAAGTATTTGGCTAAAGTCAAGAGTTGTTGAGTAATAGTAGCCCACGAATTAAACGTCGTGGCTATTGAAATTAATAAAGCACTTATTGATAAATTAGATTGTTTCACTCTAAGATTCGTTCGCAATGACATCATGGTATATTTATCTAATTTTTTCATTTCGTAAATGTGTAAATCAATAAATTTAAGATTCCGATTGCAGTTGCAAACAAAAGATAGAGTGGAATATTTTTTAATTTGAATCGCGATGTTATTGTTTCGACAACTGCAAGTGAAAAACTCAATACAATACTTCCTACTATAAATATTAATATTCCAATCAAATAGCTTTGCTGACTAAATGGATAGAAGAATGATATTTCGAGAACTGAATAGATAAACAATTTAATGTAGCTTGAATATTGATAAAGAAATAAATCAATCCCGGAATTATCAAGTATCATCACTTCGTGAATCATTGTCAATTCAAGATGAGTATTTGGATCATCAACCGGCATTCGCGAGCACTCGGTAACTGCAAGCATAAATACAGAGATTGAACAAATCACGATAAAAACTTCATAGGAAATATTATCAAGTTGGATTGAATGATAAATATCGAAAAGGGAAGTGTATCCACTAATGAATGAAATACTTCCGATTGTAAAGAAGAAAATCGGCTCGGCAAATAATGCAAATGTTGCTTCGCGAGCTGCACCCATTCCTTCAAATGAACTTCCAATATCCATCGCTGCAAGTATTTGGAAAAATCTTGACAATCCTAAAGTGTATGCGAATAAAATTATATCACCATTAAAACTAATTAGCGGTTTCCAAAATCCTACTGGAAGCATTGCTGCTGCCACAATTAGTGTAGTAAAATTTAATAGCGGAGAAATGCGACTAATGAAAGAAGAGGTTGTTGCGTTAATAGTTTCCTTCTTAAAAAGTTTTTGCAAGTCATAATACGGCTGCAGAATTGGCGCACCAATTCTTCCGGTTGATTTGGCTTTTTGTTTGTTTACAAATCCAACAAACAAAGGAGCAAACCCTAACAATATTAATACTGAAGCAATACCTTGTAAAATATCTAAGACCATATAAATGCAATCACACTGTAAATAATTATTATGATAAGTATAAAGCCGATGTAAAAACGAATATCGGTTTGACTTAAGAATTGGATCTTTGAAATAACTTTTCTGAAAAAATTAAAAACAGGTAATACTATTTTGCTATCAACAAAATCTTTTGAATGGCTTTCGAACTTTGATTGAATTGGAAATGCAGTTTCTGACACTTCAATATTTTTGTGATAAACTAAAAGCGATTGTGGAATTGAGTTTAGCTCATCTGCAAATGAAGAGGCTGTGTATTGCATTCGAGGATTCAAGTTCTGATATCCGCAACCCCACGCTGCTGATGTTCTTCTTCCATATTTATTTTCAATTTTAATTTTAATCAGATAAAAAGCAAAAACACCAACAGCAATTGAAGTAAAAATTAAAGTGAAGTAAACCCAATCAATATTTATTAGCGCTGAAGATGTATTGCCGTTATTAAATCCATTCACTATTACTTTGTTGACTATCCCAACAAAAGGCTGCGGATAAAATCCAATTACAACGCACAGTAAAGCAAAAATTCCAAGTGAAATGTAATCGTAAATTGAAGTGTGAAAATGTTTTATTTCTTTTCTTTCACTTCCTAAAAACATTATTGAGTTTACTTTTGTAAAACAAGCAACAGCAAGCCCGCCGACAAAAGCTAATCCAACAACAAACATCAACATTAAAATTGGATAATAGTTTTTAAGTTCATCAGCCGTTTTGAAAAATCCGGTGTAAATAATAAACTCGGAAATAAATCCGTTAAATGGAGGAACTCCGCTGATTGCTACTGAGCCAATAAGAAAAAGTAACGCAATATATTTTGCACGATGAACAAGTCCACCCATTAACTCTATGTTGCGTGTTCCAAGATTTTGATAGAAAACACCGCTTCCGATAAATAAAAGACTTTTGAAGATTGCGTGATTTAAAGTATGAAGTAATGCGCCGCCAAATCCCAAAACTTGAACAGCAGGCAAATTATTTGCGGAACCGATGAAACCAATTCCGATTCCTATTCCGATGATACCAATATTTTCTACAGAGTGATAAGCGAGTAGTCTTTTAATATCGTGCTGTGCGAGTGCATACCATACCCCAAATACAGCACTGTAAAGGCTAACAATAAGAATCATCCAGCCGCACCATTCCGGAAAATTATTAATGAATTGAAAAGTTCTGAGGATTCCGTAGATACCCATCTTAATTATCACTCCTGAAAGAAATGCACTCAAAACAGTTGGAGCAATTGGATGTGCTTTCGGAAGCCAAAAATGAAATGGCATAAATCCCGCTTTAATTCCAAATCCAACAAAAGATAAAATGAAAATTATTGGAACAATAATTCCTTTAGAAAACGAAATATGATAATCACTAAAGAACCAGCTTCCGGTTTGTTGATGAAGCAGGAAGAACAATATGTACAAAATAAAAATCAAAACGTGTGACGCAGCAAAGTAATAAAAACTTCCGTGCTGAACTTCTTCTTTTTCCTTTTCTAACATCATTCCCAGATAACCCGTAATACTCATTACTTCCCAGCTTACTAAAAACAAAATTGCTTGATTTGCTATGACTATAAATTGAGTTGAGGTTAGAAGAATAATATAAAAGGTAACAAAACTTTTTATCGATCTTTTTTCTTCAATATAATGCTGCAAGTAGGAAAAGTTATAAATTGTTGTTGGGATTGCAACCAACTGGATAATGAACAGGAAGTATGTTCCCAATCCATCAAGTCGAATGAAGTTATAAAAAATAGAAGTTGAAGTAATCTCAGCCGAAGAAAAAAGTGCAGATGATAAAGTAGAAAACAATCCAAGTGCTAAACCGATTAACAAAACTGTGTTTGCGGCAAAGAGAGCTTTATGCTGATCCTTAATAAATAAAAAAGCTATCGAGATTAACTGAATTGCAAAAGCTAAAGTGAATAATATATTTCCTGAATTAAGTAAATCGTGCATTAAGATTTATTTCTTGTTTCTTCAATCTTGGTGATGATGTCTAAAATTTCGTTGCACTCCAATCTATTTTCCAATGCAAATCTAAATGTTTCGTTTGAAAGTAGAAAACTTAGATGAGCAATTAAGCTTAAATGCTGTTTTATCGTTTGGGAGATAAGAAGAATTAAAGTATGAACAGGTTTTCCATCAATGGATTTCAAATCAAGTGGTTTATTTGGGAAGAAAAAATTTATGAGCGGTCTGTCTTTTCCAACCATTAATGGAACTCGCGGATGCGGAAGACTGATTCCATTCCCAATTGCGGTGCTCATCATTGATTCCCTACTTTTCAAGAGTTGAACGATGATCTCACGATCAACATTTTTCTCAAAACTTATCTGCGAAACCATTTGTTCGATGTACGAAGTTTCTGATAACTCACAATTGTAATGGAAAGAATCTTTGTTAAGCAGTGTGCCCAAATTTTCAATATTATATTCACTAAACTTTTGAAGCCCCGAAACGTTTATTGGGAGATTTCGCCCAAGTGCCCACTCAATTATCTGATGTTTGTTGAAAACAACTTTATCGTGAAGATGCTGAAATGGGATTTCATTTTTCTTAATCAACTGCAGAACTTCTTTTTCGGGAAGCATCAGCAAATGTGAAATATCTTTAGTGTTTAGGTCCATTATAATTTACTCTTATTTATTTGCGCTGCTCTTATCAGTTAAAACAAAACCTTATGGTCAATAAAACTTTAATTCATAAGTGATGAAATTTTATCTCAATAATAAATAATAAAATTTATATACGAAAGAAGCCCGCCAAAATATGAGCGAGCTCCTATTTGTACACCCGCAGGGATTCGAACCCCGAACCTTCTGATCCGTAGTCAGATGCTCTATCCAATTAAGCTACGGGTGCTTATCAAAATTACTTAGCAAATATAAAACAATTCTATCAAGCTTTAAAATAAAAAGGGTGTCTCGAAAGACACCCTTAATTTAATAAATCAAAATAGATTTACTTTGTTCTTGTGAATTCGATTCTTCTGTTTTTCTGTTTACCTTCTTTGGTCTTGTTGTCAGAAATAGGTTTGTCTTCGCCATAGCCTTTTGTAGAAATTCTATCAGCGCTTATACCCTTGCTAACCAACCATGCTTTAACAGATTCAGCTCTACCTTGAGAAAGTTTTAGATTGCTCTTTGCACTGCCATCACTATCAGTATGTCCGCTTATTTCAACAGAAATATCAGAGTAGGTTTGAAGTGTTTTGAGAGCTTTCATCAAAGTATTTTCTGATTCTGGTTTAATTGTAGTTTTATTAACATCAAAAGTAATACCTTCTAGAACAATTGGAACACCGATCTTAACAACATCATCTGCTGGATTAAGAGGATCTGTTCCGCGTTTAACTTCTGTTCCATCATCAATTGTACCGGCATCAGTGTCTTTCTTTAACGGATTGGTCTTGTATTTTATAACTTCTTCTGAATCAGTTAGTCCATCACCATCAGAATCTTTGCTCAATGGATTGGTTTTATATTTCATGACTTCGTCACCATCAGTTAAACCATCCATATCGGTATCAGCACTTAAAGGATTAGTCTTATATTGACTAACTTCATCACCGTCATTTAGGATATCTTTGTCTGTATCTTTAACTAATGGGTCCGTTTTATATTTCATCACTTCGTCACCATCAGTTAAACCATCACCATCTGTATCAACAACTAAAGGATTGGTCTTATAAGTTTTAACTTCAGCAAAATCATTTAATCCATCACCGTCAGTATCAACTTTTAAAGGATCAGTTTTTAAGGTCAAGTATTCTTCACCATCATTCAAACCGTCACCATCTGTATCTGGATTATTTGGATCTGTGCCAATGCTTTTCTCGTCACATTTTCCTAATCCGTCATTATCTTTATCTGCTTTACAATTTTCGCCAGTAAATGTTATTCCCAAACCTGCATTAAAATATGAATCCCATATTTCATCCTTACCGCTTCTGTATCCATCTAAATCATAAGATGAAGACATTGCACCACCAATTGAAAAATCTAACAATACTCTTTCGGAAAGTGCAAATTCAGCACCGATACCAGCAGGAACTATAGCAACCCAGCCATTATCTTCAGTCGGTTTACCTGAGTTAACACCAGTAGCTTTTGTATCAATACTAAAATTCATTACTCCACCGCCAACATAGAAATATGGATTCCATCCTTTAACATCCCAAGGGCTTATTCTGAATCGAAGGGTAATAGGAATAATGGTGGATTTATATTCGCCAAAATCTGTACCTGATTCAAACATTGGTTTTCCGGTATAACTTCCGTAACCGCCAGTAAGCTGCATTTCTAAAGCTTTAGTTAATTCGAAAGAGAAAAAAGCCTCACCAAGATATGAAAACTTAAACCAATCGAATGAAAAATTATCGTTGCCACCAAACCCTAAGTTGGCAAACTCATTTTCTGGAAAGAGTACATTTGCTCTTAATCCAAATTTTGTACCCCAGTCTTTAAACTGAGCTTCGGATGGCACCGTTGTAAATATAACCGCCATTAATATTAAGAAGTAAGTAAGTTTTTTCATTATTAGGTCCCTTTATATTGTTGGAAAAATTAGTTACTAATCGCTCAAACCTAAATCGAATAGAATGATTCATTAATAAGATTCTAATCATTGTTTGAAAAATAAGTATATATCAGATATTCACAAAATAAAATTTGTTGTTTTTTAAGAATTTGATTTTATTCATTCAGATACTAAAAATTCACAATCTGATGGAATTTCGGGTTTGACTAATAAAACATCTTCTTTAGTCAGTGATACCTGACCA
Organism: Ignavibacteriales bacterium; assembly: GCA_037444745.1. Lineage (GTDB taxonomy): Bacteria > Bacteroidota > Ignavibacteria > Ignavibacteriales > Ignavibacteriaceae > IGN3. The sequence continues at coordinate 7,368 of JBBILT010000018.1, forward strand.
ATTGGCATTCCTTTTCTTTTAGAAACATATTTTTTAAAAGTGTAGGATACAGGCGCCAAACCAGAGGTCTTTGCTTTACTATGATAAGCTGCCAATGATGCAACTTTTTTTAGAATACTTTTTGGAATTGCTTCTTTAACATTTTCCACCCTCAATACTACATGAGATCCGGACACGGATCTTGCATGAAACCAAAAATCGTTTTGCTTTGCAAATTTAGTTGTCAGCAGATCATTATTTGTGCTGTCCTTTCCAACATAAACATGATATTTCTTTTCAATTAAGTAATGTTTGAATTTACTGCTTATGTCATCTTTAGATGTATCACTTTTTACATTTTTTATTTTTAACTCATCCATAATTAAATCCAGATCACTTAATGTTTGGGAAATACTAAATTTTAATTCTATACCTTTTAACTTTTCAAAATATTTTTGTGATTCAATTCTTAGTTTAACAGATTTTTCAAAATTGATTCTAACATCCCTTGCTTTATCAAAATATTTTTTTGCATTTTGATTTGGTGTAAGCTTCTGATCTAATTTTATTTCTATCGTATTACTGGATTCATAAATATCCACAATATCAACCTTACTCATTCCAGGTTTTATAAGTTTCAAATTAATTAGAAGCAGGTTTGCAGTTTTATTTAATTCATCTGCATTTGAACCTTTATCCAAAACAATTTGAAGGTTACTTAATTTATTTGTTATTCTTTTAAGTTCCTTATCCAAAAAAGCTCTAATCTTTTTATGCTTAGATAATTTTTCTTCTAAAAAGTATTTCTTTGAGAGAAAGCTATTGAATGCTGGAATTAAACTATCGAAAGTTTCTTTTTTAAACCCGGAAAATATTTTTAATTTATCAAAACCAATATGCTGCGTGCCTGATAATTCATCATTGTAAATCACCGGGTTTTCGTCTTTAATAATTTTTAGGACTTCGATAAATGATGCAGCATTATCTTTTTCATCGTCGCTTCTCAATTTAACTTCATTTTCTATTTCACGTCCCACAAATGGAAATAGCTTTCGAATTACCTCAATTGATTTACCCTCAACTAAAATTTTATTAATAAAATTAAAATGATCTAAATAATTTTTTTCTGCAAATTCAGCATTGAATCGTGTTAGGTTTTCTTCATCTTCTCTTTTAAACGATTCTAAAATTTTATTAGAAAAATAAAATACATTAGTGAATTGCCCGCGAATTGCAAAGTAAAGTTTTCCCTTACTTGTAGAAATTAAAATTATCCTGTCATCAGAGGCGATTAAAACATCTGTAACAACTGCACCTATTAGTTGAGGAAAGAAATCCATAGTATTTTTTTTTGCACGACTAAATCTATCGCGGAGATTTATGAAAGGTTCCGAAGGATTGACTGACATTTCGAGGTAAAGATCGGACTCATTATTCAATTTGATGATAAGCTTTTCTTTATCTTGTGAAAAAACAGCTAAGATATACTTATTTATAAGCTGCTGCCTTAACTCTAATGAATATCTATTTAAATAGTAATAACTTCTAAACATAAGATTTTACCTAATGCAATTTAAGTTATGCCCGACAAGAATAGAAATAATTAGAACCATATTGTTAAGTTTGTTTGTTAAAAATATGCTCAATTGATATATTTGAATCAATGAAAAAACTTCTCGAAAATCCTATCGTAAAAAAAGTCCTTATTGGATTAGGAATCTTTATTGTCATAATATTGATTTTAGATAATATCCTTCTTCCATTATATGTAAGTGGTAAGGCATCAGTAGTACCAAGTGTAGTGGGAATGAATGAGGATGAAGCGATCAAAACTTTGGAAGATGCTGATTTTGAACCGGTGATTGCTGATACAACTTTTGGAGTTTCACTTTCTCCCGGAAAAATATTTTTGCAAAAACCTGAGGCAGGAAAAACCGTAAAAAAAGGCAGATCAATTTATTTATTTATCAGTGGCGGTGATCAAACGATTTCTGTGCCGCTGTTAAAAGGTAAATCGGTACTAGATGCAAGATTTGCATTGGAAAGAGTCGGACTAAAACTTGGAGCGATTGAAGAAGTACCATCATCTCAACCAAAAGATATGATTTTTGATCAGCAGTTTGCAGAAGGAAGCAAATTAGGGAAAGGGCAATCTGTAGGAGTTTCAATCAGTATTGGTAAAGGCTTTGGAAATATTGAAGTTCCAGATTTAATTGGCAAATCATTAACCGAAGCTAAAAATATTCTTGCGGACAGTTCTTTAACTGTAGGTAAAATAAATTATCAATTTTCTAGTTCATTACTACCTAATACAATATTGGATCAGTATCCGGCGCCGGGTAATAAATTAAACTCTGGCGATTCGGTTGATCTCTTTATAACAAAAGAGGGGACAGTTGAACAAAAGGATGAATATCCGGAATAGGTTTTTATGAAATTATTAGCACCCTCAATTTTATCTGCAGATCTTTCAAAGTTAGCTCAACAAATTCGTTTAGTTGAAATGAGCGGAGCCGATTGGATTCATTGTGATATAATGGATGGTCATTTTGTTCCGAACATTACTTTTGGACCGGTATTAGTTGAAGCTGCAAGAAAATGTACTAAACTTCCTTTAGATGTTCATTTGATGATTGAAAATCCTGACAAGTATCTTGAAGATTTTAGAAACGCTGGTGCAGATATTATTTCTGTTCACTTTGAAGAGGTTGTGCATCTAAATCGAACAAGCAATAGAATAAAGGAACTTGGTGCAAAAGCAGGTGTTGTAATAAATCCTGCAACTCCGGTATCTTGTCTAAAAGATATTGCTGAATATATTGATTTACTTTTAATCATGACTGTTAATCCTGGATTTGGCGGGCAAAGTTTTATTCCAAATTCTGAAAGACGAATTAGGGAAGCAGTTGAATTAAGGAAATCTTCAAACTCAAACTTTCTAATTGAAGTTGACGGTGGAGTTAATAACAAAACAATTAAAAAAATACTTAAAGCTGGCTGCGACGTTTTTGTTGCTGGTTCATCAATATTTCATTCGGACAATATTCCGGCTGCTACTGTTGAATTAAAAAACATTATTTCTTCATAATGTATATTTTATTTACGATTTAATTAAGCGGTTTATTGCCGCTTTTTTTGTTAAAATATTTTTACGCTTTAAATAAATAATTTTAAGTACAATTAATTTATGATTAAAAATATTTCTTACATATTTGATGGAGTTGAACTTAAATTTAATACTCCGAAAATAATGGGCATTTTAAATGTTACTCCTGATTCTTTTTCTGATGGAGGAAAATATTTTTCAGTTGATACAGCCGTCGATCATGCATTAGAAATGATAGATGACGGAGCTGATATTATTGATGTTGGCGGCGAATCAACCCGGCCCGGTTCTGATCCGGTTGCTTTTGATGAAGAGTTAAATCGAACAGTTCCAGTTATTAATAAAATAAAATCTGTTAGAAAAGATATTATTGTTTCAATTGATACTACTAAAAGTGAAGTTGCAAACCAGGCATTAGATAATGGTGCTTCTATTATTAATGATATCAGCGGGTTAACTTTTGATGTAAGAATGATAAGTATTGCAAAAAAATTTAGTGCTGGTTTGGTAATTATGCATATAAAAGGAAATCCAAAAACAATGCAGCAAAATCCAAATTACGATGATGTTGTTTCTGAAGTCCATAATTTTTTAAAGTTGCAAAGCGATAAAGCTTTTTCAAATGGAATAAATAAAATAATCATTGATCCCGGTATTGGATTTGGAAAGAGAGTGCAAGATAACTTTGAGTTGATTAAAAGATTAGAAAAACTTAAATCAATCGGTTATCCAATAATGATTGGAGTCTCCCGCAAATCATTTATTGGTAAGTCCCTTGGTCTTGAAACTTTTGAAAGAGACACAGCAACAGTAATACTAGAAACTATTTCAGTATTAAAATCCGCAAGAATAATTCGCACTCATAATGTAAAATATTGCAGCCAAATGGTTAAATTAGCTAACAACTTTATTGATAAATGATGATAGATCTTTTTAAAATAGGTTTTCTTACTATCACACTTTCCGATGTAATCGATATTGCTATTGTTTCTTTTATCTTTTATAAATTATATACAATTTTAAGAGGTACGATCGCTGCGCAAATTTTTGTTGGCTTATTAATTATTTTATTTTTTTCATTCATATCACAATCGTTAAACCTTAGAGCAGTAAGCTGGCTCCTAAAGTTAATTACCGATATTTGGGTCATTGCTTTTGTAATTTTGTTTCAACCGGAAATAAGAAGATTGCTTGTAATCCTAGCCCGTAATCCTATATTCAAAGTATTTAATAAGACCGAGTCTCATGAATCTACCGACGCAATTGTTGAAGCAGCGTTTGAAATGTCGCAGCATCAACATGGTGCGCTCATTGTTTTAATTAAATCATCTGGAATAAGGGGATACGCAGAAACTGGCGAGATATTAAACGCACGGATTAGTGCACCACTTCTTACTTCAATATTTTACCCAAGATCATCTTTACATGATGGGGCAGTAATCGTGAATAAAGATTTAATAGAAGCTGCTCGCTGTACTTTGCCACTTTCACAAGTAACAACTGTAAAAGGCGAAAGTTTAGGTATGAGACATAGAGCAGGTTTAGGAATATCGGAACAGGCAGATGTGATAAGTGTAATTGTTTCTGAAGAAACCGGCAGCATTTCTCTTGCTGAAAATGGTGAATTAACTATTGGATTATCAAAGGATGCTTTAAAAAATAAATTGAATAAAGCATTAAAAGCTCCAGTAAAAAAAGGTTGGAAGGGATTGGTTGAACAACTTAAAAAGCAATCTTAGTGTATGTGCTGTTATTCCTTTTTTTAATGAAGAAGCTTTTATCCGTGATGTCATTCTCAAGACAAAAAAATATGTTGATCAAATAATAGCAGTAAATGATGGCTCAACTGATAACTCTGAAAAGTTAATTAAAGATTTGGACGGTGTTGTTGTACTTACAGGTAAAATTAATAGAGGAAAAGGATTTGCTTTGGCGAAAGGATTTGAAGAATGTGTTAGGAAAAATTTTGATATTATAATTACTTTGGATGGTGATAATCAGCATAATCCGGAATTAATTCCTGAATTCATTTCCGCAATTGGCAGCAATGATATTGTAATCGGTAATAGGCTTGGTAATCTAAAAAATATGCCCATAGCCAGAGTGTTAAGTAATAAAATCACTTCATTTCTTCTATCGTTAAAAACAAGACAAAAAATATTAGATAGTCAATGCGGATATAGAGCTTATAAAAAGAAAGTCTTAGAAGCTATCAAAACTGACTCAGTAGGTTATGAAGCAGAAAGTGAGATTCTTGTTTTAGCTGCACGATTAAGTTTTAGAATAGGATTTATTGATATACCAACAATCTATGGTGATGAAAAAAGTAAGCTGAATCCAATTGAAGCAATAAAAGGATTTATTAAAATTTTGTTTGTATGATTTATGTCAAAAAAAATGAAATGGGAAGTCGAAGGACTTCGTTATTCAAAACAATTAAAAAATAATGCTAATGTAATTTTACGATTCAGAATTGGTGAACTTAAAAATATAGCTGGTAAATATTTTAAACATCCATCCATCGAAAACTTGCACGATGTTAGAATTGCTCTTAGGCGAGTTAGGTATAACATGGAATTATTTTTTATTTGTTACAACAAAAAAGAGTTTATCCAGTTTTATAATAAAATCAAAAAATTGCAGGATCTTTCCGGTTCTGTAAGGGATGTCGATATTTCATTTGAAAATTTTAATTCATTATTAATGGAAAATAATTCTATTATTAAGGAAACATTATTTAATAATGCAAATGAAAAGAAAAATTCACTTACGGAGATATTTAACTTAGAATTGTTAAAATTTATAAGGGGAAAAGTATTTAAAGATTTTTATAAACAAAATTTTTAATAGAGGAGATGTTATGAAATTAAAATACTTTGGTCACTCGGCATTTCAAATCAAAACAATATCGGGGCATACAGTTCTAATCGATCCTTTTTTGGATGATAATCCGGTTAGCCCGGTAAAATCTAAAGATGTAAACGCTGATTTTATAATTGTAACTCATGGGCATGGAGATCATGTTGGAGATGGATTAAAAATCGGGAAAAGATGTAACTCATTATTCATTTGTGTAAATGAATTAGCGGAATGGATTAAAGATAAAGGACTCAACGCACATAATATGCATATTGGCGGAGCGCATAATTTTGATTTCGGCAGAATCAAATTTACAATTGCGCACCACGGATCATTAACACCGGATAATAAATATGCTGGTGAAGCTTCCGGAGTTTTGATAACAGTTGAAGGAATTACAATTTATCATACCGGGGATACAGGATTATTTTATGATATGAAATTAATTGGGGAAATGAATTCCATCGATTATATGCTTTTACCTATTGGAGATAATTTTACAATGGGAATTGAAGATGCAGTAAAAGCTGTTGAATTGACAAATCCCAAAATTGCTATACCAATGCACTTTAATACTTTTCCTGTTATCAAATCGGATCCTGAAAAGTTTAAAAAAATGGTTGAAGGAAAAGGATTTAAATGCAAAGTAATGAAATTTGGAGAAGAGATTGAATTATAAATTATGTATTCATAAAAATGGAGTAATAACTTATCTTTGTTTTCAATTTTTCGGTGTATCTTTCTAAATGACTAAAATAATTTCTATAGCAAATCAAAAAGGTGGTGTGGGTAAAACAACCACTACCATAAATCTTTCTTCATTGCTTGCAGCGGCTGAAAAGAAAACTTTACTAGTTGATATTGATCCACAATCAAATTCTTCATCGGGTTTAAGCGTTACAAATCATACTCCTTCAGTTTATGAGGTATTAGTCGGCACAAAGGATATTCGCGAAGTAATTATAAACACATTTATGCCGCATCTTGATATGCTGCCTTCAAATATTAATCTGGTTGGTGCAGAAGTAGAAATGGTTGATATTGAAAATCGTGAAAGCCTTTTAAGAAACGCATTATCTAATATCGTAAATGAATATGATTATATTTTAATTGATTGCCCTCCTTCACTGGGCTTACTTACCTTAAATTCATTAACTGCCTCCAACTCAGTTATAATTCCTGTGCAATGCGAATATTTTGCGTTGGAAGGATTAGGCCAATTATTAAATACGATCAACATAGTAAAAAAACACTTTAATAAAGATCTTGCAATTGAAGGTGTATTATTAACAATGTTTGATACACGATTAAGATTATCTCATCAAGTTGCAGAAGAGGTTAGAAAATATTTTGGTGAAAAAGTTTATAAAACAGTAATTAACAGAAATGTTAGAATTTCTGAAGCACCCAGCTATGGTAAGCCAATAATTCTTTATGATGCAATTTCATCCGGTGCACAAAATTATATGTCATTAGCTTCAGAGTTATTGGAAAGAAATTCACAAAATTTGAATTAATAATTAAATGAGTAAAATGAAATCAAGTTTAGGAAGAGGATTGGATGCTCTTATCAATCCGAACAGGTACACTGAAAGTGAAGAGAAAAAATCTCCCGATTACACTAATGTAAAGTTTGATGATGGCAAACAGTTTGATATACTTGTTAAAATTGCTGTTGATTTTATTTCATCAAATCCTTACCAGCCTAGAATGAATTTTGAACCTGAGGCACTTGAGGAATTAAAGAAGTCAATCATTGCAAATGGATTAATCCAGCCAATAACCGTTCGAAGAACTCAGGGAAATCAATACCAGCTTGTTTCAGGCGAAAGAAGACTGCGAGCATATAAGGAGATAGGTTACAAAGAAATTCCTGCCTACATAATTAAAGTTGAATCAGATGAGATTATGCTCGCTTTAGCTTTAATAGAAAACATTCAACGTGAAAAATTAAATCCGATTGAGGTTGGCAGGGCTTATAAAAGATTAATGGATGAATGTCATCTTACACAGGAACTAATTGCAGATAAAGTTGGAAAAGATAGAACTACTATTGCCAACTCAATTCGACTTCTAAAATTACCTGAACAGATTCAGAAAAGTTTAGTTGATGAAATGATTTCATCTGGTCATGCACGTGCACTAATAAATTTACCCGGAGAGAATTTTCAACTTTATGTATTGGATAAAATTCTAAAGGATGGTTTATCAGTTAGAAAAGTAGAATACTTAGTAAAGAAATTAATTACCGAAGGCATTCCTCAGAAAAAATCATTTTCAATTAAAGCTTTAAAACAAGTTAACTCCAATCTTGCTGATGTTGAGGATAAACTGAGAAAGATATTTGGTACTAAAGTTCAATGCCGCCAAAGTAAAGAGGGCGGTGGAGAAATTATAATAGAATTCTATTCCAATGATGAACTCGAGAGACTATTTGAGCTATTTGAAATCATTGACAAAAAATATAATTAAAATTTTATTTTTAATTCTGCTGATTAACTGCAATTTACCCGCACAACAAGATACTGTTGCTGCATCGGATAGTAATACTTCTACTGTGAAATTTGAAATGCAAAAATCACCTTGGGGTGCAGTTGCGCGCAGTGCTATAATTCCTGGACTCGGTCAAATCTATAATGAATCTTACTGGAAAGCACCAATAATTTGGGGTATTACTGGATGGTTAGTTTACGTTTGGGTTGATAATAATAATAAGTATATAGATTATAAAAATCTTTATATTCAATATGGTGATAAAGCTCTCTACGATTATAAGAGGACAAGGGATTTTTATAGAGACCAACGAGATCAGTTTGCAATTTATATTGCCTTAACTTATTTGTTAAACTTAGTAGATGCTTATGTTGATGCGCATCTTTTTGATTTTAGCGTTGAAGAGAATAATATTACCAGACAAAAAATGTATAACCTTAGAATAAATTTTTAATTGGCAGCAAGTGAAATATATTGAACAAATAACTTGTCAAAAATGTTCTCACATAAATCCGCTTTATACTTCAATTTGCCAGAACTGTAAATCATATTTAAGAGAAAGAGTAGTTAATATTGATCTTTGGAAAACAATTGGTCAACTGATTGAAGATCCTATAAATGCTTTTCGGCAAATTATATTTGCTGAAAATAAAAATTATTTATTATTTATCTTGATCTTAATCACGATAAAAAATTTAATTGTATCAAGATTTTATTCAGTACCATTCTTGGGTAAAGAAGGAGTAACATCATCACTGTTTTTAAGTTATCTGATGATTTTTATTCTAACTCTTTTCGTCTTAATTGCTTTTACTTATTTACTAAAAATATTATTTAAAAAAATAAAAATTGATCTTCGATTTAAAGATATTTTCTCTGTTAATATTTATTCTTTTATTCCATTCATAATTGGATTAGCATTTATTTTCCCTGTTGATTTAGTAGTATTAGGCGGGGACTTATTTTCAAACAATCCAAATCCTTTTCAAATAAAGCCAACAGTTTCATATATGTTAGCTGGGTTTGAAATCCTCTCTTTTTTATGGTCAATATATTTAGTTTTCAAGGGCATACACTCTGTCTCGAGAAGATTAAACCTCTCTGTACTGCTAACAATTTTATTATTTGCTTTACTTATTTCGCTCTATTTCTTTTCATCTAGAATAATATTTTCAGTTTGATTACAAGTCTATTCTTTATTAAAATCATTCAAGAATATCCTTAAATTTATTAAAATTAATAAATAATTTTAAAGAGGCAATCAATGGCATTAAAAATTGATGTACTAATAATTGGAAGCGGAATAGAGCGTCTTTTTGCCGAGCTCAAAATCTCTGAATATGCTGATGTTATTGTTGTAACTAAAAAAAACACTTCAGAATCTAATACTAACTACCTAACTACGCCCAGGGTGGGATCGCATCAGTTATCGATCAAAAAGATTCTTTTGAGAAACACATCAAGGATGCTTTAATTGCATGTGCAGGATTATGCAATGAAGCTGTAGTTGAATCTATAGTAAAAGAAGGACCAAGCCGTATTAACGATTTAATAAATATAGACATATAGTTTACAAAGAAAGGGAATAATTTTGATTTAGCTCGCGAAGGTGAACATTCGATGGCTTGAATTCTGCATGCCAAGGATTTAACAGGACAAGAAATTGAACACGCTTTAGTTAAGGCAGTGGAAGAAAAAAATAATATTAAGGTTTTAGAAAACAGTTTTGCGATTGATCTTTTGACTGAACATAATCTTATTGAAATGCAAGGTTCCAAAAAAATAACGAACATTTTTGGGGAGCGTATGTTTTAGAATGTTCAAATAATAATGTTATCAAAATAACAGCAAAAGCTATTGTTCTTGCAACTGGTGGATTAGGAGAAGTGTATCTACATACCACAAATCCGTTAATCGCTACCGGGGTTGGTTTTGCAATGGCCTATCGTGCGGGAGCAGAAATAGGGAATATGGAATTCATACAATTTCATCCGACTTCACTTTATACTTCTTCAAGAGCAAAAGATTTTGAATCCTGATCATTTCTTATTTCTGAAGCGGTAAGAGGATTGTTGAGAACTAAGGATTGAAAACTTTTCATGCTAAATATGACGAGCGCAAAGAATTGGCTCCAAGAGAAATAGTTGCTCGTGCAATAGATAATGAGCTAAAAATAAAGGTGTGATGACTATGTTTATCTTGATTTAACACATAAGAACGTTGAAGAGATAAAAGATCATTTCCCACATATTTATTCTACGTGTTTAAAGATCGGTATTGATATAATAAAAGATTTTATTCCAGTAGTTCCAGCAGCGCATTATGCTTGCGGTGGTGTAGTTGTGGATATGAGCGGGAGAACATCTTTGAAAGGATTATACGCTTGTGGTGAAGTTACTATGACTGGACTTCATGGTGCTAATAGGCTGGCAAGCAATTCACTATTAGAGGCTTTAGTTTATGCAAACAGGTGTGCTATGTCAATTGAAGATTTCATAAATAATCAATTAATAAAAATTCCTAAAATACCAGAGTGGAGTGATTCTGGAACTTTAACTAATGATGAAACAGTATTAATTACTCACAGTATGATCGAAGTAAAACAAATAATGTGGGATTATGTCGGTATTGTCCGCTCAAATTTGCGATTAGAAAGGGCTTACAAAAGAATTAAGAACATCGAGACCGAGAATGAATTATTGTACAAAAGGACTAAAGTTTTTTCAAGTATATTGGAACTGAGAAACTTAATAACTTGCTCCCTTATAATAATAAAATCCGCTAAAATGCGAAAGGAAAGTGGAGGTTTACATTATTCAATAGATTTTCCATCGACATTGGTTAGAATTAAAGCTAAAAATACAATACTAAACAATTATTAGATTCAGCTAATATCTTTAATGAGCTAAGTTAAATTCGTCTCATTACTACTTATTAAATAATTAAACAATTATAGTATTTATATATAAATATATTAGTTATATAAATTATTTAATTATAATAATACTATAACTATCAAACACCTAAGATAATTAAAATATGAAAGGGCAAAATCATAATTAAAGAGATAGACTTTTTTAGTTATATTTTTATATTCCGATTATAACTTGTGAACTTAATTATCAAGTACTTGCTCCTCAAATCATTTTTTGTGAAAATTAATGTGAATGAAAGGAATCTGATCATGTTCTATATTTCAATAGTAATTAAATTAGATTGTATTATATTAAACAATAAATCATTTTTTTTAGTTAATTTGGTATAAACTTAATTGAAATAATTATGAAAAATATTCCAACTATTGCCAAATTCTTCGCATTATTATCTTTAATTACTAGCACTATATGGATCGGTTCATACTTTTCCAGATTGTTCCTTGTTTATCAATTATTTGAAGGACCAGATTTAGTAATTAAAAGTTATATCACCGATCAAAATATCGGAGGTATCTTTTATTCCTTGTTACCTTCAATTTTAGTCACATTCATTTCATTCATTTTAATGATTCCTTCATTTTTCCTTTTTATAATTACCTCCAAATTAAAACTTAGAAATAACGGGTGGTTATTTATAATTCTGATCGCTGTGATTGTGACACTTCCTTTTGAAATATATTTGATGATTATTGACTATAAACTGATAATGGTTTTAAACAGTTCAATTATTAATACACAAGCAGTTATTATACTACTGAGAGATCGTATTAAAGATTTAAGCAGCTTTCCTTTAATGATAATAACGTGCTATTTGTCATTTTACTATTTCCTTATTTTTCAACCGCTTACAAAAATTACCGAAAATGAAAAATGAAGATTAAAGAAAAAGAATTCGAAGATATTATTCAAGATTTAAAATCTATTGCCAGCCAATTAGGTGCTACAGTCAGATTCGAAAAAGGTGATTTTAAAGGAGGCTATTGCTTAATTAAAGAAAGTAAAGTAATTGTCATAAATAAAAATACCAATCTCCAGCGCAAAGCGATGATACTATCTGCAGCCTTACAAGAATTAGGAGTAGATGCTATTTATCTAAATCCAAAACTTCGTGAAATTATTGAAGAAATGGGTGATGGAAAATGAAAATATTAATTCTTAATGGACCAAACCTTAACTTCCTGTCTAAACGAAATAAAGATCAGTATGGGAAAGAGGATCTTAAACAAATTCAATTTTTAATAAAAAAGGAATTTTCCAGTATAAAGTTTTCCTTCTATCAGTCTAATATTGAAGGTGAATTGGTTACAAAAATTCAGTTGGCTGATACGCATTTTAATGGATTGATAATAAATCCCGGTGGATATTCTCATACTTCAGTCGCTATTCATGATGCATTAGAAATCTGCAAAATACCAAAGATAGAAGTTCACTTATCAAATCTATCTTGCCGTGAGGATTTTAGGCAGAATCTATTAACGGCAAAAAAAACAAATGGTTATATTTCCGGATTTGCCGGGAATGGTTATCTGGCTGCTGTTTACTTATTACAAAAAATAATTTCTGATAAATAGATATAGTAAATTTGATACTTTTGATCATTGGTGACTAAAAAATTACTTTTATTTCTTTCATTATCATTTAAGATATTAACTTAAATAAAAAATTATATAATCCTATAAAGTTGATATTAAAAAAGAGTTTAGTTATTTTCGATTAAACATTTTTAAGAAGTCTATGAAGGATTTATCAATAAGAAAATTGTATTACTCAATAAGTGAAGTAAGTAAAATTATAGGAATGGAGCAATACGTTTTAAGGTATTGGGAAACTGAGTTTGAACAGCTCAAACCGCAAAAGAATCGTGCGGGAAACAGAATTTACACAAACAAAGATATTCAGTTAATAATGTATATCAAGACTTTATTGCGTGAAAGAAAGTATACAATTGAAGGTGCAAAAAAAATCTTAGAAAACTATTCTCTTGATAAATTACTTCAAGTAGCTGAAGCAGAAAAAATATCAGATGATAATGATGAACCTCAATTAACTAAAAGAGAAAGATCTAATCTGCACAAGGATCTTGAAGAAGCGAAAAGCATTTTAGAATTCTTGGTATCAAAGTTATAATTATCGGAACGTGGCGCAGCCCGGTAGCGTACTTGAATGGGGTTCAAGGGGTCGCGGGTTCAAATCCCGCCGTTCCGACACTTTAACCTTCGATTGTTTTATCGAAGGTTTTTTATTATAAATAAATTTTTACAGCTGAAACTCTTTTCCAAACATGCTTGTCCAGTAAGTTTCATTTTTTTTAAAAGTTTGTTTGGATGCTGCCACAAAAACTATTGCACCATTGTATCGATCCATCTTTGCAGCAATTTTACTATTTAGCGGAATCATAATTTCATACTTGTTATCAATTGGATTTGATGATGAGCAATCTTTTCTGCATATACCTCGAATGCTTTTACAGATTTGACTTTACGATTAAATAAATACACAATAATATAGAAATTAAACGGAGGATTGAGCAATGATTTTATTTTTCTTTCCTGTAATGAAATATTTGTAACGAGTTCGGATTCATTTAGTTCCAGAGAAGTTACACTTAACAAAATACCAGCCGTAATAATTATATTTTTGATGGTAAGTTTATCATCAGCAATAAAATTTCTGTTGTACTTAATTATGCGGTTGTAAGCTACCACACCATCTAACTTAGCTGATTTCCATATTTGTTTTAATTCCGGAACAGCATTTACGGCTTTTGCAAAACCGACATTCAATGCAAATTTGCTTCTGCATTCATTAGCTTGCTTGGTTTGATTGACTTTATATTTTGCTGGGCGGGAATAGATTACTGTTTTTCCATATCGGATTCGCTGAACAAAATCTTCGATAGCCCCGCTCATCACGCTCAATAATTGTTTTTGCCTGTTGCCAATTGATTGCACTTTAATTTTAGGATATAAAGAAATAAACTTTTTTACTATATAATAAAGTACAAGTCGTAACGTATTTAAAACGCATCTGAGACAAATCTGAAACACATTTTAGTAGTTAGTAGAGTGGAAAATTCATCTGGTAGGTAAGAGGACATATCAAATACGGATCAAGTTAATGTTGGGAGAGAAATTAACTCGTAGACATTTTTTAATATATTTATCTAATTCAAAATAAGTACTAATAAATATTTTGGAAAAGATTTTAAAGTGTTACCGAAAAAGGGAATAGTGGGTTGTGATTTTAGGAAATGGGTTTACCAATTTTTTTTGTGTCTACCCGGTGTAAGCTTGGCAAAAGTCAACTTAAAGTTTTACGCTCAGTCTTCTAATGATTCAATAAAGTAATCTGCTAAATTTTCAGGCGTTTCTCTGTTAAGCGAACGATTAATTTTTAATAAAAATCCAATTTCATCAGATGGGTTTAAGTGAATATCTTTTTTATTAAGAGCTTCAGAAAATCGTTTCAAATTTGCAGTGTTTACATTCAATCTGACAATGTGAGATCCGTTTTCATATTTGATAATTTTAAATTTCTCTTCTTTTTGTACTAAAGAAAAAAACTTTTCAGCATTTTGTAATGCGATTTTATAATCTACTATAAAGCTGTCAGCAAAATGTAAAACAATTGCAGCAAATGGCCAGACTTGTGGAAGTCCTCCTCCGAACATTCTTCTTTCGTGAAACAAATTTGTTGTAAAGGTCTTAGATCCAGCTAATACTGCACCTGGGGCGGCATTAAAGCATTTATAAAGAGAAGTATAAACTGTATCAAACAAATCTCCATATCTGGCAGGCTCCAAATCAATATGTACTGATTGTTTTATCAGAGCGGCGGTAATGGTGAAAACTTCCTCGGCACATTCTTAAACGACGAAACTAATTTTCCTTTAATGAGTGGAGAAGCACCATTCAGAGGTTCATTTCAACCAATTCGTCCTTTATCAAAATTTAATGGACAGGACCCTGACGGTTACTGGAATTTAAGAATATATGATAGGACTGCCGGCAATACTGGAACACTTCAAGCCTGGTCTCTTACCCTTTTATATCAGTCTGTTACCGATGTGAAAGATGATATAAGTTTACCTTCTGACTATATGTTGTCACAAAATTTCCCAAATCCTTTCAATCCAAGTACAACAATACGTTATCATCTTCCGGAACACCTTCTTGTTACTATTAAGATTTTCAATATACTTGGGCTAGAGGTGGTAACATTGGTGAATGAAGAAAAACCAGCAGGAAGATATGACGTTGAGTTTGATGCTTCCAACTTATCTTCCGGAATTTATTTTTATAGACTGCAAGCGGGTAATTTTGTTGTGACTAAGAAAATGATCTTTCTTCGTTAAACTTGTCAGCCTTTGACGGAATTACCGAGGATAGGTTTTAATGAAGTAATAAATATTTTTTGCAAAAATTGATTAGCATTGTTAGTATTTCTTCTGACGCTTTTTGTTTGTTACTATCAAACAGTTGCCTATTGTTTCTTAATAAATAATTGTCAAAGTTATAACTAGAAACTAAATCTACTACTTATAGGAGGCTTTTTAGATTAAACTAATCTACTGCCGAACCAATCTAAAAATTTTTCACTCCTTAGCCCTGGATGCAGTTCTCTTACTCGAGTACTGTGTTGAGAAAAGCAACAATACCATTTACAGTATTAGTTAATGTTTTTATCAATGAACAAAAAGAGGAATAGATATGCAAACTAAAGTCATTTCTGGCTTCATTGTTTTCATAATTGTTTTTATCATTTCTAATTTAACCCTTGCACAAAACGAAGGACATCCTTTAATTAAACCTTTTGAAGGATCAGTTATCGAAGGTCAGGAAGTGAAGGAGTTTGACGAACAGCAGCTTGTGATTGGTAAAGTGCAAGAAGATGGTTCAGTTAAAACCGTAAAGCTTGAAGGAAAAATTACAAGGATTGATTATCGTGATCCTGACAACCGCTCCTCGCTGGAACGTATTCGTAACTATGAAGAAGCATTTAAGAAAGCCGGGTTTGAAATTAAATTCAATTGCAATAAAGAGGAATGCGGTCCTCAAATTCAGATTGCAACTATTGGGTATTACCCACCTGAACGATATTTAACTGCATTTCTAAAAAGAAAAGAAGGTAACGTATGGGTCGGCGTATTTGTGGCGGCAGGCCCCTGGACAAAGATTCGAGTAGTAGAAGAAAAACCGATGGAAACCGGAATGGTGAAAATTTCAGCGGAGCTTCTTAAAACTAATATTCTAAAAGATGGTCATATGGCAGTTTACGGAATTTACTTTGATACTGGTAAGTTTGAGATCAAACCAGAATCAGATGAGACTATTAAAGAGATAGCAACTTTTCTGCAAAAGAATCCTTCAATTCAAATTTATGTAGTTGGACATACAGACAATGTAGGCAAGCTTAAAGATAATATGGAGCTTTCCAAAAAAAGGGCTGAGGCTGTTGTAAATGAATTAATTACAAAGTATAAAATTCCTTCAGCTAATCTTCAGGCGGAAGGTGTCGGGCCTTTAGCTCCTATTGCTACTAACGATACTAAAGAAGGAAAAGATTTGAACAGAAGAGTAGAAATAGTAAAGCAATAATTATTGTAAGTTTAAAAATTTTTATAGGTGTGAATGTGAATGGCGCAAATAAAAAAAACAGATTAAATTTAATTCAAGTAGGATCTCTCTCTGTTTTCTTTACTATAGCAGCAACTATCGTAATTATCGTTCTTGTAAGTGCATCTCAGCTCATCGCAGGCGAACAGAATCAGCAGGATTCAGTAACGATTAGAAATAATGTGTATCGATTTGAAGTAACCGTTCCGAAAGATTGGACTTTCAGAAAAATCGTGCAACAAGATCCTTACGAAGAAATGAAGTCGGGTGTATATAGTTCCTCGATTTCCACAGATGAAAAGGAACCAGAAAACTGGAACGGATTTAATCTAATATCTACTGACAATTCGGATAATAATCCGCAGCCGTTTTTGATAATCTATGGTCACAAAATATCTGATGAAAATCGGGAGGAGTTTGCTGCGCTCTTTAAAAAGACTCTCTCCACATTTAGTGGTGAAGGGTTGAATGCGAATTGGGAGTTCTTGGTTGGAGATGCTAAAGGTTTCGACTGTACCTATGGTCTTGGCGCCAAAGTTCGTTACACTGTTCTCTACCAGAATGGAATAAGAGTTGTCATTATGTACTTTTTCCCGTCAAGCGATCCAATGGATTTTGATAAGTATGCACCAGAAGTCGATATGGTCATCCGGTCATTGCATATAGAATGACTAAACAGAGGAATTTCGAAAGTTGAGAAAGAATTTTTTATGTATCACAAAATTTATAGCTGTTAATATGAAACCAAAAATAACTTATATCTCATTAATTTGTTGCTTGTTTATTTGTAATTCTCAATTATTTGGCGGGTGGGAACTGCTTCAGAACAGTCCAACAACCAATGACCTGCATTCGGTTTTTTTTCTTGACGATAACGTAGGCTGGATTGCAGGAGATAACAGCACTCTTTATAAAACAACAAACAGCGGTGTAAGCTGGGTGCAGCAGACAAGCCCCGAGGCAAGTAATTTCCAATGCATTACATTTGTTGATGCCAATACTGGTTGGGCTTGCGGAAGCGGAGGAGTTGTTATTAAAACTACTAATGGCGGGACAAATTGGTTCTCGCAGACTTTCACAGGAGTAAAGTTTAACTCACTTGATTTCATTGATGTTAATACAGGATATATTTGTGGAGATAACGGTATTATATGGAAAACCACAAATGGGGGTAGCAATTGGATCAACCAGCCCTCTGGAATTATACAAAATTTACATCAAATAAAAATTGTTGATGCGAATACAGTGTTTGCTGTAGGTGATTATGCATATATACTTAAAACATCTAACGGTGGCATTTCGTGGGAAATAAAAAATGGACCAAGTATAGGAGGTCAGATATTTTATTCTTTAGCAAATGCAAGTATTTATGGCGCAATAGCCTCAGGGACGTTAACAAAATATTCGACTGACGAGGGAGAATCCTGGAGCTTGGGGCAATTCCCTGCAGAACCAATATACTCGATAATTTCTATAAGCAATCTTGATCATTCATATTATGGAGTTGGAGTAAATGGTTATATAGTCAAAACTGATTGGGGTACAAACTGGACACAAGCACAAAGCCCCACAACCCAAAATCTTTACTCGGTGCATTATGCTAATAGTTCTAATTTCTTTTGGGCTGTTGGTGCAAATGGTACAATATTGAAAAATACACCCAATTGGGTACAACAAACTTCGCCACACACTTCTTGGCTAAATTCAGTTTCCTTTATAAATGCAAACGAGGGATATACTGTTGGTGTTGACGGCATAATATTAAAAACTACAAACGGCGGAGCCATTTGGGATTCGCTATCTTCCGGTACCACTGAATGGTTATCTTCAGTTTATTTTATAAATGCA
>JBBILT010000019.1:0-25623 GCA_037444745.1 Ignavibacteriales bacterium
GAAACTGATTCTAATAATAAATTAAATAAAGAAGCAAACGAAACGAACAGTAGTATTGAAAGCGGTATCCCAAAAGAATATTCTTTGGATCAGAATTATCCTAATCCTTTCAATCCAAGCACAGTAATAAATTATTCTGTTAAAGACGCAGGATTAGTTAAAGTAAAAATTTATGATATTCTCGGCAGCGAAGTAGCAGAGTTAGTCAATGAGACAAAAGAATCAGGTAATCATCCGGTTGAATTTAATGCTTCTAATTTGCCAAGCGGGGTTTACATTTACACTTTGCAGGTAAATGGATATTTAGCTTCAAAAAAAATGTTGTTGCTAAAATAGTATAAAATGTTAGATGATTTAAAAATAAATTTTAAAATTATTCTTCTGTTCGAATAACTATAATTGGAGAAAATTATGAGAAAAATTAAATGGTTAAGTTTTATATTCTTACTTTCTGTTTCCAACATTTCTCTCGCTCAATGGGAACTAAGAAATAACGGCATATCTGAGTCTCATCAAACTGGAAGTGCGATTGATGCTGCTGATAGTAATTTTGTGGTAGTTGCATATCAGAACCGAATATATAAAACTGAAAATGCAGGGATAGATTGGTTCAACATTACACCACCGAATGATAGTGGTTTTGTAGATGTCTCGGTAATTGAACATTCACATTTCTGGGTTTGTACGGAAAACGGTAAAATACTTGCAACAACAGATGGTGGCATAATTTGGAATGTTCAGTTTTATGATATTCAAAAAACAAAATTTATGAATTACATAAAAATGTTCAATTTAAACAATGGTATTGCAATGGGCGATGCGGCTGATGATAACAGTCCGGTGTTGTTCCTAAGAACAACAAATAGCGGTATCAACTGGTTTCCCGTTAATAATGATTTTCTAAAGGGTACCTTTTCAAGTGATTTGTGGCGGAAAGTTGATTTTCCTGACGTTGATAATGGTTATTACAGCCCTTATGGAGGACTTGATTTTCCTCAAACATATAAAACTATCGATGGTGGGCAATCTTGGAATCCAACAAATAAAGGCGTAGCACCTGAACTAATTAAGTTTTACAATAAAGACATTGGATTTATTATTTCTTATGCAGGAGTTAAAGGGATTGGTGTGATCCGAACATTTGATGGATTAAATACCGTTGATACAATCGTAAAATCCAAAAGTGATGATAGTCCGAGTGATGTTGAATTCATACCAGGAGATCCGTCTAAGATTTTTTATTTAGATTATGGTCGCCTCTTTTTAAGCAAGGACAGTGGTAAAACCTGGCAAGGAGTATCTGATTCTTCAGAGTTTTTATTGGGTAGAGACATAGTATTAACGGATCAAAACCATGGTTGGTTGCTTTGTGATACGGGAAAGGTTTATTACTCATCAAACATTTGTACTATTACAAATATAAAAAATGAAACTAATAATTTGCCAGACAATTTTGTACTGGTTCAAAATTATCCAAACCCATTTAATCCAAGCACAGTAATAAATTATTCCATCAAATATCCAGGGCTAGTTAAAATAAGAGTATATGATATTTTAGGAAGTGAAGTTGCAAAATTGGTTAATGAAACAAAAGATTCAGGTAAATATTCTGTTGAGTTTTATGCGTATAATTTACCCAGCGGTGTTTATATATATACTTTGCAAGTAAATGGATTTTCAGCTTCACGAAAAATGTTGTTGTTAAAGTAATAGGTTAGTTTATTATAGAGGTACATTTATGCACCTACAATATTTGTGTAATAGTTTCCGTTAATTCTGATATGATGAATTGATAATCGTTCTGTGAGACTTTGTGTCCGTTTCTATCCAGGACATAAAACGAATCTACAATATCATCGCCTTTGGTAGAAATTTTTGCAAAGTAAATTATTAATCCAAGCTCATTCATTTTGTTTGTAACGTGGTACAGGAATCCTAATCTATCAGGTGAGTAAACATCAATTATCGTATATCTATCGTGTTTTTCAAAAGCAATTTTAACCTGTCCTGATCGTTTAAATAATTTGTTTTCAATTCGCCACCAGCGTGATTTTAATTTTGCAACTTCCTGATGAAGCTGCATAAATCCATTTATTGCGGAATGGAAATCTTCACTAATCTTTGGATATTTTGATTGATCAACTTTTTTATGAATTCTGAAATCTGTAACAAGAAAAGTATCAATTACAATTTCATCTTTGCGTGTAAAAATTTTAGCTGAGTGAATATTAGCATCATTAATCGCAAGCACACCACAAAGTTTCGATAACAGCGAAGGAAAATCTTTTGTGATAACAGTAACGTTTGTAAAATCATTAAGCTCTTTAAAAAGTACCGAGATACTTTCTCCCTTTTCAATTTCTTCAATGTGCAGCGCAATTTCCTCATCAGTAAAATGATTGGCGTAACCCATATCATCGTGGATTGAATCAAAATGTTCCTGAACATCCGTTTCTGTAATCTTATCAGAATATTTTGATATATCTTTTGGAGAGGAGTAAATGGTTGAATATAAAAGTTCTTCGCCCGAAATTTTATCCTGCAGCATTGCTTTGCTTTTTCTGTAAAGTTCAGAAAGTAATTCTGATTTCCAGGAAGTCCATACAGCAGGATTAACTGCAGATAGATCAGCATAAGTTATAAGATAAAGTAAATCAAGTTCTTTAAGCGAATTAAATTTCGATGTAAAATTATTTAATGTTTCGGGATCATTTAAATTTCTTCGAAATGCAACCTGCTCCATCATTAAATGATTCTTAACAAGAAAGCATACTTTGTCAATTTCATTTTCATCGTAGCCAAGTCTCGCCATTACTGATGCAGCCATTTCCGCGCCGATGATTTCGTGTCCTGAAATATCAATTGGTTTTGCAATGTCGTGAAGAAGCAAAGCAACGTTTAATATTTCTTTATCCTTTATTGAATTATAAAGTTTACCAAACAAAGAGTTTTGGTTATACAGCTTTTCAAGATTTTTTATTGTTATCAAAGTGTGTTCATCTGCAGTGTAGCAATGATAAACTCCGTGCTGCATAAATCCATTAAGATCGCCAAATTCGGGCATAAATGCACCAAGCACGCCAAGCTCATTCATAATAGATAAAGTAGCACCAACGTTTCGCGGAAATTTTAAAATCTCTCTAAAGAATACTGATGAATCCGGCTGTAACCAATTATTTTCTTCTGCATTTTCAGTTGCATCAATAATTTTTGAGCGCAGATGATCATCAAATCCCGCATTGTGATAAGCTCTGTAATAAAACACTCTGAATATATCCGACAATGTTAATGGATCTTCCTTTTTTAAAAAGATAACTTTATTCTTGATATAAAAATCCTCATCAAGATCGATCGAAAGAGAATCAGGAACGGGATAAACATATTCAACTTTATATTTTTTAATTATAGAGTGACTTACGCGAAAAATTATGTTGGCAGCGGAAAAATAATTTTTCATAAAACTCATCAGATCAGTTTCTTCATATCCATACATAGGCGCCAAAGTCATTTGTCCGGTAAATTCAAATCTATCTGTTTTGGATTTTGTTGTTATGTGAAGAAGTTGACGGATGGAAAGAACTAACTTGTAACTATCGAGCAGTCGTTTACACTCGGCAGGAGTTGTAAGTTTATTTTTTTTAAGATGGTTTATAAATATTTCTGCTTGTGTTAGTTCGTGCTGCGAGTTTAACAACTGTTTGCTGCTTATCATCATCATCCATTCAATGGATTGAAAATCCCGCAAACCGCCAGCAGACATTTTAATATTAGGTTCAAGCATTTTAGGAGAGTCGCCGTATTTTTCATGTCTCTCTCTTATATCTTCGATAAAATTAGTTATTAGTTCAGTTTTAGTTTTATCATTTATCGAATCGAGTAATGCACTATTCCATTTATTATAAAGCAAATCATTGCCAGCAATAAATCGGGTCTCAAAAAACTGGGTAAAGGTGTGCAAATCGGTTGAAAGATATTTTTTTATGTCGGATAATTCACGCACGGTATGCGAAGCTTCGATTCCTCCATCCCATAAACTGGTTATAAGTTTTTTAATATCATCATTATCTGCATCAATAGATTTTGAAATGATCATTAGGTCGATATCGGAGTATGGAGAAAGTTCGCGCCTGCTAAAACTTCCGGCAGAAGCTAAGGCGAAAGAAAATTTATTTTGTCCAATAATTATTCTTATAGTTTCTTCGATAAGTAAACTATAATCTTTACTAAAAGCAAAAGCATCCATCTGCTCCGTGTAATGAGCAAAAAGATTTTCCCGGTCCTTAAGGAATCCTTTTTTTATTTCGAGTAAGCGAAGCATAACTCTCTATTGTAAATGCACATTTAAAAAATATTACTTAATGTAAAAAATATTCTAATTTAAAAACGTATGATTGCATGAATGAATGATAGCATGATTACAAATTAAAACAATGAAAGCATGCCCACATGCATTCATTCAACCATTCAATTTGTTTTATCAATTTTTAAGAAAATCATCGTCATAATAATCATCATCATCATCAAAATCCCAGTAATCTTCATCCTCATACTCAGCTTCAATTACGGATGAAATTCCGCCGCGAGTATTAAACTCAG
This sequence comes from Ignavibacteriales bacterium, assembly GCA_037444745.1. Lineage (GTDB taxonomy): Bacteria > Bacteroidota > Ignavibacteria > Ignavibacteriales > Ignavibacteriaceae > IGN3. Next base: position 4,597 of record JBBILT010000019.1, read on the forward strand.
CAGTGATTTTCATATAACGCGGTCTTGTAACTTCAACAAGATCATCAAGAATTTTATTGGTTACACTTTCAAAAAAAATTCCCTCATTGCGGTAAGATTGCAAATAGAACTTATATGATTTTAATTCCACGCAAAGTTTATCGGGTATATACTTAAGAGTTATCGTTGCAAAATCCGGCTGCCCGGTTTTGGGGCAAAGAGAAGTAAACTCAGGCGCAATGTGTTTTATTTCGTAATCCCTGTTTGGATATTTGTTTTCAAATGTTTCTAACAACGGAAGTTTGTTATTTACGAGTTTTAGTTTGTTGCTCATTGTTCCTCTTTAACTTTATTATTTTATTCCATCCAAAATTGAAATCTTCATCATTAAAGTTATTAGATTCCCGCTTTCGCTGGAATGACTAGTTGATAATTTATTTAGTACCTCGGTTTCACTTTATACTTTATTGGATCTTCAAATCCAGCTTGCTGAAAGCCGCGCAAACGCAATGCACAACTATCACAAACTCCGCAAGCTTCATCTTCATTTTGATAGCAACTCCAAGTTAAGTGAAGGGGAGCATCAAGTTCAATTCCTTTTTTAACAATTTCTGCTTTGGATAAGTTTATAATTGGAGTAATAATATTAATTTTTGTTTCGGGTTTTGTTCCAAGGTCAATCATTTTTTCGAAGGCGGAAAAAAATTCTGGTCTGCAATCCGGATAACCTGATGAATCTTCATAAACAGCCCCGATAAAAACTGCGCGCGCATTTAACACTTCAGCCCAGCTTACGCACGCTGAAAGTATGTTAGCATTTCTAAAAGGAACATACGAAGATGGAATTTCCTTATTCATTAAATCAGCTTTTGTTACTTCAATATTTTTATCTGTTAGAGATGAGCCGCCGATTTTTGCAAGATGTGTGTAATCAATAATTAATCTTTTTTTAACTCTGTAATGATCGGCAATATCGTTAAAGGATTTTAACTCTCTGTTAACAGTTCGCTGACCATAGTTGATGTGGGCAAAAGCAAGTTCGTATTTCATATTTGCAATTGCAGCAGTAACGCAGCTATCCATCCCGCCGCTTAAGGCTATAACAGCAATATTTTTTTTTGATGATTGCATAAATTAAAAGTGATCAGTTTAACTCTGTTTGCATGAATGCAAGGAATTGCATGAATGCATGATTTGAAAAATCTTTACCTTAAAATACTAAAAAGGAATAAAAGATTTTGGAGAGAAATATTGTAATTCATTGGGCTCTTTGCGTCAAACTTGGCGACCTTTGCGTGAAACTGCAGAAGGATTTCTCGCAAAGAGCGCTAAGAAAAAACACGCAAAGAGCGCAGAGAGTAATGACTAAATCTTTTTTGTATAGTTCTCAATTATAAGCAACATTCCAATAATCAAGCTTACAATTGCAGAAAGTAAGAAAGGAATCATTGAGCCAAACTTATCCCATAAAACTCCCGTTGCAAAAGAACCCATCATAATTGCAAAGCTTGAAAGCATTGTTAGCAAACCGATTGCAGAGCCGCGCTGCTCATCAGGAATTAAATCAGAAACCCATGCCTTAGAAACTCCTTCTGTTGCGGCGGCATAAATTCCATACAAAATAAAAAGAATCCATATAAATTTTATATCAGTTACAAAGGCAAATCCAAAATACACGATTGAAAAGATGAACAACCCAAAAGAAAAAATATTTTTCTTTCCCATACTGTCTGAAAGTTTTCCAATTGGATACGAAGATGCTGCATAAATTAAATTATAAAAAATATAACCAAAGATTGCAAGTGAGTTTGAGCTTGATATATCTCTTGATTTTAAAATCAAAAAAACATCGCTGCTGTTAACAAAAGAAAATACTGTGAAAAGAAGTAGCAGTTTTTTATAATTTTTTGGTGCGCATTTCCAAAATGCAGAATAATTTTCTCTGATCCTTTGTTTGGATGGAATGGGTTTATCTTTTACTAACAACGTAAAAAACACTGCAAATACGGATGGGATAAACGCAGCTAAAAATATTAATTGAAAGTTGTTTGGAAAAAATTGAAGTAAAACTAAAGCAGCAATTGGTCCAATTGCTGCCCCGAGTGTATCCATAGCTCTGTGAAATCCAAATACTGCACCGGAATTTCCGCTGCTGTAACTTCCAAGTAAAGCATCGCGCGGTGCTGTTCTTATTCCTTTACCAACTCTATCTGAAACTCTTGAAAATAAAACAGCCGGAACAGATTGTATAATTCCTGGTAATGGTTTTGCAAAAGCAGAAATTCCATAGCCTAGCATGATAAAAATTGAGCGCTTACCAACTTTATCAGAAAGATTTCCAAAATATCCTTTTAAAAATCCTGCTGTTACTTCAGCAATTCCCTCAATCACTCCAACAACAGCCATTGATGAGCCTAAAACCGCTGTTAAGAAAATTGGGGTAACTGGGTAAAGCATTTCACTTGCAATGTCTGTGAACAGGCTTACTAATCCAAGAATAAAAACTTGTTTCGGAATTTTGTATTTCATATTGTTAGTATACCTTTGCGATCATTGCGAAAAACTTTGCGTTCTTTGCGTGAAAGAGGTAGCTGCATTTCACGCAAAGTTCGCAAAGAAGAAACACGCAAAGTTTAAATCAATTATTTTCTTGCTTAATTTTGTCAAGCAAATTTAATAAAATAATAGAGGATACAATGCGTAAAACTGTTATTGCTGGCAATTGGAAAATGAACAACGATTTAATTCAATCCGAAAAACTTATCGTTGAACTGAAAAATCTTTTACAGAATGAAAAGCCCAAATGTGATGTAATTGTTTGTCCGCCTTTCACTTCATTATCAGAAGCATCAAAACTTTTAAGTGGAAGTAAAATTAAACTCGGTGCACAAAATATGCACTTTGAAGAAAATGGTGCATACACAGGCGAGATTTCTGCTTCAATGTTAAAATCTGTTGGTTGTGAGTATGTAATTCTTGGGCACTCAGAACGCCGGAATATTTTTGGTGAGACAGATGCAGTTATTAATCAGAAAATAAAAAAAGCATTATCTGCTGAACTGAAACCAATTTTTTGTGTAGGCGAACTTCTTGAGGAAAGAGAAAACGGAACAACAAATGATGTGGTTAAAAGACAGGTGCTGAAAGGTTTAGAAGGAATTATTGCAGATGATATGAAAAACATTATCATTGCTTACGAACCGGTTTGGGCAATCGGAACTGGAAAAACTGCAACACCTGCACAAGCACAAGAAGTGCACGAATTTATTCGTGACCTAATTGAAATAGAATACTCCTTAAAAATAGCAAACGATGTAACAATACAGTATGGCGGCAGTGTAAAACCTGACAACGCTAAAGAACTTTTATCACAAAAAGATATTGATGGCGCGCTTGTTGGCGGGGCTTGTTTAAAAGCCGATTTGTTTCTTGGTATTATTAAAGGCTCATAAATATTAAATTTTCTTTTCGTAAGCCTGATTTATCTCCTAAATCAGGCTTTCTTTTCATTGCAATCCCTTCGATTTGAGGTTATATTTGTACCTTATTTCTCAGGAGTTTTTTAGCAAAGAATGATTTCCCACAAAAATTTACTTTACAATCTGTTTATAGCCGCAATAATTTTTATTCAGCCAATTTTTTCACAGGTTATTTTCAGAGATCTCCCTAATTATAAAATAAATACTTCCGATCAACTTTTTTTTGATATTACAAATACTCGTGATGTCATCTCTCTTAATGGAAATTGGAAAATTTATCCTTCAGATGACGAGAAAAAAGAAAAAGTAAGTATTAGTGTTCCTTCTATCTTTGAAGGGAAAGGCGAATTTGTTTTTGTGAAAAACTTCTCGCTTACAAATAATCAGTTAAATAATAATGTAATATCTCTTGTATTTTTTGGATTAAATTACTCCGCAGATATTTCTGTAAACAAAGTAATCATTTATCGTCATCCGGGTGGTGAATTTCCTTTTACAATTTCGCTGCCCAAGGATATTTTAAGATCTGATAAAGACAATATTATTTCTGTAAAACTTTCTTATGCACTTGATTCTAAGAACACAATTCCATTAAAGCAAAGATTTTTATTTCCTCAAAACTTTGGCGGAATAATCCGTGATGTATATCTGCATCTTACCCCGAATGTAAGCATAAAGGATTTTGAGTATAAAACTGAAATTGATCTAAAATCTAACAAAGCTGTGATTGCTTTAAAATCAATTATCGATAACAAAGAATTTAAAAATAGATCTGATTCGATTGGTGTTCAAACAAATTTTAGATTACGCACACAGATTTTTTACCCGGATGGAATAAACAGTTCTTCGCTTGAAGACAATAATTTTATTCTTAAACAGAATAAACAGGTTGAAATAAAAAATAGTATTTCAATTGCATCGCCAACATATTGGAGTCCGGACAATTCTGCCAGTTATATTATTAGATTAGAATTGTGGCGGGGCGATAAGCTAATTGACAGACGTGATCAGAGTGTTGCACTTTTCAAATTAGAATGTTTAAAAGATAATTTTTTGTTGAACGGAAAAGATTTTAATCTTTACGGCGTAACATACTCTCCATCTTATTATCAATATGGAAGTCTTTCTTCCTATGAGCGCATGGAAAGTGATTTAGAAAAAATTAAACAGGCAGGATTTAACTCGGTTAGATTTTCCAAAGAGCTTCCGCATCCATACTATTTAAGATTGTGCGAAGAAATTGGGTTGTTTGCCTTTGTTGAATTGCCAATCGCAAATTTGCCCGAAGGACTTGCCGGCTCCCAGAATTTTGTTGTTAGAAGTAAAAATTATCTTTCAAGTATATTAAAAGCCTACGAAAATTATTCTGCGATTGCAGGAATCGGATTTGGTTCAAGTTATCTTTTTAATTCTGATGAACATCGTGCTTTGCTTAATGACCTTTCATCACAAGTAAAAAAGAACAGAACCATTCTTACTTATGCATCTTTTATTGATTATGAATTTCGGATGATTGACAACCTTGATCTTTATGGAATTGAGTTGTTAAATCAAACACCGGCTGATAAGCAAAAGGAAATTGAAAATCTTATTAACGCAATTGGCAAGGGGAAATTATTTATTGGTGAAGCAACTTATACGGTAAACATAGGGCAAACAGACGGCTATGTAAATAAATTTTCTTATGAAGCACAGGCAAAGTTTTTTGATGATATGTTTAACTTTTATGAAAGTAATGATCTTGCCGGATTTTTTGCGAACACAATGTATGATGTGCGTGGTAATTTCCCATCAATCATAAATGGTTATGACGCTGATAATATTTATCGCATTGGCTTAATCAGGGAAGATAGACAACAAGAAAATCTTGCTTACAAAGTTCTTTCCGCAAGAATGAAAAATGCTGAAAAAGTTACTATACCAATTGGCAGTGAAAAAGATGATGCGCCAATGATTTTTATTATTACCGGGTTACTGCTCGCACTATTGATGGGCGTGCTGGTAAATTCGGGAAGAAAATTCAGAGAAGATGCATCTCGCGCACTTCTTCGCCCATATAATTTCTTTGCTGATGTTCGAGATCAAAGAATTATATCTGCTTACCATTCTCTTTTCTTAGCATTAATTGTAGCATTGGTTAGCTCACTAATTTTTGCAAATCTTTTTTATTACATAAAGAATAATGTTTTGTTTGAAAGGATAGTATTATCATTTGGAAGCGCAGGAATGCTGTCAGGAATAAGTTATCTTGCATGGCATCCTACCAATGCATTGATTTGGCTATTTATAATTACTGTAATAATTATGATAGTTATTACCATCATCATAAAGGCATCATCATTTTTTGTTCGGACAAAAGTTTATTTATCAAGTGTATTCTTTACTGTGGTTTGGGCAATGCTTCCTATGGTGTTATTAATTCCTGTGGGCATTGTTCTTTATAGACTTTTAAATGCCGGTGTTGGAAATATTTATGTATACATTTTTCTCGTTGCTTTTTTTATCTGGCTTTTTTACCGCTTACTAAGAGGTATCTCGGTAATATTTGATATTGCTGCAGGAGGGATTTATTTCTATGGTATTGTCTCTCTTATCGGCATCCTTGTCATATTCCTAATTTATTATGAAGTGAACAGTTCAGTTTTTCAATATCTAAAGTTGACGTTAAAACAATTTAATATTTTTGGATAGAATGATTTGTATTTATCTAAGTTAGAAATACTTGGCTTTAAATCTTTTGCACAAAAAACCCAAATTAATTTTAATCAGGGCATTACATCTATAGTTGGACCCAACGGATGCGGTAAAACTAATGTTGTAGATGCCTTAAGATGGTGCCTTGGTGAACAGCGCAGCACTGTGCTTAGAAGTGATAAAATGGAAAATGTTATCTTTAATGGAACTGCTGCCCGAAAACCAATGGGAATGGCAGAAGTTTCCTTAACGATAGAAAACAACAAGGGCATTCTTCCAACTGAATATACGGACGTTACAATTACTCGAAGAATTTTTCGCTCGGGTGAAAGCGAATATCTTCTTAACAAAAATATTTGTCGTTTAAAAGATATTACAAATCTTTTTATGGATACCGGAATTGGCACTAACGCTTATTCTGTTATAGAACTTAAAATGGTTGAAACAATTCTAAGCAACAAAGCAGAAGAACGCCGTACAATGTTTGAAGAAGCGGCTGGAGTAAATAAATATAAATTAAGAAGACGATTAGCACTCAGAAAACTCGATGAAGTTAAAACTGATCTTTCCAGGGTTAATGATATAGTTACTGAAGTTGAAAAGAAAGTTTCTTCATTAGAGCGGCAAGCAAAAAAAGCTGATAGATTTAATGTTCTTAGTGAACAGTTACGTGAATTAGAACTCGATCTTTCTGAAAGAGAGCTATCTCTTTTTGTTTTAAGAATTGAGGAATCGAAAAGAAAGAATGAAACCAACTTTAAACAAAAAATTAAATTTGAATCTGATATTTCGCAGTTAGAAGATGGAATTAAAACAACGCGCGAAAAAATAATTGAGATTGAAAATGAATTAAAAGATAAAAGAAACGAGATAACTCTTCAGACTGAAAAAATATTTAACATTCAAAATTCCTTGGCGCTTAACGGTGAACGGAAAAATTCTTTAGGCAAAAACAGAGAAAGATTTATTGAGGAGCTTGCTGAGTTAAACAGTCAATTTGAAGAAGCTAAAACTGTTACTGATACAGGCGGAACAATTTTATCTGACTTTTCAATACAAATTAATCATCAGGAAAAACAAAAAGTTACCCTTGATCACAATGTTGAAGAGCAGCTAAAAAGATTAGAACAAAAGAAAACAACACTTAAACAGCAGTCCGATATACTTCTTGAAAATTTCAAAGAGATTACCGGCAGGGAAAATGATCTGAGTAATACTGAAGCTGTTTTAGAATCAAAAAAAGAAAATATTGGCAAGCTTAACGAAAGAATTCTTGTTCTTACAAATAACATTGCAAAAACTGTGGGATTTATTGAAGAGCTTGGAAATGATAAAGATGAAATTCAGAAAAAAATTGCTGAGGCAGAATCTAATTATCTGAAACAGCAAAGTGAAAAAGAAAAACTGGAACATGATTTAAACAAGCTTAAAGAAAAAGAACTTGATCAAAAGAGTGCTATAAAATCTGTAAAAGATAAAATAATTTTTATCCAAAACCTGATTGACAATTTGGAAGGTGTTTCAAAAGGTGCTAAAGCTTTGCTTGATAATCGATCGTGGGCGAAAAGCGAAAGTACAATCCTTGCACATATTGGAGACTCTGCAGAAAAGTTTCGATTTGCAGTTGAAGCATCATTAAAAAATAATCTTAACAACGTTCTGGTTGAATCGTTCGAAGATCTTAAGCGAGGAATTGAGTATCTAAGATCTAATAATATTGGGAAAGCATCTTTTTATCTTCCTCATTTTGATGAGATGAATAATAAAGGATTGATTAATAAAATCCAGATATTCTTTGATAAAAGGAGAGCGATAAAACTTGAGCAGGAAAATGGATTTATTAGCTGGGCAAGCCAATGTATCCAGACTGATGCTAAATGGAAACCATTTTTTGATAAGATTTTAAAAAACATTTGCATCGTTAATGATCTTGAAAAAGCATTTGAGCTAAATTCAAAATATGGCGGATTTAATTTTGCTACAATTAACGGTGATTATGTTTCCAAAGATGGTGTTATTGAGGCTGGATCGGTACCAAGATTAGATGATTCACTGTTTGGAAGGAAACAATTTTTAGAAAATCTTAAGAAAGAATTTCCGCAACACGAAAAACAATTGTTTGAAACACAGCAGGAAATTAGTCTAAAAGAGACAGCACTTGGATCAATCGATCTTAAAATTCTTTCCGAAAGAGGAAGACTTTTAATTAATGATTTGGCAAATGTAGAAAAACAAATTTCACAGTTTGAGTTTGAAAAATCCAAAGCCGATGACGAGACTGAAAAAATTCAATTAGAAATAAAAGAACACGCCGCCGAAGCAAATCTTTTTGATAATAAAAAATCAAAATTAGAATCTTTGCTTAATACTGAAATTGCTTTAAGGGATTCAGAAGAAAGAAAGAAACAGTTAATTGAATCTGAGTTTACCGAAGTTGAAAAGCAATACAACCAGATAGTTTCAGAAAGAAATGAACTTAATATTTCAATTGAAAGGTTAGTTGGTGAAAAGCGTAATACGGAAAATGCAATCAAGCGGGCAGAAGAATCGATAATTAGTATCAGTAATTCTATTGCAAAAAGAAAAGAAGACATAAATCTTGCAGATGAAGAAGTGAAAGTTATAGATGGACAGATTGCAAATCTCGAAAAAAGTTTTAATGATCTTGATGAAGAAAGACAGTTATTAAATAAACAGTTGGACGAAATCGAATCACGTTACGGCGGTTTAAGAAAAGAAGTAAACGATAAAGAAATTCATTTAAAATCTTTACGTTCAGAACGCGAAGCAGTTTCAGATGCGATTCATAGCCTTGATATGACGATTAAGGAACTTGATATAAAAAGTGCAAATCTTATCGATCATATAAAAGAAAATTACTCGATTACTCTTGAGAAAAAAGAATTTGAAAACCTGGAGATGTTTGATTTTATACAAAGAACAAACGAAGTTCAGGATTTAAAACAAAAAGTAAAAAATCTTGGTCCGATAAATAATATTGCACACGCAGAGTATGAAGAAGAAAGAGAAAGATTTGAATTTTTGAATAAGCAAAGAGATGATCTGGTTGATTCAGAAAGAGATATATTAAAAACTATTGAAGAAATTAATAATACTGCTCAAGCTCAATTCATGGAAACATTTGAAAAAATCCGTGCAAATTTTATTAAGATTTTTGGAAATTTATTTGATCCCGGTGATGAAGCTGATTTGAAAATTGAAGAAACGGCTGATCCACTAGAAGCTAAAATTGAAATTATCGCAAAACCAAAAGGCAAAAGACCAACGTCAATCGATCTTTTATCCGGAGGAGAAAAAACACTTACTGCAATAGCACTATTATTCGCGATCTATCTTGTCAAACCAAGTCCATTTTGTATTCTTGATGAAATTGATGCACCGCTTGATGATGCGAACATAGAACGTTTTAATAAAATACTTGATGAGTTTAGCAAAGAAACCCAATTTATTGTTGTTACCCATAATAAACGAACGATGGAAGCTGCAAGTACTTTATATGGAGTGACTATGCAGGAAGAAGGAGTTTCTAAATTAGTCAGCGTAAGATTTAATGAAGATCTTGAGTTTGTACCAAGTTAATTATTTAGGATAAATGAGTATCACCAATTACATAAGGACTTTTTTAATAGCGCTAATATTTTTTGCTGGGTTTAGCAGTAATTCTATTGCCCAGTGGATAAATGATCCTTCATCAAACACAAAACTTGTAATTGATCCTGTCGATCCAATAAATATTTCTGCTATTAGGGATTTAAATGGCGGCGCATATGTTTATTGGCAGGATAAAAGAAATACTGCACAAAGTGATATTTATTTTATTCACTTTAACAAAAATGGCGAAGTAAGTTTTAGAACCGATGGTAAGGCGGTAAGCACCAACATCAGCACTAAAGAAAATCCCATTGCCGTTATTGAACCATCGGGAAATTCTATCGTAATCTGGAAAGATTCAGAGAACAAAAAAAGATCGGAATTATTTGTACAAAAACTTTCCCCAAATGGATTGCGTCTTTGGAACACCATTGGATTGCAGATTACAAATTTAAAATCCGAAATAATTGATTACTCTCTGAAAGCCGATAAAAAGGGTTTTGCTTTTATAAGCTATATAATTAAAACAGCCAATCCTTCCCCAAAATATTATGTTAAGTATCAGAAGATTAATTCTAATGGAAGGATGATAAGTGATTCTTCAAAAGGATTTATTCATAATTCAAACAGCTTGATAAGTGAGACGCAGATAGTACCGGATAATAAAGGCGGATCATTTATTTTTTGGATTGAAAATGTAAATCAAAAAAGTTTAATACACGCGCAGTATGTTGATTCTGCCGGCTCAAAAAAATGGGGCAGTAAACCGCTTGTTATATCCAAAGCAAATACAAGCGTTATAAATTATTCCATTGGTAAGATGGGTAATAGTGTGTATGCGGCGATAACATATCAAGGAACAAAAAAAATTGTATATCAACAACTTATCACTGAAAAAGGAAAACAACTTTGGGGAACTGATGGAAAATTACTTACTTATCAAAAGGGAAGTCAAACAAATCCGAAATTTGTATTTATTGATTCAAGTGTTGTAGTATCCTGGACAAACGAATTTGAAAAACATAAAGACATTTTTGTGCAAAGATTTGATTTTAAAGGTAAATCACTCTGGGGCAATAACGGCAGAAGGATAATTAATATAAAAGGTGATCAGTTTGGGCAGCGTATGGTTTATGATCAGAAAGGCGGAGTAATAATTGCGTGGATTGATAAACGTGAGAATAATTCCGTTGCTAATTTATTTGTCCAGAAAGTTGATCTTAAAGGGAATATCGTTTGGGATTCCACTGGCGTAGCACTTGCTTCTTCGAAGAATGAACAAAAAAGTTATCTAAATCTTATTCCTGATGAATCAGGTGGAGCTATCGCTATTTTTAGAGGAAGTATTGGTGGCAAAAATAATATTTACGGACAAAAGATTTTTAGCACCGGAACTTATGCCTCGCAAATTCTTGGGTTTTCATCTGAAGTTGTTGATGACTCGGTAAAAATTTTCTGGTATGCAGCAAATGAAACAAATGGCACATCTTACATTATTCAAAGATCCGATAAAGAGATTGAATCTGAAAATAACTGGAAGACGATTGGTACCTTAAACAAGGAAAATAAAAAACAGGCAAACTATTACGAATTCCATGATTATCCCGAGATAAGCGGTTCAATTTTCTATCGTGTAGTTCAGAAAGACAATGATAAGCAAATCCAGGTTTCATCAGCAAATAAAGTTGATTATTTCCGTGATGTTGAATCTGTTATACTCGGACAAAATTCACCTAACCCATTTTCAGGTTCAACAACTATAAATTTTTATTTACCCGAAGAAAATATTGTTACTTTAGAATTTTTTAGCAGCAATATCGAAACCGTTAAAAAAATTGAAAATGAAAAATATCCCGCTGGAAAAAATAGTTTTGTTTTTAATGCTAACGGACTTAAACCGGGAATTTATTTTTATCGATTGAAGGTTAACGATTTTGTTGATGTAAAAAAGATGGTTATTTCAGAGTGATGAATAAAAGAATCATAAAATTATTTATAGATTTTGACGGAACAATTACACTTGAAGATGTTGGCGAAGCAATTTTTAGAAAATTTGGTTGTGCCGAAAAAACAAAAAAAATAATTGAAAATCTTCTTTGTGATAAAATCTCATCTCGGCAGTGCTGGGATCAATTATGCGGGTCTGTCGACACAATTGTTAAACAAGAACTTGATGATTTTATAAACTCTTTAGATATTGATCCAACTTTTATTTCGTTCGTAAAATTCTGTAAAGAAAACGAATTAGAAATTATAGTTCTAAGCGATGGGTTTGATTATTACATTAAAAGATTATTTAGCAAAGCTGGATTAGTTGGAATAAAATATTATTCAAATAAACTTTTTATTGATGAAGATGGAAAATTATCGGCAGAGTATCCTCATTATGATTCTGATTCGCCAACTTCTGCTAATTGCAAAAAAAATCATATAATAAATCACAGTAGTGATGATGATTATACAATTTATATAGGTGATGGAAACTCAGATAAGGAAGCAGCACAGTATTGCGATTTTATCTTTGCGAAAAAAGGATTGTTAAAATTTTGTTCTATAGAAAAAATTGGTTTCTATCCTTTTAATGATTTTGACGATGTGAAAAGTAAAATGATTGAACTGTTTAATAAAAAGAATTTAAAAAAAAGACATCAGGCAGAACTGAAAAGAAAATCAGCTTATATAGCCGAATAATAAATGAATATAAACGCAACTAAAATATTTAAATATAGAAGCTACACTCCGATACCATTTCTTATTCTGATGCTGATTTTTGAAAATGCATCTGTTACAAGTTTGGTTATTGGAATTGTAATTGCATTAACCGGCGAGTTCATAAGATTGTGGGGAGTTAGCTGGGCAGGAAGTGAAACACGCACAACAGGCGGCGTTGGCGGTAGTTTTCTTGTTATCAGCGGACCTTTTGCACACGTTCGCAATCCTCTTTATGTGGGAAATATTTTACTTTATTTTGGAATTGGAATTATGTCTATGTCCTTGTTTCCTTATTTGCAAATAGTTGCGCTGATATTTTTCTTTTTTCAGTATTTCGTTATTGTAAAAGAAGAAGAAGGTTATCTGATTAAAACTTTTGCAGAAGATTATGATAGATATTTTAAACTGGTGCCAAGATTTGGTTGGAGGATAACTCTCTATAAAGATGAATCAATCCCGCAGCCAGAATTTATTTTATCCAAAGGATTAAAATCTGAAACAAGAACTTTACAAGCCTTTGGTTTTGTAGCATTGGTGGTTGTTATTAAATGGTATTTAAGATCAAGTAATATTCTGTGATGAATAGTAAAAATATTTTGATGATAGCTGGTGAAGCTTCGGGCGATTTACACGGTGCTTCATTGATTCGTGAGTTGAAAAAGTTAGATAGTTCTTTGAAAATATTTGGAATCGGCGGTGATAAAATGCAAGCCGAGGGAATGGAATTAATTTATCATATAGATAGAATGGCTTTTCTCGGATTTGTTGAAGTAATAAAACATTTACCGTTTATTAAAAAAGTTCAACGCGATTTGATTGCAGAAGTAAAGAAAAGAAATGTAAAAGAAGCTGTGTTGATTGATTATCCTGGCTTCAATCTTAGTATCGCAAAAAAATTAAAACAACTTAAACTTGGACTTATATATTACATCACTCCACAAGTTTGGGCTTGGGGAAAAAGCAGAGTGAATAAGATTAGAGGACTATTCAAAAAAGTTTTGGTTGTTTTTCCTTTTGAAGAAAAGTTCTTTAAAGAAAAAAATGTAAATGCTGAGTTTGTTGGTCATCCTTTAATTCAGGAAATAAGCGGATACGATTTTAAATCACGAAATCTTTTAGATAAGAAGTTTGGTTTAGAACCTTTAAAAGAAATTTTATTGATATTGCCCGGAAGCAGAAAACAAGAAATACAAAGTATATTTCCTGAAGCAATTAAAGCTTGTGTAAAACTTGCAGATGAACTTGATAAGCAAATTGTTGTTGCTTGTTCAAGTAATCTTGATGAAAAAAATTTTTATGAATTAACGACTGAGAAAAACTTTAAAGTAATTAAGGATCAAACTTATGATCTATTAAAACACGCAAAGTTTGGAATCATAAAATCTGGAACATCAACACTTGAAGCTGGATTACTTGAGTTACCAATGGTTATCGTTTATAAAACAAGCTGGCTTACTTATTCAATTGGTAAATCGCTTGTAAAGATTAAAAACTTTGGAATGGCAAATATAATTTTAGATGAACGGGTTGTTCCTGAATTAATTCAGAATGACGCTAATGCCAATAACATTTACAACGAAGCAAAGAAAATTTTGTCTGATGATGATTTATTAAATACAATGAAGCTAAGATTAAGCAAAATTAAAAAAGTTCTTGGAGATAAAAACGCTCCGGAGAATGCAGCAAAAATTATTTATACTCTAATGAATGATAATCAGCAATGAATAAAAATGAACCTTTTAGATAAATTCAAGTTGTCACACTGAGCCTGTCGAAGTGTGACCACGTTTAAATATGTCAATCTTCGACAAGCTCAAACTGACAGAATGAATATTTTGAAAAATGTTAAACATATTTTTTAATGAACACAAAGCAAGTTAAACAAAATACATTAAGATTTTTGGGAAGTTTAATACTAAAGCATAGTCTTGATGCTTTGTGTGCAACTTTGCGTGTTAGTTATAAGAATAAAAAAGTTGTTGATGATCTGAAAAAGCAAAAACAAAATTACGTTTTAGCTTTCTGGCACGGCACAATGCTTCTGCCATGGTTCTTACATAGAGATGATGGATTTGCAGCTTTAACAAGTAAAAGTAAAGATGGTGATCTTCTAGCTAAACAATTAAAGCATTGGAAATACAGAGTTGTTCGCGGCTCAAGCAGTAAAGGCGGCGATGTTGCACTTGGCGTTATGGTTGATCTTGCAAAAAATAGTTACTCAATTTCCATTACTCCTGATGGACCGCGTGGACCAGAACATAAGTTTAGAGCAGGTGCAGTTATTACCGCAAAAAAAAGTGGAGTGCCTATTGTGTTAATGGGAATTGGAATTAAATCTAAAAAGAAATTAAAAAGCTGGGATAAGTTTCAAATTCCAAATCCGTTTTCTAATGTAAAGGTTATTTATTCTGAGCCTTTTTATGTTGGTGCTAAGTTAAGTTATGATGAGACTTCAAAGATTATTGATGAGTGTGAGCAAAAATTAAATGGGCTTCAAAAAGAAGCTGAAAATTTTTAGGCATTGATTAGATGAAATTGGTAAAAATTATTCTAGTACCATTTGTGCCGTTGTACGCATTTATAATGTATGTAAGAAATTTGGTTTTTGATAAATCTGTTTTTAAATCTGAAAAAGTTAATGCAAAAGTAATTTCTATCGGAAATATAAATGTTGGCGGATCCGGTAAAACTCCGTTTGTAATTTATGTTAGCAATCTTCTAAAAAATTCTGGATACAAAGTTGGAGTTTTAAGCCGAGGATACGGAAGACGATCAAGCGGTTATAAATTGGTTTCTAAAGGTGATGATATTTTAACTTCGGTTGAAGAATGCGGTGATGAAATTTATCAAACAGCAATGGAATGTAAAGTTGCCGCTGCAGTTTCTGAGAATCGTGTTACCGGTGCTAAAAAATTGATTGAAGAGACTAAGATAAATGCTGTTGTGCTTGATGATGCGTTTCAGCATCGATGGATTGGGCGCGATATTGATTTAGTTATTATTGATCAGAGCTTTGTGAATAACAAAAGTTTATTTACAAATAATCTTTTACCCGTAGGCGATTTGAGGGAAGGATTTGATTCTTTAAAAAGAGCAGATGCGATTATCCTTAATAGAAAATTTCTTGAGAAAGAAGAAATTATTTCTGGAATGAAAAATCGTTTTGAAGGAAAAAAAATCTTTACAGCATATTATAAAGCAATATGCTTTGTAGATGCGGTTAAAAAGATTGAATATGATATTGATGATTTTAAAGGACAGGACAGCCTGGTTGTTTCAGGTATTGCAAATCCAAAATCGTTCTTAAATATTTTGAATAAAGTTCATGTTAATACGCAGAACAAACTAATTTTTAGAGATCATAAAAATTATACTGCAAGAGAAGTACAGTTAATAAGAAAGCAATTTTATAAAACTAATTCTCATTCGGTTGTAACAACAGAAAAAGATGCAGTAAAACTTTCAAGATTTAAAAGAGAATTTGATGACACAGAAATATTTTATCTTAAAATAAACTTATGTATGGATGATGAGCAATCATTCAAACAGTATTTAATTAATAAACTAAAAAATGCTTCGTAAAAAGAATCAATTAATCTTATAACGGAGGAAAGGTAATTATGGCTCAAACAAAATATGTTTACTACTTCGGTGGTAAAAAAGCAGAAGGTAAAGCAGAGATGAAAGCTTTGCTTGGCGGTAAAGGTGCAAACCTTGCCGAGATGGTTAATATTGGTCTTCCTGTGCCTGCAGGATTTACAATTTCAACTGAAGTTTGTACTGCATACTACAAGAACAATAAAAAATATCCCAAAGAACTTGAGAAACAAGTTAAAGATGCTCTTGCTAAAGTTGAAAAACAAATGGGTGCTAAGTTTGGTGATTTGCAAAATCCATTATTAGTTTCAGTTCGTTCAGGCGCGCGTGCTTCAATGCCGGGTATGATGGAAACAATTCTTAATGTTGGATTGAATAATGAAACCCGTGAAGCATTAATAACTAAAACCGGCAACCCAAGATTTGTTTATGATTCACATCGCCGCTTAATACAAATGTACAGTGATGTTGTTATGGAAAAAGCTGCCGGCATTGAACCTGTTGAAGGAAGAGGCGTAAGACAGCAATTGGAAAAAGAACTGCACAATATGAAAGAATCACGCGGTGCAAAATCAGATACTGATTTAAACGCAGATGATTTAAAAGAATTGATTGAGATTTATAAAACAAGAGTTAAAGAAGTTTTAGGAAAACCTTTTCCTGAAGATCCAATGGAGCAGCTCTGGGGCGCTGTTTCAGCAGTATTCCAAAGCTGGATGGGGAAACGTGCTATCTCTTACAGAAGGATTGAAGGAATTCCTGATGATTGGGGAACGGCAGTAAACGTTCAATCAATGGTGTTTGGAAATATGGGTGATACTTCTGCAACTGGTGTTGCCTTCACGCGTAACCCTGCAACCGGAGAAAATTATTTTTACGGTGAATGGTTAACAAACGCTCAAGGTGAAGATGTTGTTGCAGGAATCAGAACTCCAAATCCAATTAACGAAGTTGGTAAGAGTGAACATACCGAACATTTACAATCTCTTGAAACAGGAATGCCTGCTACATACACACAACTTAATAATATTCAGAAATTGTTGGAAAAACATTATCACGATATGCTTGATATTGAATTTACAATTCAAGATGGAACACTTTATATGCTGCAATGCCGCGTTGGAAAAAGAAACGGACCTGCCGCAGTAAAGATGGCTCTTGATATGTACAAAGAAAAACTTATAACAAAAGAAGAAGCAGTAATGCGTGTACAGCCTGCACAGCTTGATGAACTTCTTCATCCAATTATTGATCCTGCTGTTGAAATAAAAACTAAAGCTGTTGCAAAAGGTTTACCTGCTGGTCCGGGCGGAGCTTCAGGACAAGTTGTCTTCTCTGCTAATGATGCGGTTGCATGGAAAAAAGCAGGGAAAAGAGTTATTCTTGTTCGTGAAGAAACAAACCCTGAAGACATTGAAGGTATGCGCGCTGCTCAAGCAATACTAACAGCAAGGGGCGGAATGACTTCGCACGCTGCACTCGTTGCTCGTGGCTGGGGCAAATGTTGTATTGTTGGTGCCGGCACTATCAAAATGAATTATGATGAAAAATATTTTACGGTTGGTAATGTTACAATTAAAGAAGGTGATTGGCTCACACTTAATGGTTCAAAGGGAACTGTTTATTTAGGCGAGTTACCAATGATAAAAGCTGCTGAAGAAAATCCAGACTTCCAGCTTTTTATGAATTTAGGTGATCAGGTAAGAAAATTAAAAGTTAGAACTAATGCTGATACTCCTGAAGACGCAGCACGTGCGAGAGCATTTGGTGCCGAAGGTATTGGACTTTTTAGAACGGAACACATGTTCTATGGGAAAAATTCTGAGGAACCTTTATTTAAACTTCGTAAAATGATTCACTCAAAAACTCTTGCAGAAAGAATTAATGCTTTGGATGAATTATTCCCGTTTGTTAAAAAAGATGTTAAAGAAACTATGGCTGCAATGGATGGATATCCTGTAACATTCAGAACACTCGATCCGCCGCTGCATGAATTTGTTCCTCAAAGAGTTGATGAAAGAGAAAAACTTGCTGCAAGTCTTGGAATCACTCTTGATGAATTAAACAATCGTGCTGATGCTTTACATGAAAACAATCCGATGATGGGACATCGTGGTGTGCGTCTTGGAATCACTTATCCTGAAATTACAGAGATGCAGGTTCGTGCTATCTTTGAAGCGACGGCGGAATTGCTGAAAGAAGGAAAGAAACCTTTTCCGGAAATAATGATTCCTGTTACATGTCACGTAAATGAAATCAAACATCAGTATGATATAATTATAAAAGTTCATGCAGAAGTTTCTGCAAAATTTGGATTGAAGAAAATTGCTCACTTAACAGGAACGATGATTGAAATCCCTCGCGCTTGTTTAACTGCAGATAAGGTTGCGGAAGTTGCACAGTTTTTCTCATTCGGTACAAACGATCTTACTCAAATGGGATTTGGATTTTCTCGTGATGATATTGGTGGATTTTTACCTGAATATCTTGAACAGAAAATTCTTCCTGAAGATCCATTCCAATCAATTGACCAGGAAGCAATTGGTAAGCTGATGGAAATTGCTGTTGATGGCGGACGCAAAACTAGACCTGATCTTAAAGTTGGTATTTGCGGTGAGCATGGCGGCGAGCCAAAATCAGTTGAGTTCTGTCATAAGATCGGGTTGAACTATGTAAGCTGTTCACCATTCCGTGTACCGATTGCAAGATTAGCTGCTGCACAGGCTGCTGTTAAAGATATGAAGAAAGCTAAACCAGCTAAAGCTTTATCTAAAAAAACTGCTGCTAAAAAAGCTACAGCTAAAAAGAAAGTTGTTGTAAAGAAAAAAGTATCTAAGAAGAAATAAAAAGTAAATGAGGTTGTCTCGAAGAAGTCATTCCGTCCCGATTCATCGGGATCGGAATCTAATTTGCAAATTTTTAGTGAGAAGCTGAAACAATCCGCCTGGGCGGACAGCTTGACAAAATATTTTTGAGACAACCACTAATTAAAATAATTTAAGAGAAGGTAGATATAATGAAGCTATCAGATTTCAAGTATAACTTGCCAAAAACATCTATTGCAAAGTATCCGGTTAGCCCGCGTGATAAATCTAAGTTATTGGTTTTACACAAAGAAACCGGTGAAATGGAAGACAAGCACTTCACGGATGTTATTGACTATATGGAAAAAGGTGATGTGTTAGTTGTAAATGAAACAAGAGTATTTCAGGCAAGATTGTACGGGAAAAAAGAAAAGACGAATGCAAAGATTGAAGTATTTCTTTTGAGAGAATTAAATAAAGAGGACTGCATTTGGGATGTGATTGTTGATCCTGCAAGAAAAGTTAGAATTGGCAACAAAATTTATTTTGATAATAATCTTTGGTGTGAGGTAATTGATAACACTACATCAAGAGGTAGAACCGTAAGATTCAATCAGCCGGGAAATGTTTTTCAGGCAGTTGAAAAAATTGGGTTAACACCTCTTCCGCCATATATTAAAAGAGAGCCTGAACCAAAGGACAAAGAAAATTATCAAACAGTTTACGCAAGAGTTGATGGTGCTGTGGCTGCCCCAACAGCGGGATTACACTTTACTATTAAACTGCTTGATAAAATTAAGAAGAAAGGAATTCACGTTGTGCCAGTAATTCTTCATATTGGATTAGGAACATTTCGTCCGGTTGAAGTTGAAGATCTTACAAAACACAAAATGGATTCGGAATATTATGAAATTTCAGAGCATTCAGCAGACATGGTTAACAGAGCAACACAGGCAAAACACAATATCATTGTGGTTGGAACAAGTGCTTGCCGTGCTTTAGAAACAAGCACTACTGCAGAAGGAAATGTTAAACCGGGTCATGGCTGGACAGATAAATTTATATATCCGCCTTTTGTTTTTAAAGTTACGCAAAAGCTGATAACAAACTTTCATTCACCTGAATCAACATTACTTATGCTTACAAGTGCACTTGGTGAAACTGAATATGTTATGAAAGCATATAAAAAAGCTTTAAAGGAACGGTATCGCTTTTTAAGCTACGGCGATGCGATGATGATTGTATAATGAACATTGCAATTATACCCGCAGGTGGTAAAGGTTTACGAGCTGGCGTTGCTCTAAAAGGCAATGCCACTCCTAAACAATACTTAAAAGTTAATGGTAAAGAAATAATTGTTTACACACTTCAGACTTTCCAAAAGAACAAGTTAATTGATAAAATTATTATTGCTGCGGAACCCGACTTTTTTAATCTTCTTTTAAGATTGATAAAAAAATATAAACTAAGTAAAGTAAAACTGATTGTTGAAGGCGGAAAAACAAGGCAGGATTCTGTTTACAACGCTGTGCTTTCTGCAGAAGCTGATGATAATGATTTGTTAGTTGTGCACGATGCAGCACGTCCTTTATTACCGAATGATGTTTTGACTAATGCGATTAACGCTGCTAAGAAAAAGGGCAATGCGCTTGTTTGCATAAAAGCAAAAGACACATTGATAAAAGGAAAGGAAAGAGTAAAAGAATATTTAAAACGTAATGAGGTTTATTACGTGCAGACACCGCAAATATTTAAGTACAGTGAATTGCTAAACGCTTTGAGCAGAGCCCATAGCGAGCAATTTGTTGGAACTGATGAATCGATGCTTGTAAAGAGAACAGGTAAGAAGGTAAACATTGTTGAAGGTTCTGTTTTTAATTTTAAGATTACAACTAAGGAAGATGTTGAATTAATTAAATTGTTGATATCAAATAAATAACTCAAGTAGTGCACGAATCCTTTCGTGCGAGTGGCAAATATTATAGTGAAGGCGATCCCATTTGAGTCTCCTTTTTATTTTTATTGCATTAACAATTTACCGCTGTCATATAATTTCCTTCTCTTTTTACATTTTTTATTTTAAAAATAATGTAAACCAACTATTGACAAAATAAATTCCATACTTTACGTTGGAAACAATATTTAGTAAA
>JBBILT010000020.1:0-22623 GCA_037444745.1 Ignavibacteriales bacterium
ACCACATGCTCCACTGCTTGTGCGGGCCCCCGTCAATTCCTTTGAGTTTCAACCTTGCGATCGTACTCCCCAGGTGGAATACTTAATGCGTTAGCTTCGGCACTGAGTCGTAAGACCCAACACCTAGTATTCATCGTTTACAGCGTGGACTACCAGGGTATCTAATCCTGTTTGCTCCCCACGCTTTCGCGCCTCAGCGTCAGTATCGGACCAAGAGACCGCCTTCGCAACTGGTGTTCTTCCAGATATCTACGTATTTCACCACTACACCTGGAATTCCGTCTCTCTCTTCCGAACTCAAGAACAAAAGTATCAAAGGCAGTTCTACAGTTAAGCTGTAGGATTTCACCTCTGACTTTTTATTCCGCCTACGCGCCCTTTACACCCAGTAAATCCGGACAACGCTTGCCCCCTACGTATTACCGCGGCTGCTGGCACGTAGTTAGCCGGGGCTTTCTCTGAGGGTACAGTCAAATACCGATCCAATCGGTACTATTCTTCTCCTCTAACAGGAGTTTACAACCTTACGGCCTTCATCCTCCACGCGGCGTTGCTGGGTCACCCTTTCGGGCATTGCCCAATATTCCTCACTGCTGCCTCCCGTAGGAGTCTGGACCGTGTCTCAGTTCCAGTGTGGCTGATCATCCTCTCAGACCAGCTACTGATCGTTGCCTTGGTAGGCTGTTACTCTACCAACTAGCTAATCAGACGCAAGCTCATCTTTAGGCATTACTCGAACTTTAACAACATCACCATGCGATGCCGCTGCATTATCCGGTATTAGCCTCGATTTCTCGAAGTTATTCCAGACCCAAAGGTAGATTGCTTACGTGTTACTCACCCGTGCGCCACTTTACTAAAGATATTGCTATCTTATTCTCGTAGACTTGCATGTGTTAAGCACGCCGCCAGCGTTCGTCCTGAGCCAGGATCAAACTCTCCGTTGTAGAGTTTAATTTTTTTGTAATCTTGGCGTTAGACGCAAGTTAAACTATGGAATTAACTGGCTTTATTTCTCACTCTATCAAAGAACAAAATCTTCAATTAAGAAGGGCTACAAATTTATAGTCTCGGCAAACTAAAGTCAAGTAAACAATAGTTAGTATAAATTTTTAAATAAAAATATTTGTTTAAATAATTATTTATTAAAAATTAGCTTGTAAATATGTTTGTTTATTAGGGAAATGTCAAGTGTTATTTCTTAAATTGTAAAAACAACAATATAACTGTTGCTATCGAACCTAAAATTGCAGCAACCCGACTTGCCTGTTCTACATGGTACCAAAATGTTCTCGGCGTTTTCTTTGATACCCAAATATAATCACCCGATTGTATAATTGTCTCTGGGTTATCTTCTGCAAGAATCCAACTCCTTGACTTTCCTTTTATTATATATACAGATGAAGCCGTTTCGCCTACTCCTCCTGCTAGATTTAAATAGTAACTTGCGGACTTATTGGGAGTAAATTTTAAGTATCCTGGTTGATTGACTTGCCCATAAATATAAACCAAGTCAACTTTTGAAGGAATATATATAACATCATAATCCTGAATAATAAAATTACCTTCTGAGGAATTTTCATCCAATACACGAGTAAAATCTATCAAACCACTACCTCTAAGAAATCTTAATTTTTCATCAATTTCAAAATACAATGAATCGCCTTCAATTAGTGTAGACATTCTAGACATTAATAATTTTTCTAATTGTTCGCTAAAAACAATAGACTTAAAAGCATTAGCTCCACGAATTAATTCAGCTCTTGAAATATCTGCATTAGAAGTAAATCCTCCTGCCTTTTTAATAACTTCTGCAACTGTCGTATGGTTGTCTGTTATCGGAATTATTCCAGGTTTATTTACTTCCCCAATAACATTAACTGTATAATCAAGTCGTCTAGTTTCATTTGCAATTACAGAAATTCTATCCCCTCTGTGTAATAGAATATCTGATTCTAGAGATACTTTTAATGTGTCAATTTTGGAACCATCATAACTTAATCTGTTGATTACAACTTTATTAACATTGTCATAAGCTTTATTTATTCCTTGAGCAAGTTCGATAGCATCGGATAATTTATCTCCATCTACAAACATAAATTTCAAAGGATTATTAACTGCACCAATTACCCTCACAAAATTACGCTCCAGATCAACTGCAGGAAAAATAATAACATCATCATTTTTTAGATAGGGATCATTCACAAAATTACCATTTACTCTAAATTTTGCTAAATCAATCAATTTTTCTTCCCCATTTACGCTTTTTAAAAGTATTCCCCGAATTGCATAATCCTGATCAAGATTTCTATTAATTGTTTCCGCCGTTTGTAAGTCTTTTGCGACGCTAAGCGAATTCTCTTTTGCCTGATTATATATCCTGGTTACAAACTGATCCACTCTTTCAGTGATGCTAGCGGGGAATGTTCCGTTTACAATAAATTTTCCACCGATGGTTACACTAATGGGAAACTGGGTTAGTGAATTTTGTTGATTGGTTTTTTCTTGTGCCATAACCGAAATGAAAATACAAAGTGTTATGAAGAGTATTTTTTTCATTGCTTACTATTAAATCCTATTTATTAGATAAATATTGTTTTTGATAATACTTTTGATACTCACCGGAAATTATTCTTTCCCACCAGCTTTTATTTTTTAGATACCATTCAATAGTTTGTTGAATGGCAGAATAAAATTGAAATTCAGGTTTCCAGCCCAACTGAGTTTGAATTTTTGATGAGTCAATAGCATAACGTTTATCGTGTCCAAGTCGATCATTTACAAACTGTATTAACTCATCGCTCCTTTTTAAATTTTGTAAAATCAGTTTTATGATTTCCAAATTAGGCATTTCATTACTCGCGCCGATATTATAAACTTCACCAAGTTTTCCCTTTTCAAAAACAAGTTCTACTGCTTTGTTATGATCTATTACATAAATCCAATCACGAACATTCATTCCATCACCATAGACAGGAAGTTTTTTGTTTTGTAATGTATTTAAGATCATTAATGGAATTAGTTTTTCCGGAAACTGAAATGGACCATAATTATTAGAACATCTTGTAATAACAATTGGTAATCCAAAAGTGTGGTGAAAAGCCTGAGCCATCATATCCGCTGCAGCCTTGCTTGCTGAGTATGGACTATTTGGTGATATTGGTGATTGCTCAGTGAATAATCCTGTTACACCTAAGCTTCCATAAACTTCATCAGTAGAGATTTGTAAAAATTTTTCTACTTCAAATCTTCTTGACGCTTCCAATAAAACATTTGTTCCAATTACATTTGTTCTGAAAAATATTTCTGAACCTGAAATACTTCTATCAACGTGGGACTCCGCAGCAAAGTTAATTACGTATTTGATTTTATATTTTTCAAAGATGTAATTAACCAATTCAGAATTTGTTACGTCTCCTTTAATAAAAGTATAGTTTTTATTGGATTCAACTTCTTTAAGGTTTTCAAGATTACCAGCATAAGTAAGTTTATCAAGGTTAACAATAAAATAATCATCTCTTGATTTTAAAATGTAGTTGATAAAATTACTGCCGATAAATCCTGCACCGCCAGTTATTAATATTTTTTTCATAATTAAAAAGAGAAAAATCCTGCAAATATTCCTGCTTGAATAAAAAATCCATCAGCCTTTAAATCGGGCGGAACATCACTTATTGATTGCTGATTCTCCGCTTTCCAGTCACCACCAAATGTTAGTTGATATCCAACACCCAATCTTAAAGCGATAAATCTGTAAACCGGAAATTCAGCATTTAAAGTTGGAGTAAATGTCCAATAACTTCTTTCAATCTTTCTCGATACATTTGTTGTAGATCCTGATTCAATCTCACTCCATAAATTTTCCCAACTAAAATTTCCATTATTATTATATAACTCAACAGACATACTTCCAGCACCGAGAATTGCACCAACAGAAACGCCTATATTTTTTATAAATGGTAATGTGTACTCAACAGTTAAGCCGCCGCCGCCGATAGAATAAATGGCTTCTAAATTATCAATACCATTTTTTGATGAAGATGAAACTGTACCGCCAAAACCCATTCCACCGAGACGAAGATTCTTTACAAATCCAATGTAAATAAATCCAGCACCGCCGGTAGTCAACATTCCGCTTGTTGAAAGTTCAGATACTCCAACATCCTTCAATTTTAAATTCAACCGATCGACATTTGGTATATGCCAGCCGCCAACAAATCCACCTCCGCCGCCAAAAGGCGCATCAAAGTATTTTGTGGTTTGTGAGTAAGTGCTAAAACTGATTAAGAGTGCTAAATTTAGCATTAAAAAATATTTCATAATTCTTTCATTATTTCTTAATAAATTTACCAAAGTAAGTATGATTTTCAAAAAGGATAACCATTTTAAGAATTGAAAATAGTATACTTCAATAACTTTTATAGTGTAAAATCAAATCAATAAAAATTAATTTGAAAATACTAATTACAGGCGGAAGCGGACTACTTGGACAATACTTGAATCTAATTCTTTCCGCAAGGCATAATATTCTTACTTTATATCACTTTAATGTTGGAAATTGCAAGGATTATAATTCTACAAAAATTGATTTACTTGAAAATAATTCTCTTCAAAATTCTTTTGAGCAATTTTGCCCTGATGTAGTTATACATACAGCCGCAATTTCTCATCCAATCTTACCAGAAAATATTTCCGCAAAAGATGTTTATGATCTAAATGTTAATGCGGCAAAACATATCGCAGAACTATGTGAAAAGTATAATGCTAAATTAATTTATATTTCAACGGATTTAGTTTATGCTGGTTATTGCGGATCAATGTTAAAGGAAGATGCAAAACTAATTCTGGTTTCTCTTTATGCTGAAACGAAATTGATGGGAGAATTAAAAATCAAGGAAGAGTTTGATAATTATATTATTCTTAGAACCGCACTGCTATTTGGTTTCGGATTAAATCATTCCAAGAATCATTTTCAACAAATGTTTATGGATTTGAAACAAGGCAAACAGGCAAAACTTTTTACTGATCAATTCAGAACGCCGCTTTCTTTGGTAGAAGCTGCGAGAATGATAAATCAATTCGTTAGTATTGATATCAAATCAGAAGTAATAAACTTTGCTGGAATTGAGAGAGTATCTCGGTACAAACTTGGTGAAAGATTATGTGAGATTGCAAATCTTGATAGAAATCTTTTAGTGAAGATTAAGATGGATGATATTCCGAATCTTCCAAAGGTTGAAGATGTTTCTATGAATACGGATAAACTTTATGCTTTTGGGATCAAACAAAAATCTATTGACGAAATGATTTTAGAAATTTTAAAACTAAATTAAGGCTCTAATACTCTGAGTACAATTATTCCAGTATGCTTTTTAATTTTCTTTACATAATCACTTAAGGGCATTTCCGTTATCTGAACTTTACTTCCAACCAAAGGTGCGTGCATAAAATGAATTCTGCCGTTATCCATTTTTATTGCAATACCAACATGACCAATATCCAAGCCTGTATCACTTGTGGTTAATGCAATCAAATCACCTGTTTGAATTTTTGATTCGATTTTTTCAATATCATTTTCGGAAATATAATAGTACTGGCGAGAATTAATTTCCTTTTCCTGTTTTTCAATAACTGTAATAAAATCCGGGTTATCTTTTAGTTGCAAATAGTACTTGGGATTTTCAGACATGAAATTGACATTGAACTTAATTTTATTTCCACCAATTTCTTCAGTTATATCTTTAACAATTCCTTTTTGCTGATTGTTATAAATCCAATCTGAAAAGTAATGAAGACGTGAAGGATATTTATCAATCTTACCATCGCGATAACGAATGAAAGTTAATTCTTTCTGATAATCATCAAAACTTGTTTGATCTTTCTTAATACATCTTGCAAATGTTAATGATGTTTCAAGAAAAGTTGTACAATCAAGTCCTGTTAAATTTATTACAAGTTGTTCATCGCCTTCTTTTTCAAGTGTATGAGCAACATATTGAGTTTCGAGAAAACTTTTTCCAATTTCAACAATTACCTCGTTAATTGGTTTTTCAGTTAACGATTTACCCACAGCCAGAATAAATTTTGAATTGCAAACTTCAACATCTTTTTCTGAAAAAACTTGAGACTGGATATTTGATGAAAACAAAATCAGTGATAAGATTATTATTAAACTAATCTTACTAAAAATACATTTCTCTCTTCGTTCGAAATGACACATAAAATAATTTCGCATTTTTAATTGTTAATTCTTAATTGTTAATTCTTAATTTTATATAATATCCTCATCAACCGGCGCTGAAGTATATTCAGCAATTTGTCTTGCGTGTGCAAGATTTTCAAATCGAGCATACTCTTTTATAAATGCAAGTTTAACAGAGCCAGTTGGACCATTACGTTGTTTGCCAATTATTACTTCAGCAACACCTTCTGTTGAAGAAGTTGCATCATCCTCAAAAGTTTTTATGCCATACATTTCAGGGCGATTTAAGAAAATAACAACATCAGCATCTTGTTCGATAGATCCGGATTCTCTTAAATCTGAAAGCTGCGGTCGTTTATCTGTTCTTGCTTCCACTGCACGATTAAGCTGCGCTAAAGCAATAACAGGTATGTTCAATTCTTTTGCCAATGATTTTAAAGAACGGGAAATATGAGAAATTTCTCTCTCTCTGCTTTCTGCTCTAGGCGGACCTTGCATCAATTGGAGGTAATCTATAATTATCATCCCAATATTTTTCTCTGCTTTTAATCTTCTTGCCTTTGCACGTATTTCCAAAACTGTCTGTGCAGGTGAATCATCTACATAAAGTGGGGCATTAATTATTTTATGAGCGTTTTTACTAAGCTTAACTCCTTCTTCACTTGGAAGTTTTCCGGTTCTAACAAGATGGGCATTTAGTCTTCCTTCCGCACAAAGCAATCGAATGATTAATTGCATTGTGGACATTTCCAGACTAAAAATTCCAACCGGAATTCCATTATCAATTGCAGCGTTGCGTGCAAGAGTTAAGGCGAATGCCGTATTGTGGGTAACGGTACAATCTTCTAAAAGAAATAAATGATTACCATCAATTTCAAATCCAAAATAATCATCCACTTGATCAGCTTCTACTGTAATTCCTGTAACCTGCCAATCTCGTTTGTCAGTCCATTGTTTTGTTGCTTTTCTTTTTATTCTGGTTGGTATCTCATCAATATTACCATTAAATCTTACGCGCCAAACAGTACCTTCAAATCCGATTGAGGTTATAACTGCTCTTTTCTCTTTAATTGATGTTCGATAGCCAAGAGTATCACATAAAAACTTAATTTGATTTGCGAGATTTTCATACTTAGAGGTAATTTCAATTGTACTGCCATACTTATTATTTACATAACCATCACTGTCTATCAATCCAGCAAGTAACTGCAGCCTGATACTTTTATTATTCCGTAAATAAGTATCAGGAATATGTTTGTTGTTAAGTAAGTTTAATTCTCTAAGCTTTGCTTGTACAGAGTTATCTCTTGCCTGTTGAGTTTTACCACCAGTAATTGTATAAGCCGGACATTCTTCTTTATCCTTATAAACACTAACTGATTGCTTTAGCTTAGCTGCATATTCATTTATATATTCAACAACTTCTTCATCTTGTGTAAATATTCTTGAACTATCAGATTTTCCATCACCAAGCCATAGACCTAAAAAGTAAGGATCAATTATTACGTCAGTATAATTAAAATCAACTGCAGTTTTGTAACCTTTATAATTAGTTTTCCATTTATCGGATTTTGTAATATAACTATTGATATCAATATTTAATACATCACCTTGTTTATGAGGTCCCTCGTTTCTGCTTCGTTTAAGAGAAAGAATATGACTTTCATTCACACGGTAATCTATTCCGTGTTTTTGTCTAACCCAATACATCATTTCTTTACCCCGAGCAAGCGACAAAACTTTTCTTGGAGTAGAGTCATCACCCATAAGTAAATCACCAATCACAATATCTTCCACAACTTTTAAGGTTCCATCGTGCATTAAAACTTTAGTACCTTTGCCGAGACACTTGCCCATAGATGGTCTTGCAGCTACAATTATCAAATCTGATTTTTGAAAACCGCCGAGCAGTTCATCCAATTCATAAAATCCTGTTGGAACAGAAAACTTTCTTTCCTTCTGTGAATGTATCGCTTCAATGTATTCAAGTGCATCGCGTACTGCACGATCCATCCCCTGAAAAGATCTTTGAAGATGTGATTCCGTTATCTCAAATATTTTTCTTTCGGCATCATCAAGAATTTCAAACGCATCAAGGTTGCCTTCATAAGCAGCCTGCGCAATTTGATGTGATGATGAAATGAGTCCTCGTAAAATTTGTTTTTCTATGATTATCTTGGCGTGGAATTCCACGTTAGCCGCGGAAGAAATATTTTGTGATAGCTTACTTAAATAAACTGCTCCGCCAACTTCTTCAACCTGGTTTCGTTTTTTAAGTTCTTCGTAAAGCGTAACTGTATCAATCGGTTCATTAGCCTCAAATAAAGAAATCATCGCTTCAAAAATCATTTGATGCTGACGCAGATAAAAACTTTCCTTATTAAGCATTTCTATTGCTTTTGGTACAGCTTCTTTTTCGATAAGCATTGCACCAAGTACTGCAGCTTCAATCTCTGGTGCGGATGGAGGTTTTACATCTGCAGGAATTATTTGTGTATTTGCGTTATTTGTTCTTGTTTTAGACATTTTCTAATAATTTATCCCAATAGAAACGGAATGTAAAAGTAAGTTAGATAATATTTAATTACAATTAGAATTTTCAAAGGTTTTGTTTAAGGGGTAACCATATCATCATAAAGTTTTCTAAACTTCTGCACATCAACCCAGCAATCTTTTTTCCAGTTAGGGTTGCGTAACAGTGCTGCGGGATGGAACGTTACCATAGTTTTAATTCCTTCGTATTCAAAAACCTGTCCCCGCATACTTGTAAGCGAATCTTTCTTTTTTAGCAAACCCTTTGCGGCTGTTAATCCAAGACATAAAATCAATTCAGGTTTTATTAACTCGATTTGTTTTTTTAAGTACGGAAGACAAGTTTCCATTTCATCTGGTAGAGGTGTACGGTTATCCGGCGGACGGCATTTTACAATATTGCCAATATAAACTTCTTCCCTGCTGAATTTTATTGCTTTAAGAATATCAGTTAAAAGTTGTCCTGCTCTTCCAACAAAAGGCAAGCCCTGTTTATCCTCTTCAGCACCGGGGCCTTCACCAATAACAATTACTTTTGCATTTGGATTACCGTAACCAAAAACAAATTTATTTCTTCCTTTATGTAAAACACACTTTGTGCAATTGCAAATCATTTTGTTTAATTGCTCAAGCGATTCAGTTTTTTCCCAATCTTCTTTAAATCCATTAAATGTTAAAGTTGAATTTACAGCGGGTTCTTTTACAACTGTAGTTCTTTTTGTTGGCGCTTTAACTGGGTACTTTTTAAGGGTTGAAACATTTTTAGGATTAGAAGAAAAAACATTCCCTTCAAACAGATCATCACCAAAAATTTCTTTTTGATCTTTTAACGCCTCTAATATTTTTTTCTTTGTTGATGAATCCATTTAATGATTTAAATATTATAAGGTTAAAAAATTGGAAGTTTATTTAATTATAAAAACTACAATTAAAAAGAAATGCCATCCTTCGACTGCGCTCTGGATGACATTGGTCTAAAACACGACTACAAAAATGCAACTATTTTTTATATTTAAACTTAATTTTTCCTTCGAGCAGCTCATTCAAAGCCTCAAGATGTGCCTTCGGTTTCTTCTCTAAATCCATTGCAATTTTTAACTGAGCAGGATTTGTTACATCTTCTGCATCGTCATCTGTTCCCATGGATGGAATTGTATTCATGAGTGCATTAAACTCAATTTTATTTTCATTATTTATTTGTCTTGCTCTAAGAGCAGCAACTGTAATAGCTTCATAAACATTTTCTGCTCTTTGATCAATTACTCTTAAATCAACAGGACTAAGATTCATTTTGTTACTCCTTAATTATTATTTCTTTAATTAAACTTTTAACTTTTTTATAAACTTTTTCCAACTCATCATTGGTAAAAATATAATCAAAACTACTTTTAAAACTCAATTCCATTTTTGCTCTATCAATTCGTTTCTGAAGATCGGCTTCATTTTCCGTTTGTCTTTCTTTCAATCTTTTAACCAACTCATCAAAAGACGGCGGATCAATAAAGATTAAAATACTTCCCGGATAAATTTTCTTTAACGATAAAGCGCCTTTTACATCTATTTCAAATAACACAGATTTACCGGCAGATATATTATTAACAACAACACTCTTCAAAGTACCGTAGTAATAATCATAAAATCTTTCCCACTCAATAAATTCACTGTTTGCAATCTTTTTTTTAAATTCTTTTTCGGTAATGAAAAAATAATCAACTCCATCAATTTCATTAGCTCTTTTTGGTCTTGTTGTTGCTGAAACAGAAAAAACAATTTCAGGAAAATCATTTAATATACGTTTGATAATAGAAGTTTTTCCGCCCCCGCTTGGCGAAGATATAGCAATTATCTTTCCTTGCTTTTTCAATTTTATTCTATATTCTGAATTTGTTCTCTTATCCGTTCAATCTCTTCTTTAATATAAACCGAATGATGAGTAATTGATGTAGCAAGGGTTTTTGCAGAAATTGTGTTTGCTTCTCTATTCATTTCCTGACACAGAAAATTTAATTTTCTTCCCGGATCTTCTTCTTTGTCTAAACTATCCACAAAAAATTTTATATGACTTCTTAACCTGACACATTCTTCAGTAATGTCAGCGCGTTCCGCCATTAAAGCTAATTCGGTTTCCAGTCTTTCGTTATTGATGTTTTGATATTCTTCAAGAAGATTTTTTACTTTTTCTTTGTATTTGGTAAAATGCTCACCAACGCTTGGCTGTGCTTCTTTTTCAATAAGATTAAGATATTTTTCAATCGATTTAATTCGTTTCTTAAGATCTTTTTCTAATTCAGCTCCCTCATTTTTTTTCATCTCTAAAAGAGAATCCAAAGAAAGTAAAATAGATTTTTTCAAAACTTCAAAATCTTTTTCATCTATTTCTTCAACTGATGAAGTAAAAATATCACGACTAATTAATAAATGTTCTAACTTAATTTTTTCAGAAATCTTTGCAGATTTTTTTACTTTCTTAATAAGTGCGAGATAGTTTTTTAATCTTGATTCATCCAATACAACTATTTCATCTTCAAATCCGTTTTTTTTGATTTGAATACTAACATTAAGTTTTCCCCTTCTAATTTTGGATTTAATTAACTCTCTAAGTTCATATTCTTTATTTGCAAGAATAGGCGGAAATTTTAAAAATACTTCAAGATATCTGCTGTTGATACTTTTAACTTCTACATCAGCCTGCCATTTATTATTGCTGGCGCTGCCTTTGCCATAACCTGTCATGCTTAAAATCATAATACTCTTTATTAAAATTAAAAGGATATAAATATAGTGATTATTAAATTTCCATAAAAGATTTGAAAAACGTAAAGACTTGAAGAAAAGCTAAAAAGCTTCGCCAATTCCAAAATGAATCTCAAGATTTTTTAAAAGATTCTTCTTAAAAATAGTACTTTCATCAACAGGATTGTAAAATTTTGTACCAAAATCTAACCTAAATGGAGCGATAGGTGTATATAACCTTATTCCGGCTCCGAACGAAACTGCAAATCCTTTCGGAACTAAATCTTTCCAACTATTCCAGGTATTTCCATAATCTGTAAAAAGAGCAAAGCCAAAATATTGGCCTAATTTTTTTCTAAACTCAAATGAACCTTCCAACCAAAATGTGCCGCCTCTAATATTTTCTGATTCTGTGGAATATCCAGCATAGATAACTGTATCTCTTGGAACCAATTCTCTGGATCTCCAACCTCTGATTGAGTTACTTCCACCAGCATAAAATGTTTTGTTGGGTGGTATTAGTTGGCTTGCTGAAATTACATTATTATTTGTTCCATAAAACGATTGGATATAACCAACTCTTAATTTTGAAGCAAATACCGAAGTTCGAGCGCTATTAGTAGAAATGAAATGAGAAATTCCTGTTTGGATTCTATAAAAATAAGTAGAGCCTTCTAATGAAATTTCTTTTTGTCCGGTTAACTGCTCTAGATATTTGCTTTTAATTATATATTTTGTTTTAGATTGAAAAAGCTCGGGAGTGAAAAATAGATAATATCCTTCTGTTGGATATTGAATATCATTTGTTTTTGAAGACCCAAACTCTATACCAATTCCGGGAGTAAGACTGGTAACACTGATACTGGAAGTATCTTTACTATCTACCTGTCTATTAGAAGCATCGATGGTAAAATTAGGCCGCAGCAAAGTAAGAAAAGTGTAGTACGGCATTTCAAAATCAAATTTTTGTGCGCCGCCGTATGATTGCTCTGTAAGACCTGTAAGTGTTTGAGATCTGTAATAAATTTCTGTTGTTGTAAGAATTGGTTTGCCAAAAAAATATGGCTGCTCCATTTTTAGATTTAAATCTAGTACCCCTTGAAATGTAGAATCTCTTTTAGTTCCTGATTTAAAAATATTTGAAAAATTAAAATTGGATATATCAATTAAACGGAATGAAGTTGAAAGAGTTAATTTTCTTGCATCACCAAAAAAATTTTTTTTGATAAAACTTACTCCAAGACCTGTATTAAATGAGTTAAACTCATTATCGACTTTTATTTCTGGGGCAAGCTCGTTAAGGATTCCTATTGTTGCATTTACTTCAATAGGAATTTTACTATCAACAGTATCGTTTATGATAGGATTTATATCTACCGAAGTGAACAATTCTGTTTTAAGCAATCGCAGTTCGCTTCTATCTACTTGAGATTGATCATAAATGTTTCCTCGTTTTATTCCTATAATTTGATAAACCAAATCATTAGTAATCTGGTCTATTGAAACACCTGTTTTATTAACAATCATATCGCTAATTGTAAACTTATTACCGGTATGAAAAGCTATAGAAATATCAGCTCGATAGGATACGGTATCAATTGTAACAACTGTGCTATCGTATTTAGAAATAACATACCCGTTATTTGCCAGATATCTTCTTATTGAATTTATATTTTGCTGAACTTCATATTCAGAATATTTTTTTGATGAGTCTACTGTAATTGATTCACTGAACATCTTTCCAAACTCATACTCTGAAAGACTTTTCAATCCCATCAAATTAAATTTTCCATAATAGAACGGTTTATTTTCAATAATATCGTAATAAAGCTGTATTTCTTTACTGCTGGTATCGGGTTCAAAACGATGATGAATTTGAGATTTAAAAAATCCATTTGCATTATAGAATTCCTTTAAAGCAAGTTCATCAATTGAAATTTTTGCTGAATCAAAAAATACTTTTTCATCGCCAAATGGTGTAAAGGAATTAAGGAAAACCCAAAACCACATCGGGCTTTGCTTACTTTCGATATTTTTTTCTAACTCTGATTTTGGAAAGGAATTATTACCTGAAAAGTTTATGGATTTTAATTCGTAATCGTAGTAAGATTGTCCTACAATCGTTCCATTAAATATTAATAGGATAAAAAATAAAGTTATTAAAATTTGTTTAAGCATCTTCACAAGATAAACTGCAAGCATTAGTAGTAATGTTAGAATCAGCTTTTGCTGATTTAAAAATATTTGCTAAAG
This sequence comes from Ignavibacteriales bacterium, assembly GCA_037444745.1. Lineage (GTDB taxonomy): Bacteria > Bacteroidota > Ignavibacteria > Ignavibacteriales > Ignavibacteriaceae > IGN3. Next base: position 13,721 of record JBBILT010000020.1, read on the forward strand.
AATCAATCAATTACAATATCATCATCAACAAGTTTTAGATTAGGATAATCTTTTTTAAAGGTAAGGTTAAAGAAATTTCGTATTTCTTTATTATCCGTATTTTCAGAAATAAACAAAGATGCTGCACTTGATGGTTCAACTACAAGATGTGCATAAAAAATTTGTTTACTTTCAAAATCCACTATGTATGAAAATACCTCGCCGCCTCCTGAACCCATATAATAACCCTTAGAATTATAATAGAGCAATTCATTTTCAAATGAAGCAAATTTTATTTTATCTACAAAACTTTCTTTAAACGAGCCTTCCACCAAATCAGATTCAAATTTGACTTTAAATTCATCATCTTCTATTTCTAAAAGAGTAAACTTTAGTCCCCATTCATCATTGTTATCTAATTCTCGTCCAACGGCAATATTTTGTTTACCGCTTTCGTCAAAATATCCACCGAATACAATATTAGCATCCTTATCAAAATGTTTTTGAACAACTTGAAGCAGTTGAGTTTTATTTTGAAAATCTAGTACGGGAATTTTACTTTCTTTATTAGAGCAAGACACAGAAAATAAAATTAGCAATAATATTCTGAAGGTTTTTATTAATAAATTATTTGATAACAACTTTAGTCCCTTTTTTGATAACTGTTAAAATCTCATCTAAATTTTCATTACTTAAAGCGATTGAACCATCAGTCCAATTATAAACGAACGGAAGATTTTTAAAAATAGCATTTAATCTGCCTATCCCGTGGATACCTATATTGCCGCCCAGAACATCACTTGGATCCACGCACTCTTCGTAATAAAATTGAAACTTAATTTCATTAAATTCTCCCTGCGTGATCACTGATTTGCGCAATGCGTCTATGGCATCATCCAGATTTGGATAGTTTAATCGTAAAAATTTATAGTAAGTCTGATCATTTTGAATGCTGCAAATTTTATATTCTCCAACGGGTGTTGCCCCATCATCTGAACGACTTTTTTTTTCATTTAAATTTCGTCCAAAGCTTGCCCGATAAGATTTAACAAAAACGGTGTCTTCATAAAGATTAAGAGTATAGGTTTTACGATCTACTAGAATATTTACATCCACCAATTTTGTAAATCCTTTTTGCGACATTGCTTCATTAAGAGTTACTTCGCGCAAGTTCAATACAATTCCATACACAACAATACCGAATAAAACCAAAAAGATTGCGGCGACAGTAAGCAAAACATTTTTTAGAAGTGGGTTTTCCAAAAATATTTTTACAGAGTTTATTTTATTTCCGTTCTCAAAAGCCATTCGTTAATTCAAACTTTATTAAAACCTATGTAGTAAAAATAACATTTTTATTTTACCATTATGGAACTTAAAGATAAAAAAAAACCCAACTCATATTGGAGTTGGGTACCAAAACGGGAATAAATTAGACTTCCATAATTTCTTTTTCTTTGTGTTTTAGAATATCATCAATCAATTTAATATGTTGATCAATTAATTTTTGCACTTCACCTTCATTATGTTTCAATTCATCTTCAGATATTTTTTTATCTTTTTCTTCTTTTTTAAGATGTTCAATCGCATCTCTTCTTACATTTCTTAATGCAATTTTAGAATCTTCCCCAAATTTTTTAATAATCTTAACAAAGTCTTTCCTTCTTTCTTCGGTAAGAGGAGGTACGGGTATTTTTAAATTTGTACCATCACTAATCGGATTAAATCCTAAATTTGCTTCGAGAATTGCTTTATCAATTACCTGAACCATAGCTTTATCCCAAGGCGTTATAGAAAGTGTATGTGAATCTAATACGGTAATATTACCAACTTGACTTATTGGAGTTAACGTTCCGTAATAATCAACTTTTACACCATCTAACAAAGCGGTTGTAGCCTTCCCCGTTCTAACTTTAGAAAGTTCTAACCTTAATGCTTCGATGGTTTTATTCATCTTATTATTTGCTTCTATTAATCTCTGATGCATAAATGCCTCATTAGTTTTTATTGTTATACTTAATTAGAACCTATGTTATCGATATAAGTACCAACATTTTCTCCACTAACTAATTTCAAAAGATTGCCAGGAATGTCCATATTAAAAACCATCATTGGTAAATTATTTTCCTGACAAAGACTAACCGCTGTAAGATCCATTATTCTTAAATTATTTTTTAAGATGTCTAAATAAGAAATTTTATCAAATTTAACAGCCGTAACATTTTTTTCAGGATCAGAATCATAAACTCCATCAACCCTTGTGCCTTTAACAATAATATCTGCTCCTATTTCAACCGCACGAAGTGATGCTGCAGTATCTGTGCTAAAGTAAGGATGCCCTGTACCTGCACCTAAAATTACTACTCTACCTTTTTCAAGATGTCTGATTGCTCTCCTGCGAATATATGGTTCAGCAATTTCTTCCATCTTAATTGCACTCATTAATCTTGTATGAATCCCCTTTTTTTCTATTGCATTCTGCAAGGCAAGCGCATTAATCATAGTTGCCAGCATACCCATTTGATCTCCCGTAGCTCGATGTATACCCTGGCTATTTGCACTTAGTCCCCGATAAATATTTCCTCCGCCAATTACTATACCTAACTGAACACCAACTTCATGAACTTTTTTAACTTCTTCAGAAAAAAAATCTAAAACATCAGATGAAATTCCAAATCCCTGCTGACCCATTAGTGATTCACCACTTAGTTTCAGCAAAACTCTTTTAAATTTGATTGGACTCATTTTTACCTTTATAGAATTCTTGATGTTTAAATATAAAAAAAGGTCTCAATTAAATTAAGACCTTTAATGATTAATTTTACTTTTTCTCGTCACTAAGGTGAAAACGCTTAAATAAGCTTATCTTGGTTTGACTATTGTTCTTGATATTAAATTCTTTTATCAAATCATTAACTGATTTAGAATTATCTTTAATAAAAGCCTGTTCGGTTAAACAATTTTCCTGATAAAATTTATTCAATTTACCCTGAGCAATTTTTTCAAGAATTTTTTCTGGTTTACCTTCTTTACGGGCTAACTCTTTGTAGATATCAATTTCTTTTTCAATTGTAGATGTTGGAACTTCTTCTCTATAAACACAAATAGGATTCATAGCAGCAACCTGCATTGCAATATCTTTACCAATCTCAACTAATTCCCGAGGCGAATCAGTTACATTATCAAATTTTACAATTACACCAAGTTTAGACCCCATATGCACATAATCAACAAGCAAACCATTTTCGGCTTTTTCACTAGCAACCCTTGAGATTTCAATTTTTTCACCAACTTTGCCTATAACATCAACAAGCAAATTATGCAGATCGTTATTTGATTCAAGTAATACTTTAGAATTTTGTGCATCTGTTTCAAATACAGTTTCAACAACTTGGTTTGCAAGTTTAACAAAGTCTTCACTATTAGCAACAAAATCGGTTTCACAATTTACTTCAACGATTGCCGCCTTTTTATTATCGGATGAAATTTTTGTAACAATCATCCCTTCATTCGCTGATCTATCAGCTCGTTTAGCTGCAACTGATGCTCCTTTTTTTCTAAGAATCTCAATTGCTTTTTCAAAATCACCATTTGCTTCAGTAAGTGCTTTTTTACAATCCATCATACCCGCACCGGTCTTTTTTCTTAATTCATTAACTTCAGCAGCAGAAATAGACATAACCAACTTACCCTCTTTCCATAATTTAAATTATTTCAAAATTTTTATTGTTCAGATTTTTGTTCTTTTATTTCAGGATCTTTTTCAGCCTCCGCATCTTTTTTTGCTTTAAGATCGGATTTCTTTTTGATCTCTTCTTTTTTCGATTCTTTTTCTTTTTTTAATCTTTCCTTTTCTGCAACTTCTTCCGCCTTCTTTTCCTTTAGTTTTGCATCACCCTCAACAACAGCTTCTGCCATATAATTTGTAATTGTTTCAACAGTCTTAACAGCATCATCATTTGCAGGGATTAAATAATCAACTTCATCAGGATCGCAATTTGTATCAACAATTGCAAAGACTGGAATATTTAATCTGTGTGCTTCTTGAACTGCAATAGATTCTTTTTTAATATCAACAACAAACAAAGCTCCCGGAAGTTTTCCCATTGTTTCAACACCTTCCAAAACTTTTTTCAGTTTGTCTTTTTCTCTGGTAAGAAATAATCTTTCCTTTTTAGTTATCTTATCAAATGTTCCGTCAGATTCCTGTTTTTCAATATTGCTTAATCTTTTAACACTTTTTCTTATTGTGGTAAAATTAGTAAGCATTCCGCCAAGCCATCTTTCACTAACCCAATTTTGACCGCATCTTCTTGCTTCACTTTCAATCACATTTTTAGCTTGTTTTTTTGTACCGACGAAAAGAACTTTTTTGCCATCAGCAACCAGCTTTGATAATTCCTCGGCTGATTCAATTAAATGAGTTTGAGTTTTTTTAAGATCAATTATATGAATGCCATTCTTTTCCATAAAGATGTATGGTTTCATTTTAGGATTCCAGCGGCGGGTTAAGTGCCCGAAGTGCGCACCAGCTTCTACAAGCTGAGGTATATCAACTTTTTTCATTTTGCTCCTGTTTTTCAACTACTTTCTTCGTCTTTACCTTCCATCCCTATTGATTGGGACACAGGTGGTAAATCAGAAAGTATGATTTTATTATTAGTTAATTAACTTAATTTTATCTCTTAGAGAATTGGAATCTCTTACGAGCTTTTGGTCTTCCGTATTTTTTACGTTCAACCATCCTTGGATCTCTTGTTAAGAGTCCTTCTGCTTTTAATGCGGGTCTGTATTCCGGATTAAGCTCAATTAAAGCTCTTGCAATTCCTAATCTTACTGATTGAGCTTGACCCGTAATTCCTCCACCATTAACATTTACGTTAACATCATATTTACCTTCGGTTTCGGTAACTTTAAATGGAAGTAGAATATCCTCACGACTCAATAACTGAGGAAAGAATTCTTCAAATCCTTTTTTGTTAATGGTAAATTTGCCATTCCCATTTTTCAGGATAACTCTTGCAACAGCAGTTTTTCTCCTACCAACATAAATTTTGTCAGCCATTATTTCTCCATCAAACTTATTAGTTCAGGTTTTTGAGCTGTGTGAGGATTTTTATCACCAGCATAGACTTTTAATTTTTTAATTAGTTGATTTCCAAGCTTTGTTTTAGGAAGCATTCCTTTAACAGCTTTTTCAATTACAAATGCAGGTTTTTTATTTAACAACTCTTGGAAGGTGGTTATTTTTTGACCACCAGGATATCCAGAATGTCTTTTATAATCTTTCAATTGTTCTCTTTTACCCGTAAGTCTAACTTTCTCAGCATTAATAACAACTACAAAATCGCCGGTATCCATATTAGGAGTAAAAATGGGTTTATTCTTTCCTCTAATAATTTTGGCAATCTTAGAAGCCATTCTGCCCAAAGTCTGACCTTCGGCATTAACAAGATACCACTTTTGATCGGCATCTTCAGATTTAACAAATTTTGTCATTTTTTCTTGTTTCACGTAATTTTCCTCCGAAAACCTAAAGTCGTTTCAAATAAAGGAAGGAAAAATATAGGTAAGACTATGAAAAGTCAAGAAATACGAACACCTATTAATTCATAATTATTTAAAACTTTGTTTCTCCATAAAATTCATATGATAAAATTGGTAATTAGAATATGGAATTCCCAAAGCTAAATGATTTTAAAATCGCTAATAAGCGGGGTTGAAATGAGTTATACTGTTCCATCCCGCCAACTATAAATTTAATTAAATAATCCTCTTCAGAATCAGTACGTAAATAAAACACTTGCATTACTTGTCCAGCTAATTCTTCAGGTTCATTATAATAGGCTACACAATCTGTTAATTTAATTTTATTCTTATACCTTTTTTCATTGAATAAATATTTTTCGATTACCTCTAAATGAATATACGACGGTGGTTTATATGAACCATCAATTGCCCAAAATGTAACACCGTCTAATTTTTTATTTTTGTTTTGATCAATGAAGGTCCATCCTCTTGGATATTTAATTGATAAGTTTAATGAAGATTCTTTATACAACTGATCCATATTTGTTGTATCAGCTTCCAACTCTGATAGATTAATAAACTTTGCCGCTGTTTCATCCTTTTCAATAAATGATTTTTGATTTCCCTGAATTTCTTCGCCAGTCATCGGTTTAAAGTTACTTTTATATTGTTGTGTTTCAATGTATAAAAATCGTGGATTCATCAAAGCATTTTTTTGATTATAATTAAATAAAAATAGTATTAGCACTAGTAGTGATAAATGGATTATTACTGATAAAAAAATATTTCTAAACCATTGTTTTGATTCATTAATATTTTCTTGTTCAATTAGTTCGCTATTCATATTTATATCATTAAACATCATCTGAGTTTGAAGCCTCTATCAAAATTACTAATTTTGATGGTACATTTTTAATAACTTATAGATCAAAATGAAATACCTTATTACTGGCGGTGCGGGATTTTTAGGAATTAATATTGTTCGATATCTTTATGCCAGCGGGCATGAAATTACTTCAATTGATATTGCCGATTTTGATTATCCTGATATGAACGATAAAATAAAAATCATTAAAGGCGATATTAGAAATTTAGACGATGTAGATAAAGCTGTTAAAGGTAATGACATTATTATTCATACAGCCGCTGCACTTCCACTCTATAAACCTGAAGATATTTTTTCTACTGATATTGATGGTACAAAAAATTTATTAAATGCTGCAGAAAAATTTGGAGTAAAAAGATTTATCCACATTTCTTCCACTGCTGTTTACGGCATTCCCGATCATCATCCATTAGCAGAAAATGATAAGCTTGATGGTGTTGGACCTTATGGCAAAGCAAAAATTCAAGCTGAAAATGAATGTGGCAAGTTTAGAGAAAAAGGAATGTGTGTCCCAATACTTCGTCCTAAATCTTTTATTGGACCAGAAAGACTTGGTGTTTTTGATTTACTTTTTGATTGGGCACAGGATGGAAAAGGTTTTCCAATGATTGGTTCCGGTAAAAACCAATATCAACTTTTAGATGTTGAAGATCTTTGTGATGCCATTTATTTGTGTGCTACTTTAGATGGGAAAAATGTTAATGATACATTTAATATTGGTGCAAAAGATTTTACGACTATGCGCGAAGATTATCAGTCAGTTTTAGATTATGCAGGATTTGGGAAAAAAATTGTTGGACTTCCAGAAAAACCAATTATTTTTATTCTAAAATTTTTAGAAGCATTAAAACTATCACCTCTTTACAAATGGGTTTACGAAACTGCTTCAAAAGATTCTTTCGTCTCGATAGAAAAAGCAGAAAAGATACTCGGATATAAACCCAAATTTTCAAATAAAGACGCTCTGTTAAGAAATTTTAAATGGTATATAGCACATCGAAAGGAATTTATCAATAAAGGTGGCATTTCACATCGTGTGCCGTGGAAGCAAGGAATTTTAAGATTTGCAAAAATCTTTTTCTAATTATGTAGGTAGTAATATTACTTAATCTTATTTTTTGATAAATAATTTAAACGAAAATTAAATCTATAGGGAAATAAAAATGGCAACTAAAAAAGATTACTTAAAAGATGTGATCAAACACATTGATATTAAAGAGCATAATGTAATCAAGCTTGTTGATTCAATGGAAGACATGGCTTTTACTTCACGTGATCTTAATCGTGCTGCAAAGATTTATGACACGATGTTAAAAGATGAAAAATGTGGAATCATTCTTACTCTTGCAGGCAGTTTGTTTAGTGCCGGATTAAAGAAAGTTGTTTATGATATGATTATGAACAACATGGTTGATGCAATTGTATCAACAGGTGCTATAATGGTGGATCAGGATTTTTTTGAAGCTCTCGGTTTTAAACATTACAAAGGCACAAAATGGGTCGATGATAATGAAATGAGAGAATTACATATCGATAGGATCTATGATACTTTTATTGATGAAGATGAACTTAGAGTTTGTGATGAAACTACGGCTAAAATTTTTGATGGCATGAAACCAGGTGCTTATTCTTCCCGAGAATTTTTGTGGGAGTTTGGAAAATATCTTGATGAAAACGGCGGACCAATAGTTGATGATTCAGTTATCTATGCTGCTTACAAAAAAAATGTCCCAATATTCGTTCCCGCTTTTTCCGATTGCTCTGCAGGATTTGGATTTATAATGAATCAACATAAAAATCCTGAGAATCATGTTTCCTGTGATTCCGGAAAAGATTTTTATGAGTTAACAAAAATAAAATTACATAGCAAGGAAACAGGAATTATGATGATTGGAGGCGGCGTTCCTAAAAACTTTACACAGGATATTGTTGTTGCGGCTGATATTCTTCAGGAAGACGCTGAAATGCATAAATATGCAATCCAAATTACCGTAGCGGATGAAAGAGATGGGGCGCTTTCCGGATCAACTTTAAAAGAAGCAAGCTCCTGGGGAAAAGTATCTACTAGCTCTGAACAAATGGTTTATTGCGAAGCTACAATCGCAATGCCGCTCGTTACAGGTTATGCTTATCACAAAGGAAGCTGGAAGAATAGAAAAGCCAGAGAATTTCAGAAAATTTATTTAAAAGAATCAGCAACAGTTTAAAAGCAAAACGCCTCTGAAGAGGCGTTTTTTTTACTACTTTGTTGAGTCTTAAAAACCTTAGATTTTTTAAATCATTCTCAAGTGGAGTTAGTAAAACTAATTCCATTATTTCAACACCATCATCTTTTTAGTTGAGATGAAATTGCCCGCTTGTAAACGGTAAATATATACTCCGCTTGCAAATTCTGTTGCATTAAAATCAAATTCATAATATCCGGGTTCTTTTTGTTCATTGACCAATGTTGCTATTTCGTTGCCAAGTATATCATAGACTTTTAACGTCACCAGATTGTCACCCTGAG
>JBBILT010000021.1:0-14945 GCA_037444745.1 Ignavibacteriales bacterium
ACATATAAAATGTTTGATATAATTCTTGGAATGTATCACGATCAAATACTTATTCCATTTAAACTTTTAAATTTTAATTCCGGTGTAAATTTTACAGCGGAACTTAAAATGATTAGAACTTCGCCGGATCATGGAACTGCATTTGATATAGCCGGAAAAAATATTGCTGATGAATCAAGTATGATGCAAGCTTACAAATTTGCTCTTAAAATATTTAGTAACAGGAAAAAATATTTTGCCTCCCTCAATGCACATTGATCCTTATATGCATGTCTCAAATATTTATCATCAACTAATGCATTCTATTAGTTATAAATGGTGGGCCCGTTACATTTTTACAATCATAAGGAAAAAAATTGTAAAAGATCCTGCCGTACTTGAGATTGCATCGGGGAACTGTGCGATGGCTAAACATCTAATAAAATTTTATCCAGATTATATTGCATCAGACATCTCGCTTAGCATGCTGAAAAGTGCGAATAAAAATATCAATCGAATATGCTGTGATATGCTATCGCTTCCATTAACTAAAAAATTTGATTTAATAATTTCTACTTTCGATAGTGTAAATTATTTAACAAACAAGAAAAAGTTATTGGGATTATTTAAAGAGATAAGTAATTCTTTAAATGATAAAGGAGTATTTACTTTTGATGCTGCTCTTGAAAGTAATAGTTACAAACACGAAAAAACCGCAAATAAAAAAGGGAAGATTTTAGGTTATAGTTACACTCGAGAAAGTAAATTTTTGGTTTCAAGTAAAATCCATAAAAATATTTTTACGATACAATATCCGGATGGCAAAATTGTAACTGAAATTCATCGGCAAAAAATTTACTCGCTTGAAACATTTTATGAGATGGCAGAAAAATCCGGTTTACAAGTTGTAAATTGCTACAAAGCTTTTACGTTACAAAAGGGTAACGCAAATTCTGATCGAGTTCAATTTATTATAAAAAGGAAAAATTAATGTTATCATTACAGAATATAAATTTTCATTACGCTAATCAACCGCTGTTTGACAACGTAAATCTGGAATTAGGTGCAGGCGAGTTTGCCTTTCTTATTGGAAGAAGCGGTTCCGGTAAAACAACATTACTGCAAATGATTTATATGAATTTACTGCCTGAATCAGGTAACGTTAACGTCGGCAATTTCAATTCGAGAACAATAAAAAAATCTGAGCTGCCGTTATTGAGAAGAAAAATTGGAATTGTTTTTCAGGATTTTAAACTATTAACAGATAGGAATGTATTTGAAAACTTATCTTTTGTACTTGAAGTTATTGCAACACCCAAAAAAGAAATAAAGAAAAAAGTAAATGATGTATTAAATGAAGTTGGTTTATCACATAAAAGACTTAATATGCCCGATCAACTTTCCGGCGGAGAAAAACAAAGAGTTGCAATTGCACGAGCTATATTAAATCAGCCATTGATTATTCTTGCTGATGAACCAACAGGCAACCTTGATCCTGAAACTTCAAATGAAATTTTGGATTTGCTTCAGAAAATAAATAAAAGGGGAACAGCGGTTTTGTGTGCTACTCATAATTATGATATCGTGAGAAAAGGAAATGCCCGGATATTTAAAATTGAAGGTGGAAAAATCTTAAAAGGTTTTCTCAAACAAAAAGATCATTGATATATTTTTTTTTCTTTTAACGATTCAACAATCTTATTATATACATTTTCCACCGTGTCAAATCCGTTAACTGTAATTACTCTGCCTTTATTTTGATAATATCCCAGCACTGGTCTTGTGGTGGAATTAAAAACATCCAACCTGTTTTTAATCACTTCTTCCATATCATCGTTTCTTAAATAAAAACTGTTTTTAGCACCGCAAACAGGACATGTTTCTAATCCTTCAATTTCTTGCAGAACAAAAATATTTCCACAAACTTTACATGCTCGTCGGTTATTAAGTCGTTTAATTATTTCTTTTTCATCAGCGGTAATATTAATAAGAATAACGTTAGTGATTCCTATTTGAGTAAACAATCCATCCAAAGCCTCAGCTTGAATTGTTGTCCGTGGAAATCCATCAAGTATAAAACCATTTTTACATTCATCGGAAGTTAAAACATCTTTAATTAATCCAATCATTAAATCATCGGGCACAAGTTCGCCTTTAGCCATAATCTCACCAGCTTTTTTGCCAAGCCCTGTTTGATCTTTGACCGCTTTACGTAAAATATCACCAGTTGATATATGTGGGATGTTAAAATTCTTGGAGATAATTTTTGCCTGGGTACCTTTGCCAACCCCTGGAGAACCAAATAGTATTAATCGCATATTCTATTAATTTTTTATTGCAAGTTAGAAGTAAATCATCTTTTAAGCAACTTTAGAAAGCCCGATTTTATGAAGACATGGTTAGTAAAAAATAATTTGAATGTAAATTTGAGTTATTAAAATATAGTGGATTTTATTTTGTTCGTTTCCTTTTAAAAAATAACTGAAGTAAATCTTCGCTTTCTTTAGATAGCAGTCCTGAAAAAACTTTAATTTGATAGTTTGCTTTATTTTCTTCAGCAAGATTATAAATACTTCCACATGCTCCAAATTTTAAGTCACTAGCCGCAAAATATAATTCATTTATCCGGGCAGATAATAAAGCACCTGTGCACATTATACAAGGTTCAAGAGTAACATAAATATCGCATTCATTTAAATGCCAATTACCTAAATGATTTGAGGAGGCAGTTAAAGCAATCATTTCTGCATGTGCAGTAGCATTTTTTAATTTTTCAACTTGATTATAACCTCGCCCAATAATTTTATTATTATGAACCACAACCGCACCAACCGGCACTTCATCTTCTTCAAAAGCTTTCTCAGCTTCCTGAAGTGCGGCATACATAAAACGATATTTATCTTCTGAAAAAAGCATTTTAATGGATGATGGTTGATGGAATATGGCTGACGTTTAGAAGCAAAATTTATAATTGACTAGTTTTAAACAAAATTGTACAAATAAGCGATTGCGCTTAATTGTACATTGTCCATTGTAAATTGTTAATTAAAAGAAGTACGCCCGGAAGGATTCGAACCCTCAACCCTTTGATCCGAAGTCAAATGCTCTATCCAGTTGAGCTACGGGCGCATCAACAATTATATGAAAAACTATAAAATAATTATTTAACTATTGCTTTATCCAGCTTGTCTCGTCATAGCGATAGCGAAGACGGATTGAGCTACGGGCGCGTGGTGCAAAATTACTATTAAGTATAATTTGATCAAAACCTTATCCGAACCAGTCTTGATTGCCAATAAAAATAAACCGATATTCGTTTTCAAAATTATCATTATTAGCAAAGATAAATAGATGCAAGAAATTAGAAAAAAAATCAATCATATTGATGAACAATTATTAAAACTACTATCTGAGCGCAGAGATCTAAGTTTAGAAATCGTAAAACTTAAGAATGAAGAAAAATCATCTATTCGAGATCGAGGGAGAGAAAGAGAATTACTTACCAGATTAATAGAGTCTGGAAGAAAATACCATTTAGATTCTCACTACGTGTCAAAAATATTTTATGAAATTATTGATGACTCGGTAAAACTTCAAAGCAAGTTTGTGCTTAATGCTGGCAACAAAAGTGTGATTACAGAAACAATAACCGTGGCAATCCAGGGAATTGAAGGTTCGTACAGTTTTCTTGCATCAAAGCAATTTTTTGGTTCTGAAAAAGAAATAGTTTTTAGAAAGATGAAAAATTTTGATGAAGTGGTTGAAGCCGTTGAGGACTCATCTGCTGAATATGCCGTGCTGCCGATTGAAAATACTACCTCCGGTAGTATTAATGAAGTATATGATTCATTAACAAGTAGTAATCTTAATATTGTTGGTGAAGAAATATTCCAGGTTAAACATTTTCTTTTGGGATTGGAAGACATTCCGCTTAACAAAATAAAAAAAATATATGCTCACTATCAGGCAGCAAGACAATGCAGCAGCTTTCTTAAATCATTACCTCAAGCTGAAATAGAATATTATGAAGACACTGCTAAGTCAGTTCAGAAAATTAAAGAAGAAGGAATGAATGATTGCGCTGCAATTGCAAGTAAAGAAGCGGCGGAAATATTTAATGTATCAATCCTGCGAGAAGACATTGCAAATCAACCAGGTAATTTTACGAGATTTTTAATCTGCTCACTTGATCCGATAAAAGTTGATGAGCGAATTCCTGCCAAGACATCTTTAATTCTAGCCACTGCTCATAAGCCTGGTTCGCTGGTTCAAGCTCTTTCAATCTTTAGAGATTTTGGAATTAATATGACTAAGCTTGAGTCACGTCCGATACTTGGCAATCCCTGGGAAGAAATGTTTTATCTGGATTTTCAGGGAAATGTGCAAAACCAAAAAGTAAAAGATCTTTTGGATGAAGTTGGTAAGTATACCAGATATTTAAAAATACTTGGTTGCTATCCAGTCAAAGATTTTGAAAAAACAAAAATTGGACATATAAAACAGTCAGAAAAAGAAATAGAACAACCAATTAAAATTTCTGAAGATGTAACAGAAAAAAAATCTGCTTCAAAAGTTTCTTACAAGCTTGCAAGCAGAGATTATAAAAAAGATGACACAATCATATCAGTAAAGGATGTAAAGATCGGCGGAGGAAATTTTGTAATAATTGCTGGTCCGTGTTCTGTGGAGTCATTTGAACAAATAAATCAATGCGCAAGAGAAGTAAAAGAAAATTTCGCACACCTTTTGCGCGGTGGATGCTTTAAACCTCGCACATCACCATATGCTTTTCAAGGATTAGGATTTGAAGGCTTAGATTTGCTAAAGGCGGCAGGTGATGAGTATGATCTGCCAATTATTACGGAAGTACTTTCTATCGATCAAATTGAAAAAGTTGCTGAGAAATCGGATATACTTCAAGTTGGTGCAAGAAATATGCAAAACTTTTCCTTGCTTTCGGCAGTTGGCAAATCATTTCGCCCTGTGCTCCTAAAACGAGGACTGATGTCTTCGATTGAAGAATTATTAAATGCAACAGAATATATTTTAGCAAAAGGGAATAGGCAGGTTATTTTGTGCGAGAGGGGAATAAGAACTTTTGAAACAGCAACACGTAACACGCTTGATTTAAGTGCTGTGCCCGTGCTTAAGGAATTAACTCATCTTCCAATAATTGTTGATCCTTCTCATGCTGTCGGGCATCGGGATAAAGTTATTCCACTTGCAAAAGCCGCCAAGGCTGTTGGTGCTGATGGAATTATGGTTGAGATACATCCAAATCCTGAAAAAGCCTTAAGCGATGGCGAGCAGTCTTTAAGATTTGATCAATTTAGATTTATGACACAAGAGCTTGAGAAAATGAATTGAACACAAAAAGTATTGCAATAATTGGTCTAGGATTAATTGGTGGTTCATTAGCAAAGTCCATAAAACATTCAGCACCCGAAACAAAAATAGCAGCATTTGACTTTAAAGCTGTTCTTGATAAAGCACATAAAGAAAATTCAATTGATATTTCGCTTTCATCATATAATGCTGCGCTTGATTTTGATTATATATTTTTGGCGTTGCCCATCGATCAAAGTTTAAAAGTATTTGGAGAACTTTCACCTCTATTGAAACCAGATCAAATTGTTTCCGATCTTTGCAGTGTAAAAGAAGTATTTGCAAAAAAATGGAAGTCATGCAAAAGTAAAGGAATGTATGTTGGGCTTCATCCTATGGCGGGAAAAGAAAATGGCAGTTACTCAAATTCTGATTATCTTCTGTTTGAGAATTCTGTTTGTATCGTATCGACTGAAATAAAAAATATTAAACTTGATTTATTTCTAAATACATTAAAACCGACTGGAATGAAATTCACATTTCTTGATCCGGCACTGCATGATAAAATTGTAGCACAGGTTTCCCATTTGCCTCAATTGCTCTCGATTACTATGGTTAATACTTCATCAAAATCAAAAAATGGATTTCGATATCTTGATTTTGCAGCGGGTGGATTCCGTGATATGACAAGAATTGCATCAAGCAGCTTTTCTATTTGGAAAGATATTTTAAAGAATAACAAAATAAATGTGATCGAATCATTAGAAGATTTACAAACGAAGATAGGTGGATATATTCAATTAATTAAGAATGATAATTATGAATCTCTTGAAAAAGAATTCGAGTCGGCACATACAAATAGAAATGAAATTCCATTTAACAACAAAGGATTTATATCACCCTTATACGATATAACAATTTTCGTTAATGACAAGCCCGGCATGATTAGTAAAATCTCTACCATTTTATTTGAGAATAAAATAAATATTAAAGACATCGAATTGTTAAAAATCCGGGAGGGAAGCGGTGGAAATTTTAAGCTGTATTTTGAAACAGAAGATGATGCTAATACTGCAAAGATATTATTAGAAAAGTCAGGATTTAAAAGTTTATAGTTGTATAAAATCTTTAATAGAAGTGGAATTAGCCGGAATAAAATTAAATGATAAAAAAAACCCAAAGCATAATTTGCCTTGGGTTTTATAAAAAATTATTTACTACTAAAAATTAGTTCGATGCTCCTTTAGGATGTTTTATTTTATTCCAATACTCTTCAAAGTTAAATCCTTTAAAGTTTGGACTTCCTTCGTTGTGGCATGTTTTGCATAATTTTTCAGCCGATCCATCACTGACTAAAATATTATTCAATCCATTTTTTAATGCGTCTTCGTGATTTTTCATTATCTTTAATGATTTATAATCTGAACCGGCACCATGGCAAGATTCACATTGAACTCCGTCCTCTGCTTTAAATTTAGCATCAAACATTTCTGCCGCTGAACCATATCCAGTAGTATGGCATTTTAAACATTCAGGTGATTCATAAGCTTCTTTTTTAAGTCCCATTTTAGTTGCGATCTCTTTAGCTTTTTCTGATTTAAGAGTTTCTATTGCTTTGGAGTGGGGACTATTGCTCCATACACCAAATTGATTACCAGATTTTTCAGTCTTATGGCACATTGCACAGGCTGAAACACCAACATATTTATGCTGGGCTAAATTTTCTTCCGCTGTAAAAAATAATATTGAACCAACAAGCAGAACAAAAAAGTATTTATACATTTTGTAACCTTTCCTAATTAAAATAATTGAAAATTAAGCTATTTATAATTAAAAGAAATTTAACTGACTATAATTTACAAATTAATTAGCAATTTTTTTCCTAGAGTATATTACAGAAGTTATAATTAGTGCAATGCCAACGCTTAAAAAAGAAATTATTTTAAAACTTGTATCGCTGCTTGATAAACCGAGTATAAAACTATAACCCACTGTAAGTAATAATGTTATTAAAGCCATCCATCTATATTTTTTAGTTTTCAGAAGAATACTTAAAATATAATATGATAGCGATAATGCAATCCATGTTAAACTAACATATTCTATATTCACAGATCGATATAAAGCATAAGGAATCACCAATAAACCAACAAGCAGATATATATTCCTCATTTGCTCTGTCTTTAATTCAAGACGCATTTGCTTCCAGTTTAATATTCTTGCACTTACTAAAGCGATAATACCAAAAGTAACTAAAGTTAAACCAGAATGAAATTCAGTAATTAAGTATGCCAAAATTATTGTAATAAAGATTATAAAGTTTGCAACAACTATGATTTTAGATCGGAACCATATTGCGGTTGAAATTACTAACACACTTTGTAAACCCAGCCAAAAATAGTAATCTGGATGCGGAGTTAATAGGACAATAGCAATGCTTAATGTAAGATATCCTGACATCGAATACAAAAAAGTGGAATACTTGCTTTGTTGTTTTGTCCAGTAGATAATTGATATAGTAATTAAAACTAAAGCTGCGAGCAAATGAAAGCCTGCGTTTGCGTTGGAAGTAAATAATATTAGAACAAATAATCCATCAAACAATGCACAATTAAAAAATGAAATTGAACTCGTCTGTAAATCTTCTTTAATATTAGAATCGCTCGGCAAATTTCCTAAAGCATAAATAATTAAATAAGCTAGAAGAAAAATAATGTTGTATTGACTTTCGGTTCTAAAACCAAGTTCATTACCCAGAAGTGGATTATTTAGGTACCAAATTAAATGGCTGATATAGGTACCGAAAATTCCAACCCAAAAAAGGATTAACCAATTAAATTTTTTGTTAAAGTATACAGTGCTTAACGATAACAGAATTAACAGTAAAAAGGTCATTACGGAATTATTGCTGACTAACGCAGTAGCAGATAAAAGTATTGTGCCTAAAGCTGCAATACCCTGGGTGTTCTTTTTAACAGCGAGAAACATCGATAGAGTTATAATAACTAATAACAGTAATGCTAAAATATAATCGTTTGTTATGATTGGAGAAGTTGAAAAAAAGTGCAGCCTTAAAACTGAAATAAACAATGTAACAATACCGGATCCCATCAAATAATTTACCATATAATTATTGTTCTTATTCCAGAACTTTGAAAAGCCTAAAATTAATAACGATGCTGCTAAACCTATTGCTGAAGGAAGAAACGAAGGGAAATTCTGAAAAGGAAGAATTAAGATTGATGCGATGCCAATTGTAAAAACTATTACCCCGATTTTAGCAAGCCAAAATTGCCCAACCTTTAACTCAAATAAATCTTCATTTTTCTCAGCTTGATCAGAAGCAGAAGATAAATTTTTACTTTGCACCGCAACTTCATTTACAAACTGCTCATTTGTTTTTGGTAACTGAAGTCGCTGGATAACCACTTCTAATCTTGAAACTCTTTCCTCAAGATTTTTTAGTAAAATTTCTGAACTCGAATCTTCTAACATTGCTGCCATTAATTTTACCTCTTAGTTTATTAACTAACTATTGCAACAATTAAGTTATTTATAAATTTTATTTTAACTTTTTTTCTCAATCCTTTTTACTAATAGGAATATACTTAAAGCGAGAATACTTATAACTAATATTGATGCGAGCAATCCGTATCTTCTAAAATAATAATCATCAATAGCAACTTTAGCCTCTTGGGTGACAAGCTTTGCAGTCGTTAAACCTTTACCATCAACAATTTCTTTAAATTTTTCTAAGTTAAAGGAATGGATCATTGTTCGGGATTCTAATCTTGCTTGCCTCACATCTCTAAGTTTGAATTTTGCATCACTTATTTCCATACCTTTTTGTTCTGCATCATTTATTAATATCCCGGCTTTCTTTTCTTCAGATTCTAATCTAACCAGAAGTTCTTTCATTTGTGAAGCTATTAAATAACCTTTTTTATTTTTGTTTTCTTCATGACACTTTGAGCAAACTGCTGCTTTATCAACACCCAGCATATTTATTGTTGGTGAAAGTATTTCGTGGTTACCATGGCAAGTTTCACATTCGGGATAATGTTTTTCATCAAAAGCTTTTTTATGCGGACTATTGGAAAACAATTCTGCATTTAAAGCATGACAGGTTCCGCAAACTTTTGAAATAGATTCCACACCTGGAGGAACTGCTCCGTGATTGCCATGACAACTATTGCAAGCAGGTGCGCTTATATCTTTTTTTTCTAACAATGCTTTACCGTGAACACTATGTGCAAATTTTTGATATTGATCGGTAGGAATTTTATAATTTTTCATATACTCGGAATCGCTGTGGCATTTAGAACAAGTCTTGGGAATATTTGTCGGATACACTTTGGAGTTAATATCTTTTACCGGTTTAATGTCATGACTTCCATGACAACTTGCACACTCAGCAACATGGCTATCACCTTTTAAATTCAGAATTCCATGCATACTCGTCTTATATTTTTGCAATTGATCAACAGGTAAGGATGGATTATACGATCTCATATAAATTTCATTGCTGTGGCATTTAGAACAGGTTTTAGTAACATTTGTTGGATAAACAGGGGATTGAGGATTTTTTACAGAAACAATTCCATGAGCGTTGTGGCAGGTAATACATTGAACAATATGTTGTTTACCATCTAATGCATTCACCCAATGTACACTTGATTTAATATTTTCATATTGATTTGTGGGAAGCTTCGAACCAAAATGTTTCATCTTTTCAGAATCAGCATGGCAGCTTACACATTTTTCAGAGATAGCATCACCTTTGGGAACTCCACTATAACCTTTACGTGGACTCATTGCAGCTTCCATATCATCACTAGTGCTATCACCGCCATGACAACCGGCACATGAAATTCCTTTTAAATGATGAATATCATTTTTAAAAAGTTCCGCTGGTTTACCGCCAACAGCATCATGGCAAGTAAAGCATTGATCCTCTGATGCTTTATTTTGCGCAACGTTGAAAGTTGATGACAAGGAATAAAACAACAAAAATATTAATATGTTTTTCATGATAACCATCCGACGATCGTTAAAACTATGATAAATATAACAGCAAACAATCCAATATAATTGATTAAAGCATTTCGTTGCCCTTTAGAACTTTTTCTATCCCAAAAAGGAACCATTAACCATAAAATTCCAGCCAATCCAAAGAGCACGATACCAACAATTTCCCCTTCCACAAAAAGAATATTCGCCGGTAGATATTTCAAACTTTGAAACATAAACAGAAAATACCATTCAGGTTTTATACCTGCTGGTGCAGAGGCAAAGGGATCGGCTTTTTTACCAAGTTCGGAAGGAAAAAATACTGCTAATATTGCAAGAAGGTTCAGAACTAATAACCAAAAAAGTAAATCACGAAGAAAGAAATTTGGAAAGAAAGGCATTTTCTTTTTTTCTTTTTTCTCTATATGCTCAAAGTGCATAGGTTCGCTGATACCTTGTCTTTGAATAAGGAGCAAATGAATTGTTAAAAATATTGTAAATATTCCTGGAAAGAGCGCAACATGAAATCCAAACAATCTTGATAATGTTGCCCCGTTTACATCATCACCGCCGCGCATAAATATTTTTAGTGGTTCACCAATTATTGGAACTGCACCAGCAATATCAGAACCAACTTTGGTTGCAAAAAAAGCTAGTTCATTCCAAGGTAAAAGATATCCACTGAATCCAAAACCTAAAGCTAAAAAAAGCATTATCATTCCAGTAAGCCAGGTAAGTTCCCTTGGTTTACGATATGCCTTTTCAAAGTAAACGCTAAACATGTGAATGAATATTGAAAAGATAAATAGATTAGCCGACCATGAGTGGATTGAACGAATTAACCATCCAAATTTTACTTTAGACATAATGAACTGAATACTTTCAAATGCCAGGTCAGCACTGCTTTTATAATAAAATAGAAGTAGAATCCCTGTAACAACTTGGATAGTAAATAAGAATAGTGATAATCCGCCAAAGTAATACCAGATTGAGTGGCGATGGACAGGCACATATTTTTTAGCCATAAAATTTACCAAGTCACTAAGCTGTAGTCTTTCATCTATCCAAGAATAAAGTTTTTTTAGTTGATTCATCATTTTATTCCTTAAACTTTCTTAGATAAATAAATTTCTTCACCCTTAAGAGTAACTACAAATGGATCCAATGGTCTTGGAGGAGGGCCAGAAATGTTTCTTCCGGTAAGATCATATTTACCATTATGGCAGGCACACCACATTGTTCCCATATCTTTTCTGTACTGAACTGTGCAATCCAAATGAGTGCAGACAGCAGAAAAAGCTACAAGCTTATCTTCAGCAGTTCTAATAAGTATAACCGGTTTATTACCAAACCGGATTATTTTAAATTGCTCTTTTTCAATTTCAGAAAGTTTACACGCTAATACACTCGAAACTTCAGCTTCATTTTGCTTGGGTGGTTTTAGAAAAGAAATTAATGGATATAAAATTGAAACAGCCAATCCGAGTCCGCTAATTGATAAAACGTAATTTAAGAAACTTCTTCTGCTAGTTTTATTCGCAGTGTTAATATCACTTTCCATAATTCATTTTCACTTCTTTGGGCTTATAAGTTATTATGATTTTTTATTCTGTATAAAATAGTTAAAAATATCAAAGGTTTTCTAATATTATAAAAAAATTTTTTTAAGAATAATTTTCAATCGAATGGTAACAGGCACCTATTTATCCAGCCAGTCCAGCAATCCATTTATAAATGTAAGTGGATGCGGCGGGCAGCCAGGAATGTATAAATCTATTTTATATTCCTCTAAAAATTTTCTTTGGATTGCTTCAGATTTTTGGAATATTCCACCGCTGATTGCACAGGCACCAAAAAGAATAATTATTTTTGGATTAGGAACTGCTTCATAGCAAATCTCCGTTGCCTTTGTCATATTCTGTGTGATTGGTCCTGTAATCACAACACCATCTGCGTGTCGAGGGGAAGCAACAAATTCAATTCCATATCTTCCTAAATCAAAATTAACATTGCTTAATGCATTCAACTCAAGTTCACAGCCGTTACAGCCGCCGGCAGAAATTTGTCTTAGCTTTAGTGATTTGCCAAAATATTTTCTGATTTTTTCTGCGGCAATTTCTGGTTTAATAGTTTTTGTTTCTTTGGTGACGATTAGTTTATCTCGGCTACTAACAGAAGTATAATAATCATTTGTGAAATGAATAATCTTTTCAGGACAAACTTCTTCGCACAAAGGACAGAAAACACACAACCCTAAATCAATTTTTACCGGATTAATTTGAATTGCATTAGTCGGACAAACTTCTGCACATTGCTTACATCCAGCAGCACAAGGTTTATCATAAATCTTTGGTAAGCCGCGAAAGAGTGGAGAAGGTTTTGCATTCCTAACATCGTGAATTATTGGATCGCCTTGGAGTATTCTTATTTTAATTGCTTCGTTCATATTAATATATTGTTTTTAAGAATAGAACACTGAGTAAATCAGTGCTGATCTGCTTAATCTGTGTCATCAGCGTGCCATTGTCTTTGTTATAAATCATGTCCGGCATACGATAAATCAAAACTCTTATTGCACAATGGAAAATCTGATATAGCTGTTTTACGTAAAGCCAAACTCAATCCGTACCAGTTATTAAATGATGGATCTTTTATTTTATACTGAATCAAATTTCCGTTCGAATCTGTGAATGCGAGATGCACTATTTCTCCACGCCAGCCTTCAATAATAGAAACAACACCGGAATTATTTTTTATTTTACCAAATTCAGATTTTAATTCACCAGAAGGAAGATTATCCAATTGATCAAAAATAAATTTAAGTGACTCATCAATTTCTAATGCACGCAATCTTGCACGAGCAAAAACATCACCGGATGAAAGTGTAATCAGAGAAACAGGATTGTAACGATAGGCGCTGTATGGAAAACTAATTCGCGCATCTTCTTCAAGTCCACACGCACGAGCGGCTAATCCAACAAAGCCAATACTTTGTGCGAGCTGGGGAGTTACTACTCCGGTATCTTCAAATCGTTGAAGCACGCCAATTGAATTGAATAAATAATTATTAATCTCTGTTACATCATCTCTAATAATTTCTAAATTATTTTTTACAGCACTGATATTTTCATCATTAAAATCAAACCGCACACCGCCGTACATAAATAAACCACGACCGAAACGAGAACCACACAAAAGCGCCAGACTATTTATCGCAAGTGTGCGAAGTCTTCCGTAAGATGATGCAGGTAATGCAAACCCAACATCATTTGCAACACCGCCAAGTCCGCTTAAGTGCATTGCAATTCTTTCAAGTTCAGAAGAGATCGTTCTAATTACTTCTGCACGCAAACTTAATTGAGTTTGAGATAAGCTTTCTATTAGGCTGCAATGCGCAAATGTATGTCCAACTGTTGTATCACCAGCAATTGATTCAGATAAAATTATTCTTTGATTTGGATTAGCAGTTAGTAAAAGTTTTTCAACTCCGCGATGCTGATATCCTAAATTTATTTCGAGATTATAAACTAGTTCACCATGACATTGAAATCTGAAATGTCCCGGTTCAATAACGCCAGCGTGAATAGGACCAACAGCAACTTCGTGAACTTCTTCTCCTTCTAAATTATATAATTGATAAGGTTGATTACCAAGAATTACTTTTTGTTTTCTTACTGGACGAAGCCACGGATGATTGATAGGAACATATCCAAAATTTTCAGAAAGCTCGCACTCAAAATAATTTGTTTGAGGAAATTCATTCGCAAAACTTTCAAATTCTAATTTTGATTTATCAATCACGCCGCCGATAACATGAATTGAGGAAGCGGCATTACCTGCAAACACACCTATTATTTTTTCTGGAGAATTTTTATCGATTGGAGTGAGTGCAGTCATTCGATATCCATTTGATAATGCTTCAATTACATTCGATCGAAAATCTTCCTTGCTTAAGAATGGAATTGATGAAACATCAAAGCGCTGATTATTTTGTACTTCGAGCGATGTCATATTTTAATCCCAAAATCTTTTGCAATGTTTTGAATATTTTGATAAAGAATTTCCGGTGAAGCAACTGCAATCAGAACTAATATAACTAATAACATTATCGCTGCTAAATGAATAAAATCAAAACGCTCTGTTTCAACGTTAGAGGAATCTGCAGGCGATTTTTTATAAAGCATTGAAAAAATTGTCTTGCCCATATTTATAAAAATGAAAAGAAGGAAAATCATTACAAGCGCAAGGACAAATGGTTTATCTGAAAAAAGAATCCCTTCAAATATTTTTATTTCACTAAAGAAAATTCCAAATGGTGGAATACCTGAGATTGCTAAATAAGCCAGCAGAAAAAGCCAGCCGGTTTTTGGCAATCTGTTCATCACATTTCTAACTTTATCTACTTCGCGAGTTTTGAATTTACTATGAATATTTCCCGCACTTAAAAACAAAACTATTTTTGTAATCGAATTATAAATTGCGTGATACATCGCTCCAATAAATGCAATTCCGCCGGTTGCAATTCCAAGTGTAATCAAACCCAAATGCTCAACACTTGAATAAGCAAGCATTCGTTTGTAATTATTTACTTTGAACATAAAAATAAAAGCAGTAAATAACGAAAGTAAACC
>JBBILT010000022.1:0-11916 GCA_037444745.1 Ignavibacteriales bacterium
GATCTTGACCAACCATATCTTCCGCCTAATTCCTCAAGCTGAGATGCTGATCGTGACCAACCATATCTTCCGCCTAATTC
The DNA here is from genome assembly GCA_037444745.1 of Ignavibacteriales bacterium. GTDB lineage: Bacteria > Bacteroidota > Ignavibacteria > Ignavibacteriales > Ignavibacteriaceae > IGN3. The sequence goes on from JBBILT010000022.1 coordinate 81, forward strand.
CTCAAGCTGAGAATTCGACCTGTTCTGAAGAATCAGATTTCCGGTGGATTCGTCATAATTGGATACACTCACTTGTTGCTCTACAACTGTAACATCTGTGTTAACTCTATATCTAACTGCTTCTTCTACCTGAGCAAAAGAAACAATTGATAGAGCAAAAACAAGCAATCCAAACAATAGGATTTTTTGCATAGCTCCCACCATGTGAATTATGAATGAAATAATTTAACGACACACACTCTATGATTAAATTCCTCCAAATCAGAGGAAAAAATCGATAAAATTAGTAGATTAGCAACTCAAGGCAGGTGCCACTGAAATTGGCATATATTTATAAACTATTGATGAATTGAAAGCAATAATCGAAAATTTTACCGATGACATCGGGAAATAAGGTATATTTTGTAAAAATAATTTACGGTTTTTTTTATTATTAGAAGGGAAAAAACTAAATAAGTCATCTTACGCAAATCTATGAAACCTTCGAGGTTTGGCTAAAAAAGCGGTTAAAATAATAGAATAATTCTTTGTTATTTCAGAAAACTTCGAAGGTTTTTATCAAATGTGTGTAACGTAAGTTAATAATTATCTTTTTTTTGCAAGTAATGTATCTAACTTGGGTCTGGAAACGCCCAATAGTTTTGCGGTTTGTGATTTATTTCCCCCCACTTTTTCAAAAACTTTGAATGCATAATACTTACTTAATTTCTTTAAATCTGTTGTGCCATAGTTAAGGTCCATCCTAATTACACTATTTGGAACTTCCTGTCCGTTTTCATATCCAGTTGCATTTACAGGAACAGAGTTAATTAAAATTGAAAAGTCTTTTAAATTTAGTTCACCATCTTCAGTAAGTAGTATAGCTCTTTCGATTGAATTCTTCAGTTCCCTAACATTTCCAGGCCATGGATAACCTAAAAAGAAGTGTTTCAATTCCCTGCTAATTTTTTTTACGGATTTTCCAAAGTCTCGATTGAACTCATCAATAAAATGATTTGCTAATAAAATTATATCCTCATCTCTATCTTTTAATGGCGGCAAATCAATTGTAACAACATTTAACCTATGATAAAGGTCCCTTCGGAAAGAACCGTCTTCTACCATTTGTTCAATATTTTTATTGGTTGCTGAAATGATTCGTGCATTTACGGGAATATCAATAACACCACCCAACCTTTTGATTACTTTTTTCTCAATCGCCCTCAGAAGTTTTGCTTGCAAGCCAAAACTCATATCACCAATTTCATCTAGAAATAAAGTTCCATTACCAGCGATTTCAAATAATCCTAATTTTCTTGTCCTTGCACTTGTAAACGCACCTGCCTCATAACCAAACAATTCGGACTCAAGTAAATTTTCAGGTATTGCCGTACAAACTATATCTACAAAAGAATCATCTCTGAATTTACTGTAATTATGAATTGCTCTTGCAAATAATCCTTTTCCTGTTCCGGTATCACCAAGAAGTAAAATATTGGAGGTGCTTTGCTGCGAGACTTTTTTTGCTAGGTCAATTGTTCGACTAAAGTTAGGTGAATTTCCAATGATCGAACTTAAATCATATCTAGAATCTGTGTTATTATCTTTAGTGAATGTTGAAGTTTTGTATAATCCATTAGCTATTATTTCTTTAATGTAAGAAGTGAACTTCACTAACTCATATGGAAAAACAAAAATATCGTAAAATCCCATTTTTACAATGGAGCTAACGAGTAATGCATTATTAGTACGAATAACAATAACTAGTTTGTTAGGAATATCTTTTCTTTGAAGTGCTGCTTCAGTTAATAATTTTGAATCGAGCGAATCGATTTGCAAAATAATAATAGTATCATCCTCAGGAGCAAATGCCTTAGGGGTAGTGAATGCAATTGGTACACTTTCAAGTTCAATTTGTCTTAAACCGGAGTTAATTGAACTTATATCATCACTATCCGAGTAAATTTTTATTTTAACTTTTTTGTAATTCATTAAGCTGTGCCGGGTCACTGATAAGTTTTAATTTTTCAAATGCTTGTTTTCTATCTCCACGTTCAATATAAGCATTTCTGATTTTATTATTTGATATATGATCAGCTATCATATTTAGAATTTCCATAGTATAAAGTCTGGGCTTCTTTGCCTTATGAAAATTACCTCTTTCCCAAAAAGTTTCAGCCATTGTAAAAAGAACTTTCCAGGTCAATTCAGTTATACTCTGATCTTCAATTAAACTGTAAGCATTTTCAAAATAATCAATTGGTGATTTTAGGATTTCATTCCTGGATAGCTGTGCAATTTTCCCAAATAAAAATTCTCTCTGTGTTCTTTGTAAGATGTTTTTTTCAATTAGCTTAACAAGTTCCTTATCGTTAAGATGTTTTAAAGCTTCTTCAAACTTTTGAGCATTAATCAAAAATTCGATATACAACAGCAGTATCTCTGAAAATAAATTTGTCTCACCGAGATTTCTGCATTTTTCAATAAGCTTTAATGATTCCAAAGTGTCAGGAGATACATTAACATCCAGACCATTCCTCATAAATTTAAGGTAATCAAAATTTAACTGAAATCGTTCCGATAAATTTTCTTCTGTTAAGAGTAGATACTCATATTTACTAATAACTTTTTCAAGCTCATCATAGTCACCAATAACAAACCAAAATTTTCCAAGAAGAAAAAGAGTGTTAATTTCTTCCTCCTTATTGTTTAGTTCTCTAAAAATCAAAAGCGCTTTATTTAAATTGTCGTAAGAGTTTTGATATTCACATGTTTCAAGATAAATTTCTCCCAAATTATTTATTGAAAGAGCTTTGCCATTTAAATCTCCTATTGTACTGAATATAGTTTCTGATTGTAACCACTTTTGAATAGCCTGTTCATAATTATGATTTTCCTGATAGAACACACCATAGCTCAAAAGTATTAATGCTTCCTGTCCTAAATTTCCAATATTTCTATTTAGTTCTAATGATTTATTCCAATATTTCTGAGCATTTTCTCCATCTCCAGAAAAATTGTATATGTTCCCAACATTGCCCTGAATTTTCACTAATCTCTCGGGAAGATTTGCTAATTGATAACTCTTTAGTGCCTCGCTAAAATGTTTCAATGCATCTTTAGAATTATTTTTGTACTGTACCTCAATCAATCCTAAAAGATTAAAGCATTTCCCCTTATCTTCTGGCGAAACATCATCAATATCAATAATCCGTTTACATAGCTCTTCGGCAGACTCGATATTATTTAAGTCAAACTCCGCATAAGCTAACTCAACGAGAATTTTTTGCTCAAGTTTTTTATCGCTGATGGATGCTTTAAGTTCTTCAAGAGTTTTCTTACCTTCTTCGGTTTTTCTTAATCCTAATAAGCTGCTGCCTTTAATAAAATAGACTTCGTTTTTTTCATCCTCAGATAATTTATCAATCGAAATCTTATAAATATTGTCTAATGCTGTTTTATAATCACTAAGCTTATAAAGTGTTTTAATCAAATCAAATCTTAGTTGATTTGCGATTGAAAACGGTAATGATAGCTTTAAAAGTTTTTCTAATAATGATTTCTTGTAATTGAACGCAGAAATTTCTTCCGCACTATCGATCTCTTTTTTCAGAACTTCAACTGCGCGCTCATTTTCATTTGCCAATTCAAATTGCCGCGCAAGCTCTACTATGTTAAAATCAGGAAATAACCTTTTGATGGAGTTTGCAAGTACAACATGAAACTTAATTTTATTACTTATAGTTGAGTAAATATATCTCTTAAATCCAAACGAATTAATTTGTGGAGCGTTACTAACATTAAGAGAATCAATAATATTTTTCTTTTCAAGTTCATTTAAAATTAATCTCAATTCGTTCTGAGATACATCCAGTAGTGCTGAAAGAACTGTTTGTTCGATTGATATCTCAAAGGCAGAAATTATTTGTGCTAATTTTAATTCGATTGTATCCAGGCTGCTTAGACGCAACCGGTACATTTCTTCAGATGAACTTTGAAGCGCAAGAACAATATCTTCGCTTGCAGAAAAGTTAACTACAGCATTATCAAATCTCATAACTTTAAGAATGATTAAATCTTTGATAAACTGTTTGATACTGCCAGGCAGTAAATCTGCGTAAAGTAAAATAAATTTTTTTAATTCTCTCTTAGGAAAAGTGAGCGAATAGCTGAGATCTAAAAATTCAGATAGCTGATGATCTGTAAATTGATTTAACTGGATGTCACATAAATTACTTAGAACAGAGGCTGATTGATCAAAGTCGGAGGATTCAGATAGAATTATTTTTATTCTTTTGATCTGAAGAATTGGAATTATTTCCCCTAAAGTTTCACGTGTAAACTCATCATAAAGATTAAAATCATCAAGAAGTATTGTAAGATCAATACCGGTTGTAAGATTATTAAGAATTTGTTTAACATTTTCTATAAAATTTAAATTATTGTTATCAAAAAAATTTATCAATGATTTTTCAAGGATAGTATGAATTTCCGAGTAAACTACTTCACTCAAAATAATTTTTCGGAAAATATATTTTATCGCATCTATTCCGGTTTTGGCATTTGTGTTTTCAATTAAGATGGAACGAGGGTTTTGTTCGTTAATTTCTAAAAGCAGGGATGTTTTACCTGAGCCATCAAATCCCCTTACCGTAAAGACTTCATTGCTTCTTTTATCATTAAGATATGTATTTAAAATATTGTAGGCATCTCTTCTATCACTAAATACTTTTGCTGGAATAATGTCCTTAGTAATATCAAGTTCAATAGATAATCCTAAATCGATGATTATCTGAAGAGCATTGCTATATCTTTCTAAAGGATTTTTTTTAAGCAGCTTTGATATAACAGTTATTATCTTTTCCGAATAATTACTTTCTGCAAGCGGGAATTCTTCCTCAATCTGTGCTTTATATATTTCTAATTGATTATCGCTGCTGAAGGGAAAACTTCCATATACAATTCTATATAATATCATTCCCAGCGAATAAAAATCTACGGTATGATCATGCATTTCATTTTTTAAAAGCTCCGGTGCTATATAATAAGCAGTGCCTCTTATTGTAGGTTCATACTCTTTAAGAATGTATTGTGAAAGCCCCAAATCGATAATTTTAATAAAAGGATTTCCATTTATTTCTGCAACAAGAATATTTTCAGGTTTAAGATCATAATATATATAATTGGATTGATGCAGATAATAAAGCACAGAACAGATTTGCTTTATTATTAAGATTAGTTTTCTTTCGTCTTTAATGCCATTGTATTCTAATAACTCTGATGAAGGAAAGTTTTCAAGAGTGATGAATGGAGAATATATTTCGATCTCATTATCATCATCATCTTTTCTTAATACTGTATTAAACTCAAATGCTTTAATGATATTAGGATGATCAAGCTTTTGCAGAGTAAAATATTCATCCCGAAAAGATTTTTTCTCTTCATTTGAAGAGTTGTATGGTAAAAATTTGGCTGCTACTTCACGTTCAGGAAATTCAGTATCAATAACACTGAAAACTTTGCTTCTTCCCTGTCCTAATTTTTTATCAATTAAGTATCTTTTATTTATCATAATTGAAACTTGGAATTATAAAATTCATTAATCTTTTTACCAGCACTATTAATACTTAATAAAGTAATCATTAAAACCATACCAGGAATAAAAATCATCCACCAGGATTGTGTAATATATTCTTGCCCCGATTCAATCATCGCACCCCAGGAAGGATACGAAGTACCGGTGCCCAATCCAAGATAACTTAATGCAGACTCCGCTAAAATAACATTAGTGAACTGAAAAACCAGATTTACAATTATCGGTGCAATAATAACAGGCAAAATTTCTCTGATCAATAATTTATTGTTAGGAAGTCCGATTAATTCAGCACTTAAAAAATAATCTTTCTTTTTGATAGATAGTATTTCACTTTTAACAATTTTAAACAAACTCATCCAGCCGGAAAGACCCAAAACAATAATTACTGAAATCAAGTTACTGCCAAATAATGCAAGAATCATTATCACTAAAAATATTGCCGGAAAGGAAAGAAACAAATCAGTTATGCGGCTTAAAATTAAATCAGCAATCCCACCTTTTTGAGCAGCAATAAATGCCATCCCAACTCCAATTAGCAACGATAAAAGTACAGACCCAATCCCAACAAGCACTGATATTCTTGAACCATAAATTATTCTTGTAAAAATATCTCTTCCGTATTCATCTGATCCCAGTATAAAATATTTTTCATGAACAATTGGTTGACTTTGGTTGCTGACTATATCTAATGCTGATAAAGATTTCATCACGCCATTTTGAAAATATTCAACTATAGATGTATCTATATCTTTTGTGATTGAACTTCCACTTGAACTTAACCTCAGGCTATCAATAAATATTAACCTGTCATTAAATGATTCCGGTATCACTGATTTTTTTAACATTGCAAAATTATCTAAATCAGTTTGACTCTTTGATATTGCTGCTTTCAACTCTATAAATTTTACTTTCGATAGCGGCGGTAAAAGTTTAGTTACGGAAATATTCTTTTGAAATTCGGGATGTTGATTTGTTATTATTGGTGCAAAAATAAAACTAGTACTTAACAGAATTATTATTAATTCAGAAAAACTTAATGGAAGATTGATAACTTTTTTTATTCGCTTTGAAAAGAATAAAATAAAAGGAATTACAAATATCAGAACTAACGAGATAAAATTATCGATAAATCTAAAATCTATCTGAGTAAAAAGACTTTTTGAATCTTTGAATATTAATCCAATAAATTTTATATATAACTCGACTAACCCAATTAAAAGATTGAATCTCAATACAATCAGCAGTATAAAAAGTATTAATAGTAAATACCAAATTTTTATTTTAGATATAATCATTGCAATAAATCTTTAAGAAGTCGTTTATCAATTTTTATTTTGATTAAATCTGCAATCAGGTTTGACAAGATCATCATCACACCAGCAATAAATGAACAACCAATCACTAAAGCAAAATCCCGATTAAAAATTGCATTTACTGTTAACCTTCCCATCCCGGGTAAAGAAAAAATAACTTCGGTTATTAAGGCGCCGCTTAGTAAAATTCCGAACTCGATTCCAGCGACTGAAATAATTGGTCGAACAGCATTTGGTAAAATATGTTTAACAAATATTTCTCGATCACTGTATCCGCTTGCTTTTAAATTAACAATAAATGATTTATTAAATATTTCGTCAACGCTGTCACGCAAGTAACTATAAAATACAGCTATACCCGCAAGTGAAAGTGTTATCAAAGGTAAAATAAGATGTGATACATAATCCCAGATTTTGCTTGTAAAGGAAAAATCATCATTAAAAATTGATTTCAAACCTGATGTTGGCAACCAATCAAGTTGGACTGAAAAGATATAGACTAAAATTAATCCAAGCACAAACGAGGGTGTGGCAAAAAGTACAAGTGATAATTTTGATAATGATTTATCAATTGCACCGCCTGTTTTACGAAACGATATTTTGACGAGATTAAAAGAGATAATTAATTGAATTAAAAAGCTTACTGCCGAAAATAAAAGCGTAAATAAAAAATAATCTTTAATAACAGAAAGTACAGGCTGCCGGTAATTATATGAATAGCCAAAATCTCCTGTAAAAAGATTTTTAACAAATGAAAAGTACTGTGTTAAAATCGGTTTATTTAAATTAAATGATTCAGCAACTCGGTTAGCAAGTTGCGGACTAAGCTGTGGTGAAAGAAATTTTTGAGTTGGATCCCCGGGGGCTAATCTTAACATTATAAAAATAAAAGTTATCAGCAGAAAAATTACAATCAGCGATGTGCTAATCCTTTTTAATATTGCAATGAGTAATTCTTTCTTCATAAAAAATTAATATTCTATTCTCCACTCCCAAAGCTTTTGTAAAGCACCAAATGGATCAACTTTTAAATTTTTTATTTTTTTATTATGAACAACAATATCATCAGTCCAATACAAAAATATTACAGGCGGCTCATTTAAAATAATATTTTGAAATTTTTTATAATTATTAATCTTTTCCTCCTGCGTCAAACGATTACTAAAGGCATCCATAATTTTATCTGCTTCTTTATTTTGATAACTAACAAAATTTAAAGGAGTGTTTTGTAAATCGGAATACCAAAATATTTTTAACTCCAATGGAACTTGAATATACCACGATGCCATCCATGCATCCATTTTTTTATTATACAAATTATCTAAAAAAGCACCAAGCTCCAGCTTTTCAAGATTCATATCTACGCCAACAGCTTTAAGATTATTTTTAATTATTGTGCCGGCAAACTCCCGCAAGGGATTTCCGCTTGGAATGTACAAAGTAAATATGAACTTCAAATTATTTTTTTCTAAAATGCCGTCATTATCAATATCTTTCCAGCCGTCATCTTTCAATATTTTTCTTGCAAGATCGGGATTAAATTCAATCGGTTTTAATTTGTCATCAAAATATAATTTAAAGATTGAGGATATCGGAGTAATTGCAAGTTCACCATAATTATTTAGATAATCAGTTAGAATTTCATTTCTGTTAATTGCATATGCGAGAGCTTGTCTAACTTTTGTACTTCCGAACAAGCTGTTCTTTTTAATAACATTATTATCAGAATAACTTTTCATATCGATGTTATTAAGACCGATATAATCATATTCTCTTCCCTTAACAGACTCAATAATAAGGTTTTTAAATTTCTTTAAATCTTTTATATCAATTGGCTTTACTAATTCACAAAAATCTATTTCATCTTTTTGTAATTGAACCAATCTCGAGTTATAGTCAGGAATAATTTTGAATATTATTTCATCAATCATTCCTTGCTGGTACAAAAAAGATTTTTTATCTGCTTTAAGTACCACCATCTGATTACGATCCCACTTTTTTAATTTATAAGCGCCGTTAGTAACAGGCTTAAAGTTAACTTCTGAAGTTGTGAAGTTTTCTCTTTTAATATTTTCAAAAACGTGTTTTGGTATTATAGGAAAGACAACATCAAGCAATGACGGAACAGAATTAGGGATAAAATTAATTTTAATTTTTAACGGTGTTAATACTTCAAATGATTTTTTAAGATCAATATGGTTATCATAATCCGTGTATAGATTTTTAAAGGAGCCGTAAAATCTGCTTTGAACTTTGGGATCAGAATATATATCGAAAGTATAAATAACATCATCAGCCGAAAACTTTTTTCCATCAGACCAAAGGACATCATTGCGCAAATTAAAAATAACATAACTCGAATCATGCGCCCATTCCCAGCTTGTTGCAAGCATCGGTTTTGCATCAACATCACCAATTTTATCATTCCATTCAAATTGAACTAAACTTAAGAACAGCGTCTCATCAATTACGCCTTCATCAACACTGAATGAATAAATGGGATTGATTGTTTCAAGATCAGCGGAAATTCCTATTACAACTTTTTGTGTTTTATCCGCTTTTTCTACATTGCAGGAATTGAATAAGTAAAGAAATAATATTGAAGAAAAAAAGATTTTGAATATTCTCATAACTTGCAGCATTAAGTAGTAATAATTCTTGGCTTAATTTATTATTTTGATTAACAAATACAAAAAAATTTTATAATGTTAAAAGTAGATATAAAAAAAATAAGTTTGATAGATAAAATTAATAGCAAAACTATCGTGCAAGATATTAGCTTTGATCTTAATCCGGGAAAAATATTTACGATTCTTGGAAAAAACGGAAGTGGTAAATCCACATTAATTAAATCCTTAACGATGCTCTTGGATAGAAGAATCTATTCCACGCAGGGAAGTGCTTTTTGGAATGGCGAAAACATTTTCAAATTGAGTGCAGAACAGTTGCTTAATCTTAGAAAAAAAGAGATACGATATGTTTTACAGGATTTAACTAATAATTTTGATCCTCTAAAAAAACTTAAATATTATTTCGATAAGACAGGTTTTAGTATAGAGCAAATATCAATGCAGCTTAAAAGTTTTCTGCTGCCTGATTATGTTTCAATTTCAAAATTGCATTCGTACGAAATAAGCGGTGGAATGGCACAGCGGCTTAGTTTACTGTTAGCATTACTGCCAAAGCCTAAATTAATAATTTTAGATGAGCCTACTTCTGCAGTTGATTACACTAATATCAATCTAATCAAACTTAAGCTAAAGGAATTTGTTACTGCTGAAAGCTTTGCCTTAATTGTTACTCAAGATATCGCGTTTGCCAAAGAAGTTTCAGATGAGATAGCTTTTTTACAAAATGGTAAACTTTCAGAATTTGATTCTACTGATTCATTTTTTAATCCGACGGATGAAAATATCCACGCAGGTTTTTTAAAATCATATCATGAACTTGAATGAAAGATTTTATTCTTAAAGCTGAAAATGTATCTTACACAGTTGATAAGAGAAATTCTTTTTCAGGATTTGAGTCTGTTGAGATAATTAAAAATATTTCATTTGGGATAGAGCGCGGTAACGTGCTTGGCATTGCAGGTGAATCCGGCAGTGGTAAATCTACTTTAGCTAAAATTTTAACCGGAATTTATTCTCCTTCTTCCGGCAGGATTGAGACCAAGTTTATAAAAGACTGGAGTAATTCGCAGCCAAAGCCAATTCAAATACTATTTCAAAATGATGGTGAACTAATAAATCCATTTCGCAAAGTAAAAGATGTTTTGAATGAAGCGTTCGAACTAAAAACTGGTACAAAAAATAATTTTTCTAAAGATGTTAACGAACTTCTTAATATTTTGCAGTTGCCGCAAACAATTAATGAAAACAAAGGCTCGCAGCTTAGCGGCGGTGAACAACAGCGTATTGCTCTTGCAAGGATTTTAATTATTGAACCAGAATTATTAATTCTTGATGAACCTTTTTCTTCTCAGGATGTTGAATCACAGCTAAATCTTATTAATCTCATAAAGAAAATTAAAGCCGATTTTAACTTAAACGTCATTTGTATTTCACACGACTTAAGAATATTAAGAAATTTTGCAGATGAAATTTTAATAATGTTTAAAGGAGAAATTGCTGAAAACGGAATTACGAATGTAGTCTTTGCTAATCCTAAACATGATTACACAAAATTTTTACTAAGTGCAGAATCACTTAGCCTTTCCTATAACGAAATACAATCCTTCCATTTGAAATATGAGCAAGACCAACGCAATAAGAATTCTTGAATCACATAAAATTGTGTTTGAAACTTTTTCCTACGAAGTTGATGAAAATGATTTAAGCGGTGAGACAGTTGCAAAAAAGATTAACGTCGATCCAGAATCTGTTTTTAAAACACTTGTTTGTATTGGAGATAAATCGGGACATATAGTTTTTTGCATTCCCGTTACAGAAGGACTTAATTTAAAAAAAGCAGCCACAGCAAGCGGCAATAAGAAGGTTGAAATGATTAAGCTTAAAGATTTGTTGCCATTAACTGGTTACATTCGCGGTGGATGTTCACCAATTGGGATGAAAAAACTTTTCCCGACTTATATTGATGAAACTGCACAATTGTTTGAAAGGATTTATGCAAGCGCAGGTGTTCGTGGAATGCAGATTAAAATTTATCCCGATGATTTGTTAAAAATGGTTGATGGTACTTACGCTAATTTATTGTAGTTTACCTGCGAGGTGGGCTACACTTAAAAACAAATTTTACTTTAGAACCATCATCTTCTTAGTTGAGATGAAATTGCCCGCTTGTAAACGGTAAATATATACTCCGCTTGCAAATTCTGTTGCATTAAAATCAAATTCATAATATCCGGGTTCTTTTTGTTCATTGACCAATGTTGCTATTTCGTTGCCAAGTATATCATAGACTTTTAACGTCACCAGATTGTCACCCTGAG
>JBBILT010000023.1:0-10355 GCA_037444745.1 Ignavibacteriales bacterium
ATTTAAACACTTTACATCTGAAGTATATTTTATATTAACATTATTCAAAATTGAACCGGAAGCTGTAGAACCATCGAAAGTTATTGATCCCCAAGTTCCTGTTGTTCCACTTCTATCAAATGTAATTCTTCCAGTAGAAGTTCCAATCGCATTAAGAGTGCCATTAATTGTTAATGAAGTTGATGAATTGAAACGCATTCCAATTTCGTCTAATTTACTTGGATCTGGATAATCATTCCTATTAATAGTAAGGGTCTTACCCACAGTGATAGTATTGTTACCATCAACTATAACATTAGTAAACAAATGGTCATCAATTAAATCATTTAGTGGTACCTCTCCTTGTATATGAAAATTAGTAGCTTGAATTTCCTGATTTAAAAATAAATCCTTACTTACATTTATCACTTCTCCACTATTTTCTATCGTAATTTGATTTGATGAATTAAACATTGCAAAAATTTTAATTATATTCTTATGAGGGGTAGGTCTGTATTCATAAGTTATTTTAATATCCGGTTGATAAATAAACGGATAGTCACTGTCTAAATAGTCCAAATAAAAATAGAATGAATCAATATCGATCTTGTATAGTCCATAACCGATCCAAGCTTTACCTGTTGTAGGCCCTTTATCTTCAATATGTTCAATCGCCCACGTGCCATTAGGATCAATCGATTTACTTTCACCAGTAATAGATTGCGTCACCCCATAGCGATTAGTATAATAATGGCTATAAATTTTATTGTCATCTCTTCCACCACTAAAACTCATTCCTACTAAAGTAAAGGAAACGTCTGTTGTTAATTCATTGGGCATATTTAAAGTTTTAATATATAATTCACCCGATTCATCTTCAGGTTCTATCAATAAGCCCTGACCGTACAAAATTGAAGACACTGATGTTAGTATCAGAATTGTAAATTCCATTATAAATTTTTTCATTTTTTTACCCCTTCACTTTTTTAAATTAATATTTTTCTTATATAAGATTTTGATTAATTTTTCAAATAAGTTTTTTAGGTTATATAAAACCTGTTGAATAATAATTAATGTCAAATTTTGAATGCTCAGTGTTAAATGAGCAGGAATCATTTTGTAATAAAAATAAAACCTGAAAAGATTCATAAGAAAGAATAATGAGGAAGTAAACATAAATCAGCCCCATCTCTCCATCCCCGAGAAAGTTGCAGAGAGAGAAGTATAATCGTGCCAGAGAATTTTAATAACAGTAATAATATTTATTTGCACTCATTCCGCCATAACCTCTTGATTTACAGTAATAAATAATGAAAAATAGTTTATAATGTCAAATTAAATTTTGTTAAAGTTGCTTATTTTTACATATTAAAAAATAGAAAGGAAACTTTTGAACTTTATGGAAAAAGAAAAACCGATCGGAGTGTTTGATTCCGGTATTGGAGGTTTAACAGTAGTTAAAAGATTATCCTCAGTTCTTCCAAGAGAAAGCATAGTTTATTTTGGTGATACAGCACGCGTGCCTTATGGTTCAAAATCAAATGCTACCGTTATTGATTACTCAATTCAGAATACAAATTTTTTACTTCACAAAAATGTTAAAGCAGTTGTGGTTGCGTGCAATACTGCTTCATCCGTTGCAATACCAGAATTAAGAAAACGTTTTACCGTTCCAATCATCGGTGTAATTCTGCCCGGCGCTGATATGGCTTACAAAGAAACCAGAAATGGAAAAATTGGAGTAATAGGAACGCGCGCAACGATTAGTAATGCAGCTTATTCCAACGCAATAAAAGAAATTGGTAATCATATAGAAGTTTTTGAAAAAGCTTGTCCATTGTTTGTACCAATTGCAGAAGAAGGCTGGACCCATAACAAAGCAACTTATGAAATTGCAGAAGAATATCTTAAAGAATTAAGAGAAAAAGGTATCGATACTTTGGTGTTAGGATGTACACATTATCCAATACTCGCAGATGTAATTCAGGAAGTTATTGGTAAAGATGTTAAACTTATTGATTCCGGAATTGCAACAGCCGAAATTGTGCGAAATGAAATCAACAGGATTGGATTAGAAACAAACTCAGCAGTACCCGGTAATTTAGATTTATATGTAAGTGATATTCCAATAACATTTAAACAAGTTGCGGAATTATTCCTTGGTCTCACAATTAATGAAGTAGTAAAAGTTGATATAGAAGATTTGCATAAGATTTAATTCAATTTGTCAACACGAGGTTGGCGTGGCCAAATGAAGTGCTCTGTATTTTTTTTAACTATAGATTGCTTCACTCGAAAACTCGCTGGCAATGACTTATAAAATATTCTATTCAAAATATTTTCTGATCTCATTTTGTTTTTTAGTAAAACCAAGAACAATCATCAATTTAATTCTGGCTTTCTGTCCGTTGAGATAATCTGAAAAGATAACTCCAAGATTATGCAAATGTTTTCCAGCACCGGGATAACTGTAAACATCATCAGTTTCTCCGGCAGGACAGCGTGAAGTAAGTATAACTGGAATACCTTTTTCAACAGCATACTTAATTCCTTCAAATGCAGGCGGCGGAACATTACCAACACCAAGTGCTTCAACTACAATTCCATCAACTTTGCTATCAGCAGAAAACTTAAAAAACTTTTCATCCATTCCTGCGTAAACTGTAAGAAGATCAACATTTGTGTTTATTGTTTCTGTCTCAATTGTTTCAAGATGTCTTGGCAAGCGATTGAATATTACTCTTCCATTTTGTACAAATCCCAGAGTACCAAAATCCAGACTCTTAAATGATTCAACAGAATCAGAATAAATTTTCGTTACTTCACTTGCCGCATTTATTTCTCCATTTAGACAAACAAGCACGCCAAGATTTTTGGAATTTTCATTTAAACAAATATGGATTGCATCAATAAGATTTGCTGGTCCATCCCAATCAGGTTCGGAACTATTTTTCATTGCACCAATAACAACTACTGGAATTTCTGTTTCAATAGTTAAATCCAAAAAGTAAGCAGTTTCTTCAAGCGTATCAGTTCCGTGTGTTACAATCACTCCATCATACTTATCTGATTTTAATTTTGTGTTTATTTTATTCGATAAATCTAACATCAATTCAGGAGTAACGTGCGGACCGGGATATTTACCAAAATCAAAACACTCTATTTCTGCTAAAGATTTTGCTTCAGGTATCATTCCAAGTAATTCACTACCGGAATATCTTGGAACAGCGCCGCCGGTTTTTTCATCAATCATCATTGAAAAAGTGCCGCCTGTAAATACGACTAATATTTTTTTCATTTAATTTTCAAATTTTGACTACTAAAATAGCTTTTAACAGCAATTCTAAAAAGAAATACTTGCGATTAATCATTGTATGATTTAACTGACTTGCAGAGTAGATTTGGTTAGTTTATTTTTCGCACAAGTATAAACAAGAAAGGTGTAATTATGTTAATGGTAGAAGATGTTGATTTAACTCCCAATCCACATGCATTAAAATTTATTTTGAATGAAAAATTATTAAACTTAGAAACAAGACAGTATCATAATAAAGAATCAGCTCAAAGTGATCCTTTTGCAAAAGGTATTTTTGAGATTGATGGTGTAGTTTCAGTTTTTTATATGGATAAGTTTGTTACGATTGAAAAATCCGCGGAAAAAAATTGGGGACAGATTCAAAGACCTTTTATTAATTTCTTAAAGGGCTTTGATAAAAATTTAATTCCTGTAGAAAAAGAAATTATAGTAAGCGATGAAGAATCTAGCACGCTGCTAAAGCAAATAAACAATTTGCTTGATCAAAAAGTTAGACCGGCACTTGCGGGTGATGGCGGTGGTTTAGAAGTTTTAGGTTTGGAAGGCTATACGGTTAAGATAAAATATCAAGGTGCTTGCGGAAGCTGCCCAAGTTCAATCAGCGGAACACTTACTGCAATTGAAGGATTATTAAAACGTGATGTTAATCCTGCAATAAATGTTGTTCCTGCTTAAACAATATTATTGATCTTTCATAAGGCTGCTTTGCTTAGCAGCCTTTTTTATTTTTCAGGAACAGATTATGACTGAAACAAGTTTTTATTCTGAAGAGATAATTTCCGGAATTAAAATAGCTGTTCTTGCCTCATCAAAAGGGATTAAAAAAATATTTTTTAATCCTACAAAAAAAACAATTGAATTATCTTCTACAACAAAACTGAGAAGTGATGATCCATATCTTTTCGGAATTTTTGCTCAACTTAGAGAATACTTTGCTGGAACAAGAAAAAAGTTTGATGTTCCGCTTGATATTGAAGGAACAGATTTTCAAAAAAAAGTTTGGAATGAATTAAAGAAAATCCCTTACGGCAAAACAATCAGTTACAAAACTTTATCAGAAAAACTTGGTGATGTAAAAGCAATCCGTGCAGTTGGAAAAGCAAACAGCAAAAATCCAATTGCAATAATAATTCCCTGTCATCGTGTTATTGGTGCAGATGGAAATTTAACTGGTTACGCTGGTGGGCTGGATATAAAAGAAAAACTCCTTCATTTAGAAGGAGCATTAAATCCTGAATTGTTTGATTAAAAAATCAAACCGCTAAAATTATTTTAAATCTGTTACTTTGCTTATGTCTGCAAGCTTAACAAATTTTTCGTTGAACTTATATGAGCCGCCATCGGTCTTCATACTTTTAATAACCTTTATAGTTACGCCATCAACTTTTTTCTTACCTTTTGCTTTATCAGCAAAACTCTGAACTTTTGCCATCTTTTTATCCTATTCTATTAATTTCTTATTTTGGGAAGTAAATATATATCAATAATGCTTTAAAGAAAAGATTTTATGCTCACTCAATTGTTGTGAATCTTGCATTTTTTCTTAGTTTGGGGCTGCATTTTTCAGTTTTATAGTAATGGCTTCTGTTCAAGGAACAAAAACATATATTAATAAATATCTGGATATTAAATCCAAAGTTTTGGGTAAAACCGGATTTTCTGTTTCCATCTGTGGATTTGGCGGATACAGAATTGATGATGGAATTCCGCAGCACCAGAAAGCTTTAGAAAAAGCATTACTATCTGGAATAAATCTTATTGATACTTCATCAAACTATTCTGATGGTGGAAGTGAAACTCTTGTTGGAACGGTTTTAAATAAACTTATCTCTGAAAATAAAATCGTTAGAGAAAATATTATTGTTGTTTCTAAAAGTGGATATCTTCAAGCATCAAATCTTAAACTTGGATATGAAAGGGAAAAATCGGGGAAACCATTTACTGATGTTGTAAAGTGTTCGCAAGATCTGTGGCATTGCATAAGTCCTGATTTTCTTGAGAATCAGATTTCGCATTCTTTGCAAAGATTAAATTTAGAAAAAATAGATGTTTATCTTCTTCATAATCCGGAATACTTTCTTACCTACTCCATCATTTCTGATCCCGAAAGACGGAGGCGGGAATACTATCGAAGAATTAAAGATGCTTTCATTCATCTTGAAAAAGAAGTCAGACTTGGAAGAATCTCTTATTATGGAATATCATCAAATACATTCGGTGAAAAAGAAACCAAACAAAATTTTACTTCGCTGGAAAAAGTAATTGAAATTGCAAATGAAATTTCAGACAAAAACCATTTTGCCGTTGTTCAATTTCCAATGAACTTAATTGAAAATAGCGGAATGAATATTTTAAATCAGCAAAACGGAACAAAAACATTTTTGCAATTTGCGGGAGAAAATAATCTTGGAGTTTTAGTTAATCGTCCGTTAAATGCAATTAGTAAAAACAAAATTGTACGATTAGCTGAATACCCAATTACAGAAAACCGATCCGATGAAGAAATTTTTAGTTTGATTGATGACTTAAATAATCAGGAATCTAATCTGATTGAAAAGTATATTAATTATATGGGATTGAGTGCGAGTGAGAAAAAAAATGTGACTGATTGTATTTCACTTTCAGCAATACTAAAATCGAACTATAGAAAGTTTGATAGTCCCGGTAATTTTAATGAGATAAAAAGTACATATTTAATTCCACGCGCAAATTTTGCAATTAACGAAATTGGTAAAAGTTATCCTAACGATGAAAATGTTATTCGTGCTTTAAGAAATTATGCAGTGACAACGAACATTATAATGGATTCAATCTTAAGCAATTTGGCGAAAAGAAAGAATCTTGAAAATGGAAAGTTTCATTCCGCAATAGATAAATTTGCCAACAGTGAACAGCAAAAATTATCGCTTTCTCAAAAGGCTATACTATTAATTAATAGTGTACCTCAGGTTTCATCCACCTTAGTGGGGATGAAAAGTGTGAATTATGTTGAGGATGTACAAAAATCCATTAAAAGCGAATTTATTGGCGGATATGCGGATTGTTGGCATAATAATAATTTCTAAATTTAATTATTTTATGAAACGAACGATCATAAATAGTATCTAATGAATGGTACTAATAAAAATTTTCTAATTATCAAATATTTCTTTTCATTGTTTATTTAGAATTTATTGATTAGGTTTTATTACAAGTTTTTGGATTTATAATGTTTTTACTCGCAACAATCATAATTCTTTCTTACTTAGCTGGTTCAATACCGACAAGTATAATTATAAGTAAGCTTACGCGCGGCATAGATATTCGTGAGCACGGCAGCGGAAATGCTGGCGGTACGAATGTTATGAGAGTTTTAGGTTGGAAGCAAGGCTTGTTTGTAATCTTACTTGATGCACTTAAAGGTGCATTTGCTGTTGTTGTTATTGCAAGATTACATTACGGCGGATTACCATTTCAAAACGTATCTCCGTTTGATGATTTTACTTTAGTTCAAATCATTGCAGGTATTGCTGCAGTAATTGGTCATATCTGGACTGTGTTCGCAGGATTCCGTGGCGGTAAAGGTATTGCCACTGCACTTGGAATGTTAATTATGATCGTTACCGTTGATATGCTTGTTGCACTTGGAATTTTTATTGTTGTTGTTACAGTTTCACGTTACGTTTCTCTCGGTTCGATTTTAGCTGCATTATCAGTACCTCTTACTCTTATAATCAGAGAAAATATTTTCCACGATCATATTCAAAGTTATAGTACTTTATTACCATTTGTTGCCGCTGTTTCATTACTCGTGGTTTTCACACATCGAAAAAATGTTATGCGTTTACTTAACGGTACAGAAAGTAAATTTAGTTTTAAGAAAAAGAAATAATGAAAATATCAGTGCTCGGTGCTGGTGGCTGGGGAACTACTCTTGGTATTCTTCTTCACTACAACGGTCATCAGGTCACTATTTGGGAATACCAAAAAAATTATGCTAAAGAGTTAAGCAAAAAAAGAGTTAACTCTGTTTACCTTCCAGGCATCAACATACCAGAAGAAATAATAATCACTCACGATATTAAAGAATCAGTTGACCAAAAAAACTTAATCGTACTTGCAGTGCCTTCCCAATTTTTGCGTTCTGTAGTTGATCAGATAAATTATTCTGATATTAAAAACACTATCCTTGTTAGCGTTGCAAAAGGAATTGAGAACAAACATTTGATGACGATGTCTCAGATGTTAAAAGATGTTCACCCACATTTAAGCGATGAACAGATTGGTGTACTATCTGGTCCATCACATGCAGAAGAAGTTAGCAAAAGAATTCCAACTGCTGTCGTTGCTGCTTCAACTGAGATCGATATTTCTAAATCTATTCAAGCTGCATTTATGAATTCTTACTTCCGTGTTTATTCTTCAACCGATATTCTTGGTGTTGAACTTGGCGGAGCTTTCAAAAATGTAATTGCCATCGGAGCAGGAATTATTGATGGCGCAGGTTTTGGTGATAACACAAAAGCTGCTATTATGACTCGCGGTGTTGCAGAAATTTCTAGATTAGGATTAGCGATGGGCGCACGACCAGAAACTTTTGCCGGACTTTCCGGAATGGGTGATTTGATTGTTACCTGTATGAGTAAACACAGTCGTAACCGCTATGTTGGTGAACAAATTGGAAAAGGTAAAACTCTTAAAGAAGTTTTAAAAAGTATGGAAATGGTTGCTGAAGGTGTTGAAACAAGTCGCTCTGCTTCTAAACTTGCGGAAAAAAATAATGTGGAAACTCCAATTACAACAGAAGTCTATAAAATATTATTCGAAGATAAAGACCCTGTAAAAGCAACCACTGATCTTATGACTCGTGATATGAAAACTGAAAGACATTAACACAAAATCCAATAGAACACGGATAACGCGGATTACGCTGGTTCACGCGGATTTTCGATCATTAGAAAATACTTTTCTTTTAAATTCTGGCTTCTTCCCAAAATTTAATAATAATCCGACTTCGAGATTTGTTGCCTTTAGATAATTAATCAGTTGAGCTTCATGTTCTTCGCATAAACTTTCAGCAGCTTTTAATTCAACAATAATCAAATCTTCGATGATTAAATCAGCAAAATAATCTCCTACTTCAAATAATTCATAGAATACTTTAATATTTTTCTGCTGATCAACTTTTAAATTCAATCGCTTAAGTTCAATCTTTAAAGCATTCTCATATACTTTTTCCAGAAAACCATAGCCAAGAGAATTATAAACTTTATAATAGGCTTCAATAATTTTCTTTGTAATATTTTCGTGCAGCATAAGTCCTCCTGTTTTTAATCTGTGAAAACCCGCGCGATCCGCGTCATCCGCGTTCTATTGCGCTTTAGCTATTCTGTTACTCGCCCGCCTGGCAAAGAAATACCTTTTATTTTTCTGAAGATAGAAACTGCATAAGAGTCTGTCATTCCAGAAATAAAATCCATAACTCTTAAAAGTCTTTGATATAATTCCGGATTATTTTTTTCACTAAAGAAAAATCTTTTGGGAATAAGATTTATAATAGCACGATTTTTAGGTGTTAAATTATTATTAGAACGTTCATTATATGCTGTAATAAAAGTATCCAGCAAACCACCAAGAACTTCATAGCCGGCAACTTCGCGCTCAACAACACTTCGGTGACGATAGATTTTGGCAATTGATGCTTTTTCAATTTTCTTTAGAGTATTTGATTTTGAAGTTGCAGTTACAAGTTCTTTATTAAAGTTTCCTGCAAGAATATCTTTTTCATTTTCCATAAAAGCATCAGCGACAAGATTTACAAGATCACTAATTGCTTTAGCGCGCAAGTAACCTACTTTTTCATTGTCATCACGTTTTTTGTAGCCAGATAAATCGCGTTTATGAATTAATGGTAACAACAAACTTTCAGTTTCCTTAAAAGATAAAAGCCCCAAACGAAAACCGTCTTCAAGATCCATGATGCTGTAACAAATATCATCAGCCGCTTCTACAAGAAAAGAAAGAGGATGACGATGCCATAAATAATTTTCATTTTTTCCCGGTTTGCCTAATCCGGTTTTCTCAGCAACGTGTTTAAATATTTCTTTTTCTGATTGGAAGAACCCAAACTTCTTATAAATATTTTTATGTCCTTTTGCGTGTTTAATTTCAAGATCAGTAAGCGACTCTTTGGGATATTTATTTAATGCAGACAAAGTTGCATAAGTTAATTGAAGCCCACCATCAACATCCTGGTTTTGCAACTTTGTGATAATTCTAAATCCTTGTGCATTGCCTTCAAAACGAATTAAGTCATTCCATTTTTTTTCATCATTTACTTCTTCTTTGAAATTTTTTCCGTTTCCATTTTTAAAGTATTCGGCAATAGCATCTTCACCGGAATGACCAAACGGAGGATTGCCAATATCGTGAGCAAGACAAGCAGCGGCAACAATTTCTCCAAAGTGAAATTGCGTAAAATCTTTTTTCAATTTTGGATGTTTAGATAGGATTCTTTCTCCAACAAGATTTCCCAATGATCTTCCAACAACAGAAACTTCCAGACTGTGAGTTAATCTTGTATGCACAAAATCACTTTCCGGTAATGGAAAAACCTGAGTCTTATCCTGCAATCTTCTGAACGCAGGCGAAAAAACTATTCTGTCAAAATCTTTTTGAAACTGACTTCGCCCATCTTTTTTTGATAATAGATTTTTTTCAATTCCAAGACGGTCATCTGTTAAGAGTAATTTCCAATCCAAAGTAAATTCCTTTATTTAATTGCTTCAAAGCTAACTAAAATTACAAAAAAAATGCGAGGGATTGCCTCGCATTATAAAGTTTCCTTCCCTTTATAAAAAAGCCTGTTCCGAATTAGATTCGGGAGAAGTACTAAGGGTAGATTCAAAACAACATTATTTTAGCAGCATTAATTTCTTAGAGGCAGTAAACTCACCAGCTTGTATCTTGTAAATATAAACTCCGCTTGCAAGTGATGATGCGTTGAAATTTACCTCGTATCTGCCTTGTGGTTTTTGTTCGTTGATTAGAGTTGTTACTTCATTACCGAGTATATCATAAA
>JBBILT010000024.1:0-7106 GCA_037444745.1 Ignavibacteriales bacterium
GGTAAAAAGATTTTGTTACCGATTGCGGAGAGAGAAATTCCAATTTTTGCGGATGATTATGTTGATATGGAATTTGGAACCGGTGCGGTTAAAGTTACCCCCGCCCACGATGTTAATGATTATGATATGGGGCAGCGGCATAAGCTTGAGATGATAAATATTTTTAATGATGATGCAACAACGAACGGAAACGTTCCGGAAGAATTTCGTGAACTTGACCGTTATGAGGTTAGAAAAAAAGTTGTGGCGCGTTTGGAAGAACTTGGGTTGATGTTTAAGATAGAAGATTATCAAAATAAAGTTGGATATTCTGAGCGCGGTAATGTTCCGATTGAACCATATCTTTCTGAACAATGGTTTATGAAGATGGATGAACTTGCGAAGCCCGCAGTTGAAGTTGTGCAGGAAGGCAAAGTTAGATTTTATCCAAAGCATTGGGAAAAAACTTATTTCCACTGGATGGAAGGAATACGTGATTGGTGTATCTCGCGGCAATTATGGTGGGGGCATAGAATTCCTGTTTGGTATCATAAAACGACAAAGGAAATTTATTGTGATGTAAATCCGCCGAAGGATAGTGAAAACTGGAAACAGGATGAAGACGTTCTTGATACTTGGGCGTCAAGCTGGCTATGGGCGCTCGCAATATTTAAAACTGAAGAAGAGAGAAAATATTATTATCCAACAAACACGCTTGTAACAGGACCGGATATAATTTTCTTTTGGGTTGCACGAATGATAATGGCAGGAATGCATTTTCGAAAAGATATTCCTTTCAGTGATGTTTATTTTACAAGCATCATTCGTGATCAGCAGGGAAGAAAGATGAGTAAGTCGCTGGGCAATTCACCTGATCCGCTTGATGTTATTAAGGATTATGGAGCAGATGCATTGCGATTTACAGTGATCTATCTTGCGCCGCTTGGTCAGGATGTTTTGTTCAGTACTGATAAATGTGAGCTTGGAAGAAACTTTGCGAATAAGATTTGGAACGCCGGAAGATTTTTATTGATGAACGCTGAAACCATTCAAAGAAATAAATCATTTGTTAATGCTCAAAAGGATTTTGCAGATGAATGGATTATTTCTCGTTTAAATAAAACAATTTTTCAGCTTAACAAAGCAATGGATGAGTTTGAAGTTAACAACGCAATAAAACTTATTTATAGTTTTATCTGGAATGACTTCTGTGATTGGTATGTTGAAATGATTAAGAACAGGCTTTATGCTGGTGATGAAGAAATAAAGTCATCAGTTCTTACGCGGGCAATTTCAATTTTTGAAGATGGGTTAAAGATTCTTCATCCGTTTATGCCTTTTATTACGGAAGAGCTGTGGCAATTGATGGATGAACGTAAAGATGGAGAAAGTATTTCTACTTCAAATTATCCAACTCTTGATGAAAGTTTGATTAAAGATTCTGCTGATGAAGAAATGGATTTTGTAAAAGATATTATAACAGCTATAAGAAATATTCGTGGTGAGATGAACATTGCTCCTTCTAAAAAAGTTAATGCAATGATTAAATCTTCATTTGTAAAAGATTATCAAATTGATTACATAAAAAAACTTGCAAAAGTTGAAGAGCTAAAAGTTGATGCAAATATTCAAAAACCAAAAGCAAGCGCTTCAGCAGTGTTAAGAGGAGTTGAAATATTTATTCCACTTGAAGGACTGATTGATATTGAAGTTGAGAGACAAAAAATCCAAAAAGAAATAACTCGACTTGAGGGTTCACTTGCAGGAATTGAAAAGAAACTTTCCAATGAAAAATTTGCTGCTAATGCCGCTCCGGAAGTTGTTGAAAAGGAAAGAGCAAAACAAAAAGATTGGTTAGAGAATATTGGTAAGTTGAAAGAGATTTTGAAAAATTTGAATTAGTATCAGTATTATTCCAAAACTGATTATAGGATGCAGGCATATTTTCGTCATTTCGATCGGCACGGAGAAATCTTAACACGTTTTCTTTGCAGATTTCTCAGTCGATGACTCCTTCGAAATGACTTTTCTGAATTATGCCCGTGTGCAGAAGGTAAGAGTGTTCAAAATATAGGAGAAATTATGTACTACAAACTAGAAGACTTCATCAGCGATTGGGTAACCGAGTCAGAATCATCCTTAAAAATATTTAGTACTCTTACAGATGAATCATTAACCAAAAAAATTAATGAAAATGTAAGAACAGCAGGAAGACTTGCCTGGCATATTACAACTTCAATTGGAGAAATGGCTCACCGCACAGGTTTAACATTTAAAACAGTAGATAGTAATGGTTCAATTCCAGCAACTGCAAAAGAAATTGTTGATGCTTACAAAGAAGCTTCAGAAAATTTACTTGCGGCAATAAAATCTAATTGGAACGATGAATCTTTATTTGTTGAAGATGATATGTACGGCGAAATGTGGAAAAGAGGAACAACACTCGGGATTATAATATCTCATCAAATTCATCATCGTGCACAACTAACAATTGTTATGAGATTAAATGGACTTAAAGTTCCAGGTGTTTATGGTCCTTCAAAAGAAGAATGGAAAGGATATGGAATGCCAGCGCAGGAGTAAATTATTAGTGCTTTCTTACCATTCTAAGCATCTTAATATTGATAACAAGAAATCTAAAAAACTGCCAGACTAAATTGGTTCTCATTGATTTTGTAAAACCAGTTGGTACGGGCGGATAATAATTTTGTTCGTATGGTTTTCTTTCGCTCATAATATCTCCAATAATTTTCTTTCAATTCTCTCTCTTTAGGAGAGGGTTATGACGAGGCTTTTATTCAGGAACCACTTTCCAAAATGGATTTGCTTTAGCTTTATAGATAAATGCATAATGTAAAAAGTGTTTTATCCAGTGTCCCGCTAATCCAATTTCTCCACTTGTATATTTTAATTCTCTTCCAGTGTCCGGATATTTTTTGAAATCAGGAATTATGGGATACATTGTCATCGAGACTGCCGTTCCATTAAAGAAGCCTGCACCAGCAGAAGCAATACAAGCCGCACCCATATTTGCAAGGGATGCTTTTCTCGTTGGGATTGTTGCTTTTCCATTCATCATATCAGCAATGTTATGAGCTGTTTGTCTTGCCATAACTCCCGAAGGCATTCCAGTTCTTGGTGGAGCTGGGAAAATTGGTGTGCCATTTGGACTTGTCATCGGTTTTGAAATTGCATGCGGCGGTGCAAAAGCAATTCCTACAGCAAAAATGTTTTTATATTTTGGTGATTGATATGTTGAAGGCCAATCAGCAGGACTCCAATCGTCATAAGATTTTTTTGAGTAATCCGCATCAACAATCATAAATCCATTTGCAGCAAATATTTCGTTTGTTATATCATCACCAGCTTTATTAAATGCCTTCATCCCAACACCTGAAAATGGAGGAAGTAACATTGCAAAATCGAAATCAAGAGTTTTTTCTTCACCAGCAAGATTTTCATATGACAATTGATTTTTTGTAACCTCTTTAACATGGGCTCGAGTTATCCAACTTATTCCTCTTTCAGTGTAGAGTGATTCAGTAAAAACACGAGAGTGAGTTACGTAACCACCTCGTGAAATATGCATTCCGCCAATTCCAAAATCACCAAGCTCTTGTTCGTTTGAAATCCAAACTATGTTTGCTTTATCTCTAACATTTCTTCTTCGTAATTCATATTCAACATTAAACAGATATTCAAACGCAGCGCCCTGGCAAGTACAATTGCCATGTCCTGTTCCAATTACTAGAGTTTTCTTCTCGCCTCTTTTCATTCTTTCTGTTAATTCATCAAGAGCTTTTGATGTATGAGCAGCGTGATCATGAGTGCAAACAGAATAGCTGTTGAGATTTGGACCTAATCCTTTTGTAGCTTCAAATTTTAATTTTGGTCCGGTTGCATTGATAAGATAATCGTAAGTGATATTCTCTTGATGCCCGGCTTTTTGAGGAAGTGTATATTCAATTGTAACATAAGGATTGGATGAGTTTGAATCACCTTCGGGATGTATGCTTAATGCCTTTGCCTGATGAAATGTTATTCCTGTTTTTTTATAAACTGGTGCAAGTGGAAATGTAACTTGCTCAGGTTGCATTTTTCCAACGCCAACCCAAATGTTTGAAGGAATCCAATTCCATTTGCTATTTGGTGAGACAACCACAACCTTGTGTTTATTGCCAAGTTTGTTTTTTGCGTGAAGAGCGGCGGTTTGTCCTGCTATTCCAGCTCCGAGTATCAGTAAGCGAGCCATTGTTTCTCCTAAGATTTTTTTAGGAATACTAAACAATTATGGCGTTAACTTAAATAATTGTATGATAAAATGTTGAGGATTAGAAAAATATTTCAAAGATTTATTGGAATCGTTTAATAAAGGGATGAATCTAAGTCAGCAAGTTATTTCCATACATAGCTATCTTTATTAAAACTTAAATCAAGAACATCTTTAACTGCAAGCTTATCACCCCTAGATAATTCATCGTAAGTCATCTCAGAAGTGTGTTCAGGTGAAATGTATGGATACATCAAATCTTTTTCACTATTACTATGCCCGAGTCCGAAAGCATGTCCAAATTCATGTATGATAGTTGCTTTAATTTCTCCGGCAGAAATTTTCTCGTTGCCATTTTTAATTAAACTGATTTCAATTTTTGAAAACTCAATTTGATTATTTCTGTTTGTATCATAATTGGTTAAGCCGAGGTAATTTTCTTCATACTCATCACCAAGATTTTCAACAAAGATTATCGTTATATCTGCTTCATCGGGGGATTTAACAAACTTATATTGAATTCTATCATCAGCTTTTCTCCAAACATCCATCGCATATTTAACATAATCTTTATAAGCGGATTTATAGTAGCGTGATGAAGATTCCTTCACATAAATTCTAAGAGGAAAGTTCGATTCTTCCCAATGTTTTCCATCCCAAAGAGTATTCCTGGATTTATCTATGTGAAAATAATTCTCTGAATATTTGCTTTTATAATTCCGGTAATCTTTTTCTTTGCGTATGTAACTATCAGATTCCTTCCTGGTGTTTCTTTCATATCTGTCGGAATAATCATTTCCACGCCTGTTATTCCGGTATTCAATGTTAGTGGCAGAACTTTTTGAAGAGAAACTTTTCTCGTAGTTGTAATAAGAATTACTTTTGGATTTTTTCTCGTACGATTTTCTTTGTGCAGAAGTAATGCTTGTAAAGCTAAAACTGAGTATTAGTAAAACTAAAACAAAGGGCAAAAAATGATTTAATCTTTTCATATCATAACTTATTTGAGTATTATATTGGGATAGTTTAAACACAACTGTTTCCAAACGTCAATTATTATTCCACTGAATGAGATTCGAAAATGAAATAAAATCAAACAATTAATACCTATAGATGTCTTATTTAGAATTTAGTAATTGGCCAAAAGTCCAATATGATAAACATATTTAATGATATTGATGTGTACTTCCTCCTATAAATTCACGTAACACGCTATCCCCCGGAACAGAAGATTCATCATCAACCGGGGTAACGGTTTTTAAAACATTGTAAACCCGTGTTGAACGTTCGAGAGCATCAACCTTTAGCGGATCTCCCTTGTATTTTTCTTTCCATTCTTCAAACAGTTTAAGCATTCGGTTTGTATAGATTGGAACTTCGTAAGGCATACCGCTGCTAATTATAAAATCTGCTGTGTTTGAATAAGGAATAATATTTCTTAACTCACTTCCGCGTACATAATGCCAGTGTTCCAAAGTTTGCTGTGGATTGTAAGCACGAAAAACAGAATCACGCAACATTCTTCTTATTAACCTTAAATCTGTCCATCGAATGTATCTTCCATCTTTCCCCTTCATTTGAAGTAATGGCTCAAGATATAATTTAAATTTTACTTCAGCAGAAATATCTTTACTAAATGCAGGATAAAGTCCGTGTAAACTATCAATTAAAAGCAATTCATCATTTGCAAGTTTCATTGAGGTAGCATTAAGCTTGCGTGTTCCTGATTTAAAATCATAAAACGGTATCATAACTTCTTCACCATTGCTTAATCTTACAAGATGTTCATTTATCAATTCTAAATCTAAAGCTTGCGGAGTTTCAAAATCATAATCACCAAATTCATCTTTAGGATGAAATTCCAAATCAAAAAAATAATGATCAACATTAAGTGCTTTAAACTTAAATCCTTTTTTAATTAGTTTCTGTTCAAGTTTGATAGTCGTTGTGGTTTTACCAGATGAAGATGGTCCGCTGATCATAACCATTCTAAGTGAATCAAGTCGTTCAATAATTAAGTTTGCTGCAAGTTCAACATCATCTTCATAAAGAGCTTCAGATTCATGTACGATATGTGGGAATTCACCTTTGTTAATTCGTTCATTCAAATGATCAACTGAATGAAGATTGTGTGATACTGCCCAGTCAAGATTACGCCAAATTTTTTGCCACGGAACATTTTCATTTGTTTTTGATGCGTATCTGCCTTCAGCATCTCTTCTGTTAGCAGCTTCTTCACGATAAATAATATATTCCTTTGCAACTTTAGCATGTCCGTTTTCAATCAAAACTTTTTCAACAACATCCTGTACATCTTCAATATGCGGAGTGCTTCCTTCAGGAAATTTTTGATTCAACATCTCAACAACTTGTTCTGATAACTCCTGTGCTGTTGATTTATCTCTTCCGCCAACAGCAACAGCAGCACGATAAATTGCATTTGCAATTCGTTCTTGATTAAAGGGAACAATCGCACCTGTTCTTTTGATAACCTGTTTAATATGTGATTCCACTTTTCCTCCTATTAAGAATAAATCTTTACATCACAAATTTAAGGATTAGGATATAATAGAACATAAGAATAAATCGAAAATTAATCAGATACTCATTTCATTAAAATGATTAGCTTTGAGCAGGTAAAAACTAACTATCCTAATATTAAAACTTTACCTATCGCAAAAATAATCTTAGGATAAAACACATTTAATTAAACCTAAGTTTTCTTTACCGTGCATTAACAATTTACCGCTGTCATATAATTTCCTTCTCTTTTTACATTTTTTATTTTAAAAATAATGTAAACCAACTATTGACAAAATAAATTCCATACTTTACGTTGGAAACAATATTTAGTAAA
>JBBILT010000025.1:0-4734 GCA_037444745.1 Ignavibacteriales bacterium
TGCATTAACAATTTACCGCTGTCATATAATTTCCTTCTCTTTTTACATTTTTTATTTTAAAAATAATGTAAACCAACTATTGACAAAATAAATTCCATACTTTACGTTGGAAACAATATTTAGTAAATCTTTTTAAAGCTCTTGCAAAAACCAGTGGAGTAAAACTTTATGGGAAAAAGTTTAGATAAGAAAAAACTTGACAAACAAGACAGCGAGAACAAACTTTCGCTATTCGCTATTCGCTATTCGCTATTCGAAAACTTATACCCATTTACCTTATATCCCTATTTCTTCTATCCCTATCCACCCTTAACGCACAAGTAATAATAAAAGAAAAAGTGGAGATAAATCCGCAGAGTGTAATGTTACCGGATGCACCATTAAGCAATCATACAATAAGAGTAGACATACAATGGACTCCTTCAAGTTTACCCGGCTGGATATTATTTTATGATTTAGAATGCGATCAACAGGATTATTACTCTCCATCATCAACCACCGGAACAAACACTTTTTCTCATTCAAGTTTGGGATATGAAAATTATCCAATACAATTTCGTTTTGGAAGCCTTGATCCAAATCAACCAACAATAACTGGAACATATCAACTATATTATGATGGACAACTGATCAGATCGGAAAACTTTCAGGCACAACCAGCAACATACAGTTCCTATGCTTACTTTAATACCTACTACAGCTCACCAGTTCTTACGGATTATACGTTTTCAATTCCATCAAGTGAAATCTGTGCCGGAAGTTATGAGAGCATTTATATCACAACAGGAAAAAATTGCCAGGCATTAGCAGAAATTAATACTGAGTTAGATTCTATAAAGCTAACAATAACCAATGGCAAAGAATTTGTTTCCTTTTATGAAAATGGAATAGCAAAAGACACGGTTACTTTTATGTTTAACGAAATAAATAACATTTATCTAAAGCAGGATAGTAATTATGCTGGTCAAACACCTCTTGAAGTTACGGTAATTAGTGAATGGGCAGGAATAATAAAAAATGATCAAGTTACAATAAACCCGCAGGAACAATTTCAGATAAGAGTGCCCGATCAACCGATAACAGTTTTTAGCGGAGGGATAGGAGGATTAAAAATTGAAGCTTACAGCCAGGATATTTGTCCGCCAATTGTATCTGCAGGACTAAAGTACACAGCTATAATAACAAAAGGAAAGAAGCTTGGCAATCTTGTAGATAATGAAACTGGAATAATCGGAGATACCTTAACAAACCTCAATCAACAAGATGGTATTAAGTATATAGATTTCATAACCGAAGGAAATATTTTATCCGTGCAGGATACAGCAATAGTAAAAGTATTTACAAATGATGAAAACATAGATACAACAGAAGCAGTAATAATTATTTATCCCAACGATTTAGTTGTACAGATTATTCCGTCCGTAATACAGCAAGGAGATACAGCAAGGGTTGTGTTAAAGAAAAGAGGAGTAAACGGCTTGGAAGATTTTGCAGCAGATAAACTATTTAATGTAGAGATAGTGCAGGGATTAGAATATGGTTTGATACTTGACAGCCTGAGTAATGATACACTTACTATTTTTTCAAACATACCGCAAGGCTTTAAGATTATAGCAAAAGACAGCACAGGAATTGACTCAACAAGAATAAGAATAAAAGTAAGCACAGAAGAAAGTGGATTTCCTGTAGCAAAAATATTAACCGAGAATAAATATCAAATAAATAGAGATAAAAATGGAAAAGAATCAGAGGGAAAAGGAGATAGTAAAAGTATAATTCCAAACTTTATTATTCCCGGCCCAATACTTCTTGAAGGTTTTGGCGATGTGGTGGTTAAATTAAATCCATTTATAGTTGAGATAGACCCACCGACTATTAGTGCTGGTGATACAGCGCGAATAATCCCAAAGTATATGGATGAAAATGGAAACTATGTTGAATATCCAGCAAACCAAACTTTTGAACTTGGAATACTTGATGGTTGTGTACTTGGTAAATTAAGTAATGCAGGAATTGACACAAACTATTTTTATGGAGTAACCCAGCCGTTTTATTTTGTTGCAGATAGCAGTGCAGATAGCGGAAGCGTAAACATAAGAGTTGGTGTTATTGAGATGAACCAACAAAACAGAAGTTTAAAGAAGAATAACAGAAATAATCAACTCAATAGTCCTGTTAGTTGTGCTAATGTAAATTTTTTAGAAAACCTATATGCAAATGGTGAAGTGGTGATGGGAAGCGTATGTAAAACACTTCCTAAGTGTACAGAAAACAATGCTGGTAAAAAACCTAATTTTGAAATTTATGATTTTCCTAATGGAACCGATGGTATAGATGTCTGTAATAATGTAGCTGGAAGCACGTTAATGCTATGGAGTACAAAAGAGAAGAAAATGTTCTTACCTATTACAATCGAGAATTGCTATAATGATTACGCTAATGTGATACAATTCGGAATTAAAGGTGATGTAATCACATTAAGGGCAATTATAACAGCCTGTGAAGATGTAATTAAAAATAGGGGCTACACAGTTTTATATGATACAACAGAATTAAGAACCAAGGTACCGCAGAGACTTGATGTATTAAAGAAATTATATAAAGAACTTGACGAATTACTAAACTATGATCCTGTTGAATTTAATAGTCCATATTATCCTTTGGAACTTGCTTGGGAACATGAATTTCAACATAAAAGAAATTATATATATGATATTTTTAATATGGTAAATAAAGATTTTGATTATCTGGATTATTCGAAGCTAGATGTTTCGTGTAGTAAATACAGAAATAAAAATGATGTTTTAGATGAGATGAAATATAATTTTGAAAAAAGATTTAATGACTTTGAAACTAAATCTTATAACAGAGTATTTGAAATTTGGGGCCTGAAAGATGGAACACCTAAGGAACATGATTTGTGGCTGAAAAATGAAACTGGGACACATAAAGCGATCGCTAAAAAGGTTATTGATAAATACAAAGCTCAGCTTATGGTGTTAATAGCTGACTTATCTAAATAATATTAAAAAGGTTTTAATATGAAAAAGAAACTTCAAATAGCATTTTTTATTCTTACTCAGTTATCTGGTGTAACAGCGGCTCAAAATTTAACTCAAACCGAAATTGATTCAATTATCAATGATCTATATTCTGTTTGGTCTCATGAAGTATACAATGCAACCATTAGTATTATTAATAACAACATTACTAAAGCACTACCTGTCTTAAGAGATAACTTTTGGAATCAAAATAATGATTCTAGAGGCTATTATTTAAATGCAATGAAGGCATTACAAGCACAAGAAACTTTAAATTATGCACTCGCACTTTTTGACTCACTTCAAGATAGAACATATCGAGGGATTGATACGGTTTATGAAAAACTGTCCTTAATTAACAAACTCTTTGATATGGGCGATTTTTCAAAAATTGATTATTTAGAATATAGCACAAACAATTCAATCAGTAAAAGTAATTTGGAATTCTGCATTCAGTTGTGGGGGTATTTGCTTAGCTTCCCAAATTATAGGATACTAGCCAAAGAAAAACTTTTCGCCTTCATTCAACTTGAAAGATATTGGGAGGCAAGATATAAAGCAATGAGCTGTCTTGAGGATTATTATATGAGTGAATTATCTCAATTAATGATTAACAGATATTATCAAGAAGATAATGATGTAATTAAGTTCAATATTATAAGAGAATATACCCAGTATGGAGATTTTGAAACGGTGTCTAATCTTTTAAAATATATTTTGATTAATGACAGTGATAAAATCTGTAAAAGAGCTGCCTATGAAAAATTACTTACTAGCTATAGAACCCCCGCAAACTATATTTATGTAAAATCTTGGCTAGATGATGAAAGCAACGATTATGAATTTAAGAGGTTAAGTAAAATTTATGATAAATATATTTGTCCAGGCACCCCATATCTTCCTGGTTCGACAACGGCGATAGAGGAAATTATTGATTCAACTAATTCATATTTAGTACAGTCTGAAGTTTATACTTGGCTCAGTGATCTAACTTTCTCTAACGAACTTAAAAACATTTTGAACACAGCAAAAACTAATTTACAAAACGGAGATTCGCTTGCGTGCAGGGTTCAGGTAAAAGCTTTCCAGGATTTAGTGGATAATGTTTACAAAGACTCACTCAACTCAGACACACGTTTTGTAACAATAGAAGGCTGGAAGTTTCTTTACTGGAATGCACAGTATATTTTAGACAGACTGCCGGAGCCACCAGCAAATCCAAACCTTGTTGTAAACCTAAAAAACAGTTTGGGTAACCAGATACCAGCAAGCAATGTAAAGTATTATGAAGGTAGCTGGAAAGACGCTGTAAACAATGGAGATGGAACTTTTACGGTTATAACAACAAAACCCAAAGTAAGCATAAGAGTTTTCTATGAGTATGCAAGTCTGCAAGCAGATAATGTACCGGCACAAAACAATACTTATACTTTTACAACAGTAAACGCAGCAGTACAATTAAAAAACAGTCTTGGAAATCTTATAGATCAAGGCGCAGTTCAATACTATGCCGGAGCGTGGAGAACATTCGGTTCAACAACAAACGGAATTG
Organism: Ignavibacteriales bacterium; assembly: GCA_037444745.1. Classification (GTDB taxonomy): domain Bacteria; phylum Bacteroidota; class Ignavibacteria; order Ignavibacteriales; family Ignavibacteriaceae; genus IGN3. The sequence goes on from JBBILT010000025.1 coordinate 4,594, forward strand.
CATATAAAGAACTTCTTCCAATTAACTATAGTTTTAGAATGAACTATGAATATGTTTCTAAGGATAAACAACAAAACTTAAGTACAAATCCAGTTGTGGATTTTAATACTGTTCTTTGTTCTGTAAAAGTAAGCAAGACAA